>JAPWJW010000002.1:0-677500 GCA_028283825.1 Azospirillaceae bacterium | reverse complement strand
GCAGGGCGATGATGGGCAGGAAGATCCAGAACAGGACCCTGAACATCTCCAGCGAGAAGGCGGAGCTGCGCGTCACCCCCAGCCAGAACAGGACGATGGGCGCCAGGTTCTTGATGACCACGCCCAGATTGGTGCTGACCCCGCTGAACCCGGTGATGCGCGAACGGTCGCGGTAGTCGGGGCTGAGTTCCGCCCCCCAGGCGTAGAAGGTGACCGTGGTCATGGTCCAACCGATGTCGTAGGCCAGCCGCCAGAAGGCGAAATAGCCGATGCCGCACCCGGCCGGCGGCATGAACAAGTAATAGCAGGCCACCAGCGTCAGGAGGGTGCCGGCGATCATCCACGGCTTGCGGGCCCCCAGGCGGGTGCGCGTCCGGTCCGACAGGTAACCCACCACCTGGTCGGAGAAGGCGTCGAAGATGCGGATGGTCAGCAGCGAGACGCCGATGGCCTCCAGCGACAGGCCCAGCTCCTTGGCGTAGAGCTGGGGCAGCATGACGTTGATGGCCAGGGAGAAGATCGACGGGCCCAGCGCCATGGCGGCGTAAGCCAGCAGTGCCACGGTGGACAGGTGGCCCTTGCCGCCCTGCCCCGCCGGCACCGTCTCCGGCGTTGGCTCATCCTCCGGTGGGATCGCCGCCGGCGGCCGGAGGGTCGCGGGTTTAGCCATGGCATGCGTATCCTTCTTGCGCGGGCCCCGCATCAGGGGCTGGCGGGCGCGGCATTGTCGGCCGGCAGGGTGTCGAGGAAGGTCTTGAGGTCCGCGCCGGTCGGCCCCGGCAGTTCCAGCATGGGATAGTGGCCCACGTCGGGGTAATGGATGACCTGCATGGGGGCGTTGGCGAACATCCGCCGCGCCTCCTCCGCCCGGTCTATGGGCAGGACGATGTCGCGGTCGCCCCATTGCAGCAGGATGGGCACCCGGACGGCCGCCGCCTCATCCCCGGCGCCGGTCTTCCAGAAGTTCTTCTGGTTGGCCTCCAGGTACTGCATGACGCGCTTGAAGCCACCGGGGATGTTGTTGGTCTCATAGTACCAGCGCACCGTCTCGGGCTTCAGCCGCTCCGGCCGGCCGTACAGCTGCGCCAGAGATTCGCGGTAGAAGATGGGCGGGTTGTAGTTGGGCACCACGTTCAGGTGCAGCCACAGCACCGCCGACACGAACCAGGAGACGGGCGTGGGCGGCGGCGCCTTCAGCGGCAGGGTGGACAGCGCCAGCGCCCGCACCTTTTCCGGATGGCGGGCGGTGTAGAGGGTGGCGACCGTCGCGCCGCTGGAACTGGCGACGATGACGAAGCGGTCCAGCTTCAGCTGGTCCACGAACCGTTCCACCAGCGCCACGGCCGAGGGCATGCCCTGCGACGGCGCGGGATCCACCGTCAGGCCGTAGGGCGGCCAGTCGAAACGGATGACGCGGTAGCCGCCGGCCGTCAGCTGGTCGGCCCAGTCGTCCCACAGGCGCAAATTTGTCATGGAGCTGTGCAGCATCAGGACGACGGGGCCCCGCCCCTCATCCCGCATGTGCACCAACGTGTCGCCCACCTGGTCGAAGCGGGACGGCGGCGTCGCCTGGTGGGCGCGCACCGTCTCATAACTGGGGTTCCACCAGCCCAGCCGCATGCTGCCCAGCACCGCCGCCGCCAGCAGGACCAGCCCGCCCAGGCCCCACGCGACGACGCGCAAAAAGCCGTAACGTCCCATCTGCCCATGCCCTGTTTTTTATGCCCTTGTCTGCCGGAAATGATGCCGGCCAGCCCCCTCGGGCACTAATTGATTAAACGTGCCCACCCATGCAATCCGTCTATGGCAACATGGTTCAGGCAGGGAATGGCCGCGTTTGACCGACACGCGGACATGATTTTCCCGATAATTTGCTTTGGATCCCCCTAAGGCCGCCCGATCATCCGACGGGCAAATCGGGAGCGGGTGGCGTCATGCAGTTGAGACAGATCCGGCACTTCCTGGCGGCGGTGGAGCACGGCTCCATCACCCAGGCGTCCGTCGAGCAGAACGTGACCCAGCCGACCCTGACCCGCAGCATCCAGAAGCTGGAGGAATCGCTGAAGGTCACGCTGCTGGACCGGGGGCGCGCCGGCGTGGCGCTGACCCGCTATGGCGAGGCCTTCGCCGAGCACGCCCGCATCATCCTGAACGGCACGGCCCACGCCACCGCCGACCTGTCGGCCATGCGCGAGGGCCGGCTGGGCCACGTCCGCCTGGGCCTGGGCCCCAGCGCCGTGCAGGAACCCATCGCCGCCGCGCTCAGCGAGGTGTGCAGCGAGCGCAACGACCTGTTCATGTCGCTGGATTATGGCGAGCTGGCGGTGCTGCTGGGCAAGCTGCGGCGCGGCGAGATCGACGCCCTGATGGACATCTGGCGCGAGGGCCTGGACGAGGCCGGCCTGGTGGTGACGGAGATCGCGGCCGTGCCCATGGTGCTGGTGGCGCGGGCGTCCCACCCGCTGGCCAGCCGCCGGGGGCTGACGCGGGGCGACCTGGCCGCCGCCGCCTGGGCGGTCTACGACACGCCGGGCGCCGACGCCTTCTATTGCAAGATGCTGGGGGTGGAGCGGTCGATCAACCCCATCCGCATCCGCTGCGCCCTGCCCGGCATGCTGCGGCTGATCGCGCTGAAGGGCGACTACCTGACCCTGGTGGCGCGCTCCGACGTGGCCCAGGACCTGCAGCGCGGCGACCTGGTGGAGATCGACAGCGAGATCGAGCCCCTGAGTTCCCGCCTGTGCATCATCACCCGGTCGCGCGCCTATGTGACGACCGCCCTGCGCTTCACTGTCAACCGCTTGTCGGGCGCCATGCGGGTTTAGCGGAAAGCCCTCATGCCCCGCCACACCGCCGCCTCGACGCCGATGATGCGCGCGGCGTCGGCGGCCGGGGCGTCGGGCAGGATGTTGCGGGGCCAGGGTGCCGCCTCAAGCGCGGTGTCGTGGATGGGCTGGATCTGCGCCAGGAAGTTGGCGGCCGGCGTGGCCCGCCAGGCGCGCAAGCCCGCCATGTCCACCGTCGCCAGGGTGAAGTCCCCGGCCCCTTCGCCGACCACCGCCCCCTTGTAGTCGTAGATTTGCGGCAATGGCGCGCCCTCGCCGCCGTCAACGTTGGTCATGGCGAAATAGACCATGTTCTCGAACGCCCGCGCCTGGCGCACCACCGCCGCCCCCGGCCGGCCCAGATAGTCGATCTGGGGAGAGGCCGCGATGGGGTTGATGACCAGTTCCGCCCCCTTCATCGCCAGCGAACGGATGGCCTCCGGCCAATGCGGTTCCGCCCCGATGGTGAGGCCCAGGCCGCCCAGCGGCGTGTCCAGCACCGGCAGAAAGGCATCCGGACCGAACGCCGCCACGAAGGCGTCATGCACGTCGATGGGACTGGTGCGCAGCGAGAAGGCGTAGTTCTTGCGATGGACCAGCCCCACGCCCCCGTCCGGCGTCAGGATGGCGGCCGACAGGAAATAGCGGCCGGGGAAGGCCGCGTGCCGTTCGGCCGCCTGGATGACGACATAGGCGCCGGCCCGCCGCGCCGCCTGGGCGATGCGCTCCACCTCCGGCCCCGGGAAAGTCAGGCTGCCCGCCACCCACTGGTCGTTGGACAGCATGGCGTGGCCGGTGAGGGCGAATTCCGGGAAGGCCACCAGCCGCGCCCCGTGGTCGCCCGCCGCCCGTTCCACCAGGGCGCAGTGGCGCGCCACGTTGTCCGCCAAAGCCTCGGGCAGGAAGGTCCCGTCGGCGGCGAAGGCCCGCACCGGCGCGAACCGGCACATCGCTATGACATAGGGCGCCGTCATGCCACACGCGGCTCGGCGGCGGCCAGCCGGCGCAAGGCGGGCGCGATCTCCGCCCCGATGCGCGCCGTGTCACCCAGATTGTCGAAACCGGTGATGAGGAAATTGTCGATGCCGGCGCGGTAATAGCGGCCCAGCGCCCCCACCAGCGTGTCCGGCGATCCCACCAGGCACATGACCTGGGTGCGCCCTTGCGTCGCCCGGGTCAGGCCCGTCCACAGGCAGGGGTCGTCGGCGGCACTGTCCGCCTCCGCCGCCTTCAGCTTCACATCGTCGGCGGCCTTGCCCAAGTCGCGGCCCAGCAGGCCGCGTGCGGCCTGGTTCTCCTCCACCGTGGCCAGCAGGCGCTGCGCCCGCTCCCAGGCGGCGGCATCGGTGTCGGCGATCACCAGGCGCATGGACATGGAGAAGCGGGGATTGCGGCCCAGGACCCGCGCCGACGCCTTGACCACATCCACCTGCCCCCCGATCTGGGCGACGCTGCCCGGCCCCAGGGCGTAGACATCGGCCAGTTCGGCACCATAGCGGATGCCCAGTTCCGACGCCCCGCCCCAGAAGACGGGGATGGACGGCTGCACCGGCCGCACCTCGGAAAAGGCGCCGTCGAAGCGGTAATAGTCGCCGGCATGGTCGATGGGCGCCTCGGCCGCCCACATGGCCCGCAGGATGCCGACATATTCGCGGCTGCGGTGATAGCGCTGTTCCTTGGTCAGGTAGTCGCCGTCATTGCGGGTTTCGGCATCGCTGAAGGCGGTGATGATGTGCACGCCCGCCCGGCCGCCGCTCAACTGGTCCAGGGTGGCGAGCGCGCGTGCCGCCATGGTGGGGGCGATGAAGCCCGGGCGGTGCGCGATCATCAGCTTCAGCCGGGTGGTCGCCGCCGCCGCCCAGCCGGCCACCACCAGGCTGTCCACCGAACGCGCGTTCTGCCCGACCAGCACCCGGTCGAACCCCGCCGCCTCATAGGCGCGGGCATAGTCGGCGATGAAGGGGGCGTCGAACGGCGTCGCCGGCCCCCGGCTTTCCTCAGACCGTCGCGTCCCGGCGAGCAGCCCCACGATCTCGATCATCGATATTCCCTGAATGCATGGACCCACCCCCGTGGCCGGTTCCCGGCCCCCGAGGCCCGCACCCCCTGGGCAGGCTCAAGGCGTGGCGCCCCTTCTGATTGCGGGTCCATGATGGCGCGGGCGAAATGTGCGGAAAAATGAGATTTGCCGCCGAAGGCATACGTAGAATCTATGGAAGAGGTTGCGTGCGCCCTCAAGCGCCGGGCGCCGGCATCCGCCGGCTTGGGCTATCCTCGCTCCGCCCTTCGGTGCTCGCTGCGGGGCCGGCGGTCGCCGGCCTGCAACGGCACGAGTTACTGCCTCGCGCCGTCGCCCGCCGGGTCATGGGCGTCCGCCGCCGCCCGCAGGGCCGGGATGATCTCACGCCCCACCCACTCCACATCGGCCAGGCCGTGATAGCCGCGCACGATGAAGCCGCTGACGCCGGCGGCGTAATAGTCCATCAGGGCATCGACCAGCTGGTCCGGCGTGCCCACCAGCGTGCCGCTGTTGCTCTGCCCGCCGCGCAGCTTGTTGATGCCGTTCCAGAAGCATTTCTCCAGCCGGTCGCCCTGCTGGGCCAGATCGGCGGTGCGCTGGAAGCCGGCGGCCGCCGGCTTTTCGGCGTTGGCGGGCCGGGGCGGCGTCAGCTCACGGATGCGCCGTTCGATGCGCGCGGCCTCATCCCAGGCGGCGCCCTCCGTCTTACCCAGCACGACGCGGATGGACATGAGGAAACGGGGGTCGCGGCCGGCGGGGGCGGCGGCCGCCCGCACCTTGGCCACCACCTCGGCCATGCCGGCCACGGTGTCGCTGAGGGTGGCGAAGGTGTCGGCGCACTCGGCCCCCACGGAAATCGCCTCTGGCGACAGGCCGCCGAAATAGACGGGGATGCTGGGCCGCGTGGCCTTCACCGCCGCGAAGCCGCCATTGAAGCGGTACCAGTCCCCCTGGTGGTCCACGGGCGCCGTCGCCGCCCAGATTTGCCGCAGGATGCCGATGTATTCGCGCGACCGCTCGTAGCGCTGCACCTTGGTCAGGTAGTCGCCGTCCGCCTGGGTCTCGACGTCGCTGGCGGCGGTGATGATGTGCACCCCCAGCCGGCCCTTCAGCAGCAGATCCAGGGTGGCCAGCAGGCGGGCCGCCATGGTGGGGGCGATGAAACCGGGGCGGTGGGCCAGCATGACGCCCAGCCGCTCCGTCACCGCCGCGACATAGCCGGCGGTGGAAATATTGTCGGGCATGACGGCGGCATTGGCGATCAGCACGCGGTCGTAGCCATGGGCGTCGTGCAGCCGCGCCTGGGCCGCGATCCCCTGGACATCGTAGTGATGAAAGGGAACGGGTTCGATCTCCGTCCCCAGATTGTGGTTCAGCAGCCCGTTTATTTCCACCGGCATGGTTTTTTCCCTTTTTGAATGTTCCCTCAAGCGCCGGGCGCCGGCATCCGCCGGCTTGGGCTTCCTCGATTTCCAGTCCGCCTTCGGCTCCCCAGAAATCTGCGGCGGACGCAGTCGCGTCCTACGGCGGCATTTCTCATGCCGCCGGCAGTGCTTTGAATGGGTGAATGATTTCGGGAACGACGGTATCCACCGGGCGAATAGGCGGCAATTGCTTTTTTGTTTTGCCCCTATACCTTGGATTTATTGGTGGGGCATTTATTGGCAGGGGGAATGGCCGCCCATGGATTTGCGCCAGTTGCGGCACTTCATCGCCGTCGTCGAACAGGGATCGTTCTCCCGCGCCGCGCAGCAGGTGCACCTGACGCAACCGGCGCTGACCCGCAGCATCCGCGCGCTGGAGGATTTCGTGGGCGCGCAGCTGCTGGACCGCGGCACCAGCGGCGTGCGCAGCACCCGCGCCGGCCAAGCGATGTACCAGCACGCCAAGTTCATGATCAACGAGGCGGAGCGCGCCCGGCATGAGGTGCGGCTGGCGGCCGAGGGGCTGGGCGGCGAACTGACCCTGGCGGTGGGGGAGATGTTCATCGACCACCACATCCACCGCGCCATCGCCCGCCTGCTGGCCGATCACGACCGGGTGTCGGTCACCGTGCGCCAGGTCTTCATCGAGGAGGCGGTGCCCCTGCTGCTGGACGGCCAGGTGGATTTGGCCCTGGCGGTGGCGCCGGCCAGCCGCATGCAAACGGGCCTGGCGTTCCAGGCGCTGGCGCCGGTGCCCTTCGCCGTGTACGCCGGGACGGACCATGCGCTGGCGGGGGCGCCATCGGTCACCATGGCCGACCTGACGCGGCAGCGCTGGGCCCTGCTGGACCGGCCGCATGCCGACGACTTCATGGTCCGCTATTTCGCCGCCGGCCGGCAGGCCATGCCGGCAACGGTCGTGCGCGTGGACAGCCTGGCGCTGATGCGGTCGCTGGTCGTGCATGAGGGTTTCCTGGCCCTGCTGCCCACCGACATGATGGCGGGATCGGCCGCCATGGTCCTCGCGGCACCCGACATGCCCGTCATCCGGCAGGCGGGACTGTTGCACCGGTCCGACGCGCCGCTGCGGCCGCTGGCGCAACGGCTGGTGAGCTTGCTGCGCGACGCCTTCCCCCCGGCTGGTGGCGGCGGTCCCGCCTGACATCAGCGGCGCGAGGGCTTGACTCGTGCCGCTGTAGGCCGCGACCGCGGCCGCCGGAGCATTTTGGGGAGCGTTAGCGGACCGAAATGCGAGGAAGCCCAAGCCAGCGGATGCTGGCGCCCGGCGCCTGAGGGGCCAACCTCATCCAATTCGGGCCATAAACAATTTGTATGCCCGCGCAACCAATTTGCATTTCCTGCACGGCACCGCCCTTCCCCATACTCACATCAACAGGTAGGCGGGCAGTCCCGCAAGGGCGTGCTGCAAGCGCACGCGGTTCCCGAATTTGAAATGACGTAACGGCCGCGCCAAAGGCGGCCGCGTGACCGTGCGTGTCCAGATGCCGCCGGTCTTGAAAACGACAGGGGGCTTTTCTTGGGCGTGTACATCGATCCGTTTCGCGCAGTGGCGTTTCTGCATGTCGTGCTGTTCGCCTATTGGCTGGGCACGGATTTGGGCGTGTTCATCACCGGCATGGGGGCCAACAAGGCCGACCTGACCGGCAACGCCCGGGAACGCTTGCGCAAGGCCAGTGGCCGCATCGACATGGGGCCGCGCACCGCCATGGTGCTGATGGTGCCGGTGGGCCTGACGCTCGCCAGCAACTGGGGACTGCCCTTGGGCGGTGCCGCGCTGGCCGTCATCTGGGTCCTGGCCTTCGCCTGGCTGTGGCTGGTGTGGATGATCTATCTGCGCCAAGGCACCCCCCGGGCCAAGCTGTTCTTCAAAGTCGATCTGGGGGTGCGCGTCATCGCCACCCTGGCCTTCATGGGGCTGGGCATCACCTGCCTGGTGACGGGTTCGCCCATCAACAGCCGCTGGCTGGCCACCAAGATCACCCTGTTCGGCGTGTTGCTGCTGCTGGGCGTCCTGGTCCGCATCCTTCTCCTGATGAAACCGCCTATCCCGCCCAAGCCCGGCGCCCCCTTCGTGCCGGCGCCGCTGTGGAACCCACTGCGCATCACCGTCTTCGCCATCTGGGGCCTGGTCCTGGTCATGGCCTTCCTGGGCGTCACCAAGCCGTTCTGATCAATCCGCAAAGGCTATCGTCATGAGCGAGCGCATCCTTCCCCGCGTGACCAAGGGCCGGCGTTCCACCTTCTTCGACGACCCGGCCGTCGACCAGGTCATGACCTTCTTCCTGGAACTGATGACCGAGGTCATGGTCCTGCGCGACCGCCAGGACACCCTGGAACGCCTGCTGGAGACCAAGGGCACAGTCAGCCGCGCCGACCTGCGCGACCTGCCGGTGGCGCCGGAGGTCGAGGCCGAACGCACCGCCGAGCGCGCCGCCTTCGTCGAGCGGATCCTGCGCATCCATCTCAGCCCCAACGGTGAACAAGGAGACAGGTGATGGTGAACACGGTGCCGGACATCGACAGCCTGCTGACGCCGACGGCGGAGGAGTATTCGCGCCAGCGGGCGGTGGGCGCCATCCATACCCACGCCATGCTGAGGCTGCGCTTCGACTGCCGCACCGCCTTTGAGCAGAACGTGCTACCGGGCTATGTGGCGGAACACGGCCGGGCGCCGCAGACCGGGGCGGAGATCGCCGAGGCGATGAAGACCGACCATTTCTACCGCTTCTACAGCAGCATCCGCTACAACGCCCAGGAGATGGGACCCCTGGCCCGCCAGGCCGCCGTGGAGCGGGCCCTGCCGCAGATGATCGAGGTCGCCCGCTCCGCCGCCCAGAGCAACGCCGCCGGCGGCTCCCTGCGCCTCAACCCCGACCTTGAGATCCCCCATTACGTCAGCGAGGGCGACGTCCATCTGGCGCCGGGCGGCTACCATAGCGAGTTCGGGGCCGACGACGTGGCCCAGGGCGTGCTGCTGGGCCGGGGCCTGTCGCCCACCGCCGGCGCCGGCCGCATCACCAAAACCCGCAACTTCGCCGGCGTCGGCCAGTCCATCGCCTATTGGCTCAAGGCCACCCGGCCGGACTTCCGCCCTGCCCGCGTCCTGGACATGGCGACGCAATCGGGCGCCAACCTGACCGCCTACCCCAAGGCCTTCCCCGGCATCGAGGCCCACGGCATCGACGTGGCGGCACCCGGCCTGCGCTACGGCCACGCCAAGGCCGAGTTCGAGGACGTGGCCATCCATTTCAGCCAGCAGGACGCGGCCGCCACCGATTTCCCCGACGGCCATTTCGACCTGATCGTCTCCAGCTTTTTCCTGCATGAGGTGCCGGTGCCGGTGACCCGGCAGATCCTGAAGGAGGTTCATCGCCTGCTGGCGCCGGGCGGCATCCTGGCCTTCATGGAACTGCCGCCGCACAAGGCCTGCGACGCCTTCATGAACTTCGCCTACGACTGGGACACCGAGAACAACGCCGAGCCCTATTACGCCTCATACCGGTCCCAGGACCCCACCGAACTGGCGGTCGAGGCGGGTTTCCCCCGGGCCGACACCTTCGAGGTCACCATCCCCGACGTCACCAGCTTCGACCTGGACCAGTACCCGGCCTTCCTGGACGGCACCGTCGAGAGCCCGCCGCATGGCCGGGGCGGCTGGTACCTCTTCGGCGGCCGCAAGGCGGGCTGACCCTTAATGCCGTTGGACGATCCCTCAGCGGGTGCGGAGACCCGTTATCCGCACCTGTTCTCCCCCCTGACCCTGGGCCGGCGCACCTTGCGCAACCGGGTGGTGCACGCCTCCACCTCCACCCGGTTCCAGGATCGGGGCCGGGTGACCGACAGGCTGATCGCCTATCACGTCAACCGGGCGCGCGGCGGGGCCGCGTTGACGGTGACCGAGCCGCTGGCGGTGCTGTCCCGCCAGCTGAACGGCACCAAGGTCGATGTGCTGACTGGCCTCAACACCGATGCGCTCGCCCGCTGGGCGGCGGCCGTCGAGCATGAGGGCTGCGGCCTGATCGGCCAGGTGCAGGACCCCGGCCGGGGGCGCCATGAGGAGGGCCGCGTCGGCCGCCTGATCAGCGCCTCGGCCCTGCCCGACGATCTGTCCGGCACGGTGGCCCATGCGCTGACCACGGCCGAGGTCGAGGGTCTGATCGAGGAGTTCGCGACATCCGCCGTCAACCTGGCCCGGGCCGGCTTCGCCGGGGTGGAGCTGTCGGCCGGCCATGGGCATCTGTTCCACCAGTTCCTGTCCCAGGCATCCAACCACCGCGACGACCGCTATGGCGGTGATCTCGCCGGCCGGGCCCGGCTGCTGACCGACCTGATCCGGGAACTGCGCCGCCGCTGTGGGCCGGACTTCCTCATCGGGGTCAAGCTGCCGGGGGAGGATGGCGTGCCCGGCGGGGTGGATCTGGTCCAGGCGGCCGCCATCACCGCCCTGGTGCACGCCACCGGCGTGGTGGATTACCTGACCTACTGCTGGGGGTCCCACGCCGATACCCTGGACTGGCATTTGCCGGACAACCACGGGCGCCGGGTGCCCTATGCCGACAGGATCGCCACCCTGGGCAAATCCGCCCCCGGCACGGCCATCGGCGCCCTGGGCCTGATCACCGATCCCAACGAGGGCGAGCGCCTGGTGCGCGACGGCCTGGCCGATTTGGTGATGCTGGCCCGTCCCCTGGTGACCGACCCCGCCTGGCCCAACAAGGCCAAGTCGGGCCAGGAGGCCAGCATCCGCTACTGCGTGTCGTGCAACACCTGCTGGCACCTGATCGCCACCCATGGCGTGCTTCAGTGCGACAACAACCCCCGCGTCGGGGCGGAGGATGAGGCCGACTGGACGCCGCCGCGGACGGACAATCCCGGCACCATCGTGGTGGTGGGGGCCGGCCCCGCCGGGCTGGAGGCCGCCTGGACCGCCGCCGCCCGGGGCCATGCCGTCACCGTGCTGGGCTCAAGCGATGAGGTCGGCGGCAAGGCCCGGCTGCATGCGCCCTTGCCCGGGGGCGAGGGCATCAGCAGCGTCTATGATTACCAGAAGCTGGCGGCCGACCGGCACGGCGTGCGTTTCGTGCTGGGCAGTGCCGCCACCTTGGACGACGTGCTGGCGCTCAGGCCGAATGCCGTGGTGTTGGCCACCGGCGCCACCCCGGCCTGGCCGGCCCATCTGCCGGTGGAATACCGGGGCGAGGGCTTCTTCCCCGACATCCGGGAGGCCATGGCCCAACTGGCCCGGGTGACCGCCCGGCAAGCGGGCATGGCCCTGCTGTGGGACCAGGATGGCACCGCCTTCACCTATGCCGCTACCGAGTACCTGGCGGCCCGCTTCGAGGCCGTGGTGCTGGTCAGCCCGCGTGAGCGCATCGCCGGGGCTGAGCCCCTGGTCAACCGCCAGGGCATCCAGCGCCGCCTGGCGGCCCTGGGCGTCGAGGTGCTGACCCAGCACACCATCGATCCGAACTCGGCCTTCGAGGACGGGGCGGTCACCCTGGTGCATGCCCTGACCGGGCGGCCCCGCACCGTCACCGACGTGGCCCTGCTGTGCCATGCCACGCCCCGGGTGCCCAACGTCGACCTGCTGGCGCCCTTGCAGGCCGCCGGCGTGTCCGTCCACCTGGCCGGCGACGCCTACGCCCCCCGTTTCCTGCTGAACGCCACGCTGGAAGGCCATGCCGCCGGCATGGCCGTGTGAATGAGGACTGCCCCATGCCCTACCTGATCGTCCTGTTCAACCTGAAGGCCGATGCCGATCCCGCTGCCTACGAGACTTGGGCGCGGACCACCGACATCCCCACCGTGCGGGCGTTGCCCTCCGCCGGCGGCTTCGACCTCTATCGCCTGAACGCCGTGAAGGGATCGGATGCCGCCCCGCCCTTCCAGTACCTGGAGGTCATCCACATCGCGGATGCCGAGGGCTTCAAGGGGGAGGTGGCCACCGACACCATGCGCCAGGTGGCGGCCCAGTTCCGCACCTTCGCCGACAACCCGATGTTCATCGCCAGCGACAAGATCGAACCATGAGCGCCAGCTATCCCGACCTCACGGGCAAGGTGGCGCTCATCACCGGCGCCGGGCGTCTACGCGGCCTGGGTGCCGCCATCGCCCAACGCCTGGCCCGCGAAGGCTGCCGCATCGTTATCCATGACGTGGTGGATACCGCCAGCCAGGCCAAGGGCCTGCCCATGGCCGATGAGATGGAGGCCGTCCGTGCCGCCATCACAGCCGAAGGTGCCGAGTGCACCACCTTCGCCAGCGATCTGCGGGATGAGGCCCAGGTGCGGGGCATGGTGGAGCACGCCACCGGCACTTTCGGTCAGCTGGACATCCTGGTGAACAACGCCGGCATCGGTTTCCTGGTGGGCGCCGTCACCGAGATGCCGGTGGCCGATTGGGACGCGGTCATGGGCGTGAACCTGCGCGGCGCCTTCCTGGCCATGAAGTACGCCGCATCCGCCATGGTCGAGCGCGGCCAGGGCGGGCGTGTGATCTCCATCGCCTCGCAGGCCGCCAAGTCCGGCGTCGGGCTGATGTCGGCCTACAGCGCCTCCAAGCATGGCCTCATCGGCCTCACCCGGTCGGCGGCCATCGAGCTGGGGCGCCACGCCATCACCGTCAACGCGGTCTGTCCCAACCATGTGCCCACCGACCTGGGCGACTGGCAGCGCGAGACCCTGTCCCGCCGCCGGGGGGTGGACATGGACACGTATTGGCAGCGCCTGCGCGACCGCGTGCCGCTGGGCCGGCCGGGCAGTGTGGACGACACCGCCAACGCGTGCGCCTTCCTGGCCTCTTCCAGCGCCCAGTACATCACCGGCGAGGCCATGAACGTCAGCGGCGGCGAGGAATATCACTAAAAGAATGGGAAGCAGAAAACAGTACGCCTGGAGACGAGAAACAAACGAAGAACTTACGCAGTCATAACAATAATTGGGAAAAACCCCACAACGGGTACCGACATCAACGAATGTTCAAAGAACAGGGGGCATCACAATGGTTGCTTTCAACACGCGCATCCGTACCGCCACGTCGCTTCTGGCGCTGGTGATCGCGGGCGCCACGTCATCGGCCTACGCCCAGGACACGACCGCAACAAAGCCGCCGGCGCCGCAAGCCGCGGCCGCCAGCGACGATGAACTGACCGAAATCGTGGTCACCGCCCGCAAGGCCAGCGAAGACATCCTGAAGACGCCGGTGGCGGTCTCCGCCCTGACGGCGGAAGACATCGCGGCGCGCGGCATCGTCTCCGTGCAGGACATCTCGGCCTTCACGCCGGGCATGAAGGTGGTCAACAACGGCGCCGGCCGCAACGACCGGTCCTTCCAGCAGATCATCATCCGCGGCTTCACGCCCCCCAACGCCCTTTCGCAGACCGCCTCGGTCTTCCTGGACGGCGTGCCCGTTTCCTCCGCCACCGCCATCAGCAACATCACCGACCCGGAACGGGTCGAGGTGCTGAAGGGCCCGCAGAGCGCCTATTTCGGCCGCCAGACCTTCGCCGGCGCCGTCAACGTCATCACCAGGGACCCGACCGACGATTGGAGCGGCTCCGTCAGCGGCATGCTGGGCACCCGCAACAACCGTGATTTCCAGGCGGAAGTCAGCGGCCCCATCGTCGCCGACAAGCTGGGCATCCGGATGGAGGCGCGCGAGTTCGCCAAGGACGGCTCCTACAATAACGCCGGCGTGCCCGGCCAGACCCTGGGCGACCAGGAAACCAAGTCCGGCAGCGTCTCGCTGAAGTTCACGCCCAGCGAGCACTTCACCGCCAAGTTCTACGGCATGATCACGGCTGACGACGACGGCCCGTCGGCCCAAGGCCTGATCAGCGCCTATACCATCACCGGCGCCAACGGCAACGTGGTGGTGCCCAGTCAATCCAACTGCACCCTGAACGGCGTCAGCGCGCTGGGCGTCGCGGTCAAGAACGCCTTCATTTGCGGCACGGCGCCCAAACTGATCGGTTCGCCCTCCGCCAACACAGCCAACGACGCCTTCATCAAGGCCTTCCTGGCAAACCCCAAGGGCCGCCTGATCGACCCGGACGACGGGGTGCAGGGCTATGGCCTGGTCAGCCAATATTACCATCTGCACCTGGCCATGGACTACGAGGTGCCGGACACCGACCTGACCATCAGCTCGCTGACCGGCTACAACCACGAGTACTACAGCGAACTGGCGGACCTGGATGATTACTACGACACCAGCCAGACCAACCCCTACGGCGGCACCGGCTCGCGCAGCTACTTCGACTATCCCTACCTGGTGGAACGCAAGAACGAGGACGTGTCGCAGGAATTGCGCGCGACCTACAACCACGGCCCCTTCAAGGGCACGCTGGGCGCCAGCTACCTGGACGCCAAGACCCAGAACGGCCTGGGCGGCGGCAACGGCGTCGTGGGCACCACCGTGCTGTCGACCGTCAACGGCATGACCCGCAACAAGACGGTGGGCGTGTTCTACGGCCTGAGCTATCAGGTCACCGACCAGCTGACGGTCAGCGTCGATGGCCGTTACCAGGTCGATCACCTGTACGCCTACGCCCCGCCGACCGGCCTGACGGTCACCTCCAACACCTTCCTGCCCATCGGCACCTATGCCGGCGGCACCCAGATCGCCAGCCACGAGTACCAGAGCTTCCTGCCGCGCGCGATTGTCCAGTACGACATCACGCCCGACACCATGGTCTACGCCTCGTACTCCGAAGGCGTGAACCCCGGCTCGTTCAACACCGCCTTCCTGTCGGGCACAGCCCTGGTGCAGCAGACGGCGGCGGCCGACGGCTACAAGATCGAGGTCCAGCCCGAGCAGATCGACAATTATGAGATCGGCATCAAGGGCAAGCTGTTCGACAACAGGCTGCGCTACACCGCGGCGGCCTACCGCGCCGTGTGGAAGAACCAGATCAACAACGCCGCCCTGCTGATCTTCGATCCGTCCACCGGGTCGACCCAGTCGGTCACCGCCACCCTGAACGCCGGCCGGGTGAAGATGACAGGTGTGGAGGGTGAGGTCACCGCCGTGCTGATGCACGGCCTGGAACTGAACGCCAGCGGCGCCATCAACGACAGCTACATTGAGCAGCTGACCGCCCCGTCGGTGACGCAGCTGACCGGCGTCACCAACTTCACGGGCAAGGAAGACCCGCTGACGTCCAAGTACTCCGCCGCCATCGGCCTGCAATACACCCACGACCTGGACCTGATCGAAGGCTCCAGCGCCTACATCCGCGGCGACTTCACCTACAAGTCCGGCGTCTGGTCCGATGCCGCCAACATCCTGAAGTCCCCGGACCTGACCAACGTCAACCTGCGGGTCGGCCTGAACACCAAGACCATCAATGCCGAGGTGTTCGTGACCAACCTGTTCGACAACCACAACTACACCAGCGTGGTCGACGGCTCGCTGCTGAACAACACCTTCAGCCACTCCGCCTACAACGCCGCCGCGATCGCCGCACTGCCGGACTTGCGGACCTTCGGTGTGAAGGTCAAGTACTCGTTTTAATATTACTTCAAGTACCGGGCGCCACCTGTCACGAACCAGGTGGCGCCTTTTTCCTGTCAGTGCTTGGGCGGATCGCGCAGCGGCAGGCTGTGGGGGTTGGGCTCCACCATGATGTCGATGACGACGCAGGTGGGGTTCTTTGAGGCCGCACAGCCGGAGCGGTGGCCATGGCCGGTCCAGTCCTCCGCCAGGATGGCCTCGCCCGGCTTCAGTTCCAGGAACCGGCCGTCGTCCATCTCGAACTGCAGGCTGCCCTGCAGCGGGATCAGCAGGTGGCGGTACTCCACGGCGCCGTGCCAGTCCATCATCTCGCCGGAGACGCCGCGGGCGATGCGCATCTCCACCGGCTTCAGGTCGAAATAGGTCTGTGATGAGCCGGACAGGGTCTTGGTCCGCATGGCCGGGACGTTGATCTCCTCGACATAACTCTTGCCGTCGCTGGCGGCGTAGGCGTGGTAGATCTTCAGATTGTAGATGTCGTTCCAGGTGAACAGCGAGTCCGCCGCGCGCGCCGTTCCGGCCAGCATGGCACAGCCGGCCACCGCCGCCAGGACGGATGTCGTTTTCTTGCCCATGGTCATTCCCCTGTTGTTTCAAGTGTTTGGAAAATCAGGCCGCGTCGGCCAGCGGTGCGGTCAGTGGGTCGTAGACGGTGCGGCTTTCGCGTTCACCCACCTCGGCCGGGACCCGGCAGCCGGGGCCGGCGTCGAAGATTTCGCCCTGGCGGCGGGATTCCAGCACGATGGCGTTGGCCCGGCGCAGGCGCGTCGCCTCGAACATCCTGAGTGCCCGGGCGGGGTCGTCCGTGTGGGCGAAACAGCGGGCCAGCACCGTGGCATCCTCGATGCCCAGGGCGGCGCCGAAGCCCAGGAAGGGCAGCACCGGATGGGCGGAATCGCCCAGCAGGCCCACCCGGCCGGACACCCATCGGCTCAAGGGCTCACGGTCGAACAGGGCCCAGCGCGCCGTCTTCTCCAGCGGGGCGTGGCGGGCTAGGCCGACCACATCCGCGTGCCAGCCGTCGAACAGCGACAGCAGTTCCTCACGCGTGGCGTGGCTGTTCCAGCTTTCCTCGGTGGTGTCGGCGCGGTGGGCGAAGGCGACGCAGTTGACCAGCGTGCCCTTGCGGATGACATAACGCGCCAGGGCCACCTTGGACCCGACATAGACGCCCGCCGTCCCACGCCCCATGTAGGGGGCCGCCTTGTCCATGGGCACCAGGAAGCGGTAGGCGACGCGGCCGGTGTTGCGCGGCGCCTCCGGCCCCAGCAGGGCGGCGCGGATGGTGGAGCGCAGGCCGTCGCAGCCGATCAGCACCTGGCCCGTGACCCGCCGGCCGTCGGCCAGCAGCAGGGTGGCCCCGCCCGCATCCTGTTCGAACCCCACCGCCGGGGCGCCCAGCTGGACGGCGCCGGGGTCGTTGGCATCGACGGCGGCCTTCAGCACGTCGAACAGGTCGGCGCGGTGCAGCATGTTGACGTCGACCAGGTCGGCCGCCGTCCAGTTGCGCTTGGCGAAGGCGCCGCCCAGCACCTCGCCCGTGCGGTAGTCGAAAGCGGCGCTAGCCTGCGGCGCGTCGGCCACCGCCTTCAGGGCCCCCTCCAGCCCCAGGGCGTAGAGGCTGCGGCTGGCGGTGGCGCCCAGGGTGATGCCGGCCCCCACGTCGCCGATGGTCGCGGCGCGTTCGAACACGATGACCCGGCGGCCCTGGCGTTGCAGTGCCAGGGCGGCGGTCAGGCCGGCGATGCCGGCGCCGACGATCAGGATGGGCGATGACGTCATAACGGAAATCCTGATTAATAAAACAGATGAAAAAGCGCCGAAAAACCTCAGACAATCACCAGCGGATCGCCCGGATCGTTCAGCAATTCATGGCCATTGGCGGTCAGCAGCAGCAGGTCCTCGTTGTGCCCCGCCCCCCAGCCGATCTCCAGGAAGGGCAGGTCCAGGGTGACGCACATCCCCGCCTCCAAGGTCAGATCCACCGGCACGCGGTAGAAGACATCGGTGCGGTGGGGCTGGTCGTCGTGCTGCAGGCCGACGGAGTGGAGGGAGCAGGCGGCGATGACATGGGATGGCATGCCGGCCTTGACCATCACCGCGCGCGCCAGCGCCTCCACCGCCGAGAAGCGCACGCCGGGCCGGATGATCTCCAGCGCCGCGGCGCGGGCCGCCTGCTGTGCCGCCATGCGGCGGGCCAGCTCGGCGCTGGGCTCACCGATGGCGATGGTGCGGGCGAAGTCGCCCATGTAGTGGCTGAAGCTGGCGCCGCAATCGATCATGTAGCTGCGGCCCGACCGCACCACGCCATCGGGCAGCATGGCCTGCGACATGCCCAGCAGCAGAAAGGACAGCTCCGCCCCATGGCGGGCCGCCTCGCCCACGAAAAGGGCGCGCGCCTCGGCATAGGTCATGCCCGGCACCAGGCCGCGCGCCGCCGCCATCGCCGCCGCCCGGCTGGCCTTCTGCGCCTGGCGCATCAGGGTGATCTCATGCGGCTGCTTGATCAGGCGGATGTCGCGGAAGATGTTGTCGCCCGGCAGGACGGTCACCGTGTCCACCCCGATGCCGGCCAGCAGGCGGGCCACACGCATGTCGTCGACGGCGATGCGCCCGTTGATCAGGCCGGACTCTTTCAGCGCCCGCACCAGCGCCCATTCCGGCGAGGGCGCGCTGGTGGGGTTGTGGCGCACCTGCGCCCGGTCCCACGCCGCCTCGCGCGCCGTCAATTCGATACCGGAACGAACGGCGAAACCGAAGGGCGTGGCGGCACCGAAGGCCTGCGGTTCCACCCGCATGCGTTCCGGCCCGGCACCGACATAGTCGCGCCAGTTCTCCGCCCCCGTATAGGTGATGACGGGCAAGACCTCGCGGTCGCCGTTCATCACCTCCAGCGCCGCACCGGGGGTGCAGATGAAGAAACCCGGCTGCGACGGGTCGGCGGCGAAGGTTGCCATGGCGGGGAATTCGCTGCCGAAATCCACCGCCACCGGCCAGCTGTTGCTGAGGTAATAGACGTTGTGCGGCCGCAGGGCGACGATGCCGTCCAGCCCGTGCTTCTCCAGCACGGCATGGGCCCGCTGGCGGTTCAGCGGCAGGGGGATGCGGGCGGCGGCCGTCGCGGCATCGGGAAAGGGGCGCTGTTGCGGGTCAACCATGTCGCGGCCTCAGACGATGATCATCGGATCGATGGGGTCGTTCAGCAGCTCGTAACCGGTGGCGGTGACGCGGATCATGTCCTCGTTGTGGCCGGCGCCGACGCCCAGTTCCAGGTAGGGTAGGTCCAGGGTCATCACCATGCCCGGCTCGCACACGAAGGACTGGCGCATGGGGAACGGGCTGTCGAGGCGCCAGGGCTGGTCCTCATGCTGCAAGCCGACGCTGTGCATGTAGCAGGCGGCGATCACATGCTCGGGCATGCCGGCCTTGATCATGGCGGTGCGGGCGGTCTGTTCCACCGTGCTCCACGCCACGCCGGGCCTGATCTTGTCGAGGGCCTCGGCCCGGCCGATCTGCTGGGCGCGGTGGCGGCGCATGGCCTCGACCGAGGGTTCGCCGACACAGATGGTGCGGGCGAAATCGCCCATGTACTGGCGCACGCGCGCCGAACTGTCGACCATGTAAGGTCGGCCCCTGGTCACCACCCCGTCTGGCAGCTGGCCTTGCGCCACGCCGAACAGCAGGAAGGCGGAGGATGCGCCCTGTGTGGCGCAGGCGATGTCGAAGGCCAGGCGGAATTGGTCATAGGTCATGCCGGGCTCAAGTTGCCGCGCCGCCGCCGTCACCGCATGCTGGGTGGCCCGTTGCGCCTGGCGCAGCAGGTCGATCTCATAGTCGCTCTTGATCAGGCGGATGTGGCGGAAGATGTCCTCACCCGGCACCCAGGTCACGCCTTCGTACCCGATGCGGCCCAGCAGGTAGGGGATGCGCATGTCATCCACGGCGATGCGCCGGCCCTCCAGCCCCGCCTCGCGGATGGCGCGGACCAGGGCCCATTCGCGGCTGGGCTCCGCACTACTATTGTAGGTATCCTGCAGGTCGCGCCAGAGGCGCTCGGTCGGCGACAGCGGGGCGGTGGGGGACACGGCGAAGCCGCCGGTGAACGGTTTCGGCCGCACATCCAAGGGGTTGGCGCCGGCGCCGATATAGTCGTCGGCATTGGCGACGCCGGTGAAGGCGATGCGGTCGGGAATTTCCCGGCCGTCCCGCGCCATGTCCCACAAGCTGCCGGCGCTACCGACATAGAAGGTCTGGCGCAGGGTCCCGCCGAACACGCCGAAGGCGGGGAATTCGGCGTTGAAGGCCGTCAGCACCGGCACGGTGTTGGTCAAGTAATAGACGTTATAAGGTTGGAGCGCGATCAGGCCATCGACACCGTGCAGCGCCAGGATGTCGGCCGCCCGGTCCCGGTCGACGGGAATGGACGGGCCAACGTCGAGCGCGCCCTGGGGATCGCGGGTTTCCATGGTCACGCTCCCCCTCACCCGTCGATCTCGGCGATGGCGGCGGCATAGGCCCGCCGCGACCAGGCCAGGGAGACGACCGCCAGGATGGAGACGATCAGGATGACCGTCATGATGCTGAGGCCCAGGCCCTTTTCCCGGCCGAAGACATTGTCGCTGAGCAGGCCGACGGTGAACGGCCCCAGCACCTGGGACAGCAGGCTGTTGACCAGGCCCATCAGGGCCATGACCTGGGCGCGCAGGCGGTTCGGCGCGACACGGCTGGCCACCGTCAGCAAGCCGATCACCGGCGCGTTCAGCGCCAGGGACAGGACCATGTAGGCCGCCATGGCCACGGTGCCGGTGGGCGCCAGGCCCAGCAGCACACCGCCGATGGCGATCACCAGGAAGGAGGCCAGCGCCACCACGATGGGCGCGTCCCCCCGCCGGCGGGTTTCCACCAGGCTGACCAGCCAGCCGGAGGCGACACAACTGACGGCACCGCAGGGCACGCCGTAGAGGCCGATGGCGTGCGCGGCGTCGGCCGGCGCCCAGCCGTGCACCCGGATGAGGAAGGACGGGAACCAGCCATAGAGGGCATAGAGGCAGATGGAGCTGGCGGTGCCCGACACGATGATGGCGGCATAGACCTGCCGGCGCTGGGCCACGGCGGCCATCAGCGGCTTCAGCGAAACCCGGCCCAGGGCGCCGGCATCGCCCAGCCGCGCCGGTTCCCGCACCGTGGCGGCGAAGATGGGCGCCAGCACCAGGCCCGGCGCGCCGAACAGCAGGAACACCACCTGCCAGGGCTGCATGCCCGACAGGAATTGGGGGCCATGCGCCAGGAGATAGTCGGCCAGTTGCAGGATCTTGCCGGTCAACAGGAAGGCCGTGCCCGCCCCCACCGCCGTGCCCAGGGCGAAGATGCCGAAGGCGCGCGCCCGGATGCGCGGCGGGAAATAATCCCCGATCATGGAGGTGCCGGCCGGGGTCAGCGTCGCCTCGCCGATGCCCACGAAGATGCGGGCGACGAACAGGCCGATGAAGCTGGCGGCCAGGCCGCAGGCCATGGTGGCCAGGCTCCACAGCACCAGGCCGGCGACGATCAGCAGCCGGCGGTCGGCACGGTCGGCCACCAGGCCCATGGGCAGGCCCAGCACGGCGTAGAAGACGGCGAAGGCCGCCCCCTGCAACAGGCCCATCTGCGCGTCGGTGATGTGCAGGCTGGCCTCGATCGGCTGCACCAGCAGACCCAGGCCGACCCGGTCCAGGATGGCCAGGGCGTAGGTGACCACCAGCATCGCCAGGCCCCAATAGGCGGTGGCGGCCGGTGGCCAAGCCGGGGCCTTGTCGCCGCCGGCGGCCGATGCCGCGTCGGACCCTGTCATGAACATCCCAACCCCCGTTCCAGCCTGTCCGCCCGTGTTTGTGCATTCAGACTGCACATTGATTTTGATCATTGCAATCCATGTGCAGACCATTTCAGGGATGGAACGTGTGCGGTAAAGTGCTTTTTAGCCCCAGGAAATGCCTTATATAGCGTCCGTATCCGCAGCAGCGGAAAACAATGACACCACTCAGTGAGCGACAGATTCCGGAAATACGGAAAGTCCACAGAGTGGACAGATGTGCATTTTCGTGCATTTATATGTGCAATCTCTTGCACGCCAGCAGTGTCGATCTGCTAGACTCGGGGGAACAGGAACCACCCCACACGCAGGACAAGCCATGGCCGACCAGGCAGCAAACCGACGGGTCAACGCCGACGATGTCGCCCAATTGGCGCAGGTCTCGCGCTCCGCCGTGTCACGCACCTTCACGCCCGGTGCCAGCGTGGCACCGGACACCCGCGCCCGCGTGCTGGCCGCCGCCAAGACCCTGAACTATCAGCCGACGCAGAAATCGGCCCAGGCGAAGACCGCCCGGCGGCCCACCATCGCCATCATCATGGCCAACCTGCTGAGCCCCTATTTCGGGGAACTGGCCGACCGGCTGAACGATGAGCTGTCGGCCAAGGACTACCGCGCCCTGTTCCTCATTTCCTCCGACCTTGGGCGCATCGACGGGCTGGTGACGGATGCACTGGCGCGCGAGGCGGCGGGGATCATCATCTTCTCCGCCGTGCCGCAGGCGAAGACCATGGCGGCGGCCCAGGCCGCCGGCGTGCCGGTGGTCATCCTGAATCACCGTGAACGGGGTGGAGGGTGCCAGCCTGGTATGGATCGACGCGCCGGAGGCCGGCCGCGCCGTGGCCAAGCTGATGCTGGCCGAAGGCCGCCGCCGGCCCGCCGTGCTGATGGCGACATCCTTCCGTTCCCGCGAGTTGGAAGCCTTCGCCGAGACGATGGAGGCCGGGGGCAGCGAGCCCTGCCGATGGCTGGAGGTGGGGTGGAGTTACGAGGCCGGGCAGCGGGCCGGCGACACCCTGTTCACGCAAGGGGAGAGGCCCGACGCCGTCTTCGCCGCCGCCGACAATCCGGCCATCGGCCTGCTGGACGCGGCGCGGACGCGATACGGCCTACGGGTGCCCAGCGATCTGTCGGTAGTCGGCTTCGGCAACACGGCCCCAGCGGCGTGGGACGCCAATCGGCTATCCTCCGTCCGCCTGCCCATCGGGTCGCTGATCCAGACGGCGGTCGCCACCCTGCTGGCCCGCCTCGCCTCGGCGGACGAGCCCGCCCCCCGCATCTGGCTGGGCTGCGATATCGTGGAGCGCGGCACCAGTCTTACGCGCGACCTTTGATCGTCACCGATCAAAGGTCCCCTCACGCGCCGGGCGCGACTATCCGGTCGCTTGGCTGATCCTCGATTTCCAGTCCGCCTGAGGCTCCCCAGAAATCTCCGGCGGACGAGGGGGGCGTCCTACAGCGGCATAAGATCAATCTCATGCCGCTGGTTGTGCCATCAGGGCAGCGCCGCGCCCGGCTCCGGCGGGTCGATCCTGTCGTGGGCGGCCTTCAGCGTGGTGAACAGGGCGAAATCCGGATCGGGGCCAGCGGCGGTTTCGGCAGCGATGTGCATGCGCTGGGGCCCGTGCGCGGGATCGTAGCTGGGCCACGCTGGCAATCCTGGCCCGCCCGGTTGGCCGGTCTTGATGAAGTTGGCCCAATAGGTGGACATCTGGGCGGAGATGCGGCGGTCCACATCGCCCACCGCCCATTTGGGCTCGGTGTTCAGCGTGCCGAAGACGTAGGCCAGTTCGCTGCCGTGGTAGGCGCCGGCCAGGCGGCTGTCGAACTTGGGCCCGAAATAGCCTTCGGGCACCGGCGGGGCATGGTCGAATTCATAGACGTACACGGGGGCCTTGCCGAACTGCGCCTGTGCCATGGCCCATTTCCAGTTAGGATAGCCGAAACCATAGTCGCCGGCCGCCTTGATCAGCAGGTGGGGATCGTCGGGCGCACCGGGGTACAAGGGCGCCACCTGGTCGGCGGCGACACCGTAATAGCCCTTCAGCACGTCGGGCAGGGGGCCGAACTTGTCCATGAACATCAGTTGCATGGAGCCTTCGCCCGAGTTCCAGCCCACCAGCAGCGGCACGTCGTTCTGCTTATGCCGGGCGAAGGTCCGCCAGGGCCCGTCGGCCAGGACGTGCCCATCCACCACCGGCAGGTTGAAGAAATTGATGGGATCGACCTGGCGCGTGGCGTCCAGGATGGCCTGGGTCGGCAGGGCACGGGCACCCGCCAGGTCGGTGGCGCCCAATTTGGCGAAGAAGGCGTCGCCCCGCGCCTCCTCCCCCTTCAGGTTGACGGCGCCCATGCTGCCGGGGGCCGCCACGCGGAAGGCTGTGCCGCTTTCGGCGATGACTTGGGCAAAGGTGCCGGCCGCCAGGGGGGAGGACATCAGCACGCTGGCGGTGACGGCGCCGGAGGATTCGCCGCCGATGGTCACGCGGCGTGGATCGCCGCCGAACCTGGCGATGTTCCGCTGCACCCACGTCAGGGCGGCGATGTCGTCCATGAAGCCGTAATTGCCGGAGCCGCCATAGCCGCTTTCGGCACTCAAGGCGGTGGAGGAAATGAAACCGAAAATGCCCAGCCGGTAATTGACGGTGACGACGACGATGCCCTGTTTGGCCAGCACCGTGCCGTCAAACAGCGGCTGCGCGCCCGATCCAACCCGTGAGCCGCCGCCATGGAACCAGACATAGACCGGCAGCTTGGACTTGGCCAGGTCGGCCGGCGCCCAGACGTTGGACGAACAGGCAATCCTCAGATTTGGGCCGGTCTTCCGGACTGGCGGGGGAAGTGGGCTGCGGGCAATCGGCGCCGAAGCTTTCGGTCGGCCGCACGCCGGACCAGGCCGCCACGGCCTCCGGCGGCTTCCAGCGCAAGGGGCCCACCGGCGGGGCGGCATAGGGTATGCCCTTGAAGACGCGCAGGCCTTCGGCGTTGGCGGCCGGCACCGCGACGCGCCCGCCATCCACCACCAGTGTGGGGGCATCGGCGGCCACGGCCGGCCCCTGCCCCATCAGCAGCGCGGCACCACCGACCCACGCGGCAAGCAGGCGCGAAATCGTCTTCGGCGCGGTCATTGCGTCACCCCCAAGGCCTGCATCCACCAATGAAACTCCTCAATGAAATGGTCGGTGGTGCTGCCCAGCGGCTTCATGGCGAAGCCGTGTCCACCCTTCAGGTAATAGTGCAGTTCCGGCGTGTAGCCGGCCTGGGTCAGCGCCGCGGCGAAATTGGTGACGGCCAGGCCGGCCAGCCGGTCATCCTGCGCCATGGCCAGGAAGACCGGCGGCAGGGCGTCGGCCGCCGTCGGCGCCGGCATCGGCGGCATGACCCGGGTGAAGGGCCCGCCGTAGATGGAACCGACGAAAGCGGGCCGCGCCCCCACCGGGGCAGTGATCGCCATCATGGAAACGACATGGGCGCCGGCCGAGAAACCGATGGCGCCGATGCGGGCCGGGTCGATGCCGTACTGGGCGGCACCAGCGCGGATATCGGCCAGGGCCTGGATGCCGTCCGCCACGCCGGGGGCGCCCAAGATCTCATCCGCGATCATCAGGTCGGGCGGCCGCTTCATCATCTGGCCGGGGTTGGGGTACAGGCGGTAGCGCAGCACAAAGGCGGCGACGCCGCAGGACGCCAGCCAGCGGGCCACGTCCTCCCCCTCATACTGCACGGACAGCAGGCGGAAACCGCCACCGGGCGCGATCACCACGGCCGCCCCGGTGGCACAGCCGGCCGCCGGCAGATAGGCGCGATAGCTGGGGTCGGTGACGTTGAAGACGTAGCGGCCGTCGGCGCTGGCCCCTTCCGTCACGGCCGGCCCAGTTTGCGCCGGCCAACCCTGGGGTGCGGGCGGCGCGCCCGGCCAGACCCGCACCGGGTCCAGCACCCGCACCTGCTCCGCCGCCGTCAGCGTACACGCGGCATGGGCGCTCCCGCCGACGCAGGGCGCGATGAGAAGGGACAAAGCCAGAATAGAGATCGACCGCATCGTCATATACGAAGCCCCCACCCGTTCTGATTTTTATGGAAGGGGGCGCCCACGCGAACGGCGGCAACCCTTCCTCATCGGACAGGGTTGCCGCTCGCCAGGGTTTCGTCTCTCAAGAAATGACGGGTGTCCGCAGCATGGATCAGTGGCTGGCGGCGCAAAGAAAAACCCCCGCCGGTTGATTGCCGGCGAGGGTTTTCTTCAGGTCTGCCTGGGCCGTCCAGCCGGATCAGAAATCCCAGCTGGCGCGCAGCACGCCGGCGTGGCTCTGGTAGCTCTGCCGGAACTCGCCATTGTACTCCAGCCGCAGGCTGACGCCGTCGCCGTGGGCCAGGGTGGCGCCCAGGCCCAGGGCCAGGCCGTCGGCTTCGGGCCGGCCGGTGGTGCTGACGAAGCTGACGCCACCCAGCACGCCGGTGCTGGCGATGGGGCCGTTCAGGTAATCGTGCACCCACGCCACCTTCAGGTCCGGCATCAGGCGGCCGATGCCGGTGTCCAGCGTGGCACTCACCTTGGCGCCCAGCTCCTGCGTCAGGCTGTTGGTGGTCAAGGCCCCCACGTCCATGTCGGCCGCACCGCCATCATGCTCGGCATACGCATGGTTGGTCAGGCGGGTGGCCTGCAGGCTCCATTGCGGGCTCAGGGTGATGTCACGCGCCACCGGCAGGTCGTAGGACACGGTGACCTTGCCCAAATACTGCTCCCCACCGTAGTTGGCGTTGGCGCGGGCGCCCAGGAACTCCACGACGCGGCGCTGGTCGTAGTGGTTGTAGCCGAAGCCCACCTGGCCCTCGACCGACAGGCGCTGGTCGGCGAAGTCCGGCCGCCAGACGCTGTAGGCCGTCAGCTGGTAGCTGCCCACCCGGGTGTCGCTGCCGGCCATCGGGCCCTGGCCCACGGCGGAGCCGTTGACCCAGCTGAACGCCATGCCGGCCATGACCTGCGGGTTGATGAACCAGTCGGCACCCAGCACCAGGCCGGAACTGCTGGCGCGATAGCCCGCCGCGTCGGTGGTGGTGCCGCGCAGCACGCCGCCGCCCAGGATTTCGCCCCAGATGACGCCGGTGCGGCCGTCGGAACCGGCCGCCGCCCCCTTGCCGTCTACACTCCCATTGGGCCCACCCATCAGGCTGGCGACCGTGCTCTGGTGCTGGCTGATGGCCGTGGTGCTGGGGGTGATGACCGTGGTGGCCAGCTGCGGCGTCAGCTGGCTGGGTGACAGCTGCGCCACCGCCACCTGCTGCGCCTTGCCGGTCAGCTTCGACAGCGGGTTCAGAACCGCCGTCTGGACCGCCTGGGCCGCCGTGCTGGTGCTGGACGCGATCAGGTCCAGTGCCGCACCCGTGCCCGTCGCCGCCCCACCCTCGGCGTTGCCCACGGCGGTGTAGTTGGTCTTGGCCGGCGTGGTCGTGCCCGTCCCGCTGCCGGTGGTGCCGGTGCTGGCCGTGTTCAGGGTCAGCACCAGATCGGTGGCGCCGTTGGCGGTGATGGTGCTGCTGGTGACGCTGTAGCCGGCGGCCGTCAGGGTCAGGTTGCTGGTGGCAAGGCCGCCGCTGGCCGCGACGATGGTGTAGCTGCCCGCCGCCAGCGAACCGCTGGTGGCCTTCAGCGTCACCGACCCGCCCGTCAGGCTGGCCGAGCCACTGATCGCCAGGCTGCCGTAGCTGCCGGTGGACGACACGCCGATCACCAGGTTGCCCGCCGTCTGGCTGTAGCTGCCGGTGATGTTGATGGCGCTGTTCACCAGCAGGGTGGCCCCGCTGTTGATGACACTGTGGCTGCCGACGTTGATGTTGTCGTTCAGCAGCAGGGTGCCGGAGACGAAGCGCAAATTGGCCAGCGTGCTGGTGATCTGGCCAATGCCGCCGTTGGTTCCCGTCAGGGTGCCGGGCGTGTCGTCCGTGCCGCCGCTGATGGACAGATCGTTGGCCGAGTAGTTGGCGATGTCGCCGACGATGGCGCCGGTGACCGACAGGGCACCCAAGGTCCCCGTGCTGGCGATGTACAGCGCCGTGGCGCCGCCGGCGGTGTTGGTGAGGGTGCCGGTGACCGCCAGGCTGTCCAGGTTGCCGCCGATATAGTCGTTGGCGGCGTTGGCCAGCAGGCTGGTGCCGCTGGTGGATGTCGTGGCGTCCAGGCCGGTGACACCGCTGGTGACGGTGGCGCCGGAGTAGCTGGAACCCGCACCGCCGCTGACCAGCGTGGCGCTGTCGCCCACCAGGTAGTTGGCGGCGGCGGACAGCCCGGCATTGACCACACCGCCGCTGATGTTGGCGGCCCCGCTGACGCTCAGCACGTGGCCATTGACGCCCAAGGTGCCGGCCGACTGGCTGTAGTTGCCCGTCACCGCCACGTTGCTGGCCAGCGCCAGGTTGGCCCCGGCGTTGGTCACCGTGTGGCTGCCGACGTCAATGGCGTCGCCCAGGCTGAGGTCACCCGACGCGAAGGTCAGGTTGGCTTGGGTGTTGCTGATGGTACCGCCGGTGAAGACGCCCACCGTGCCGTTGGAGCCACCGGTGATCACCAGATCATTGGCGCTGCTGTTCAGCACATTGCCGATGATGGTGCCGGTGTTGGAAAGATTGCCGACGTTGCCGCTGCCGGTGATGTTGACCGCCGTGACGGCGGACAGCGTGCCGCTGTTGGTCAGGGTGCCCAGGGTGCCGCTGACGTAATCGCTGACCAGGGTCAGGACCAGGTCGGTGGCGCTGCCATCGGCCGCCGTCCCCAGGGTGGCGGTGAAGCCGCTGGCCGAGGCGGTCAGGCCGCTGGTCGACAGGCTGCCGCCGGCCTCGACGATGGTGTAGCTGTCGCCGGCCAGCAGGTTGGCGCCCGCCAGGGCGGTGACGGCCACGGTGCCGCCGGTCAGGCTGGCCGAACCGCTGACCACCAGTTCGCCGGCCGTACCACTGCCGATGCCGGCGGCCAGCGTGCCGCCCGCCTGGCTGTAGTTGCCGGTGACGCTGACGATGCTGGTCAGCAGTACACTGGCGCCGCTGTTGACCAGCGTGCCGGTGCCGACGTTGACCGCGTCGTTCAGGGCCACGTTGCCCGAGGACAGCACAACGTTGGCGCCGGTGCTGGTGATGGTGCCGCCGGTCAGGCTGCCCGTCACCGAACCGCTGCCGCCGGTGATGCTGAGGGCGTTGGACGACAGGTTGACGATGTTGCCGCTGATGGTGCCGCTGTTGGCCAGGCTGCCCAGGCTGCCCGTGCTGGCGATGTAGACCGCCGTGGCGGCGCTGAGCGTGCCGGTGTTGGACAGGCTGGCGAGACTGCCGCCGACATAGTCGTTGAGGGCGGTCAGCGTCAGGGCGTTGCCGCTGGTCCCACTGCCGCTGATCAGGCCGGCCACACCACTGCTGACCGTGGCCCCGGCATAGCTGGAGCCCGTGCCGCCCGCCACCAGGGTGGTGAGACCACCCGCCAGGTAGTTGCCGGTGGTGGCGAGGCCGGCCGCGACGCTGCCGCCGCTGATGCTGGCCGCCCCGCTGACGCTCAGCACGTGGCCGGCCAGGGCCAGGGCGCCGGCACCCTGGCTGTAGTTGCCGGTGACACCGATGTTGGCGGCCAGCGTGACCGCCGCCCCGCTGTTGACCAGGGCCTGGCCGCCGACGTTGACGGCGTCGCCCAGCAGCAGGTTGCCGCCCGCCAGGTCCACGTTGGCCAGCGTGCTGAGGATGGTGCCGCCGGTCAGCGTGCCAATCGCCGTGCCGCTGCCGCCGGTGATGGTCAGCACGTTGGCGGTGGCGTTGACGATGTTGCCGCTGATAAGGCCGCTGTTGAGCAGGCGGCCCAGGCCGCCGCCCAGGTAGAGGGCCGTCACGCCGCTGATGGTGCCGCTGTTGTCCACCACCGCGACCGCGCCCAGGTTGCGGATGCCGTACAGGCTGCCGGCCAGGGTACCGCTGTTGCTGAGGGTGCCGATGCTGCCGGTCGCCGCGACGTACAACGCCGTGCTGACACCGCTGAGGCTGGCGGTGTTGCTGAGGTTGGCCAGCGTGCCGCCGACATAGTCGTTGCCGATGCCCAGCAGCAGGTCGACGTTGGAACCCAGGGTCGCCGTGCTGCTGGTCAGCGCCAGGCCGCCCAACGCCGCCACCACGGTGACGCCGGCGTAGCTGGAGCCCAGGCCGGCCTGCACCAGGGTGGCGCTGTCGCCCACCAGGTAGTTGCCGGTGGCCGAGACCACCTGGGCGGTGGAGACCGTGCCGCCCGTCAGGCTGGCCGTGCCCGTCACCACCAGGGTGTTGGCGCCCAGCGCTAGCGTGCCGGTGGCCTGGCTGTAGTTGCCGATGATGGTCAGGGTGTGGGCCAGCGCGACCGAGGCGCCGGTGTTGGTCACCGTGCCGGTGACGGCATCGTCCAGCAGGATGTTGCCGGCGGCCAGGTTGACGCCCGTGCTGGTGATGGTGCCGCCGGTGAAGCTGCCCACCACCGTGCCGCTGCCACCCACGATGCTGAGCGTGCTGGACGACAGGTTCAGGATGTTGCCCCGGATGGTGCCGCTGTTCACCAGGCTGCCCAGCGTGCCGGTGCTGGCGATATAGACCGCCGTGGCGGCGCTGAGCGTGCCGGTGTTGGACAGGCTGGCCAGGCTGCCGCCGACATAGTCGTTGAGGGCGGTCAGCGTCAGGGCGTTGCCGCTGGTCCCGCTGCCGCTGATCAGGCCGGCCACACCACTGCTGACCGTGGCCCCGGCATAGCTGGAGCCCGTGCCGCCCGACACCAGGGTGGTGACGGCACCCGCCAGGTAGTTGGCGGTGGTGGCGAGGCCGGCCGCGACGCCGCCGCCACTGATGCTGGCCGCACCGCTGACCACCAGGCTGTGCCCGGCGAGCGCCAGGGTGCCGGCGGTCTGGCTGTAGTTGCCGCTGACCGTCCCGTTGGCCGCCAGGGTGACATTGGCGCCGATGTTGGACAGCGTGGCGGAGCCCACGGTGACGCTATCGGCCAGCAGCAGGTTGCCACCGGCCAGGACCACGCCGCCCAAGGTGCTGACGATGCCGCCGTTGGTGAAGCTGCCCACCAGCGATCCCGTGCCGCCCGTGATGCTGAGCGCACCGGCCGACAGGTTGACGATGTTGCCGCTGACCAGGCCGCTGTTGGCCAGTTGCCCCAGGCTGCCCGTGCTGGTGATGTAGAGCGCGTTGGTGGCGCCCGTCAGGGTGCCGGTGTTGGCCAGCAGGCCGATGCTGCCGCTGGTGTACACGGCGGTGTGGCTGGAGGTCAGCAGGCCGGCGTTGGCGAGCGTGCCCAGGATGCCGGCGTTCAGCACCGCGTCGCCGAAACCACTCAAGGTGCCGCTGTTGGCCAGGGTGCCGACACTGCCGTTGTTGCGCAGGCCGGTGGTGCCGCCATTGACCGTGCCACCGGTCGTGATGCTCCACGACACGATGGTGCCGGTGTTGAACACCGCCACCTGGCCGCCGATGGTGCCACCGGCGCTGATCGAACCGATGGTGCCGCTGTTGGCCACGCCGTAGGTGGTGCCGGTGATGGTGCCGGTGTTGCTGAGCAGGCCGATGTACCCGGCGTTGTTCAGGCCGGCGGCCAGGGCCGAGGGCGCATCCACCAGGCTGCCGCTGTTCAGCACCGTGCCGATGACGCCCTGGTTGTACAGGCCGACACGGCCGGTGATGACGCTGCTGTTGTCCACCACCCCGATGGTGCCGAGGTTGCGCAGGCCGACGTTGGCGCCCGACAGGGTACCGGTGTTGCTGAGGCTGCCCACGCTGCCGGTGGTGGCGATGTAGGCCGCCGTGTTGACGCCGCCAATGCTGCCGGCGTTGTTCAGGCTGGCGAGCGTGCCGCCGACATAGTCGTTGGCGCCGACCAGCATCAGGTCCACCAGGCCGCCGCCGATGGTGACCATGGCCGTGGTCAGCGCCAGGCCGGTGATGGACGAGGCGACGCTGACCCCGGTGTAGCTGGATCCCAGCGTGCCCTGCACCAGCAGGCCGGCCGAACCGCCGACGGTGGAGGTGATGGTGCCGGCCACCTGCGACGTGGTGATCAGGCCGCCGCTGATGCTGGCGATGCCGCTGGCCACCAGGGAATAGCCGCCCAGGGCCAGGGTGCCCGAGGCCTGGCTGTAGTTACCGGTGATGCTGAGCGTGCTGGCGAGGTTCAGCGTGGCGCCGCTGTTGACCACCGTGTGGCCGGCGACGTTGATGGCATCGGCCAGCGTGTCGCTGCCGCCCAGGAACACCAGGTCGGCGTTGGCGCTGGTGATGGTGCCGCCGGTCAGCACGCCGCCGGCGCCGGCGATGGTCAGGCCGTTGGCCGACAGGTTCAGGATGTTGCCGCTGACCGTGCCGCTGTTGGCGAAAGTGCCCAGGCTGCCGGATGCCGCGATGTAGACCGCCGTGGCCGCACTCAGCGTGCCGCTGTTGGCCAGGGTGGCGAGATTGCCGCCGACATAGTCGTTGCCGGCCACCAGCAGCAGGTTGGTGCCCACCACCGTGCCCGTGCCCGACAGGCCGGTCAGGCCGCTGACCACCGTGCCGCCGCTGAGGCTGACGCCGCCGGCCGCGGAGACCAGGGTCGCAGCACTGCCGACGGTGTAGTTGGCCGTGCCCGACAGGCCGGCCACCACCGTGCCGCCGCTGATGCTGGCGGTACCGCTGGCGGCGAGTTGGGCGCCGGTGCCCACCACCAGGGTGCCCGCCGTCTGGGCGTAGTTGCCGGTGACGGAGACCAGGGTGGCAATGCTGAGCGCGGCACCGCTGTTGCGCACCGTGAAGGCGCCGACATTGACGGTGTCGTTCAGCAACAGGTTGCCGCCGCTGAACACCAGGTCGCTCAGGCTGTTGCTGATGGTGCCCAGGCCGGACTGCCCGGTCAGCGTGCCCACCACCGTGCCGGCGCCACCGGCGATGGTCAGGTCCGTCGCCGACAGGTTGAGGATGTCGCCGGCGATGATGCCGCTGTTGGCCAGGGTTCCCAGGCTGCCGGTGCTGGCGATATGAACGGCACCGCTGAGCAGGCCGCTGTTGCTGATCGTGCCGATGGTGCCGCTGTCGTTCACGCTGTAGGCGCCGCCGGAGACGGTGCCGGCGTTGCTGAACAGCCCGATGGTGCCGGCGTTGTCCACACCGGACAGAGTGCCGGACAGCAGGCCGATGTTGACCAGGCTGCCGAGGCTGCCGCTGGCCGCCACGTAGACCGGCACGCTGCCGCCGCCGATGGTGCCGCTGTTGGTCAGGGTCGCCAGGGTGCCGCCGATATAGTCGGCGGCGGCCGTGGCCACCAGCAGCAGGGTGCCGCCGCTGTTGATCGTGCTGGTCTGCAGGGCGACGATGCCGCCGTCCGCCTGCACCTGGACGCCGCTGTAGGACGACCCCGCCCCGCCGCTGATCAGGGTGGCGACGGCCGTGCCCACCAGATAGTTGCCGACCCCCGACAGGCTGGCGACGACGGAGCCGCCGGTCAGGCTGGCCGCCCCCGACACCACCAGTTCGGCGACGGCGGAGGACAGCACCAGGCCGCCCGAGGCCTGGCTGTAGTTGCCGGTGACGCTGACCACGCTGTTCAGCGTCAGCACGCCGCCGTTGTTGACCAGGGTATTGCTGCCAACGTTGACGGCGTCGTTCAGCAGCAGGTTGCCGGCCAGCACCAGGTTGCTGGCGGTGTTGGTGATCAGGCCCTGGCTGCCCGACGCGTAGCCCGTCAGGGTGCCGATGGTGGCACCGGCACCGCCGGTGATGCTGAGATCCGCGCTGCCGGCGTTGGTGATGTCGCCGGCGATGACGCCGGTGTTGCTGAAGGCGCCGATGGTGCCCGCGGCGCCGATGGAGACGGCGGTCGCCGCCGTGATCAGGCCGGTGTTGCCGACCGAGCCGATGCTGCCGGTGTTGTACAGGCCCCGGGTGGCGCCGACGATGCTGCCGCTGTTCAGCACCAGGGCGATGGTGCCGCCATTGTTCAGGCCGGCGCTGACCGGCGCCATGTCGTCCAGCAGGGTGCCGCTGTTGTCCAGCGTGCCGATGACACCCAGGTTGTAGAAGGCCACGGCACCGGCGATCAGGCCGGTGTTGCCGACAGAACCGATGCTGCCGCTGCTATAGACGCCGTAGGTGGCGCCACTGACGATGCTGTTGTTCAGCAGGGCGCCGATGGTGCCGGCGTTGACCAGGCCGGTCACGCTGCCGGACAGGGTGCCGTCGTTGGTCAGGGTGCCGATGCTGCCGGTGCCGGCGACATAGGCCGCGCGGGCAACACCGCTGATGGTGCCGGTGTTGTGCAGGGTGGCGAGGCTACCGCCGACATAGTCGTTGACGGCGACCAGCGCCAGATTGTTGCCGCTGGTGGTGCCGGTGAGGACGGCGGCACTCAGGCCGGTGTCGACGCCGACGCCGCTGTAGTCGGAGGCGGCCCCGGCCACCACCACGGTGGAACCGACCGTGCCCGCCAGGTAGTTGCCGGTGCTGGCCAGGGTGGTGACGACGGTGCCGCCGGTGATGCTGGCGGAACCGGTGACCGTCAGGCCGCCCGCGGCGCCGACGTCGATGGTGCCGGCCGTCTGGGCGTAGTTGCCGGCGACATAAACGCCGCTGCCCAGGACCAGGCTGGCGCGGAGGTTGCTGACGGTGTGGCCGGTGGCGATGATGGTGTCGTTGACCAGCAGCGCCCCCGAGGCGAACACCAGGTCGGCAGATGCTGTCAGCGTGCCGGTGCCGGTGTAGCCGGTCAGCGTGCCGATGGTGCCGGACGCACCGCCGACGATGGTGCCGATGCTGCCGCCGATGTCGCCCAGGATGGCGCCGCTGTTGACCAGCGTGCCGATGACGCCCTGGCTGTTGATGGCCGCGGTGGCACCGGCCAGGGTGCCGGTGTTGCTGAAGGTGCCCAGGTTGCCGGTACCGGCCACATACAGCGCCGCGACGCCGGCCGGGCCGATGCTGCCGCTGTTGGCCAGGCTGGCCAGGGTGCCGCCGACATAGTCGTTGCTGATCACGGCCAGCAGGGCGGTGCTGCTGAGGGTGCTGCCGGTGGACAGGCCGCTGATGCTGTTGGCGGTGACGATGGCGCCCCCGACCAACGTGCCGCCGCTGACCAGGGTGGTCGAGCCGACGGTGTAGTTGCCGGTGCCGGCATAGTTGGCCTGCACGGTGCCGCCGGACAGGGTGACGGCGCCGCTGACGTTCAGCGCGCTGGCGCCGGCCGTCAGGACCAGGGTGCCGGCAGTCTGGGTGTACTTGCCGGTGATGCTGACCGCGCTGGCCAGTGTCAGGGCCGCCCCGCTGTTCAGCACCGTGGAACTGCCGGCGTTGATGGTGTCGTTCAACAGCAGGTTGCCGCCGGTGAAGACGCCGCCCGCGGCGGTCAGCGTGCCCTGGTTGGTCAGGCCGCCGCCCGTCAGGGTGCCGACCGTGCTGCCGGTACCGCCGGCGATGGTCAGCGCGCCCATGGAGTAGATGGCGCCGGCGATGGTGCCGCTGTTGAGCAGCCCGCCCAGGCTGCCGTAGTTCTCGATGGCGTAATGGGTGCTCTGGATCAGGCCGCTGTTGAGGATGGTGCCCAGGCCATCCAGGTTCAGGATGGCCCCGTCGCCGCTGGTGCGGATGGTGCCGCTGTTGCTGATGACGGCGATCGTCTGGCCCATGTTGTTGACGACGGCGTTGCCGGTACCCGTGATCAGGCCGCTGTTGGTCAGGGTGCCGATGGCGCCGTCGTTGGCGATGGCGGTGTGGCCGCTGATCGTGCCGCTGTTGGCCAGGGTGCCGATGCTGCCGTAGGCCACCACGCCGCTGTAGCCGCTGATGATGCTGTGGTTGGACAGCAGGCCCACGATGCCGCCGACATAGGCGCCGACGCCGGACACGCTATCGCCGGCCAGGGTGCCGTCGTTGGTGACGGTGCCGATGCTGCCCATGCTGGCGACGTACAGGGCGTACTGGCCGGAGATGGCGGCGGTGTTGACGATGCTGGCCAGGGTACCGCCAACATAGTCGCTGTCCACCACCAGCAGCAGGTCGTTGCCGCTGATGCTGCTGCTGCCGGTCAGGGTTCCCGTCAGGCCGGTGATGGCGATGGTGGCGGTGCTGTAGTCGGCCGCCCCGCCGGCGCTGACCAGCGTCGCGGCGGCGCCACTGCCCACCAGGTAGTTGCCCGTGCCGGACAGGCTGACCGCCACGGTGCCGCCGATGGTGGCCGCACCCGACACCACCAGTTCCGCCCCGCTGGCCAGGGACAGGGTGCCGGCGGTCTGGTCGTAATTACCGGTGATGCTGACCGTGCTGGCCAGCAGCAGGTTGGCGCCGAGGTTGCTGACGGTGTGGCCGGTGGCGACGATGGTGTCGTTCAGCAGCAGGGCGCCGCCGCCGAATACCACGTCGGCGTTGCTGGTCAGCGTGCCCGCAGTGGTCGGGACATAGCCCGTCAGGGTGCCGATGGTTCCGTTGCTGCCGCCGATGATGGTCAGGGCGGTGCCGGCGTTGTTGGCGATGCTGCCCTGGATGACGCCGCCATTGACCAGGGTGCCCAGGTTGTCGGCGTGCCCCACATAGAGGGCCGCGATGGACGCGGCGATGGTGCCGCTGTTCTGCAGCGTGCCGACGGTGCCGCCCGATATGTAGAAGCCGTAACCGCCGGTGACCAGCGCGCCCGCCTGGTTGACCACCTGCCCGCTGGTGCCGCCCAGGATGTTGACGCCGTACTGGCTGCTGATGGTGCCGCCCGTCTGGTTCACCAGCGTGCCCAGGGCGCCGGTGACGTAGAAACCGTAGTAGGTGGGGCTGCTGATCAGGCCGGCGTTGGTCAGGGTGCCGATGGAACCGCCGACGTTGATGGCGGTGCTGCCGGTGATGACGCCGGTGTTGGTGTTCACGAAACTGGCGATGGTGCCGCCGGCGGCGACGTTCAGGCCGGAACCGCTGCCGTTCAGCGTGCCGCTGTTGGTGAAGGTGCCCACGCTGCCGGTGGCCGCGACATAGGCCGCCCGGGCCACACCCGTGATGGTGCCGGTGTTGGACAGGCTACTCAGCGTGCCACCGATGTAATCGTTCTGGATCACCGCCAGCAGGGCGTTGCCACTGACCGTGCTGCCGGTGGACAGGCCGGTGATGTTGTTGGCGGTGATGACCGCGCCGCTGACCAGGCTGCTGCCGCTGGCCAGCGTGATGGAGCCCGCCGTGTAGTTGCCGGTGCTGGAATAGCTGGCCAGCACGGTGCCGCCCGTCAGGCTGACCGCCTGGCTGGCGACCAGGCTGGTGGAACCGGTGGCGATCACCAGGGTACCGGCGCTCTGGCTGTAGGCGCCAGTGATGCTGAGGGTGCTGCCCAGGGCCAACGAGGCGCCGGCGTTCAGCACCGTGCCGGCACTGACGCTGTCCTCCAACAGTCGCAGGCTACCGCCGGCGAACATCGCATTGGCGCTGCCGCCATTGATGTTGCCCGACAGGGTGCCGGTGGTGCCGGACATCCCGCCGATGATGGTCAGGTCATTGGTGCCGTTATTGGTGATGCCGCCCTGCAGCAGGCCGCTGTTGATCAGGGTCCCCAGGCTGCCGCTGATGTTCAGGACGGAGCCGGCACTGATCACGCCGCTGTTGCTGACCGTGCCGACACCGCCGCTGACGTTGATGGCCGTGCCGTCCGCATGGATGGTGCCGCTGTTGGCGACGCTGCCAATACTGCCGGCGACGGCGATGGCCGCACTTTGCCCACGAAGCGTACCAGCGTTGCTGAACACACCCACGCTGCCGGAACCGGACACCAGGATGCCGGTATGGCGCACGATGGTGCCGCTGTTGGCCAGGCTGCCCACGGTGCCGTTGACCTGAATGCCGATACCGGTCGTGGTGGTGACGCCGATGCGGCCGCTGGCCTGGTTGACCAGGGTACCGACCTGGCCGTCCACCACCACGTCGTTGTAGGTGGCCTGCAGCACGCCGCTGTTGATCAGCGTGCCCACGCTGCCGGTGCTGGCGACATAGAGGGCGGTTTGGGCCCCGGTGATGGTGGCGGCGTTGGTCAGGTTGGCGAGAGTGCCGCCGACATAGTCGCTGGTCACCGTCAGCAGCAGGTTGTTGCCATCCGTGCTGAAGCCGGCCGCGACATTGGCAATGGTGCCGAGGTCGGCGACGGCGTTGCTGTAGTCGGCCGCCCCGCCGGCGCTGACCAGCGTCGCGGCGGCCCCCACCAGATAGTTGCCGGTGCTGGACAGGCTGGCCTGCACCGTGCCGCCGACGGTGGCCGTGCCCGACACCACCAGTTCGGCGCCATTGGCCAGGGCCAGGGTGCCGGCGCTCTGGCTGTAGGCACCGGTGATGCTGACACTGTTGGCCAGGATGAGGTTGGCGCCGGTATTCTGGACCGAGGCGACGATGCCGTCGTTCACAGCCAGGCTGCCGCTGGTGAAGACCACGCCGGCGCCGGAGGTCAGCGTGCCGCCGGTCAGGGTGCCGGTGGTGCCGCCCGTGCCGCCGCCGATGCTGAGCGCCAGGGCGCCGTCATTCTCGATATTGCCGGCGATGACGCCGCTGTTGATCAGGGTGCCGATGGTACCGGTGCTGTAGATGGCGTTGACGCCGCCCTGGATGAGGCCGCTGTTGGCGATGGTGCCGATGGTGCCGGCGTTGGAGAGACCGACCTGGGTCCCGGCGATGGTGCCGCTGTTGACCAGGGTGCCCAGGGTGCCGCTGGCCGCGACATAGACGGCCGTGCCCACGCCGCCGACCGTGCCGGTGTTGCCCAGGCTGGCCAGGCTGCCGCCGACGTAGTCGTTGTTGATCAGGGCCAGCAGGGCGCTGCCGATGACCGTGCTGCCGGTGCTGAGGCCGCTGACGCTGTTGGCGGTGACGACGGCGCCGCCGACCAGGCTGTTGCCGCTGACCAGTGTGGCGGTGCCCACCGTGTAGTTGCCGGTGCTGCTGAAGCTGGCCAGCACGGTGCCGCCCGACAGGGTCACGTCGTCGCTGGCGACCAGGCCGCCCGAACCGGCGGCGATGGCCAGCGTGCCGGCGCTCTGGCTGTAGGCGCCGGTGATGCTGACGACGCTGCTCAGCGCCAGGGAAGAGCCGGAGTTCCGCACCGTGTTGCCGGTGGCGTCGATGGCGTCGTTCAGGACCAGGGCGCCGCCGGTGAACAGGACGTCGCCGCCGGTGTGCTGGATCGTGCCCTGGCTGCCCAGGGTCCAGCCGGTCAGGGTGCCGACGGTGCCGTTGGCACCACCGCTGATCGTCAGGGTGCCGGTGCTGTTGTCGATGATGTCGCCGGCGATGGTGCCACTGTTGCTGATGCCGCCCAGCGTGCCGTTGCTGTCAACGAAGATCGCGGCGGGGCCGGACAGCACGCCGCTGTTGATCAGCGCGCCCAGGGCGCCCGCGATATTGATGGCACCTACCTGGCCGGACCCGGCCGCCAGGCCGCTGGTGGTGATGAGCCCGCTGTTGTTGAGCGTGCCGATGCTGCCGCTGTCGGCGACGGCCGCCGAACCGGCGGCGATGATGCTGCCGCTGTTGGACAGGCTGCCGATGGTGCCGGCGTTGGAGATGCCGGTACCCGACGGCGCGCTGATCAGGCGGCTGTTGTCGAAGGTGCCGATGGCGCCGTAGTTGGCCACCGCCCAGACGGAGCCCTGCAGGGTGCCGGTGTTGGCGAAGGAACCGATGCTGCCGCTGTTGCCGACGTAGGCCGCGACGCCGACGCCGCCGATGCTGCCGGTGTTGACCAGGCTGGCGAGGGTGCCGCCGATATAATCGTTGCCCACCGTCGCCAGCAGGTCGTTGCCGGCGATGCTGTAGCCGGCGCCCTCGACACCATTGAAGGTGCCCGTGGCGATGCTGACGGCGACGGCGCTGTAGTCGGCCGCCCCGCCGGCGCTGACCAGCGTCGCGGCGGCGACGCCCGCCAGGTAGTTGCCCGTGCTGGACAGGCTGGCCAGCACGGTGCCGCCGACGGTGGCCGTGCCCGACACCACCAGTTCGGCGCCGTTGGCCAGGGCCAGCGTGCCGGCGCTCTGGCTGTAGGCGCCGGTGATGCTGAGCGTGTTGGCCAGGATGAGATTGGCACCGGTGTTCTGGACCGAGGCGGCGATGCCGTCGTTCACAGCCAGGCTGCCGCTGGTGAAGACGACACCGGCACCGGAAGTCAGCGTGCCGCCGGTCAGGGTGCCGATAGTGCCGCCCGTCCCGCCGCCGATGCTGAGCGCCAGGGCGCCGTCGTTCTCGATATTGCCGGCGATGACGCCGCTGTTGATCAGCGTGCCGATGGTACCGGTGCTGTAGATCGCGTTGGCGCCGCCCTGGATGGTGCCGCTGTTGGCGATGGTGCCGATGGTGCCGGCGTTGGAGATGCCGACCTGGGTCCCGGCGATGGTGCCGCTGTTGACCAGGGTGCCCACGCTGCCGCTGGCCACCCGCAGGGCGGAGCTGTAGGCCTGGATCAGGCCGCTGTTGTTCAGCACACCCACGACGCCGTTGTTGACGAACGCGGCGGCGGAATAGCCGTCCATCAGGATGGCGCCGACATTAGTAACTGTGTGCAGCGTGCCGTCGTTCTCCACGCCGCTGCCGTAATAGCCGCTGCTCGAGGCGATGATGGTGCCGGTGTTGCTCAGCAGGTCCAGCGTGCCGGCGTTGCTGAGGCCGATCACGCCGCTGCCGCCCACGGCCGAGATCAGGCTGCCATTGACGACCGTGCCGATGCTACCGGCGTTGTAGAGGCCGATGTTCTGGCCCGTCAGCGTGCCGGTGTTGGACAAGGTGCCCAGGGTGCCGCTGGCCGCGATATAGACGGCCGTGCCCACGCCGCTGACCGTGCCGGTGTTGACCAGACTGGCCAGGCTGCCGCCGACATAGTCGTTGCCAACCGTCAGCAGCAGGTTGTTGCCATTGCCAGCGATGGCGGACGTCAGGCCGGTGACGCTGCCGCCCGTGATGATGGCGCTGTAGTCGGACCCGCTGCCGCCGGCCACCAGGGTGCTACCGCCCACCGTGTAGTTGCCGGTGGACAGGACCGCCAGGACCGTGCCGGCGATACTGGCGGCACCGCTGACCACCAGTTCACCACCCGCCGCCAGGTTCAGGGTGCCGGAGGCCCCCTGGCTGTAGGCGCCGGTGATGCTGATGGTGCGGTCCAGAAGCAGATCGGCACCGGTGTTCTGGACCGAGGCGGCGATGCTGTCGTTGAGCAGCAGCGCGCCGCTGGTGAAGATCACGCCGCCGTTGGCGGTCAGCAGGCCCTGGTTGGTCAGTGTGTTGCCGGTCAGGGTACCGATGGTGCCGCCCGTGCCGCCCCCGATGCTGAGTGCGTTGCCGCTGCTGTCGTAAATGTCGCCGGCGATGATGCCGCTGTTGATCAGCGTGCCGATGATGCCGACGCCGTTGTTGATGGCGTGGCTGCTGCCCTGGATGGTGCCGCTGTTGATCACGGCGCCGATGGTGCCGGAGCCGACATTGATGGCATCGCCGTTGGAGGCGGTGATCACGCCGCTGTTGGTCAGCGTGACGATCGTGCCGGTGGCGTTGTTGATGAGATAGCCGTTGGAGGCAATGAGCAGGCCGTTGTTGATCAGCGCGGTTATCGTGCCGCCATTATTGTTGACGGCGCTGCCGACGGTCCCCTGGATCGTGCCGCCGGCCTGGTTGATCAGCACCCCGATCAAACCGGCGTTACTGACGCCGCCGTAAAGCGGGCTGGACTTGATCGTGCCGGCGTTGGCCAGCGTCCCTATGGTGCCGTTGTTGGTAATGGCGTTGGCGCCGGTGCCTGCGATCACGCCGCTGTTGGACAGCGTGCCGATGCTGCCCCCGTTGAGCACGCCGGCGCCGGTGCCGGCCAGCGTGCCGCTGTTGACCAGGGTGCCCAGCCGGCCGCTGCCGGCGACATAGAGGGCATACTGGCTGGTGATGGCCAGCGTGTTGCCCGCGCTGGCCAGCGTGCCGCCGATATAGTCGCTGGTCACCGTCAGCAGCAGGTTGTTGCCGGCGATGCTGGTGCCCGCCCCGGCGCCCATACCCCCGATGGTGACAAGGTTGGTCGTGGCGCCGGAATAATCGGACGTGCCGCTGGCGCTGACCAGGGTGGTGGCGCCGCCACCCACCAGGTAGTTGGCGGTGCTGGACACGGTGGCCTGCACCGTGCCGCCGATGGTGGCCTGGCCGGTGACCACCAGTTCACCGCCGCTGGCCAGGTTCAGGGTGCCCGCACTCTGGCTGTAGGCGCCGGTGACGGTGACGATGGTGTTCAGAATCAGGTTGGCGCCGGTGTTGCCGACCGTATGGCTGCCGATCGTGACGTCGTCGTTCAGCAGCAGGTTGCCGCTGGTGAAGACCACGTCGGCCGCGGTGTAGCTGATGGTACCCTTGTTGGTCAGCGTGCCGCCGGTCAGCGTGCCGATGGTGGCGCCGGTGCCGCCACCGATGCTGAGCGCCTGGGCGCCATAGCCAAAGATGTCGCCAGCAATGATACCGCGGTTGATCAGCGTGCCGATCGACCCGTTGGTCAGGTTCAGGGCCTCGCCCCCGCCCTGGATCAGCCCGGTGTTGATCACCGTGCCGATGGTGCCGACGTTGTTGATGCCCCACCAGGCGGACAGGGTGCCGCTGTTGGTCACCGTGCCGATGCTCGCGCCGGCGTTGTTCGATATGGCGGAACTGGCGACGCTGATGGTGCCGCTGTTGCTGATCAGGCCGACCACGCCGCTATTGTTGATGGCATGGTTGGCGGCGATGACGCCGCTGTTGCCCAGCGCGCCGACGGTGGCGCCGCTGGCGATGGTCACGCCGGCGAATGAGGCGCCCAGGGTGCCGCTGTTGTCGATCGTGCCGACACTGCCGCCGCCGACGGCGATGTCGGCGACGTACGTGCCCTGGACCAGCCCGGAATTGAGGATGCCGCCGATCATGCCGGCGCTGTACAGGCCGACATACTGGCCGCTGATGGTGCCGGTGCTGCTGTTGATCAGCGTGCCGATGCTGCCGCTGCCGTCGATATAGGCGCCGAAGGTGCCGGGGCTGCTGATGGTGCCGTCATTGGTCAGCAGCGTGATGACGCCGCTGTTCATCAAGGCCCGGGAGTTGGCCGAGATCGTGCCGATGCTGGTGTTGACCAGCGTATCGATGCTGCCGTTGGAGACGATGTAGATGGTGCCGGTGATCGTGCCGCTGTTGGTCAGCGTATTGATGACGCCGGCGTTGTAGATCGCGGTCACGCCGGACAGCGTGTCGTTGTTGACCAGCGCGCCAATGGTGCCGTAGTTCAGGACGCCGTTGCTGCCCCCGGTCAGCAACCCGTTGTTGCTGATCAGGCCGATGCTGCCGGTGTTGTCGACACCCCACCAACCGGTCAGCGTGCCGCTGTTGGTCACCGTGCCAATGCTGCCGCCGCCGTTCTGGATAGCGGAGCTGGCGCCGCCCATGCTGCCGCTGTTGTCGATCAGGCCGATGGTGCCATCGACGTTCCAGATGCCGTGGTTACCGCCGAAGACGGCGCCGACGCTGTTGGTGATGGTGCCGACGCTGCCGCCGAGCGTGACGTAGACCCCGACGAAGTTGTCCAAGGTGCCGGTGTTGTCGATCAAGCCGACGGTGCCGCCGGCGACATCGATCGCCGCGATATAGGTGGCGGAGATGACACCGGCGTTGAGGACACTGCCCACCGTGCCGGCGACGTATAGCCCCCCGCTGACACCGCCGATCGTGCCGATGCTGGTGTTGACCAGCGTGCCGATGCTGCCGGTGCTGACGACATTGATGCCGTAGTCGTTGCTGGCCGTGCCGCTGATCGTGCCGCTATTGGTCATGCGTGTCGATGACGCCGCCGTTGTAGATCGCGGTCGCGCCAGTCAGCGTGTCGTTGTTGGCCAGGGTGCCGATGGTGCCGTAGTTCAGGACGCCGTAGTTGCCCCCGGCCAGTAGCCCGCTGTTGCTGAGCAGGCCGATGCTGCCGTTGTTGTAGACACCCCACCAGCCAGTCAACGTACCGCTGTTGGTCACCGTGCCGATGCTGCCGCCGTTCTGGATGGCGGAGCTGGCGCCGCCCATGCTGCTGCTGTTGTCGATCAGGCCGATGGTGCCGTCGACGTTCCAGATGCCGTGGTTGCCAGTGAAGACACCACTGTTGCTGATGGTGCCGACGCTGCCGCCGAGCGTGACGTAGACCCCGAAGGCGTTGCTCAAGGTGCCGGTGTTGTCAATCAGGCCGACGGTGCCGCCGGCGACATTGATCGCCGCGACATACGTGGCCGAGATGACACCGGCGTTGAGGACGCTGCCCACCGTGCCGGCAAGGAACAGGCCCCCGCTGACGCCGCTGATCGTGCCAATGCTGGTGTTCACCAGCGTGCCGATACTGCCGGTGCTGATGACGTTGATGCCGTAGGCGTTTCTGGCCGTGCCGCTGATCGTGCCGCTGTTGGTCAGCGTGTCGATGACGCCGCCGTTGTAGATCGCGCTTCTGCCGGACAGCGTGCCGGTGTTGACCAGGGCCCCGATGGTGCCGTGGTTCAGGACGCCGTCGCTGCCCCCGGTCAGCAGCCCGCTGTTGCTGAGCAGGCCGATGCCGCCGGTGCTGACGACGTTGATGCCGTAGCTGGCCCCGCTGATCGTGCCGCTGTTGGTCAGCGTGTTGATGACGCCGGCGTTGTAGATCGCGGTCACACCGGTCAGCGTGTCGTTGTTGGCCAGGGTGCCGATGGTGCCGTAGTTCAGGACGCCGTCGCTGTCCCCGGCCAGCAGCCCGCTGTTGCTGAGCAGGCCGATGCTGCCGTTGTTGTAGACACCCCACCAGGCGGACAGGGTGCCGCTGTTGGTCACCGTCCCGATGCTGCCGCCGTTCTGGATGGCGGAACTGGCCCCGCCCATGCTGCTGCTGTTGTCGATCAGACCGATAGTGCCGCCGTCGTTCCAAATGCCATGGTTTCCGGTGAAGACGCCGCTGTTGCTGATGGTGCCGACGCTGCCGCCCAGGGTGACGTAGACCCCGAAGGCGTTGCTTAAGGTGCCGGTGTTGTCGATCAGGCCGACGGTGCCGCCAGCGACCTCGATCGCAGCGACAATCGAGGACGCGATGGTACCGTCGTTGACGATGCTGCCCACCGTGCCGGCGACGTACAGGCCGATGCTGCCACTGATGGTGCCGATGCTGGTGTTGACCAGCGTACCGATGCTGCCGCCGGCGACGTCGATGCCATAGCCGCTACTGTCGATCGTGCCGCTGTTGTTCAGGCTGCCGATCGTGGCGGCCGACCAGACGGCGGTGTACCCGCCATGGATGGACCCGCTGTTGAGCACGGTGTCGATGGTGCCACCGGACAACTCCAGGCCGACGCTCGAGCCTTGGATCAGCCTGCTGTTGTTCAGCGTGCCGACGCTGCCGCTATTGTAGAAACCCCACCAGCCGGTCAACGTGCCGCTGTTGGTAACCGTGCCGATGCTGCCGCCGTTCTGGATGCCGGAGCTGCCGCCACCCATGGTGCCGCTGTTATCGACCAGGCCGATGGTGCCATCGACGTTCCACAAACCGTGGCTGGTGCCGAAGATGCCGCTGTTGCTGACGGTGCCGACGCTGCCGCCCAGGGTGACGTATAAACCGACGGCGTTGCTCAACGTGCCGGTGTTGTCGATCAGGCCGATACTGCCACCGTCAACGATGATCGCGCCAACGTACGTGGAGGAGATGACGCCGGCGTTGACGACACTGCCCACCGTGCCGGCGACGGTGACGTACAGGCCCCCCAAGCTGCCGGCTATCGTGCCGATGCTGGTGTTGACCAACGTGCCGACACTGCCACCGCCATCGATGGTGATGCCGTAGCCGCTGACGCCGCTGATGGTGCCACTGTTGGTCAGCGTATCGATGGTACCGCTGGCCTGGATGCCCTGGGGACCAATGATCACGCCGCTGTTGGTCAGGGTGTGGATGGTGGCGCCGCCGCCATCGAGCATCACAGCGGCGGTGATGGAGTTGATGCCGCTGATCGTGCCGCCGGCCGCGTTGTCCAGCAGGGTGACGACGGCCTGGTCACTGACATAGACGCCGTTGTTGCCGGCGATCAGGCCGCTGTTGCTGATGGTGCCGACGACGCCGGAATTCGAAATCCGGAGACCTTTGTCGTCACTGGAACCGGCGGCGATGGCGCCGCTGATGGTGGCGCCGGCCTCATTGATCAGGGTGCCCAGGGTGCCGGTGCCGTGGACCTGCATGCCCGAATTGTTGCCGGCGACCGTGCCGCTGTTGTCGACGGTGTTCACCGTCCCATTCTCAATGTCGAGACCGGTATTGCCGCCGAAGATGGTGCCGCTGTTGGACAGGCTGCCCAGGCTGCCGTCGAGATAGATGCCCCTCAGCCAAGTCCCGTTGATGAAGCCGCTGTTGGCCAGGACGCCCAGGCTGCCCGACACGTTCAGGGCGATGGGGGAGCCGCTGATAACGCCCGAAACCGTGTTGATCACCGTGCCGACGGTGCCGCTGAGCACGACACCGATCTGGCCGGACACATTGCCGGCGTTGATCAGGGTGCCCAGGTTGCCCGCGACAACCACGCCGGTTGACGCCGAAATGTTGGCATTCGCCTGGTTGTCCAGCGTGCCGACACTGGCGCCGCCGGCGATGCTGATGCCGTAGCCGCTGGGGCCGCTGATGGTGCCGCTGTTGGACAGCGTGCCGATGCTGCCGCTACCGGCGACGTAGACGCCATAGCTGTTGGTGCCGGCGTTGACCAGGGCGGCCAGCGTGCCGCCGACATAGTCGCTGGTCACCGTCAGCAGCAGGTTGTTGCCGGCGATGCTGTAGCCAATGCCGGAAACGTTGTCGATGCTGCCGATGGTGACCACCGCGGCGCTATAGTCGGAGGTGCTGCCGGCGCCCACCAGGGTGACGCCACTGCCCGCCAGGTAATTGCCCGTACTGGACATGGTGGCCGACACCGTGCCGGCGATGGTGGCGTTGTCGGTCACCACCAGTTCCCCGCCGCTGCCCAGGCTGAGGGTACCGCCGGCCGCCTGGACGTAGGTGCCCATGACGGTGACGGCGCTGCCCACCATCAGGTTGGCGCCGGCGTTGACGACGGACCAGTCGTTGCCGTTGTTGCGGGGGGCCGTGTCGTTGGTGGCGTTGATGGTGTCGTTCAGCAGGATGTTGCCGGAGGCCAGCACCAGGTCGTTGCTGATATTCAGCACGCCCTGGGCGCCGGCATAGCCGGTGAAGGTGCCGACGGTGGTACCAACACCGCCGATGATGGTGCCGATGGTCGATCCGACGTTGCCGACGATGGTGCCGCTGTTGCTCAGGGTATCGACGCTGGCGATGATCGCGACATTGGCACTGATGAGGCCGGTGTTGACCAGGGTACCGATGCTGCCGCCGGAAATGGCCTGGGACGTGGCGACGATGGAACCGCTGTTGACCAGGGTGTTGATGACACCGCCGGTGTTGCCGATGGCGGTGAAACCGCCGCTACTGATGGTGCCAGCGTTGCTCAGATAGCCGATGATACCGGTGTTTCTGATGGCATTGGCGGAATTGGCCGCAAAGATCTGACCGCCGGTGGCGTTGACCAGCGTGCCGATGAAGCCGTCGTTGGTGAGGGCGCGCCCGCTGCCGTCGGTGGTGATGGTGCCGCTGTTGAGGATGGTGCCGATGCTGGCGCCGAGGGCATTGTGGAGGCCGCTGCGGCCGGTCAGCGTGCCGGTGCGGGTGTTCGTCACCAGACCGATGGTGTTCTCGTTCTGGAGCGCCGGATCGTTGCCGCCCTGGATCAGGCCGCTGTTGCTCAGCGTGGCGATGGTGCCGAGGTTCTGGAGGCCGTAGGCGCTGCTCTGGCCCCAGAGGGTGCCGCTGTTGACCAGGGTGCCGACGCTGCCCGTGCTTCCCACATAGAGCGGCGCGATGCTGGTGGTCGCGGTGTGCACCACGCCGCTGACGGTGATGTTCGCGTTGCCGTACAGCACGAAGTTGTCGGACGGCGAGCCGGAGATGACGGTGTCGCCGGTGATGGTGACTGTTTGCGCCTGGACCTTGGTCGGGGCCGCCAGGGCCGCCCCCATGGCCAGCAGGGAGGTGCCGGCGCGCAGCAGGGTGCGCGTCGTCCGGTTCCGCTTGTCCAGGTCACCCTTCAGCAGGCCCGAACGCGCGTCCAGCAGCATCTTACCCATACCCCGATCCCCCATGCCGTAATCACGGGTACCGACGTGGGGCAAATCCGGGAAGCTTCAGTTGACCGGTACCGGGGTCCATCCCCCCGGCAGGTCGCCGCCCCGCCCCAACCGGCACCCGGGAAAAACTGTTCATCCCAGGCCTGTACCTACCCAAAAGGTTGGTACTTGTTGTTAACTTCTGCGGGACGGTCCGGGTTCTGTCAACATGTCGATTGATACAAATCAAGTTAATGGCGGGCTTGATTTGAATTACAGTCCAAATGTATCACTTCCTAACCGCAGGTCGATGACGCCAACATATTGGTCGTTAGATTTCGTCATATTTGGTTGCTTTGTGGTTAATTTCGGTTGTCCGGCATTGTACTGGCCCTGATACTGATTCACGGGTGCGTAACACTACGTCCGACGGTCGGCAATTTTGCAAAATATCTGGGCCCGGGCCTTCGTTTACGAATGGCCCCATCGGCAGGCCTGGGCCGCCGGATACCTCGAACGGTAAAGGCATGCACGCCGGATCGACCCGTCTCCGGACATCGTCCTGATCGACGGGCCCTATCAAATCTTCCAAGACTTTCATTGGATTCCGCAACGGGTGCGGGGCCACACTTTGCCCCATCCGGCGCCCTACGAACGACGCCGGAACAACCGAGGAAACGCGCCGGGCGGCGATCCCGTGGCAACCACCACCAGGGTACATCCAAGGACGACCACCGGTGACACCGGCGGCCGGCCAACGATCCCGCTCGACCCAGCGTTTTCCTCGTCCCCCGACAGAGGACCCTCTCTCATGGCGAAAGTTGTCTGCGTTCTGTACGACGATCCGGTCGACGGCTACCCCAAGGGCTATGCCCGTGACGGCATTCCCGAGATCACCCACTATCCCAGTGGGCAGACGGCGCCGACGCCCAAGGCCATCGACTTCGCCCCCGGCACCCTGCTGGGCAGCGTCTCGGGCGAACTGGGCCTGCGCAAGTACCTGGAATCCCAGGGGCACACCCTGGTGGTAACGTCGGACAAGGACGGCCCCGATAGCGCCCTGGAACGCGAGCTGGCGGATGCGGAGGTCGTCATCTCCCAGCCCTTCTGGCCGGCCTACCTGACGGCGGAGCGCATCGCCAAGGCGCCCAAGCTGAAGCTGGCGCTGACCGCCGGCATCGGGTCCGACCATGTCGACCTGCAGGCCGCCATGGACCGGGGCGTCACCGTGGCCGAGGTCACCTATTGCAACAGCATCAGCGTGGCCGAGCATGTGGTCATGATGATCCTGGGCCTGGTGCGCAACTACCTGCCGTCGCACGAATGGGTGCTGAAGGGCGGCTGGAACATCGCCGACTGCGTCACCCGGTCCTATGACGTGGAGGGCATGCACGTGGGCACGGTGGCCGCCGGCCGTATCGGCCTGGCCGTGCTGCGCCGCCTGAAGCCCTTCGACATGCATCTGCACTATACCGACCGCCATCGCCTGCCCGAGGCGGTGGAGAAGGAACTGGGCCTGACCTGGCACGCGACGCGGGAGGAGATGTACAAGGTCTGCGATGTCGTCACGCTCAATTGCCCCCTCCACCCGGAGACGGAGCACATGATCAACGAACAGACGCTGAAGCTGTTCAAGCGCGGCGCCTATCTGGTCAACACGGCGCGCGGCAAGCTGTGCGACCGGGACGCCATCGCCCGCGCCCTGGAAAGCGGGCAACTGGCCGGTTACGCCGGTGACGTCTGGTTCCCGCAGCCCGCACCCCAGGACCACCCCTGGCGCACCATGCCCCACCACGGCATGACGCCCCACATCTCCGGCACGTCGCTGTCCGCCCAGACGCGCTACGCCGCCGGCACGCGCGAGATCCTGGAGTGCTTCTTCGAGGGCCGGCCCATCCGGGATGAATACCTGATCGTGGACGGCGGCAAGCTGGCCGGCACCGGCGCCCATTCCTACAGCGCCGGCAACGCCACCGGCGGGTCGGATGAGGCCGCCAAGTTCAAGAAGGCGGTCTGAGGATACGGTCGGCGGGGGCCCCCAAGGCCTCCGCCGCACCTCATCCCTTGCCCGCGTGCCTTTCAGGGAAGCCTGCCCCTTGTCCGAAAACTCGATCCCCGCGCGACCGCGCCCCTACTCGGTGCTGCGGTCCGTCGTCATGCCCGGCCTCAAGCCCCTGCCCGCGCTACTGGCCGGTTTCGGCGCCTTCCTCACCATCCTGCTGCTGGCGGAACTGACGGCCCGGGCCGGCGCGCCACTGCTGATCGCGCCGTTCGGCGCCAGTTGCGTCGTGGTGTTCGCGTTGCCCAAGGGCCCGCTGGCCCGGCCGCGCAACGTCATCGGCGGGCACCTGATATCCGCCACCATCGGCCTGGCGGTGCTGCACCTGCTGGGCCCGTCGCCGGCCGCCTACGCCATCGGCGTGGGCCTGGCCACGGCCGCCATGGCCCTGACCGACACGCTGCACCCACCGGCGGGCGCCGATCCCATCGTCGTCGTCATGACAGGTGCCGCCTGGCCCTTCCTGCTGATGCCCATCCTGGGTGGCGCGCTGCTGATCGTGGCGATGGCGCTGTGCTTCCGCCGGCTGGCCGTCCGGTACTACTGACCGGCATTATCATTCCAGCGGCATGAGTTTTCGCTTATGCCGCTGTAGGCCCCGACTGGGGCCGCCGGAGCTTTTCGGGGAGCGTCAGCGGACCGAAAAGTGAGGATCAGCCAAACGGCCGGATGGCAGCAAGCGGCGCATGAGGGGGCCTTTGACCGGCCACGGGCAAAGGCCGCGCACAATTATTGCCCGGCGTAATAGGCGGCAGCCGCCTCGATCTCCTCGGGCGTCATCGTCCGGGCGATGTTGCGCATCTGCTGGCCGATGTCGTTATGCCGGGTACCCGCGGCGAAGGCCACCAGCTGGGCGCGGATGTAGGCGTGGGCCTGGCCGTCCAGCCAGGCGGCACCCGGCTTCATGCTGAGCGTGCCGTGGCAGGCGCCGCAGGGGGCGATGCCGCGCACCGGGGCGCCGTTGATGACGATGCGGGGCGGCGGCGCGTCGGTCGGGATGTTCCAGGGGGCGCGCGGCAGATAGGCGTAGAAGGCCGCTAGGTCGCGCATGTCCTGGTCGGTCAGCTTGGCGACCAGCGGTTCCATGATGGCGCTGGACCGCGCGCCGGACTTGAAGTCCTGCAACTGCTTGTAGATCACCAGGGGGTGCTGGCCGGCCAGGTTGGGGGAGTCCGCCATGCTGAGCCCCCGCGCGCCGTGGCACATGGAGCACTGCATCGCCAGGGTGGCACCCCGGCCCACCGAGGCGGCATCCGCACCATCCAGCAGGGTGGGTGTGACCACCACCTGCGTTCCCTGGAAATCCGGCTTGACGGCGGTGTCCTTGGCTGGTGTTGAGCGGAAGAGGCCGGCGGCACTGCAAATCTCACCCCAGACCCCGTCGATGCCGCCGCCCGCCGGCAGGGACGGGAACCACAGGAAACCGGCCAGCGCCGCCACCGCCGCGATACCGGCCACGGCGCCGACGCTGGTGGTGAACCACCGGTTACGCAGCGAGAACAAGGGCTCGGCGCTCATTTCTGCGCCCCCACGGTGATGGCCGGCACGTTGGTGCCGGGCGTGGTCAGAAGATGGATGATGGGGAAGCCATAGTTGATCAGGGTGAGGCCCAGCATGAGGCTGAGCCACAGGCCATAGCTGTTGAGCGCCACCGGCACCCGCTGCGCCTGGTGCACCGCCACGGCGAAACGATAGGGGCCGGGATCGGCCACGGGCGCCCGGTGCCCCCGGATCAGCACGGTCAGGAACAGGATGCCCGACACCACCAGGATGGCGCCGCCGATGGTGGACATGACGACCCAGATGGCCTCCGCCGCCAGCACGGGGTCGGTATAATCATAATAGGCCATGCGCCGGGGCATGCTGAGGATGCCGACCCAATGCCAGGGGAAGGTCAGCACCATCATGCCGACGAACCATGTCCACAGCTGCGCCCGCATCAGGCCGTGGCATTCCAGCGCCCGGCCCGTCAGGTGCGGCCAGACATCGTAGGCGATCGCGAAATACATGATCACGATGGCGCCGCCGAAGATCAGGTGGAAATGGCCGGTGATCCACTGCGTGTTGTGGATGGTGCTGTCCAGCTGGTAGCTCATGTTGATCAGGCCGCCGGCGCCGCCGAAACCCAGCATGACGAAGGAGAAGGCCAGCGCCAGCATCATGGGGTTGCGCCAGGGCAGCGCCCGTATCCAGCCCAGCACACCCTTGCCGCCGCGCAGCCGGGCCGCGATCTCCACCGAGGCGCAGATGGTGAACACGGTCAGCAGGGTGGGCAGGGCCACCAGGGCGGTGAAGACCGAGTGCAGGAACTTGAAGCCGGCCCCCACCTGCGGATCCATGAACAGGTGATGGATGCCGATGGGCATGGCCACCACCAGGAACAGGATGAAGGACAGCCGGCCCATGGAGTCACTGTACAGCCGCCCGCCGATGGCCCGCGGCACGATGGTGTAATAGGCGATGTAGGTGGGCATCAGCCAGAAATAGACGATGGCGTGCAGCGTCCAGGAGAAGAACACCCGCGCCAGCCCGGCATCGATGGTGGTCTTCAGGCCCAGGGCCACCGGCAGGATCTGGAACAGCAGTTCGATCGCCGCCCCCACCGCCGTCCACGCCCAGAGGTAAGACCCCGCGACGTTGGCGAACATGGCCAGCGGCACCGGCGCGCCGGGATTGTCCTTCTTCCACCGGTAAAGGTTGATGGCCATCAGCGCCACCCAGATCCACGATCCCACCACCACCAGCACGACGCCGATGTAATAGAACGGGCTGCCGATCAGCGGCGGGTAGAAGGTGTAGAGGACGGAGGCCTTGCCCGCCGCCACCGGCACGACGGCCGTGACCGTGCCCACCAGCGCCAGGCCGAAGCCGGCCCAGGCCCACTTCTGCCCGATCAGCGGGCGCTTCAACGCCGCCTCGGTGATGAAATAGCCGAAACCCATGGCGACCAGGGTGGGCAGCACATAGGCCATGGCCGTGCCGTGGGCGGTGACGGAGCGGTAGTACCATTCCGGATTGCTGATCCAGGCGTGCAGCGGGCTGCGGATGAACATCTGCCATTCGCCCAGCAGCAAGGCCCCGGCGAACCCGGCGAAGGCCAGCCAGAAATGGGCCAGGATCAGGCGCTTACTGGTCAACACAGCTGAGCCTCCGGTGGTTGGCGGCCAATTTCTGGAACGCCGCCTTGTCGATGACCTTCACCCGGCCCCACATGCCCTCATGCCCGGTGCCGCAGAACTCATGGCAGGGCATGTGATGGTCGCCAGGGTTCTCGAACCGCGCGGAAATGACGGAGACGTAGCCCGGCACCAGCATGGTGTTGACGTTGGTGCCGTCGATCAGGAAACCGTGGACCACGTCGGCGCTGGTGGCGCGGATGGTGATGGGCGTGCCGGCCGGCACCAGGATGCAGGCCGGGGTGAAGGAATATTGCTGGCCGATGGCGCGCACCAGGATGGACCCGTCGGGCTCCACCGCGCTGCCCAGGTTGCTTTCCACGAATTCCCCCGCGATGTGCAAGGTGCGCGGGTCGGCGGTTTCCACGTGGGCCTGCGGCATGGTCGCCTGGTGGATGCCGGCGAAGGCCGCCATCACCACCAGCAGGGCGACGATGGCGGTGGACAGCGTCGCCCAGCGGCGCTCGATCCGCTCCGCGCGCTCCACACCCTCATGGCTTGGTTCATGATGCGTCATCGATAGGCTGCCCTTTTCACGGCGCGGTCGCGCGCGGCACGAACACGAACAGGTAGAAGGCGAACCAGATGGCGATGACGATCGCGGTGGCGATGCCCGCCAGGACGACCGCCCCCTTGGCGCCACCCAGGAGGATGCGGTCCACCGCCTCATCCTGGGCGGGGGCGCCGCCGGGAATATCCTGTTCCGAATTGATCATGGGCGTCCTCAATCCAGCGGTGCGGAGCGGAGTTGGTTGGCCTGGATGGCGGTCACCGGCCCCGCCTTGTTGCCCCAGGCGCCGCGGATGTAGGTGACGACGGCCGCCACATCCTCATCCGACAGCGACTGCGCGAAGGGCGGCATGCCGTAGGGCATGGGGTTGCCCTTGGTGCCGGGCGGATAGCCACCGTTCAGCACCATGCGGATGGCGTTGACGGCGGAGGTCATCTCGATCGACTGGTTGTTGGCCAGCGGCGGGAAATGCGGCGGCTTGCCCTTGCCGTCCGCACCATGGCAGGTGGCGCACTGCGCGTCGTAGACGGTCTTGCCCAGGCGGAACAGCAGGCTGCTCTCGGCCGAGGCGACGGCCGGCGCCGTCGCGTCCGGCGGCCCGCCCTGCCCCAGGCTTTTCAGATAGACCGCCATGGCGCGGGTGTCGGCATCGGACAGGTATTGCAGGCTGTCGTACACCACCTCCGCCATCGGGCCGTAGACCGCACCCCGGGCCGACACGCCGGTCCGCAGCAGGTCGGAGATTTCCTCCAGGCTCCACTCACCCAAGCCCGCCTCCTTGTTGGAGGTAAGCGAGGGGGCGTACCAGTTCTGCATGGGGATCAGCCCGCCCTCGAACGCCTTGCTGTCCGAACTGCCGCCCAGGGCATTGATGGGGGTGTGGCACATGGAACAATGGCCCAGCCCCTGCACCAGATAGGCGCCACGGTTCCATTCCGTCGACTTGGCCGGGTCGGGCTTGTACTCCCCCGCCTGGAAGAACAGGGTGCGCCAGCCCAGGATCAGCTGCCGGTTGTTGTAGGGGAAACGCAAATCGTGCGGGCGGTTGGGCGCCTTCACCGGCGGCACGGATTTCAGATAGGCGAAGATGGCGTCCGCGTCGGCCCGCGTCACCTTGGTGTAGGACCCGAAGGGCATGGCCGGATAGATCAGGCCGCCGTCCGATGAGCGGCCATCATGCATCATCGTGTAGAACTGGTCGGTGGTCCATTTGCCGATGCCGGTTTCCGGGTCGGACGTGATGTTGGACGAATAGAGGGTGCCGAACGGCGTGGGCATGGGGCGCCCGCCACCGAACAGCCGGCCGCCCGGCTCCGTATGGCAGGCGACGCAATCGCCCGCCCGCGCCAGGTACTCCCCCTGCTTGACCAGGTCGGCGTTGCTGGCGGCGGCGGCACCGCCGGCGGCCCCCAGCAGCATCGCCAGGGCGATAATGACGGTGCGCATCAATGCCCCCCTGCCTGCGGTTCACTGCCGCAAACCAGCGGCGTCGGGTACGCGTCCTTCTTCGCCGGCGACGGGTCCGCCGGGATGGGAAGCGAGGAGAGGTATGCCGCGACCGCGGCCACGTCGGCCTCCGTCAGGCGGCCGGCCACCTCCTGCATGCAGTCGGGCGCGATGGCGGTGCGCGTGCCGTAGCGGAAGGCGCCCAGCTGCGCGCTGATGTAATTGGCGCGCAGGCCGACCAGGCCGGGGATGCCCAGTTCCATGCCGGTGAAGGTGGCGCCGTGGCAACTGGCGCAGGCGGGAACGCCCGTGGCCGGATCGCCGCTGGTGACCAGCGATTGCCCGCGCGCCAGCACGTCCTGGCTGGCGTCAGTGGGTGGGTGCGGCGGCAGAGGCGGGCGCTGCGCCGCGTAATACTCCGCCATTTTATGGAGATATTCGTCCGGCTGGAATTCAAGCAGGTAGTTCATGGGCGCGTATTTCCGCCGCCCGTCCCGGAACGCCACCAGCTGATTGAACAGGTAACCGGCCGGCTTCCCCGCCAGGCGCGGGAAATAATCGCTGTTGGTGCCGGCCCCTTGCGCGCCATGACAAGCGGCACAGGCAAGCAGGCGATCCTCCATAGCGTCCTTGCCGGCGGCCCGGGCAGGTGCCGCATGGACAAGAAGCGCTGACAGCACCAATGGCAGGACGGCCCGCAAAGCGGGCAGCCGGGTGGCCATGCGGAAACCAACCATTACGCTCTCCCATCATTGGATTGAGCTTATTTATTGTTGGGGAGACTTCGGATTTTGCGGGAATTGAACGAAATAACGACTGGACGATACGCGCGAATTGGCCTCGCGTTACGGAAGTACGACGTTCAATTAAGGTAAATCTTGTTCAGGATCTTGGATTTTCAGGCCCAAACGTGATCAAGGGCTTGGATGCCGCCAAAGTTACACGTGTTAACCATGTGGTGCCAATACCTCATTAGGTATAACGGTGCGTGCACGGATCGCCGAATTGGATAATTCGGCCCTAATGCCAACCATAAGGTTGATGTATAATTATTCAGTCAGCGAACCTTGTGCCCCATGGTGACGCGCCGCCCGCCCCAGCCACCCTGAATCGGCATGCCAGCGCCAGCCCCCGGCGCTCTTGAGTCGCTGGCCGTTATATGGAAAGAAGGCCCGGTTGCATTCGGGCATCTAAATCACGCGGTTCTCAATGCGAATATTGTTCACCTTTGAAAATCCTTTGCCCAGCACTGAGGCCGATGCCGAGGTTTTTACTACAACGGCCCGCTACCTTTCCGCGCTGACCGAGGAATCCTGGCTGCATGTCCCGCTGGCCGACGAGGCCGGCCGCGCCGCCGCCCAGGCGCTGGTCGGCATGCCCGTGGTCGGCGCCCATGCGCCGCTGAAGCCCGCGGCCCTGCGCCACTTCCTGTGCGGCCTGACCCTGCCCTTCCGCCGTGAGTTTCGGCGGGCCGACCTGATCTATACCCGCAACCTGTGGGTCGCCTGGATGGCCATCCGGTTCGGGCAGCATGTGGCCTTCGACCATTACCGGCCCTGGCCCGACCAGATCCCGCCGCTGCAATTCTGGCTGTACCGCCTGCTCAGCCACCCGCGCTTCATCGTCAAGATCTGCCATTCCGAGTATACGCGGCGCAAGTACCTGGCCCTGGGACTGCCGGAGGACAAGGTGCGGGTGGTGCGCAACGGGTACGAGCCCGCGCGCTTCCAGGCCCGCATCCCGGTGGAGGAGGCCAAGCGCCGCATCGGCGTCGATCCCGCCCAGAAGACGGTGGTCTACACCGGCCGCGTCAACCACAAGAAGGGCCTGGCCCTGGCAGTGGAGGCGGCGAAGCAGCGGCCCGACGTGCTGTTCATCCTGGTCGGTTCCTATGGCGAAGGCCCCATCGAGGTGATGGCGCGCGACGTGCCCAACGTGCGCATCGTCCCCTATCAGACGGCCGACGCCCTGGCCGACTATGTCTACGCCGCCGACATCCTGCTGATCCCGCCCTCGCGCCTGCCGCTGGCGGAGTTCGGATCGACCGTGTTGCCGCTCAAGGTCTTTTTCTACCTGGCGTCCGGGCGCCCCATCCTGGCCGGACAGACGCCGGACGTGGCGGAGGTGCTGCGCCACGACCAGAACGCCTGGCTCTGTCCCCCCGACAGCATCCCCGACCTGGTGGCCGGCATCGACGCGCTGCTGACCGATCCGGCGCACGCCCGGCGGCTGGCGGACGCCGCCCTGGCCGACAGCCGCGACTATACCTGGGCGGCGCGGGTACAGCGCATCCACGCCCTGATCCAGGAACGGCTGGACGCCGCACCGGCGCCCCGGCGTGGCTGGGGCCGGCAGCAGTTCCGCACCTGGCTGGGCCAGTCCCGGCATTGGCTGGGCCATCTGGTCCGCACCGGCGCCCTGGTGTTGCCCCCCCGACCGGAACCGGCCGCCACCACCGCGGAACGCCCGTGAGCGCCGATCATCAGCGCCATCTGCGCCGCGGCTTCAACTGGCTGGGCGGCGCCACCGTCCTGGCCAAGGTCATCGACTTCACCACCATCCTGGCGGTGCTGGGTTTCCTCAGCAAACAGCAGGTGGGTGTGGCGTCCCTGGTCATGTCGGTCGGCATGGTGGTGGAGGCCTTCAACGGTTTAGGGACAGGCGACGCGCTGTTGCAGGCGCCATCCGTCGCCAAGCGCGAACTGGACAGCCTGTTCTGGTTCATCCTGGTCGCATCCCTGGCGATGGGCGGCCTGACCCTGTTGGCCGCCCCCGGCATCGGCGCGCTGTACGGCGTGTCCGGCATGGCGGCCTATTTCGTCGCCATCGCGGCCAAGCAGCCCATCGTCGCCGGCGCCGTGATCCCGCTGGCCTTGCTGAACCGCGACCTGCGGTATGAGCGCATCGCCATCATCAACGTAGCCTCCACCCTGGGGGCCGCCCTGACGCGGCTGGCCCTGGCCGCCCTGGGGGCCGGCGCCTGGGCCCTGGTCATCGGTTATGTCGCCAGCGGCCTCTACACCCTGATCGGCGCCACCGTCGCGCGCCCCTTCCGCCCCGGCCTGCATTTCGACCGGGCGGACATCCGGCACCTGACCCGCTTCGGCACGCGCGCCGCCGCCGTCAATCTGTTCGAGCAAATCTTCAAGAACATCGACTTCCTGCTGGTCGGCTGGTTCTACGGCACAGCCCCCCTGGCGTTGTATCGCGTCGCCTTCGACATCGCCATGGAACCGGTGATGGCGGTCGGCACCCTGATCAACCGCACCGCCCTGCCCGTGTTCGCCCGCCTGTCGGGGGACAAGGCCGGCCTGACGCAGGCGCTGACCTGGTCGCTGCGCCGCCTGGCCCTGCTGACCGCCCCGCTGATGGTGGGGCTGATCCTGGCGGCCGATCCGCTGACCACCCTGATCCACGACGACCACGGCGGCAGCTATGCCGGGGCCGCCCTGCCTCTGAAGCTGCTGGCGGGTGCCGCCCTGCTGCGCGCCATGTCGCAAATGCTGACGCCCCTGATGATGGCATCGGGCCGGCCGGGCCTGGCAGCACGGCTGTCGGCCACCACCCTGACCCTGCTGACCCTGGGCATCGCCGCCGTGGGCGTGCTGTTGCCGGCGGCAAGCGGCATCATCGCCGTTTCGGCCGTGTGGCTGGCGATCTACCCGCCCTTGCTGATCTGGGGGGGGCGTTATCTGGAGCGGACCTGGGGCATCAAGGCCGGCGGTGTGGCCCGCACCTTCGTGCTGCCGGCTGTCGGCGTCGCCGTCATGGCGGCGGTGGTCGGGGCCGTGCGCCTGCTGCCGGGCGCCGGCCAACCCATGGTCGGCGTCGCCATCGTGGTGGTGGCGATGGCGGCCACCTATGCCGGTCTGTTCCGTTACGACCGGGAGAAGAAGCCGGTCAGCTGACCGGCTTCGCACCCACCGGGTGAGCCACCGTGGTGGCTGGCGTCGTCGGGTCCGGGATGGCCTGGCGCCGCCGGTCGAACATACTCATCTGGTGCACGCAGCTGAGGGTACAGGTCGCGGCACAGCCCTTTTCGGTGTGGTACTCGCGCTTGATGTCCTCGACCGTGTAGTCCAGCAGCGGCTTGTTGGGATATCCGCGCTGCTGTGAGCACCAATGCACCCGGCCGTCCTCGGTGACGTAGAGGTAACGGGCGCCGGCGCGGCACTTCCAGTCGTTGCCCTTGCCGTTCATCAGGTTCTTCTGGAACAGCCAATAGTTCAGGCTGTGCACCATGGACGGCGAAATCTCGGTGACCCGCTCATAGGCCTGCATCTGCGCCGGGCTCAGCGGCTTCAGCAGGCCGCTGCCGTCGTGCAGCACGCCCACGGAATGCTGCAGGCCGTACTTGGCCGCCGTCTCCGCCACCGTGATCACGTCCTGCGTCCGTTCCCCCGTCACACCCAGGACGGAGTTGACGTTGACCTTGAACAGCGCGTGCTTGGACAGCAGTTCCAGCTTGCCCTCGACCGACTTCAAGCTCTTCATCGATATGTCGTCGGGCTCAAGGTTGTCGATGCTGATCTGCATCCCCTGGAGGCCGGCGTTGTTCAGCCTGTCGATCCAATCCTTGGTCAGGCGGAAGCCGTTGGTGATGGTGGTGACGATCATGCCCTTGGACCGGGCGTAGCGCACCGCCTTGTCCAAATGGGGGTTCAGCAGCGGCTCCCCCCCGGTGAAGGTGATGGACGCGGTCTTCAGCTTGGCCAGATGGTCGACGCGGGCGATCAGGTCTTTCAGCGGCACGGGCGGCGAGAAGTCGTCGTACTCGTTGCAATAACCGCAGGCCAGGTTGCAGCGGCGCGTCACCACCACCTGGGCCAGCAGCGGCGTATAGCGCTGCCCGATGGCGCGGGCGGCGAAACGCAGGCCGGCCGCCAGGTTTTCCAGGCGGCCCGGCCGGCCTTCGGGCGTACCGGCCGGAAGGCCGTCGGACGGAAGGGCCTCAAGCTGGGCGGTGTCGGTGTCGATCGTCGAAGTCATGGGACATCCCTAAAGCAGGAACGCGTTCCGAAGAAGACATAAATGCGATTTCGGACCCAACCGTCACCGCGCATGGCCAAGCGCCTCGTCATACAAATCCTCCAGCAGCGCCGTCTGGCGGTGAATGTCGAAGTGCGCGTCGATATGGGCCCGCGCCTGCGCGCCCATGCGGTGACGCAGGTCACCATCGTCCAGCAGGGTTGCCATGCAGCGGGCCAGCGCCTCCGGCGCCCGCTCCGGCGCCAGCAGGCCGGTTTGGCCCTCGACGATGACCTCGGGGATGCCGCCGATGCGCGACGCGATCACCGGCACGCCGGTGGCCGCCGCCTCCAGCATCACCATGCCCAGGCCCTCGACCCAGCCGTTGGCGGCGCGCACGCTGGGCAGGACCAGCATGGCCGCCCGCCGCATGTGGGCCAGCACCTCGCCATGCGGCAGCGCGCCCAGGAAGCGGATGCGCTCCGCCAGTCCCAGCGATCCCGCCAACGCCTGCAGTGCCGTGCGCAGGGGGCCGTCGCCGATGAGGTGCAGTTGCACCGTGGGATGCCGGTCCGCGATCCGCGCGAAGGCCCGGATCAGATACTCCGCGCCCTTGCCCTCCACCTGGCGGGCGACGTGCAGGATGGTCGGCGTCTCCTCCCCCACCGGGCGGACCCGCACCGCGCGGCTGTCGACGCCGATGTAGTGCACGCGGGTGCGTTCGGCCGGGAAACCCATGGCCAGCACCTGGTCGCGGATGAAGTTGGAGACGCAGAGGAACAACGCCCCCTGCCGCGCCAGGCGACCCCGGAACAGGGGATAGTTCATCCAGGCGGGCGAGCGCATCAGGGCGGCGGTGGACAGGGTGGCGTCAAAGCCGTGGAAGGTGGTGACCAGCGGCACGCCCAGCGCCCGCGCCACCGGCAGGGCGTAAACGCCGTCGATGCCGAAATGGGCGTGCATCAGGGCGGGGTGCCGGCCGCGCAGCAGGCGCAGATAGGGGGCGGGGTCGCGGCTCAGCAGTTGCCAGCCGATGGGCGGCCAGGGCCAGTGCGGCCACAGATCGCGCAAGGCCAGGGAATCGGCGCCCTCGGGCGCCGGGCCGTAGCGCAGGCGCCCCAGGTACAGGGGCGTGTGCCGCCGCAGCCGCTGCGCCTGTTCGGTGATGAAGGTTTCGGAAATCCGGAACAGGTTGTTCCGGAAGATGACGACCTCACGCACGAAGGGTCCCTTTGCCGCACTTGAAGTCCCCGCGACGGAGACGATAGATGGTGGGAAGGTGGTTGCCGGAAAAGGATACTGGGCAATGCGAGTTGGATTTTATCGGAGTGTGGCGGCGGCGGGCGCCCTCATGGCACTGCTGTCGGCGCCAACTGTGGCGTTGGCCGAGAAGGCGGTGGCGATGCCCGGTCCCGCGTGCGATGCCGCCAACCCGGACCAGGTCCGGCTGAAGATCAGCGTCAGCGGCATGCGGTCGGACAAGGGCAACGTCACCATCACTGTCTATCCCGACGATTCCGCCCATTTCCTGGACGGCGCCTACAAGGTCGCCCGCCAGATCATCCCCGTCGCCCTGCCGGTGACCGAGACCTGCATCGCCCTGCCCCTGGCCGACCATTACGCCGTGGCCCTGTTCCATGATGAGAACAGCAACGGGCATTTCGACACGACGATGCTGGGCATCCCGTCGGAAGGGTACGGCTTCTCCAACAACCCGACGCTCTATCTCGGGCCCCCGGGCCTGGACAAGGTGCGTATCCCCGTCCAGGCCGGCGACAATCCGGTTTCGGTGCAGATGAAGTATTACTGAGCCGCCACGCGCATCTCGGGGGGGGCGACCGCCTCCGCCGGGATGAGGCCCATGGCCCGGCCCGTCTCCGCGAACAGCGACAGGGCAAGGTCGATCTGGCTGCGGCTGTGGGCGGCGCTGACGCTGGACCGCAGCAGGGCCAGGCCCTTGGGCGTGGCCGGCGGCAGGCTGACGTTGGCGTACAGGCCGGCGTCCAGCAGGCGGCTCCAGAACGTGAAGGCCGTCTTCGGGTCGGGCATGATGGCCGACACCACCGGGCTGGCCTCGGGCCCCACGGTGAAGCCCAAATCGACCAGGCCGCCGTGGAAGCGGCGGGCGTTGTCCAGCAGCTGCTGGCGCAGGGCCGGCCGGTGGCGCAACTGGTTCAGCGCCTCGGTCACCGCCGCCACGACGGCGGGCGGCAGCGAGGCGGTGAACATGTAGGGCCGGCTGGCCACGCGCAGGATGTCGAAACCGTCCATGTCGCTGACGCAGAAGCCGCCGATGCCGCCCAGGCTTTTGGAGAAGGTGCCGACGATGAAGTCGACCTCATCCTCCACCCCGGCGGCCTCGGCCAGGCCGCGGCCGGTGCGGCCCAGGACACCCAGGGAGTGCGCCTCGTCCACCACCAGGTAGGCGCCCCACTTGCGCTTCACCTCGACGAACTCACGCAACGGCGCGGTGTCGCCCAGCATGGAATAGATGCCCTCGACGACGATGACCTTGTCGCCGGGCACGTCGGCCAGGCGCCGCAGGCGGTTGTCCAGGTCGTCGGGGTCGTTGTGGCGGAAGCGCGTGACCTGGGCATGGCCCAGGCGCGAGCCGTCATAGATGCTGGCGTGGCTGTCGGCATCCAGGATCAGGTGGTCATCCTTGCCGGCCAGGGCCGACAGGATGCCCAGGTTGGCCTGGTACCCCGTCGAGAACACCATGCCGTGCTTGCGGCCGTAGAAGTCGGCCAGCGACCGCTCCAGCTGCCGATGGCCGCCATAGCTGCCATTGGCCACCCTTGACCCGGTGGTGCCGGCACCCAACCTTTCCATAGCCTTCACCGACTCAGCGATCACCGCCGGGTCATAGGTCAGGCCAAGGTAATTGTTGGTGCCCAGCAGCAGAATACGTCGATTGCCGATCATCGCCTCGGTCGGCGAGACAACGTTGTCGAACGTGACGTTGAAGGGATTGTGCCCGGCGGCCTCCAGACTCTCGTACTGGGCCAATAACGGTGCATACTTGTCAAATAGAGCCATCTGTCAGGACTTGCCCTTCAAGTCGTGCGCTGTCGTGATCAGGTCACCAATGGTCTTCACTTCGGCGATCCGGTCAAGCGGAATGGAGATATCAAGGGCATCCTCGATTTCCATCACGAAATCCATGACCGCGACGGAGTCTAAGCCAAGCCCTTCGGTGATGTTGGTATCGTCGGAGAGTTCGATGGGGTTCTGTAAAGATGCCTTGAGTGCATCCAATACCAACGCCCGAATCTGCTCTATTGAGTTATCCATGCGAATATATTAGCCATATCGTCGTGTTGGTGCTGCCAAACACCCTCTGGCGCGTTCGCCAAGGCCGGTACCTCGTAAGCCTTTATAAAGGCGTTATGTCACACTGTCATAGACATTAATGCAAGGTGCCATATGCCTTGGGTGGGCGTCTGCTGCCACAATACCGTGGGAGTAAGTTCGGCCTACACCGGTTAGCTTAGCCGCCCGAAGACGGCCCCCCAAAACAGGCCCCGAAACAGGCATCGTACGGGACGATATGCAATCGTGATCATCGAACGCTACCTGATCCGCGAAATCGCGAAGCCGCTGGCGGCCGTGCTGGGCATCCTGGTCGCCCTTTTCGCCGGTTACAGTACCGCCAGCCTGCTGTCCGACGCCGTCAACGGCCTGCTGCCCACCGGCGCAATCGCCGAGCTGATCGGCCTTAAGCTGCTGATCGCGCTGGAAGTCCTGGTGCCGATCTCGCTTTACATCTCGGTGGTGATGTCCTTCGGCAAGCTGTATGGCGATTCCGAGTTCACCGCCATGTACGCGCTGAACATCTCCCCCGCCATCGTGCTGCGCAGCGTCTTCCTGCTGTCCGCGGCGCTGGCCACGGTGGTGCTGCTGGTGTCGCTGTTCATCCGGCCGTGGGCTTACGAAAAGTCGCACGATATTTCCCGCCGGGCGCAACTGTCGATGAACGTCGATGCCATGGAATCCGGTACCTTCTACATAAGCCAGCACGGCAATCGGGTGATCTTCTTCCCCAACCGCCAGGGACTGGGCGGGCCGGCGCAGGACGTCTTCATCCAGCTTCAGCATCCCAAGCGCACCGACATCATCCTGGCCCGCACCGCCCGCGCCCTGCCGCAGAAGCCGGACGGCGGGTCGAACGTGCGCCTGGATGATGCCCACGTCTATTTCCTGGGACGGGATAATGAGGTGGCGGACCGGATGATGGATGTGAAGAACATCACCCTGGACCCCAGCAACCGCAACATCACCCCGCAGGAGTACAGCGCCACGGGCATCAGCAGCGCCCTGCTGGCCGCATCCGACCACGCGGACGACATCGCGGAGTTCCAGTGGCGCCTGTCCACCCCGCTGTCCACCCTGCTGCTGGGCATGCTGGGCGTGCCGCTCAGCCGCGTCCGCCCCCGGCAGGGCGGCAAGTACGCCAATTTCGGCACCGCCATCCTGGTCTATTCCGGCTATTACCTGCTGTGCACGTCGGCCCGCACCTGGGTGCAGCACGGCACCATCGGCGCCACCCCCGGCATCTGGTGGGCGCCGGCCTTGCTGGCCATGCTGCTGATCACCGCCATCTACTGGCCCCTGTGGAACGTCGAGTTCCGCGTCCGGACGCTGGCCAAGCGCCTGTTCGGGCGCATGGAAGCGCCGGAGCGCGAACGTACGGTATGATCCACATGACGCAGTTTGACCGTTACATCGGCGGCGCCGCCCTCAAGGCCTTCCTGATGGTCACCGCCGGCCTGGCGGCCCTGTTCAGCCTGCTTGAGTTCGTGGAGCAGCTGAAATCCGTGGGCGAGGGGCAGTACCGCGTCATCAACGCCGTGGCCTACGTGGCGCTGACCATCCCGGCGCGTGTCCTGCAGGTGGCGCCGGTAGCCATGCTGATCGGGACCCTGCTGTCCCTGGGCGGCCTGGCCAAGGATTCCGAAGTGACCGCCATGCGGGCCCTGTGCCAATCCGAGATGCGCATCATCGGATCGGTGCTGAAGATCCTGCCGCCGGTCCTGCTGGTGCTGTTCGTGATCGCGCAGTTCATCATCCCGCCGGCGCAGCACCTGGCGCTGACCTCACGGGCCGCGGCATTGGCCGACTCGCCCCTGGCCGACAGCGGTGACAGCTTCTGGGCCGGGGGCGCCCGGCAGTACCTCAACGTGCGCTCGATCGAGAGCAAGAACGTCCTGCGCGGCGTCAACGTCTATGGCTTTTCCGCGGACGGACGGCTGGAGACCTTCATCCATGCCGACCGCGCGGAAATCCAGGCCGACGGTCCCTGGCAGCTACGCGATGTCACCCGCAAGACCATCGTCGCCCAGCGTTTCCAGACCGAGCACCTGGACACCCTGTCCTGGGCCTCCTTCCTGCCGGGCAAGCGCGTCCAGGACCTGATGCCGGCGCCGGAGAACATGTCGCCCACCGACCTCTTCCGCTATGTCCGCGAGATGAGCCGGCAGGGCCAGTACGCCGTGCGCTATGTGCAGGAATTGTGGGCAAAGCTGGGCCTGCCGCTGACCATGCTGGCCATGGCGCTGATCGCCGCGCCCTTCGTGTTCGGGCCGCCGCGCTCCCAGAACACCGGACAGCAGATCACCATCGGCGCCGTCATCGGCATCGTCTTTTCCCTGACACAGCAAATCTCCAACCGCCTGGACCTGCTGCTGAACCTGAACCCGGCGGTGACGGCCTTGGGGCCGTCGTTCATCCTCATCGGGCTGGCGGCCTACCTGTATCAGCGCGAGCACCGGGTGCGCCCGGTGCCCGCTACGCCACCCGTTCCAAGTCCCTGAGGAAGCGGGCGCTGCGCGCCGCCTGGCGCGACAGCAGCACGGCCAGGATCAGGCTGAAGCCGATCAGCTCGAACCAGAAGTACAGCAGCGGCCGGCCGGCCGCGGCGGCGATGAAGATGCCCAGCGTGCGGTAGTTGGCCGACAGGATGGACCAGCGCCGCACCGACGGGGCGAAGACGGCGCGGTAGGCCTCCCGGATGCGGGGTGCGCGCGCGGCGTCCGCGGCCAGGGCCCGCGCCAGTTCGTCATGGAAGCCGACGGTGACGCCGGTGGTCAGGTACTGCAGGCGCAGGTACAGGCGGTAGAGGCCGCCCAGGATGCCGGGCCGGTGCGCCGCCGGGGCGTCCAGCTTGGCCAGTTCGGCCGACTTGCGGCCCCAGCCCCAGAAATTGTAGCACTGGCGCTGCATCTCATAGGCGGCGGACTGGACCGCGTGGGCGACGCCGCTTGCCACGATGACAATCCACACCCAGGCGCCCTGTTCCGCCGTCAGCGTGATGGCCAGGCCGACATAGACGGCGATGAAGGTGACGTAGTCGCAGATGCCGTCCAGGATCTTGCCGGTCTCGGACTGGGCATTGGTCAGGCGCGCCAGTTGCCCATCGGCACCGTCCATGACGTGCCAGGCGACCATCAGGACGAAGGCCGCCAGGGTGCAGCCCAGGTTCTGGTAGTGCGAATAGGCGATGCCGGCGGTGATGCCGAAGGCCATGCCGGCCAGGGACACCGCGTTGGGGTGTATGCCCAGGCGGGCGAACCGGGGCGTCAGCCAGCTTGAGATGGGATGGATGACATACAGGTTTGTGACCTCCTCGATTTCGGAGGTCCGCTTGACCGGTTCGGTGATGTGCATGGGTGCCCGGGTTTGAGAGAAATGGCGCCGGCCCGGTTTAACCGGAACCCATTGCCGGCGCCATGATTCTGATCAGCCGGAAGCTTGGCGCGGGCTTTCCCACGCATCCTTAATAGGCCCCGACCGGGGCCGCCGGAGCTTTCCGGGGAGCATGGCGGACTGGAAAGCGAGGAAGCCAAGCGACCGGATGGTCGCGCCCGGCGATTGAGGGGCGGCATTTGAGCGGATCACGATCAAATGCCGCACGTATCAAAGCTGCCCGGCGTCCAGAAGCTTTTCCGCCTTATCGAAGGCGGCGGGATCATCCACGTCGATCCAGATCTTCTCACCGATGTCCAGGACGTGGGCCTTCTTCCAGCCCGCCAGGACGTTCATGGCGCCCGAGATGCTGTCGTCGCCCTTGGACTGCCCCTCCTCCAGCGCCGCGAACATGCCGGGCGTGCACAGGAAGACGCCGGTGTCGAAGGCGTTGAAGTCGCGGATCACCTTGCCGATATGCTCGATCCGGCCGTCCACGCACTTCACGCGGGTGACGTCCTCCGGATCGTTCAGCGGGCGGTCGAGGTTGAAATCCACCGCCAGGGTGACCGTGCCCGGTTCCGGCTGCAGGGCCATCAGGGCCTGGAAGATGCCGGGATCGACCAGGTGGTCGCACATCGTCAGCAGGAAGGGTTCCGTCAGCACGGCCTTGGCCTTGTGGACGGAAACGCCATTGGCCCGTTCCCATTCATCATTGATGACGTGGGTGACGGCCACACCGATGCGCGCCGCCAATTCGTCCAGCGCCGCCCGCAGGTCCGCGCCGCGATAGCCGCTGACCACCACGAACTCATTGATACCGGCGCTGTGGGCCTGCGTGATCACGCGTTCGATCAGCGGGCTGCCCTTGATCGGAATGAGGGGCTTTGACGCCCCCCGCTCCCGCAGCCGGGTACCCTGCCCGGCCGCGACGATCAGGCACTTCATTTAGCGACGGCGAGCTTCACCGTGTTGCCACGGATGAAGGTCTCGGTCATCTGGTAGGCATCGTCGTCGGTGTACTGCACCGGCGGATGCTTGCAGAAGTAGGCGCTGGGGCCTTCCAGGATGCCGCCGATGCCGTTGTCCAGCGCCAGCTTGCAGCAGCGGATCATGTCGATGACCACGCCGGCGGAATTGGGCGAGTCCTCGACCGACAGGCGCAGCTCGATGTCCATGGGGACGTCACCGAACAGGTGGCCTTCCATGCGGATGAAGCACAGCTTGTTGTCGTTCTGCCACGGAACATAGTCGCTGGGGCCGACGTGGATGTTCTCATCCTCAAGGCGCTTGTGCGCCACGGCCTGCACCGCCTCGGTCTTCGAGGTCTTCTTGGAAACCAGGCGGCTCTGGTTCTTCATGTTCAGGAAGTCGGTGTTGCCGCCGGTGTTCAGCTGGTAGGTCCGCAGCAGCTTCACGCCGCGCTTGGCGAACAGGTCGGTCAGCACGCGGTGGGTGATGGTGGCGCCCACCTGGGACTTGATGTCGTCGCCGACGATGGGCAGGTTCTTCGCCTTGAAGCGGTCGGCGAAGGCCTTATTGCTGGCGATGAACACCGGCATGTTGTTGATGAAGGCGACACCGGCCTCCAGCGCGCATTCGGCGTAGAAGCGCGCGGCCTGTTCCGAACCCACCGGCATGTAGTTCAGCAGTACCTCGGCGCCGCTGCGCTTCAGTTCCGCGACGATTTCCGCCTGGGTCAGTTCCACCGCGTCGGCGCGGATGAAGGTCCGGTCATCGGCATAGTCGGCCATGTGCTCGGAAATGCCATCCAGCACCTGGCCCATCTTCACCGTCACGCCGCTGTCGGGGACCTCGGCCTGGAAGATCTTGGTGCAGTTCGGCTTGGCGAAGATGGCGCGGTGCACATCCGTGCCGACCTTGCGGGCATCAACGTCGAACGCGGCCACGACCTCGATATCGCACGGCAGGAAGCCGCCGATCTCACGGTGCATCAGGCCAACCACACCCTCACGGCATCGTTCCGCCGTGTAGTAGTGGATGCCCTGGATCAACGCGCTCGCACAGTTGCCGATCCCCGCGATGGCGATACGGATTTTGCCCTTCTGCATGACGTAACCTGTGAGTTGCTAATTGTAGGAATATTACGTCCAACGCCCCATCGCGCTTCAGTTGCAATTCGCCAACCGCACTAATGCCGGCTCAGATCGCTGAGGTGAGGATAACGCATCAAATTCTTTGGGATACAGTGTGCCATATCACTGCAAACCCACGGCCCCAACACCTAAACGGCACAAGGGTGCGGCACAAGCGCTGCTTTCCGGGACACTGCCACAACGTCGTCACATATTGCCTTTCGGCAATCAATTTGCATAGCTGTCTATATCCTTCCGGTTAAAGCGCTGGATTGTTAGGGTTTCCGAATTATGCTGTCTCCTACGCCCTCCCACCATCCGGGACTTCCCACGCGCTATGCGGACTTCACGTCCATCGCCGACGCGCTGGACTATGCCGCCCAGGGCCCGACGGGCTTTAATTTTTATTCCGGGAAGGGCGTCCTTACCGAGGCGCTTTCCTATCACGATCTGCGGGACCAGGCGATCGACCTCGCCCGCCGTCTGCTGGCCTCCGGACTGGAACCGGGTGAGCGCGTCGGCCTGATCGCCGAAAGCGACGGCGACTTCGTCCGCGCCTTTTTCGCCTGCCAGTATGCCGGGCTGGTGCCGGCCCCCTTGCCCCTGCCCGCCGCTTTCGGCGGCAAGGACGCCTACATCGCCCACATCCGCCGCATGCTGCAAAGCTGCGGCGCCACGGCCGCCTTCGGGCCGGCCATGCTGGAGGATTGGCTGTCGCAGGCGGTGCAGGGCCTGGACCTGAAGATGTCGGGCACCCTGGACTTTCTGGCGACGGTGGCGCCCATCACCGGCGACCTGCCGCAGCAGTCGCTGGACGGCACCAGCTATCTGCAATTCTCGTCCGGCAGCACACGCTTCCCCATGGGCATCGCGGTCACGCACCGCGCCTTCCTCAGCAACGCCGCCCATGTCGGACGCAGCGGCCTGGTGATCACCGACGGCGACCGTTGTGTGTCCTGGCTGCCGTTCTACCATGACATGGGGCTGGTGGGTTTCCTGCTGATCCCCCTGGCCTGCCAGATGTCGGTGGACACCCTGCCCACCCGGGATTTCGCCCGTAGGCCCCTGATCTGGCTGGATCTCATCAGCCGCAACAAGGGCACCATCTCCTACAGCCCGTCCTTCGGGTATGAGTTGTGCGCCCGCCGCGCGGAGACGTTGTCGACCACCGGCATCGACCTGTCGACCTGGCGCAGCGCCGGCATCGGCGGCGACATGATCCGCCCCAACGTCCTGGCCAATTTCACCAAGCGCTTCGCCGCCAACGGCTTCAGCGGCAACGCCTTCGTCCCCAGCTACGGCATGGCGGAGGCGACCCTGGCCCTGAACTTCACGTCCAAGGGCCATGGCGTGCGGCTGGACGTGGTCGACAGCGTCATCCTGGAAAACGAGCACCGCGCCGTGCCGCCGCAGCGGGAGGGCGACCGCGCCCGCGCCTTCGTCCTGTGCGGACACATCCTGCCGGAACATGAGCTTGAGGTGCGCAACGCCGCCGGCAAGCCCCAGCCGCCGCGCAGCATCGGCCGCATCTTCGTGCGCGGCCCCAGCCTGATGACCGGCTATTACGGCGCGCCGGAGGAAACCGCCCGCGTCATGGACTCGGCGGGCTGGCTGGATACCGGCGACCTGGGATACCTGCTGGACGACCAGATCGTCATCACCGGCCGGGCCAAGGACCTGATCATCGTCAATGGCCGCAACCTGTGGCCCCAGGACCTGGAATGGACGGCGGAGAATGAGATCGCGGCACTGCGCAGCGGCGACGTCGCGGTCTTCTCGGTCGACAGCGGTGTGGAGGAAGAGGTGGTGACGCTGGTGCAGTGCCGCAGCCCCGACCCGAGCGCCCGCGGCGCGCTGGCCGATGAAATCGCCCAGGTCTTCCGCAGCCGGCACGGCATCCTGTCCCGCATCGTGCTGGTGCCGCCGCACAGCCTGCCCCAGACCACCTCGGGCAAGCTCAGCCGCAGCCGCGCGCGGGCGATGTATCTCGACGGCTTCTTCGAGCCTGTGAGCACGCCGCTGGCCCAAGCCGCGACGGCGTGACCCCCGAGTCCCGGCCCCATGCCCCGTAACTGCCCATGACAGCCGCGCCGATCGTCGCGATCACGGGGGCGACGGGGTTCCTGGGGGGGCATCTGGTCCAGATTTTGGCCGACTCGGGTGTACAGTTACGCGTCCTGGCGCGTCGTCCGCCCGATCCGGCCACTTGGGCCGGCCTGCCCGTCGATGTCGTCCAGGGCGGGTTGGAGGACGCGGGCGCGCTGGCCCGGCTGACGGACGGCGTCGACGCCCTGGTCCATGCCGCCGGCCTGATCAAGGCGCGTGACCGGGCCGCCTTCCTGCGGACCAACCGGGACGGCGCCGGGGCGGTGGCCACGTGCCTGCGCCGGCAGGCACCGGCGGCGCCCTTCATCCTCGTCTCCTCCCTCGCCGCCCGCGAACCGCAATTGTCGGATTATGCCGCCAGCAAGCGCGCCGGCGAGGAGGAGGTGCGGCGCGTCTACGCCGATGCGCCCGAACAGTTGACCATCGTGCGGCCGCCCATGATCTACGGCCCCGGCGACCGCGAGACCCTGGCCATCTTCCAGGCAGCCGGACGTCCGCTGGCACCGCTGGTCGGCACCGGGCGCCTGGCCGCAATCCACGTCACCGATGCGGCCGCCGCCCTGGTCGCCGTCACTGGTGCGGGCCTACGTGGCCCCACCGGCGGCACCTATGCCCTGGCCGACACCAACCCCGCCGGCTACGCCATGGCCGACATGATGCGGGAGGCGGCGCGCGCCATGGGCCACACCGCCCCACCCCGCCTATGGGCTATTCCCGGACCGTTGCTGCTGGCGGCCGGCACGCTGTCCGCCCGCTGGGGCGCCCTGCGCGGCACCGCCCCCATCTTCACCGACGGCAAGGCGCGGGAAATCCTGCACCCCGACTGGACGGTGGCGCCGGGCGAACTGCTGCCCGCCCGCATCCACGCGTCCCGCATCGGCCTGGCGGAAGGCTTCCGCGAGACCGTGGCCTGGTACCGCGCCGCCGGCTGGCTGACGTAAGTTAGATTGGCGGCCTGAGACAGTGTCTCAGGCCGCTAGGACGCGACCGCATCCGCCGGAAGTTCCCGGGGAGTGTCCCGGACCGGGAACTGAGGAAGCCCAAGGCCACGGATGTGGCCGCCCGGCGCCTGAGGGGACGTATCAAAGCGCCTTGTCGTACAAGCGGTAGGTCTTGTAGGCGACGCCGCCCAGGCTTTCGTTGATGCGGCGCATGGGCAGGTTGTCCTCCAGGATCCAGGACAGCTCGATCTGCTGGAACCCCTTCTCCGCCGCCGACTTGCGCACCGCGTCGATCAGCAGGAAGGGCAGCAGGCTGCCGATCACCCCTTGCGAGGCCGACTTGCGGACGCCCATCAGCGGCACGCGTGCGGTCTTGAGCCCTGATACCTTCATGCGCCACAGCAGCTTGGCCCAGCCGAAGGGCAGCAGCTTGCCGTCCAGGCCACGGATGGCCTCGTTCAGGTTGGGCAGGCAGACGATAAAACCGACGGGCTCGCCGTTCAATTCGACAAAGCGCACCAGGTCGGCATGCAGCAGGGGCTTCAGCGACTTGGCCAAATGGTCTGTCTCGATCTCCGTCAGGGGAACGAAACCCCAATTGTCCTGCCAGGCATCGTTGAAGATGGAGGTGACGGCCCGGATCTCGTCGTCATAGCGCTTGAAGTCCAGGGACCGCACGATCAGGCCCTTGGGCAGGGGCCGGTCGATCAGGCGCCGCGCGCCGGCGGGCAATTCCTGGGTGATGTCGTAGAGGTAGGCCAGGACGTCCTTTTCCCGGGCGAAGCCCTGTTCCTCCAGCCGCGGGCCCAGATAGGCTTTGTCGTGGCCCATCAGCAGCATGGGCGGCGTATCGAAGCCATCGACCAGCAGCCCGATCTCCTCATTGATGTTGAGGTTGAACGGGCCCTGCATGCGCTTCATGCCACGCGCGCGCAGCCAGTCGGCGGCGGTATCCACCAGCGCCTTGATGATCTGGGGATCGTCCTCGGCCGCGATCATGCCGAACTGGCCGGGGGCGTCGGGGTTGCGCTCCAGCGCGTGGCGGTCGACCTGGGCGCTGATGCGCCCCACGTCCCGGCCGTCCTTGCGCGCCAGCCAGAACTGGACATCGGCGAAACCGAAGAAGGGGTTCTTGGGCGTCAGCGCGTCCTTCCGCTCCATATGCAGCGGCGCGATGTAGTGGGGATCGTCCTTATGCAGCCGTTCCGGCAGCCGGATGAAGCGGTCCAGCAGGGCGCTGCCCGCGACCGGAATGATCTCGACCGAACTCACGAAGCGGTACCCCTGGTCTCGGACGTGGCGAAGGCGGATGGCGGGCGGTCGCGCGGTGGCGCGCCCGTCGCCTCCATCACCCAGGGATAGCGGCGCGCCTCTTCCACATCATAGCCCAGGTTGAAGACGGTGGCGCTTTTCGGACAGTCCCGTGCCGAGGCGAAATAGGTGCCGAAAATCCGGTCCGGGGTGAAGCTGACGATACCCAGGTTGGTATCCTCATTATGAAAATGGTGGATCAGGTGATCGCGCTTCAGCTTCTGGATGAACTGGTTCCTGGGCTTGTAGTTCAGGTGCTGGATGCAGTGGATGAATTCATAGGTGCAGGTCAGGAACAGCCCCATGGACAAGGCCGCCGCCGCCGCAGGCCAGCCGCCGATGGCGTAGCCGATGGGCATGGTCACGCCGGCGATGGTCGGCAGGGTGTTCACCGGCGACCCGAACAGCACCTCCAGCAGATGGGGATCCTGGTGGTGGTCGAAATGGATGCGTTTCCACAGGGTGGCCGTCCACTTGATCCGGTACAGCCAGCGGCCGTGCAGGATGTAGCGGTGGATGAAGAACCAGGCCATGGGATAGACGAAGAAGACCGCCACCACGGCGACCAGCGGCGCCAGCCAATGCCCGGCGGCGATGCCCTCCGGCGCCACGACGGCGTAGACCGCGGCGGCCACGGCCAACGCGGCGTACAGCTGGATCGCCGGATAGGTCAGGTACGCGCGCCAAAGATCCGCCAGGGTCATGCGGCCGAGGTCGTAACTGCGCCCATGCCAACTGCGGCCCCAGGCGAGTTTCTGTGCCATTTTCCTATCCTTCGGAATCCAGAAAAGCATTCCTGCACATGATGCGGGCCCGTTCTAGCCCGAAAGGCACGGAAGGGTAAAGATCTGCTTCCCCCGCCCCTGCCCCCACCCGGGGCCGGGCCGACAGCCCCCGAATAGCCCGTGTTATGTCATGGACGCTGGGCGCGGGCTGTGATCGGGACTCCATCGCCGACATCTTCCTGTGGCATAAGGGGGCCAATCCCGCCCTTGGAACTCAGCAGCCCATGATCCGCCTCGAAAACATCAGCAAGCACAACGGCCACCGCATCCTGTTCATGGAAACGTCGGCGGCGTTGAACCGGGGCGAGAAGGTCGGCCTGGTCGGTCCCAACGGTGCGGGCAAGACCACCCTGTTCCGCATGATCACGGGCGAGGAATTGCCGGACACCGGCCAGGTGTCGGTCGAGAAGCTGGTCACCATCGGCTATTTCAACCAGGATGTCGGTGAAATGTCCGGCCGTAGCGCCGTGGCGGAGGTGATGGACGGCGCCGGCCCGATCAGCGACGTGGCGCGGGAACTGGCCAACCTGGAGGCGGCTATGGCCGACCCCGAGCAGGCCGACCAGATGGACACCATCATCGAACGCTATGGCGAGGTGCAGGCGCGCTTCGACGAACTGGGCGGCTATGAGCTGGAGGGCAAGGCGCGCGAAGTGCTGGCCGGCCTCAGCTTCAGCCAGGAGATGATGGACAAGGACGTCGGCATGCTGTCCGGCGGCTGGAAGATGCGCGTGGCGCTGGCCCGCATCCTGCTGATGAAACCCGACGCCATGCTACTGGACGAACCCAGCAACCATCTGGACCTCGAAAGCCTGATCTGGCTGGAGGGCTTCCTGAAGGGGTATGAGGGTGCCCTGCTGATGACCTCGCACGACCGGGAATTCATGAACCGGATCGTCAACAAGATCATCGAGATCGATGGCGGGGCGCTGACCAGCTATTCCGGCGACTATGTCTTTTACGAACAGCAGCGGGCGCTGAACGAAAAGCAGCAGCAGGCGCAGTTCGAACGGCAGCAGGCCATGCTGGCCAAGGAACTGAAGTTCATCGAGCGCTTCAAGGCCCGCGCCTCGCACGCCAGCCAGGTGCAGAGCCGGGTGAAGAAGCTGGACAAGATCGAGCGGGTGGAACCGCCCAAGCGCCGCCAGACCGTGACCTTCGACTTCCCGCCCGCGCCACGCTCCGGCGACGACGTCGCGGTCCTGAAGAACGTGCACAAGGGGTACGGCAGCCGCACCATCTATCAGGGCTTCGACCTCACCATCCGCCGCAAGGAACGCTGGTGCGTCATGGGCGTCAACGGCGCCGGCAAGTCGACGCTGCTGAAACTGGTGGCGGGGGCGGACCAGCCGGACACCGGCACCGTCCAGGTCGGCGGCAGCGTCAAGATGGGCTATTTCTCCCAGCACGCCATGGAACTGCTGGATGGCGAGCGCACGGTGTTCGAGGCGCTGGAGGGCAACTTCCCGCAGGCCAACCAGGGATCGTTGCGCACCCTGGCCGGGTGTTTCGGCTTCTCCGGCGACGATGTGGAAAAGAAGTGCCGCGTCCTGTCGGGTGGCGAGAAGGCGCGGCTGGTCATGGCCATCATGCTGTACAACCCGCCCAACTTCCTGGTGCTGGACGAGCCGACCAACCATCTGGACCTGGACACCAAGCAGATGCTGATCACGGCGCTGGCGGCCTACGAGGGCACCATGCTGTTCGTGTCCCACGACCGGCATTTCCTGGCGACGCTGTCCAACCGGGTGCTGGAACTGACGCCGGAGGGCATCCACCAGTACGGCGGCGGCTACACCGAATATGTGGCGCGCACCGGACAGGAAGCGCCGGGTCTGCACTGAGAGGGGCGGGCCACGCAAAGCATGGGGGCTGGATCCAGCCCCCACTCGGCCGGCTATTGTTTATTCGCCGAAGAAAATGAGCAGAAAAGCCAACAATAATAGCATCAGAATAGAATGCCCATCGGCCACTCAATTTCCTTGCCCCCCAGCACACCACACTCCATATAAATACGCGGAAAATGCGATTGTTTGGCGTCGAGGCCACCAAGGTCCCTCATGCATGACATAACAACAAACGTCACCCTGTATGACGAAGCGTTTTATGCCAGCCAGGCCCCCGGAAGCGCCCGATCGGCCGCAATCATTCTTGGGCATCTTTTCCAGTGGCTCCAGCCCAGGCGGGTGGCTGATGTCGGTTGCGGAGTCGCCACTTGGCTTCGGATCGCGCAGGCCCTTGGCGCATCGGAGGTCGCGGGCTTCGACGGTGATTACGTTGACCGGGCGACGCTGCAAATCGCGCCGGACGCCTTTTACCCGACGGCCCTGGACCGGGAATTGCCCAGGGACAAGCTACCGCCCGGCAGCGCCCCTTTCGACCTGGTCATCTCAATGGAGGTCGTGGAGCATCTGCCCCATGACCGCGGGGAAGCGTTCATCACCGGACTGACCCAGTTGGGCGACACCATTCTGTTCGGCGCGGCCATCCCCTTCCAGGGGGGGACGGGGCACATCAACGAACTATGGGCCGAATATTGGGCCGTTCATTTTCGGGCGAAAGGCTATCTTTGCTTCGATGCCCTGCGCCCGCTGATCTGGCAGCAGGAAGGGGTCGACTGGTGGTATGCCCAGAACTCATTGATCTTCGCCCGTCCCGACTCCGTTGCAGCGCGGGTCCTGCCTCGCGAAAGTTTGCGGGAAAACGGGCCGTTGAGTTTCGTGCACCCCAAAAGCTTCCTGACGCAGGTTCTCTATAATTTTCGCACCCATCGCGCCGCCGCGCGCGGCGTGGAGGAGCGGGACTACGATGCCGGCGTCCAGGCATGGCGGTCGGGCGCCTCACGGCCACCGCAATTGACTGCCCCGATGATGGCCGAGGAGGCGCCGCACGGCTCCATCGCGGTCTTTCCAGCAACCCGCATGGAACAGCATGAACCGGAGGCCCTGGCCGCCACCAAGGAAGCGGCGTTGCAGGCGGCGCTTGCCGAAACGCGGGCTTTGGCACACGAACTGGCGGCGATGCGGCACCGGGCATTGATAGCCGAGGCCAAGGTCGCCGCACTGGAATCCTCGTCTTCTTGGCGGATCACCGCCCCGATCCGCAAGATCGCATCAGTTCTGAAAAATCGATCCCACTGATTATCAGGACACGGGGGCGACCTAACGGGTTGCGGCGCCGCTGGAGCGGTAACGGTCAACAAGAATACTGAAGACCATCATCCCCATGGATTGAAGTCGATATGCTTAACAGATTTCCGTCTTCTTTTGACTTTAACAGCGCAGATGCTGAAACGACGGAAGACCGCCCCGTAAAGAATGGCATCAGGACGCTGTCCGACTGGTCCCTGGACGAGCCGTTCATTAACGAAATCCGATCACTCAGCGCACGTTGCGACATCGTCTCCCTGGACATTTTCGATACCGCCCTGACCCGCCTGGTGGATAGCCCCGCCGACACCTTTGCCGAGATGGAAAGGCGCCTCATCCTGCAATTCGGCCCCATGGCCAAGGGTTTCGCGACCGAACGCGAAGAGGCGGAGCGCGACGCGCGCAAGCGGCAGCAGCGGCTGAAGGGCGCGGAAGAGGTTACCTTCCAGCAGATCTACACCGAGATCGGGCAGCGCATGCCGGCCCTGGCACCCCATCTCGAGATCGCCCGACAAGTCGAGCTTGAGGTGGAACGGGACATATTGGTGGCGGTTCCGGACATCCTGGAACTGACGCGGCGACTTGCCGTGATCGGCAAGCCGTACATCTTTGTTTCCGACATGTACTTGCCGGCTGATTTCCTGGCGGACGTTCTGGCCGGCTGCGGGTACACGGGATGGCAGGCGCTGCATGTTTCCTGTGAGACGATGGCCACGAAGTCGGGTGGCCGCCAATGGGACGTCGTCAAGACGCGGCACCCGCAGGCATCCCGCTTCCTTCATATCGGCGACGACGATTGGTCCGATGGCCGTACCGCCCGGGAGCATGGGATTGAAGCGCGCATCTATCTGCGCGCCCGGTCAGAGCGGCGCCTCGCCGGCCCCCTTACCCCCGCCTGCCTTCCCTTTTCACGGTTCCGACGCGCCACAGTCCTGAACGCGCGCGCTGATTTCCAGGCGCCCGAGACATCCGCCGACTATTGGCGTGGGGTGGGCCGGACCCTGGGCGGCATCGTGGTCGGCGGCTACATCCGCTGGCTGGCCCAGAGGGTAAAGCTTCACGGCATCAGGCGGTTGTACTTTTGCGCCCGGGACGGCTGGCTTATGCACCAGGCTTGGCAAGCCGCGAACCTGGCCCGGGAAACGGGGGTCGAGGATCAGTATTTCCATACGTCCCGGCGGCCGCTGAACCTGGCGCAGGGTTACATGGAAAGCACCCCGCACCGCCTGAGCCCGGGCTTGCTTGAATTCCTCCATAACAATGTCGATGACCGGGTCACCGTCCGGCTGGCCCTGGCGCGGGCCGACCTGCTGGGCGAGGCCGCCTTGGTGGAGGATTGCGCCACCCGGTTCGGATCGCTGGACGTCCCCCTGGACGCCCCGGAATTCGATGCCCTCCTGCAGCGCCATTCCGCCGCCGTCCACGCGCGGATGGCGCCGGCATATGAGGGCCTTAGGGGATACCTGGAGCAGGAAAGGCTGGACTGCGACGGCCGGTCGGCGATTGTCGACATGGGATGGAACGCCACCATGCAGCGGTGCTTGCGCCTGATCCTGGAACGCATGCACGGCAAGGCGCGGCTGAGCGGCTTCTATTACGGCCTCTGGTCCAATGCCTTGAGCAACCGTTACGGCGCGGGGTTGATGGAGGCGGCGTTCGGCAACGAATTCAGGCCGACGGGGCAGCAGTTCCAATTGCACAGCGCCGTCGACATCCTGGAAGAACTGCACGCGGCACCGCACGGCACCGTCCATTCCTATGCCTGGAAAGCGGGCCGATGGCATCCGGTACTGGCGGAGAACCCGGTGGAGAAGGCGCAATACGAGGCAATCACCCGTCACTTCCAGGATGGGGCGCTGGAGACGGTCACGGAACTGTTCGCCACCGGCGCCTGCGGGCCGCTAACCTTGGACGACCTGACGCCGGCCGCCGCCAGGGCCGCCATGGCGGCCTTCAGCGTGGCGCCATCCAAGCACGACCTCATGATGTTCGGCCGGATCGGCCATTGCGCAACCTTCGATCATGCGCATCTGGACGGCATCATCGCCACCACCCTTCCCACTGGCGAAGAGGCGATGCGCAAGGCGCTTACCGGCGGCTGGTCGATGGGAACATTGAAGTACTGGTCCGCCAACGGTTCCGCCGACCAGCGCGAACTGGTGCGCACGCTGGCCAGGGAAAATTTCAGCCATTACGGCGCACGGGCGCTGCGGCAGTTCGATTGAACGCCGCGAAAAAACAGCGAGAATTGATGACGACCACTCTCTTCCCGACCAGCATGGCCACGGTGGAGCAACCACGGCCCCTCGGCGACCGCGTCGCCATTCTCACCAGGACCAAGAACCGCCCGATCCTGCTGGCACGCGCCCTGGCCAGCATCCTGAGCCAGACGCACCAGAACTGGCATCTGTATCTGGTGAACGACGGCGGTGAAACGGACGCCGTCAATGAATTGGTCGACACGTACCGGACATCATTCGCCGGCCGCCTGACCCTTATCCACCATGACCGAAGCCTTGGCATGGAGGCCGCGTCGAATGCCGGCCTGGGCGTGGCGGAAGGGGACTTCATCGTCGTGCATGACGATGACGACTCCTGGCACCCGGATTTCCTGGAGACCACGACCACCTTCCTCAACGCCCCGGCGAACACCCGTTACGCCGCCGTCCTGACGAACTGCGAAGTCATCGTCGAACGCATTGAGGACGATCGCGTCCTGGAGGAAGAACGCCGTCCCTGGGGCCACTGGCAGCCCCATGTCGACCTCACCTATCTGCTGACCAGGAACTCCTCCCCCCCCATCTGCCTGCTGATCCGAAAGTCCGTCGCCGACCTCATCGGCCCCTACAACGCGGCACTGCCGGTGCTGGGCGATTGGGATTACACCCTGCGCATCCTGATGGTTGGCGATATCGCCACCATCAATGAACCCCTTGCCTACTATCATCACCGCTTCAAGACGGACGCCGATTTCTACGGCAATTCCGTGCATGCCGGGTTGGACCAGCATCAGCTTTACGACGTGCTGTATCGCAACAGCCTGGTGCGGCCGCTGCTGCAAAAGGAACCGGGCCATATCGGCCTGCTGCACGTCCTGCTGCGGCAAGCGGATGACCGGCAGGCCCAGCTTTCCCAGCTGTTCAACCGGAACGCGGACTGGAGCCATAACCGGCACGTCGACCTGCAGCAGATGCTCAACCGGAACGCCGAGTGGAGCCACAACCGGTACGCCGACCTGCGGCAGGTACTCGACCGGAATGCCGACTGGAGCCACAACCGGCACATCGATCTGCAGAACCGGATCGTCCAGTTGGAAAGCCAGGCGGAGGAACTGCGGCAAATATCCCTGGAAAGCCGCCGGCTTGCGGCTGGCAACCATCAGCTGATCCAACAGCTGGTCGCGGGAAATCACCAGCTGGCCGCGGAAAACCGCCACCTGATCCTGGAAAGTACCCAGCTGGCCGCGGAAACGCGCCAGTTGGTCCTGGAGATCCACCACAGGATCAATCAATTGATCCGCCCCCTTCGCGGAATTTGGCGACGCATCACGCCGTTGCGACGCCTGGTCGCGAAACTGAGGGGCCGCATCTAGGCCATCGACCGTCGTCCCATTCGCTGATGCCCCTATCCAGCCCGAGAGGCACCCCATTGCCCGCCCCCAGCCCCAAGACACTTCGCGGCTATTTGCACAGGCTATTCGGCAGCACCGCACCCAAGGACGGCGAGGCCGCGGTTCCCGGGCCCGACTGGCACCCCCATTTCGGACGAATCGCCGGGGTGTCCCTCGATTCCTGGCTGTCGGGCTTCCCCGCGGATGTCCAGCCCCGGCATTCCCTGGTCCTGGCAACCGATGAGCGGACGGGCAGCGAACTGCTATGCCAGTTGCTGGGGGCCACCGGCCGGCTGGGACGACCGTCGGAATACCTGAACACCAGCTGGATGCAGCGGTTCATCCCCGACTATCCGGCGGACGTCGCATCACAGGTCGCCATCGCCCACCGCGCCGGGACGACGCCCAACGGCTGTTTCTCCATGAAGGTACACCCCTGGCACATCGACCGGCTGCTGTCGGAAGGCACCATCTCCCACACCTTCCCCACCCCGACCTTCGTGCGACTGATGCGGCGGGACCTGCTGGGCCAGGCGATTTCGCTGCATCGCGCGCGGCAGACGGGCCGCTACCATTCCCATATCCAGGAAGAACGTCCCGCCGGGTTCGATGCCGAGGCCATCGGAACGACGATGCGGGACCTGGCGGCCAACCGGGCGCGATGGGACCTGTATTTCGCCCGCATCGGCACATCGCCCCTGACCGTCACCTATGAGGAATTGTGCGCGGATTCGTTCCAGGTGGTGCATCGTGTCGCCGCCGCCATGGGGGAGACGGTGGACCGGACGATGGTGACCAGCTTCACGCCGATCCGCAGACAGGCCGATGAATTGTCCGTGGAATGGCGCGCCCGCTATATCCATGAATGCGGCAGCGTTGATCGTTTCGACCGGCTGTAACCCCAAGGGCCGCGCCATTTCGGCGTTGAAGGCAGCACGAGGCCTGGACCATGATCACGCCGAGGCTGAACAAGGGCATGGACCCCGTGCTGGAAAACAGGAGCGACACTTCCCTTGCCGCACCACGGGCAAGGCGGCGCGTTTGCGTGATCGGCAACAGCTACACGGGGGCCGTGAAGCGGGCCTATCAATTGGGCCTTGTGGACACGCGCGGCCATACGCTGAACTTCTTCGCCAATCCGGGACCGAATTTCATCAACCTCAGGCTGGACGGAAAACGCATCGTCGACGCCCCCTTTTCCGACGGGGGCAGCGATGACGTCGATGACTATGATGCCTTCGTCGTCTATGGCGACACGCCGACGCCGGTGGAAATCAGGACCTTCATGGATGGTCTTTCAACCGAATCCTACTCCCGGCAAGTGCGGGCGGCGGCACTTCGGGAACGGCTTCTCCAGTCCCACGCCTATCGTATCTGCGGGCAATTGCTGACGGCCCAGGACCGGCCCGTCTTCCTGCTTTCCCGGAACTACAGCGTCGAGGAATGCCGCGGGAATGGGGATGTGGCGGAACGGACGGATGCCCTTTTCGCCGAGGCGATCCGCCCGGCTTGCCACATCCCGTTTCCGGTCCCCCTGTTCGGGGGTGACGGCCACCCCCTGCCTGATCTTTATTCCGGATCGCTGAACGTCGACGGCGTCGAACCGGACCGGATCGAACAGCCCCATCACCATTTGGTTCACCTCAACCAGACGGGTGGAGCGCTGGTCCTGGCGGCGGTCCTGGAAGGGGTGGAAGCGGCCTTCCCGCCACCGCCGTTCACGGCCGCGGCAGAAAAGCCTCAAGCAGCTCTTCTTCACAGGCTACGTCGCTGGGTGTCGGCGTAAGGTCGGCCGCCGCCGCCGGTTCCACCCTTGCGTCAGCCGACGGTCCGGACGCCGCCGGATCGCGGAAGAAATGCCCCATGACGCAATCAACGCCCATGGCGGACACGGAACGCAAATTCGGCTCGAAAAAGGCGCCACGCGCCGCGGGGCTGTTGATGATCTCGTACGAGGGGAAATAATCGACATCGGGGTGCTGGCGCGCCATTTCCCCCGCGACCGCGCGCAGGATGGATTTCGACTCCATGGTCGCGACCAGGACGTGACTGCCGGAATTGGTCGCCACCAGAGGCACTGGCGACACGGTGAGGATGAAACGGATGTTGGGGTTGGCCGCCCGCATCAGGTCGAAGGCGCCGGTCAGCGCATCCCTGATTTCGTTGAAAGACAGGTTGCGAAACGCGTGCGCGGCGGCGTCGAAATCGCCGGCGATGGTGCCTGGGCAGGCCGGGTACTCATAACCGCCATCGGCGTTCCACCAGCTTTCCGTCAGCCCGAGGGTGAACACGAAACAATCGGCGGACCGGATCGCTTCGCCGAACGCGCGGATGGTAAGGCCGCGCAGGCGCATCATCTCTTCAGCGGTGTCGAACCCGCCCGGTTCCACCGCGGGACGGAACGGGTCGTGGACCCGACCACCCCGTTCCCAGACCTCCGCCGGCACCCGTTCGTCCCGCAGGGCCCAGCGCGTCCATTGCAGCAGCAGGGACGGCGTATAGATGTTCCCCGTGCGGCAGGTGAAGACGTCATAATTGTATTTCTTGCGGGATTCGGCCGACAGCGTCACCGGCGCGGGTTCGGTATTGAGCCATTGGAAGCCGCGCTTCCTCAAAGCCCGCCCGATGTGCTGGGCGAAACAGGAACCGAAGGTCGCCACCCTTTGGTCCGCCGTGAGGAGGGTCTTGGGACGCCACAACGGGCCGACGTCGGCGAAATGCGCTTGCGCCACGGCCGGCCGCCAGAAAGCGGTGACGGGCAAACGGTCATAGGGGTTGGTCCCACCGCGTTCCACTGCCGTGCCGTCCATGGTGTGCTCCAAACGCCCCGCCCCGGTTTGCATCCCGGGCAGAGCTTATTACACCCAGCCCCGTTCCTGTCCTTTTTCCTGAAATGAGCGGCGGCGGCCAACCTTGAGGTGCATCAAGGCCGCCGCCGTATCGCCTGTCATGATGCCGTGTCCCGCCCCGCCTGGTTCCGTGAGGGAACGCGCATCATGCCTTTGCTCCGGCAAGAGCCGGCCGCCGCCGTCGCATCCATGGACGAATTGCTGACCATCGCCCTGATGCTGGAGGAGGAAGCCGCCCGGCGCTATCTGGCGCTGGCGGACCACCACAGCGGCACGCCGGAATTGGCGACCCTGTTCCAGACCCTGGCGGAAGAGGAAAAGCGGCACGCCGACGCCCTGGCCCAGGGTGCGCGGCACCTGTCGCGGCACCAACCGCAGGCGGCCGACATCCTGTGGCGCCTGCCGCCGGAGATCGCCGCGTCGTGGGACGCGGTCAAGGACAGCGCCCTGCTCAGCCCCTACACCGCCCTGTCCATCGCCGTGCGCAATGAAGAGCGGACCTTCGCCTTCTACAGCTATATCGCCGCCCACGCCGCGACGCCCGAGATCGCACGACAGGCGGAGGCGCTGGCGCAGGAGGAACTGAACCACGCCGCCCGCCTGCGACAGGTCCGCCGGCTGGCCTTCCATCGGGAACGCGGCACGCGCCCGCCCCTGCCCACGGCCGCCGACGCCCAAGCCTTGCGCGCCCTGGCCGAGACGATTGAGGCCGAAATCGCCGTGGCACTGACCCAGGCGCCGCAGGCCGCACGGCAGGCGGCGGAGCGTGCCGTCGATATCTATGCCCATGCCCTGGGCCAGATGGCGGACGAGGGTGGCATCGACCTGGCGCGCGACCTGCTGAAGGCGGCCGTCATCCGCCTGGGGTCGCTGAACGATGCGGCCCCTTAATATACATCTGGTTTACCTCTTATTGATGCAGCGCAAGGCCGACCGTCAGCCCCCACGGTAAAACGTGTCCTGTGCCTGGAGCCGCTCGCGGCCCAACGCCTCGCCTGAGAGCCTACCGTTCAATGCGCCCGCCTTCCCTGCCCAATCGGCCCCGGCCGATAACGCCCCCGCTTGCCCGCGTGGTGCCGCCAATCCCTGGTCATAACCGCAAGGATGCTCCGCACCGGGTGCTGATCGCGATATTGGCACTCTTGCTAGCGTTCTGGGGATTGCCGGGCGGCCCCGCACGGGCGGCGGAAAGTCACCTTGCCACCTACCTGCCCTTGGCGACACCAGCCGAACTGGTGCCGGGTTCCGACCATTTCGGGGCGCCGCAAGGCCCCCTGCCGGTGGTGCCGGCGCTGGCCGGCGACAAGGTGGTGGGCTACGTCTACCTCAACAGCGACGTGGTCAACGCCACCGGCTATTCCGGCCGCCCCATCTCCATCCTGGTGGGCATCGGGCCCGACGCCCGCATCACCGGCGCCAAGCTGGTGGACCATCATGAACCCATCGTGCTGGTGGGCATACCGGTCGCCAAGATCGAGCATTTCATCAACGGTTATGTCGGCCGCAGTGCCGCGGACATGATGGCCGACACGGGCGGAAAACCGCCGGTGGACATCGTCAGCGGCGCCACCGTGACCGTCATGGTCATCGGCGACACCATCACGCGGTCCGCCATCAAGGTGGCGCACACCCTGGGCCTGGGCGGGCTGACGGCCGGCACGGATGATGGCGCCGCCAAGGCGGCGGCGCGGCCGACCGTGAACCGCGACCTGGCGGGCGAGGCCGACTGGACCACCCTGACGGGCGACGGGTCGGTGCGCCGCCTGCTGCTGCCCGTGGCCCAGGTGAACCAGGCCTTCATCGAGGCCGGCGGCCCCGGTGCCGCGGCACGGCCGGAACCGGGGCCCGACGACGACACCTTCATCGACCTGTACGCCACCGTCGCCACCCTGCCGGTGGTGGGGCGCAGCCTGCTGGGCCAGGACGGCTATGACCGGCTGGGCCAGCGGCTGAAGCCGGGGCAGCAGGCCGTCATCATCGCCGGCACCGGCCGCTATTCCTTCAAGGGGTCGGGTTATGTGCGCGGCGGCATCTTCGACCGCATCGAACTGATCCAGGGTGAGAACACCATCCGCTTCCGCGACAGCAACCACACCCGGCTGGGGTCGCTGGCGGGCGGGGCGCCGGACTTCCCCGACATCGGCCTGTTCACCATCCCCGACGGCAGCACGTTCGATGCCGCCCAGCCCTGGCGCCTGCGCCTGCTGATCCAGCGGCAGGTGGGCAGCCTGGACAAGGCGTTCATCACCGTCGACCTGGATTACACCCCGCCGCAGAAATACCTGACCCTGCCGCCGGCGCCCGCCCCTGCGGCGGCGCCCACGGCGGCCCCCTCCGCCGCCGGCGCCAAGCTTTGGCAGCGCATGTGGGACGGCGACCGGCTGGACCTGGCGCTGCTGGCCCTGCTGCTGGCCGCCGTCACCGCAATCTTCTTCTTCCAGCACGAACTGGTGCGCCGGCCGGCGCTGTACGACAGGGTGCGGCTGGCGATCCTGGTCGCTTCCCTGTTCTGGCTGGGGTGGTGGAAGCACGCGCAGCTGTCGGTCGTGAACGTCCTGACCTTCGTGAACGCGCTGCGCACCGACTTCAGCTGGGACTATTTCCTGATGGAGCCGCTGCTGTTCGTGCTGTGGTTCGCCGTGGCCGCCGCCCTGCTGTTCTGGGGCCGGGGGGCGTTCTGCGGCTGGCTGTGCCCCTTCGGCGCGCTGCAGGAACTGACCAACCGCGTGGCCCGGCGCCTCAAGGTCAAACAGGTCAAGGTGCCGTTCAGCGTGCACCAGCGCCTGTGGCCCCTGAAATACATCCTCTTCCTGATCCTGTTCGGCCTGTCTTTAAGCGAACTGTCCATGGCCGAGCGCCTGGCGGAGGTGGAGCCGTTCAAGACCGCCATCGTCCTGGTGTTCTGGCGGTCCTGGCCCTTCGTCCTGTTCGCCGTGGCCCTGCTGGCCGCCAACCTGTTCATCGAACGCTTCTTCTGCCGCTATCTCTGCCCGCTGGGGGCGGCGTTGGCCATCCCGGCGCGCCTGCGCATGTTCGACTGGCTGCGGCGCTACCGCGAATGCGGCAACCCCTGCCAGCGCTGCGGCAACGAATGCCCGGTCCAGGCCATCCATCCGGAGGGGGACATCAACCCCAACGAATGCATCCAGTGCCTGCACTGCCAGCTGCTCTACCACCACGACCAGATGTGCCCGGTCATGATCCAGCGCCGCCTGAAGCGCGACCGGCAGAACGGCCTGGCACCCCCCACCACGCTTCCCCCCCGCCCCGAGGCCACGCCCCGGGCCTGAGGCCCTTGCCACCATCATTCCCAAGAAGAGAGAAGGCCCAAAATGTCCAACCCGAAACTGCCCACCCCCGAAACCCCCCATGACGGCACCAGCGAAATCCTGGGGCCCGTCAGCCGCCGCGGCCTGATCGGCGGGTCGGCCAAGGCCGCCCTGGCGGCGGCGGCCGTGGGTGCCGTCGGCACCGGCGGCGCCCTGGTCATGCCCTCGGTCGGCGGGGCCGCCCCAGCGGCCGCACCCCAGAACAAGGGCGAGGTGAAGCCCGGCGACCTGGACGAATACTACGTCTTCTCCTCCAGCGGGCAGACGGGCGAGGTCCGGATCGTGGGCATGCCGTCGATGCGTGAACTGATGCGCATCCCCGTCTTCAACCGCTGTTCCGCCACCGGCTGGGGCCTGACCAACGAATCCAAGAAGATCCTGACGGAAGGCCTGACGCCGGAAACCAAGAAGTTCCTGGCCAACCGGGGCGGCGTCTACCACAACGGCGACACCCACCACCCGCACATGTCGTTCACCAACGGCACCTATGACGGCCGCTACGTCTTCATCAACGACAAGGCCAACACCCGCGTCGCCCGCATCCGCTGCGACATCATGAAGTGCGACAAGATCATCGAGATCCCGAACGCGCACGACATCCACGGGCTGCGCCCGCAGAAATATCCCCGCACCGGCTACATCTTCGCCAACAGCGAACACCGCGCCCCGCTGGTGAACGACGGCACCATCCTGGATGAGCCGAAGAAATACGGCTGCGTCTTCACCGCCATCGACGGCGACGCCATGAAGGTGTCCTGGCAGGTGCTGGTGGACGGCAACCTCGACAATTGCGACGCCGACTACCAGGGCAAGTACGCCTTCGCCACCTGCTACAACTCCGAAGAGGGCGTGACCCTGGCGGAGATGACCGCCAGCACCGAGGACTGGGCCGTCGTCTTCGACATCAAGCGCATCGAGGAAGCGGTCAAGAAGGGCGATTGCAAGATCATCAACGGCGTGCCCGTCGTCGATGGCCGCCATGGCTCGCGTTTCACCCGCTACATCCCCGTGCCCAACAACCCGCACGGCTGCAACGTGGCGCCGGACGGCATCCACGTGATGTTCGCCGGCAAGCTGTCGCCCACCGTCACCGTCATCGACGTGCGCAAGCTGGATGACCTGTTCGCCGACAAGATCAAGCCGCGCGACGCGGTGGTGGCGGAACCGCAGATCGGCCTGGGCCCCCTGCACACCGCCTTCGACGGCCGGGGCAACGCCTACACCACCGTGTTCCTGGACAGCCAGGTGGTGAAGTGGGACATCGAAAAGGCCAAGCGCGCCTTCAAGGGTGAGAAGGTGGACCCCATCCTGCAGAAGCTGGATGTGCAGTACCAGCCGGGCCACAACCATTCCTCCATGGGCGAAACCAAGGAGGCGGATGGCAAGTGGCTGATCTCCCTCAACAAATTCTCCAAGGACCGCTTCCTGAACGTCGGCCCGCTGAAGCCGGAGAACGACCAGCTGATCGACATCTCCGGCGACCGGATGGTGGTGGTGCACGACGGCCCCAGCTTCGCCGAGCCGCACGACGCCATGATCGTCCACCGGTCCAAGATCAACCCGCTCAGCGTCTACAAGCGCGACGACCCGATGTGGGAGGAAGCGCGGCAGTGGGCCAAGAAGGACGGCGTGGAGCTGGAATCGGCCGCCAACGTCATCCGCGACGGCAAGAAGGTCCGCGTCTACATGTATTCGGTGGCGCCGGCCTACAGCCTGGAGAAGTTCGAGGTCAACCAGGGGGACGAGGTCACCATCTTCATCACCAACATGGATGATGTGGATGACCTGACCCACGGCTTCACCCTGTCGGGCCACGGCATCGCCATGGAGATCGGGCCGCAGGCCACCGCCTCGGTCACCTTCACCGCCGACCGGCCGGGCGTGCACTGGTATTATTGCCAGTGGTTCTGCCACGCCCTGCACATGGAAATGGTGGGCCGCATGCTGGTCCACCCGACGAAGGCCTAAGCCGATGCGCCGCACCGCCATCGCCGGGCTTTTGCTGCTGTCGTGTCCCGCCTGGGTCGCCCCCGGCCGCGCCGCGGTCCGGGACGTGTCTCCGGGCGGGGACGATCTGGCCCGCGCGGTGGCGGCCGCGGCACCGGGGGACGTCCTGCGCCTGGCGCCGGGCGTCTACCCCGGCGGCATCACCATCGACAAACCCCTGACCCTGGAGGGCGCCGGGCCGGATGCGGCCGTCCTGGACGCGCGGGGCCAGGGGCGGGTGGTCACGGTCACGGGGCCCGACGTGACCGTGCGCCACCTGACCCTGACCGGTTCCGGCACCGACCAGCGCGGGATGGACGCCGGCGTGCTGCTGCAACCCACGGCCGCCCGCGCCCGCATCGTGGGCAACCGTCTCACCGGCAACCTCTACGGCGTCTACGTCCAGGGCCCGCAGGACGCGGTGGTGGCGGACAACGACATCGCCGGGCGCACCGACCTGCCCATAAGCCAGCGGGGCAATGGCGTGACCGTGTGGAACGCCCCCGGCGCCCGCATCGTCGCCAACCGCATCACCGGCGGCCGCGACGGCATCTTCGCCAACGCCAGCCGCCAGGACCTGTTCCAGGGCAACCACATGGAAGGCGTGCGGTTCGCCATCCACTACATGTACACCAACGACAGCCGCATCCTGGACAACGTGTCGCTCGACAACGACATCGGCTTCGCGCTCATGTTCTCCAGCCAGCTGGAAATCCGGGGCAACCAGTCGGTGCGCGACCGCGACTATGGCCTGCTGCTGAACTACGCCAACGGCTCCGTCATCACCGGCAACCGGGTGCTGGGCCGTTTTTCAAAGCCCATGGTGACCGCCGCCACGGTCAACGCCGCCGGCGACGGCGACGCGGCGATGACGCCCGGCCGCGCGGCGGGCCCGACCTTGCGCATCGGCACCGCCAAGTGCGTCTTCGTCTACAACGCCAACAAGAACCGCCTGGCCGACAACCGGTTCGAGGGGTGCGAGATCGGCATCCACTTCACCGCCGGGGCCGAACGCAACGTGATGACCGGCAACGCCTTCATCGCCAACCGCACCCAGGTCATGTATGTGGGCACCCGCTCGTTGGACTGGTCCGACCACGGCCGCGGCAATTACTGGAGCGACAATCCCGCCTTCGACCTGAACGGCGACGGCATCGCGGATGAGGCACTACCGCCCCAACGACCTGGTGGACCGCGTCGTCTGGCGCCTGCCGGCGGCCAAGCTGCTGCTGAACAGCCCGGCCGTCCAGGTCATCCGCTGGGCCCAGGCGCAGTTCCCCGCCCTGCATCCCGGCGGGGTGGTGGACAGCGCCCCCCTGATGAAGCCGCCACCCTTGGACGCAGCCCCTTCCCCCGATACCGCGAGCGCCCTGCCATGACCGCCACCGTCACCATCGACCAGGTCAGTAAAATCTACGGCGGCCGCGCCGCGCTGAACCAGGTGAGCCTGGATTTGGAACCGGGCCAGTGCGTGGCCCTGGTGGGCCACAACGGCGCCGGCAAAAGCACCCTGATCAAGCTGATGCTGGGCCTGATCCACCCCAGCCGGGGTCAGGTGCGCCTGCTGGGCGAGGATCCGGCCGGCGCCCATGCCGCCCACCTGCGCCGCGCCGTGGGATATTTGCCGGAGAACCTGGCCTTCCACCCCTCGCTCACCGGGCGGGAGACGCTGGACTTCTACGCCCGGCTGAAGGGCCTGCCACGCCGGGGCAACGCCGACCTGCTGGCCCATGTGGGGCTGGAAGCGGAAGCGGCCGGCCGCCGCGTCGGCACCTATTCCAAGGGTATGCGCCAGCGCCTGGGCCTGGCCCAGGCCCTGCTGGGCCAACCCCGGGTGCTGTTCCTTGACGAACCCACCACCGGCCTGGACCCCGCCTTGCGCCAGGTGTTCTATGAGATCGTACAGACCCTGCGCACCGCCGGCGTCACCGTGCTGCTGTCGTCCCACGCCCTGACGGAGCTGGAGGGGCAGACCGACCGCATCATCGTCATGAACCGGGGCCTGAAAATCGCGGACGGCACCTTGGCCAGCCTGCGCCACCTGGCCGACCTGCCGGTGCGCGTCCGGACTATGGGTGCGGACGCGGAGGGCGTGGCAAACGCCCTGGGCCCCTTCGGCCGCGTCCAAGCGCATGGCGAGGCGGTGGAATGCCTGTGCAACGGCGACGACAAGGTCGCCGTGCTGCGCCGCCTGTCCGCCCTGCCGCTGACCGACATCGCCGTCATCGAGCCGACGCTGGATGAGCTGTACGCCCATTTCCTGCGACAGGAGCAGGCCGCATGACCATCCCCCTCATCCTGGCCGGCAAGGAAATCCGCGACGGCCTGCGCAACCGCTGGGTCACGGCGGCCACCCTGCTGATGGCCACGCTGTCCTTGAGCCTGTCCTTCCTGGGCAGCGTGCCCACCGGCACCGTGGGCGTGGACGCGCTGCAGGTGGTGGTGGTCAGCCTGTCCAGCCTGACCATCTTCCTGGTGCCGCTGATCGCCCTGCTGCTGTCCTTCGACGCCATCGTGGGGGAGGTCGATCGCGGCACCATGAGCCTGCTGCTCTCATACCCCGTGTCGCGGGGGCAGGTGGTGGTGGGCAAGTTCCTGGGCCACCTGGCCCTGTTGGCCTTCGCCACCCTGGTGGGCTACGGCGCCGCCGGGGCCGCGCTGGCGCTGACCGGCGTCGATGCCGGGCCCGAAGGCTGGGCCGCCTTCGGCGCGCTGATCGGGTCCAGCATCCTGCTGGGTGCGGTGTTCATCGCACTCGGCTATCTGATCAGCGCCCTGGTGCGTGACCGGGCGGCGGCCGGCGGCATCGCCATCGGCCTGTGGCTGGTGTTCGTACTGGTGTTCGACATGGCTTTGCTGGGCGCGCTGGTGGCGGACCAGGGCCGCACCATCGGCGTCGGCCTGCTGAACTGGCTGATGCTGGCCAACCCGGCCGACGCCTTCCGCCTGTTCAACCTGACCGGTGCGGCCCAAGTCAGCCAGTTCGCCGGCATGGCCGGGGTGGCGGGGCAAATCCATCTGGGGCGCGGTCCCCTGTTGGCCGTGCTGCTGGGCTGGACCGCCGTGCCCCTGGCCCTGGCGGCCTGGCTGTTCTCGCGAAGGGAAATCTGATGCGCCAATCCTACATCCTGGCCGTCCTGGCCGTGCTGGCGCTGGCCGGCTGCAAGCCGAAACCTGAGGCGGCGGCCCCACCGGCACCGCACGCCCTGGCCGACGGCGACATCGCCCATTTCTGCAACATGGCGGTGACGGAGCATGCCGGACCCAAGGGCCAGATCCTGCTGAAGGGCGATCCCACGCCGGTCTGGTTCTCCTCCGTCCGCGATACCGTGGCCTACACCCTGCTGCCGGAGGAGCCCAAGGACATCGCCGCCATCTACGTGACGGACATGGACAAGCTGGCCGACCAATACCACCCGGCACTCACGGCCTGGATCGACGCCCGCAACGCCTTCTACGTGGTGGGCAGCGCCGAGGCGGGCGCCATGGGCGGGGCGGAGTTGTTCCCCTTCGGCACCGAGGACGGCGCCCGGCGCTTCGCCGCCCAGCACCAGGGTACCGTCGTGCCCTATGCCGCCATCCCCAGGCACGCGGTGTTCGAGGGCGAGGACAAGCCGGCGACCGGTGGCGCGTCATGAGCCCGAACCCCACCCGCCGCCGCGTCATCACCATCGTGGCCGCGGCCGCCGGCCTGCCGCTGCTGGCGCCCCGGGCCTGGGCCACGGCGGCGTCCGACATCCCCACCCTGCACGGCTGGTCCGGCGTGACGCTGGGTGCGGACGCCCGCCTGCTGATCAACCACCCCGATGCCGCCCAGGCCCAGGCGCTGATCCACGCCAGCCTGGAGGAGGCGGCACGGCTGGAGGGCATCTTCAGCCTGTACCGGCCGGACAGCACCCTGAACCGCCTGAATCGGCAGGGCGCGCTGACCGATCCGCCGTCGGACATGGTGGCCTTGCTGGGCCAGGCCCAGGCCGTCACCCGGCTGACCGGTGGTGCCTTCGACCCGACGGTGCAACCGCTGTGGACCCTGTACGCCGACCATTTCAGCCGGCCTGACGCCGATCCGGCGGGCCCGCCCCCGGCGGTCCTGGCGCGTGCCCTGGCCCATGTCGGCCACGACGCCCTGTCGGTGGAGGCGGACCGCATCACCCTGCGGCGGCCGGGCATGGCCCTGACCCTCAACGGCATCGCCCAGGGCTATGTCACCGACCGGGTGGTGGCCCTGATGCGCGCCCGGGGGGTGGAACGCGCGCTGGTCGACATGGGGGAAATCCGCGCCATGGGTCGGCACCCCAGCGGCCGCCCCTGGACCGCCGGCGTGAAGCGGCCGGGCGCGCAGGACGCGACGGTCCTGACCCTGGACCTGGTGGACCGCGCCCTGTCCACCTCCGGCGCCTACGGCACCCCGTTTGAGGCCACCGGCCGCTTCAACCATCTATTCGACCCCACCACCGGCCGTTGCAGCGACCCGTCATCCAGCCTGACGGTGGCGGCGCCCACCGCCGCCCTGGCCGATGGCCTGTCCACCGCCTTCAGCGTCATGCCCCCGGACGCCATCGCCCGCACCCTGGCGCAGGTGCCGGACTGCCAGGCCTGGCGGTCGCGCACGGATGGCACCGTCAGCCGGGTCTGACCACCCCACCCTTCCCTCATAACGAATTTTAGGTGGGCCTACCCATTTTTTAGGAATTGCCCATCAGGGATTTTTGGCGCCCGTTCGTCCTCTATAGAAACAGCACCTTCAGGGTGCGGAAAAACCAAGGGAGGAATGGCGTCCGGTGAACAGAAACGCGGTGGATTTATGGTTTGTCGAGGAAGTCCTGCCGCTGGAGGCGGCGCTGACCGGTTACCTGCGCCGCAAATGGCGGGAAGCGAGCGAGATTCCCGATCTGCGCCAGGAAATCTACACCCGCGTCTACGAGGCGGCGACCGTGGCCATCCCTGACATGACCAAGCCCTTTCTGTTCATGACCGCGCGCAACCTGCTGATCGACCGGGCGCGCCGCGCCCAGGTGGTGTCGATCGAAACCATCCTGGACAGCGAAGGCCTGGACGTGGCCGACACCGTCCCCAATCCGGAACAGAGCGCCGTGGGCCGCGAGGCGCTGCGCCTGTTGCAGGCGGCGATCGACCGCCTGCCGCCGCGCTGCCGCGAGGTGACCCTGCTGCGCAAGGTGCACGGCCTGCCCCAGCGCGATGTCGCCCGCCGCATGGGCATCAGCGAAAGCACGGTGGAGCAGCAGGTGGCGAAGGGCGTCCGCCTGATCGCCGACGCCATGGTCGACATCGTTCCCGAACCCATCGCCAGCCGCTTCGGCCGGCAGGCCCGGCCCATGGGGCACCCGGCGGGACACCCAGCGGGACACAAGGCGGGCCGCTCATGACCGAGCATGACCCCATCGAGGAACAGGCGGCCCGCTGGCTGGCCCGCCAGGATGCCGGCCCCCTGGACGCGGCGGCCACGGCCGGCTTCGACGCCTGGATCGCCACCTCCACCCGCCATCGCGTCACCTATTTGCGGCTGGAGGCCGCCTGGCGGCATGCCGACCGGCTGGGCACCGCCCCGGTTCCGGCACGCCCATCCACGCCGCGCGCGCCCTGGCGCCGCTGGGCGCCCCTGATGGCGACGGCCGCGGCGGTGGCCCTGGTGGCCGTGGTGCCGCTGGTGGACTGGGATTGGCCCTTCGCCGGGGGCCAGAAGTTCAGCACCGGCGTCGGCGACCGCTATACCGCGCATTTGCAGGACGGCTCGCAGATCGAGTTGAACACCAACACCCGTCTGCGCGCCTCCGTCGACCAGACGACACGTGAAGTGCGGCTGGACAAGGGTGAGGCGTTCTTTGAGGTCGTGCACGACGACAAGCACCCCTTCGTGGTGATCGCCGGCGACCTGCGCATCGTCGATGTCGGCACCAAGTTCTCCGTGCGGCGCGATGGCGACAGGCTGGAGGTGGTGGTGGCGGAGGGCGCCGTCCTGGTGGAGGACATGGCCCATCCCAACGACGTGCCGCCCACGCTGGTGACCCAGCTGGGCTCGGCCGTGGCCCAGCCCAAAGCCATCCGCAAAAGCAACCGCAGCGAGGAACAGGTGCGCGACGCGCTGGGCTGGCGCCGGGGCGCGCTGGTCTTCACCGACCGGCCACTGCGTGAGGTGGCGGCGGAGTTCAACCGCTATAACCGCAAGCAGCTGGTGGTGCCGGTGGATGGCCCCCTGGGCGACATCCGCATCGGCGGCAGTTTCGAGGCCACCAATGTCGACGCCTTCGCCCGGCTGCTGCACAGCGGTTTCGGGCTGAAGGTAAACGACGACGGGTGGGAAATAAAAATTTCAAATTGAGGATAGGGGATCCGGCGGCGCCCTTCGTCATTACAAAATACAATAACTTAAGAAGTTAGGGAGAATCGTGCCAAATCCGAATATCCGGCGTGCCGTTTCGGCCGCCCTGATGACGACGGTCTGCTGGCCCGCCTTGACGCATGCCGCCGAATCCATCACCCAGTCCCCCACCGCGCCAACGATCACTGTGGCCGCCGCCGATACGGCGACCGAGACCGCGATCAACATTCCGGCCGGCGACCTGCGCACGGCGCTGGAAAGCTATATCCGCCAGACGGGATCGCAGCTGATTTACCGCGCCGACGATGTCGCCGGCCTCAGCACCCAGGGCGCGCAAGGCCACTTGTCGGCACAGCAGGCACTGGACAGCATCCTGGCCAACACCGGCCTGACCGTCCACCGCGACCCCTCGGGCGCCGTGGTGGTCAGCCGCAAGTCTGCCAGCAGCGCCGATGCGGCCCCGGCTGTGCGCAACGCGGCGGCGGCCGGCGCCGTGGTGGCCCAGCCCCAGGTGGCGCAGGCGGACACCATCGACACCGCCGTGGCCGGCGCCCCCGACCTTCAGGAAATCATCGTCACCGGCCTGCGATCCAAGCGCAACCTGCTGAACGCCTCCGTCGCCATCACGGCGGTGAACGAGGGCGACCTGGACCAGAAGGCGGCGCGCAGCACGGCCGAGGTGCTGGAAACCATTCCCGGCATCTTCGTGGAGGCCACCGCCGGCCCCGTGTCCAACAACTACTCGGTCCGCGGCCTGCCCGGCGGCAGCCAGCAGTTCGTCCGCCTGATCGAGGACGGCATGCCCGGCATCTATGGCGGCCTGAACGATGACGAGGTGTTCCAGAACGACATCTCGATCGAGCGGGTGGAGGCGTTGCAGGGCGGCAGCTCGGGCATCCTGACGCCCAACGCGGCCGGCGCCTCCATCAACTTCATCTCGCGCAAGCTGAACTTCGATGAGGCCGGCGGCATCGCCCGCATGACCGGCACCACCTATGGCGACCGGCGCGGCGATCTGTGGTTTTCCTCGCCCATCCCGGGCCTGAAGGACACCGCCTTCGCCATTTCCGGCTATTACGACAGCACGCCGGGCGTGCGCGATTCCCCGTTCCGCTACGACACCTATCACATCAAGGCGCAGCTGGAGCACAAGTTCGAAGACGGCTGGATCCGCTTCACCGTCAAGGATTGGGACGAGCACGACCCCTACTACGCCGACCAGCCCTACGCCTACAGCAACGGCCAGATTTCCAGTGTGGCCGGCCTGGACAGCCAGTACGGCAACATCATCGGCAAGGGTTTCGCCAACATCTCGGTGCCGGACTCCTGCTACGCCAACGGCCAGTGCTTCCGCAATTTCAGCATGCAGGAAGGCATCCACGCCAAGGGCCACCAGTTCCGCGTGGATGGGGAGCGGGAGTTCGACAACGGCCTGTCCGTGTTCTTCCGGGGCCGGTACACCGAGACGGACTGGAACTTCAACGGCGTGTTCGCCGGCAGCGGCACCGGCAACGGCGGCCTGGCCTCGGCGGTCGATTACCTGACGCCCAGCAGCGTCTCGCCCATCTACAGCCTGCTGCAGTCCGGCCTGGCGGCCTACCCCACCACGGCGCAGTTCGGCATCCGCAACCTGACCACCGGCCAGATCACCGCCGCGTCCAACACGGCGGCCCTGAACGCGCTGAACGGCAACGGCCTGCTGCAGCAGACGGTGCTGAACCGCCAGCTGGTCAAGCTGCGCGACTGGGGCAGCGATTTCGGCGCCAAGTGGGAAACGTCGGGCGACAGTTGGGCCAACAGCCTGACCGTGGGCGGCATGATTTACGCCACCGACATCAACACCGACCAGTCGGGCGTCGCCACCGTCATCAACGACGTGAGCAACGGGTCCAACATCTACGACGTCGTCGCGCTGAACAGCGCCGGCGGCGTGCTGGGATCCATCAGCAACAACGGCCTGATCTCCTACGGCGACTGGGGCCAGGGCATCAGCGCCACGCACCAGACCTCAAAATCCGTCTATGTGAACAATGAGTTCACCTGGAACCAGGATCTGCACGTCGACTTCGGCGTGCGGTATGAGCGCGAGGATACCGACGCGGTGGCGGGCAACAGCTCGGCCCTGGCCATCCCGGCCGGCGTCGGCGGCATCGTGCAGACCAACCCCAACGCCTTCAACGGCACCTACAGCTACACCTCGGGCCATGAATCGCCGGTGAACGTCACCGCCGGCGTCAACTACACCATCGCCCAGAACCTGTCGGTCTACGGCCGCTACGCCCACGCCTACCAGACCCAGGGCACCAACGCCGTCGCCACCGCCCTGACCCTGTATGAGGCGGGCGTGACATATTCCGACTATGGCCTGACGGGCACCATCCGCGGCTTCCGGACGGAGTTCAACAACCAGAACTGGGGCGGCGGCGTCGACGTCGACAACCCCAACCTGAACCAGGCCTTCTTCGCCGATTCCCAGACCAACGGCGTCGACGTCGACCTGTTCTACCGCCCGACGTACGAGCCGCTGCGGGCCTTCGCCATCCATGCCCAGGCGACCTACCAGGATCCGAAGTTCAGCAACGTCAAGGTCGGCTACACCGACGTCAACGGCACCAACATCGCGCCGCAGGTGGCCGCCTTCTATGACGGCAAGATCCCGGGCCGCACGCCGAAGCTTTTGTACGCCATCACGCCGGAATACGACCTGCCCGACAACAAGGGCCAGATCTACCTGCGCTACAAGTATGTCGGCCGCATCTTCGCCGACAACGGCAACCAGGTGGAACTGCCCGGCTACGGCGTGCTCAGCATCGGTGCCATCTACAACGTGACGCAGGCGACCACCCTGAACGTCAGTGTCGACAACGTGACCAACGAGTTGGGCCTGACGGAGGGCAACCCCCGCCAGGGCTTCACCCAGGAAATCGTCAACGGCTATTTCTACGGCCGCGGCATCGTCGGCACCAACGCCATGGTGTCCCTGACCGTGAAGTTCTGATCCCACGTTTCCTTCTTCCCGTTCCCTCCCTGAGGGCGGCGGATCGATGTCCGCCGCCCGTCTTTTTGAGGAGAGTCATCCCGTGTCAGATCGGCGGATCCGGAAGGTCGTCATCCTGGGTGGGGGCACCGCCGGCTGGATGACGGCGGCGGCACTGGCCAAGGTGAACACCCCGCCGCAGTTCGAGGTGACGCTGATCGAATCCGATGAGATCGGCATCATCGGCGTGGGTGAGGCCACCATCCCCACCATCCACTGGTTCAACCGCCTGGTCGACCTGGACGAGGGGCAGTTCCTGCGCGAGACCCGCGCCACCTTCAAGCTGGGCATCGAGTTCGTCGGCTGGAACGGCGGCGACTGCCGCTATTTCCACCCCTTCGGCCGCTATGGCGGACCGGCCGACGCGCAGATGTTCTTCCATCGCTGGATCCGCGCCGGCCTGGACGGAGCCACGGAAAGCCACCAGGACTATTCCCTGGCCACCCTGGCGGCGATGCAGGGCCGCTTCGGGCCGCCCGCCCCCGATCCCAATTCCATATTCGCCCCCCTGGGCTACGCCTACCATTTCGACGCCGGCCTCTATGCCGCCCATCTGCGCCGCCGGTCAGAAGCGCGCGGGGTGAAGCGTATCGAAGGCAAGGTGGAACGGATCGAGCAGGATCCGGAAACCGGCTTCGTCACCCGCCTTACCACCCACCGGGGTGAGATGGTGGAAGGCGACCTGTTCATCGACTGCTCCGGCCTGCGCGCCCTGCTGATCGACGGCACCCTGAAAAGCGGGTTCGAGGACTGGTCCCATTGGCTGCCCTGCGACCGCGCCCTGGCGGTGCCGTGTGAGCGGGTGGCCGCCCCCCTGCCCTACACCCGCGCCACCGCCCACGCCTTCGGCTGGCAATGGCGCATCCCGCTGCAGCACCGCACTGGCAACGGCATGGTCTACAGCAGCGCGTTCGCCAGCGAGGATGAGGCGGCGGCCGCCCTGATGGCCAACCTGGACGGCAAGCCGCTGGCCGACCCGCGCCTGATCCGCTTCCAGACCGGGCGACGGCCCCGCGCCTGGGTCAAGAACGTGGTGGCCATCGGCCTGTCCAGCGGCTTCCTGGAGCCCTTGGAGTCCACCTCCATCCACCTGATCCAGAGCGGCATCGCCAAGCTCCTGTCCCTGTTCCCCACCCGCGACTGCCCGGAAGAGACATCCCACCAGTTCAACCAGGTCTATGGCGCCGACGTGGAGGCGGTGCGCGATCTGCTGGTGCTGCACTACAGCCGCACCCAGGGTCGGGAGGAGCCGCTATGGCGCCATTGCCAGGCCATGGCCGTGCCGGAGGGCCTGACCTGGAAGGAACGGCACTTCACCCGCACCGGCCGTATCGTGCTGTCCACCGATGAACTGTTCCGCGAGGCCAGCTGGTTCGCCGTGATGATGGGCCAGGGCCTGCGGGCCACCGACTACAACCCGCTGCTGGACACCGTGCCGGCGGCGGAGAACCTGACCTATCTGAAGCGCCTGCGCGAACAGATGGCCAAGGCCGCCGCCACCTTGCCCACGCACGAGGATTACATCCGCCGCATGATGGGACCGGCGTGACCTCAAGCCCTTTCCGACTTTCCCCACAGGACCCGCCGATGCCACGCCTTTCCCACCTGCTCTCCAGTTCCGTCCTGGCCCTGACGCTGGCCTGGGCGCCGATGCCGGCCGTCGCCGACACCGCCCCGGCGCTGTCGTACAGCCTGACGGAGGGGCGCAACCTCAACAGCTTCACCCGTGATGGCAATGTGGCGGCCCACCTGCTGCTGCGCTCCGGCCGGGACGCCCGCATCCTGGTGGCCTTCCCCGCCGGCAACAGCAGCGTGGGCCTGTGGCTGGACACCGCCGACACTGCCACCTGGGCCCTGGACGGTGCACCCCGGCCGGTGACCGCCACCGACGGCCAGGGCCGCCCGATGCGCGGCATCGTGTTCGAGGCCACGCTGAAGGCGGACAGCGCCGTGCCCCGCCAGGGCGTGCTGTCCAGCACCCGGGTGTTGCGCGATTATGAGGGGCTGCACACCCTGCCGGCCCAGGTTCAGGTTCAGTCCACCCGCACCGGCGACACGCTGGACTGGGCCCGCGACCGCCTGGACGGTGCGCCCGGCTATCGCCTGACGGTGACGGTGACGCACGGCCAGTTGACGGACGCTGGCCTGAAGGCCGGCGCCGGCGGTACCATCGGCCTGCGCGTCACGGCGCTGACGGGGGAGACGCCGCTGACCCCGCTGGCCGGCGACCATCTGTTGAACGCCCAGGCAGCGGACCAGCCGGCCGCGCGCGACGCCCTGACCTTCCTCAGCTATCGCGAAAAGCTGCTGGCCGGGTCCTGGCGTTTTCACACCTATTTCGGGCGCGACACCCTGATGTCCGTCATGCTGCTGATGCCGGCCTTGCAGCCGGACGCGGTGCAGGCGGGCCTGGGCTCCGTCCTGGCCCGCCTGTCGCCGGATGGACAGGTGGCGCATGAGGAGGATATCGGCGAATTCGCCATCCTGGACCATCTGAAGACCGACGGCACCAAATCCGACGCGCCGGTCTATGACTACAAGATGGTGGACAGCGATTTCCTGCTGGCGCCGGTGGCGCGGGCCTGGCTGGTGGACGACGCGCGCGGCCGGGCCACGGCCGCCGCCTTCCTGGCCGCCCCGGATGGGCGCCAAACGGCTGGACAGGATGCGGAGGCGGCGGGTGCCGCCCTGGTGCGCAACCTGCGCCGGGTGGTGGCCCAGGCAGAACCCTTCGCCGCCGCGCCCGGCGCCCACACCCTGATACGGCTGAAGCCGGGCGTGCCGGTGGGTGAGTGGCGCGACAGCAACGACGGCCTGGGCGGCGGCGTCTATCCCTATGACGTCAACGCCATCCTGGTGCCGGCGGCACTGGAGGCGGTGGACGCCCTGCTGGCCGCCAAGCTGCTGGACCCGTGGCTGGACGGCGCGGCCCGCACGGATCTCGCCAAGGCCGCCACCCTGGCCAAGGTCTGGCGGGCCAAGGCCCCCGCCCTGTTTGAGGTGACGGTGACCCCGAACGCGGCGCGCATGGCCGTCGCCGCCTACGCCGCCAAGGTGGGCGTGCCGGCCGATGCCGCCCTGGCCGCCCTGCCTCTGGCGCCGGTGCGTTTCCACGCCCTGTCGCTGGACGCGGCGGGCAAGCCCATCCCGGTGCTGAATTCCGATGAGGGGTTCGACCTGCTGTTCAGCCGCCCCACAGCCCAGGCGCTGGACGCCGCCATGGATGCCGCCGACCGCCCCTTCCCGGCCGGCCTGATGACCGGCATCGGCATGGTGGTGGCCAACCCGGCCTACGCTCCGGCAGCGGTGCAGGACCTGTTCCCGCGTACCGCCTATCACGGCACGGTGGTCTGGTCCTGGCAGCAGGCGCTGACCGCCGCCGGCCTGGCCCGGCAGCTCACCCGAACCGACCTGCCGGCCGGAACCAGGGCCAAGCTGACTCGGATGCAGACGGCCCTATGGCAGGTGATCGACGCCGCCAAGGGCGTGCAAAGCTCCGAACTGTGGTCCTGGGACTTCCGCGACGGGCACTATGTGGTGGCCCCCTTCGGCGCCGGCGGCGGCGATGCCGATGAGTCCAACGCCGCCCAGCTGTGGAGCACCGTCTACCTGGCGGTGCAGCCGCCCAAGCATTGACCGGCCGCCCGAGCCGTCAGCCCCCGGATTGGGGGCTGGCGCCGTCCAGATGATAATACAGGCAATTCTCGTCATCCGGCGTCAGGCGCACGGTACCGGTAACGACCACCAGGTCATAGCTGACGGTGACCGGCACCGTCGTGCGTACCTCCACCACCGTCGGCCGCGCCCGGCGGCGGGCAGAAGGGGCAGCTGGGGGCCAGCGCGCTCAACAGGAAATGGGTGGAGCGCTCCGTCTGTTCCAGCGGGATGATATAGCCGCCCAGGGTCAGGCTCTGCCCCGCCATATGCTGCACGTTCGGGCCGAAGATGGCGCGCAGCCGCGTGCCGTTCTTCACCTTGACCTCGACCTCCTTCACGTCGGCGATCCTGTCCCAGCCCAGGGTGGCCCGGGGAATGTCCTGCACCTTGGGGGCCGTCCCCTTTTCCAGGCGCAAGGCCAGGGCGGAGGACGGCATCAAGACGGGAAGAAGGGCGGCCAGCAGCAGGACCGGACGGTGGGGCAGCGGCATGGGGCAATTCCGTGGATGGCGATAAAAAGACGTTATGTTATAACATCTCTCAATTCCAGCACTTCGACGGGAAACGGGACGATGAACAGGGCAATCGTTGGGATCATGGCGCTGGCCATAGGCTTGGCCGCCGGGACGGCGCGGGCGCAGGACGCGACGACCACATCCGCCCCACCGCCCCAGGCGCCCACCCCGGCCACCCCGCCGCGGGCGACCAGCACCACGCCGGAAGACCCGGAACTGGCCGCCGCCGCCATCCGCAACATGCGGGAGGAGAAATGGCGGGAGGCCGCGCGCGCCTATCAGGCCACCCTGGGACCTGACGCGCCGCCGGGCGCATCGGGCCTGTGCTGTCATCCCACACCCTACGGCACGGAGTGGTGCCACTAGAGCCGACTCTAGTTGAGTCTGTCCGCGAGCGGATTCACGCTTCAAGGCGATTCCGCCTTTACGCGACCCGCTCTAAATCAGGACTGCGCCAGCGTCCGCGCCACGTCGGTGCGATAGGCCTGGATGGCCGGCAGCGCCGCCGCCACGGCGGCAACCGCGACCGCCAGGCCCAGCAGGCCCAGTTCCGCCGGCACCACCGTCCACGGGCTGAGGCCGAAGTCGCGGGCCCGGGGCGACAGGGTCGCGAACAAGGCCAGCCCGCCATGGGCCAGCGCCAGGCCGGCCAGGGTTCCGGTCCCGCTGACCAGCAGCGCCTCCACCCCGATCTGGACAACGATGCGGGCGCGGCTGGCGCCCAGGCTGCGCATGACCGCCAGATCATAGCGGCGCTGTTGCAAGGCGTTGGTCAGCGCCACGAAGGTGCCCAGTGCCGAGGTCAGCACCAGCAGCACGCCGATGGCGCGAAAGGCATCCAGCCCCGCCCCCAGCAAGGACATCAGGCGGACCAGTTCGGCGGCCGGGCTGGCGGCCTGGGCGCCGCTTTCGCTGTTGATGGCCCGCGGCAACCGGGCGGCGGCCAATGGCGAAGCGTAGCGCACCAGGATGGCCGTCACCTCGCGCGGTGGCTGGGTGCCCGGCACTTCCGCATGGTCGCCATCCCCATCGCCATCGTCGTCATGGTGATGATGGTGGTCGTGCACCGCCCAGACGCTTTCCACCGGCGTCAGCACCAGGCGGTCCACCACCGTGCCGGTGGGGGCGAGGATGCCGACGATGGTATAGGGCATGTGGGCGTGCACCTCCCCACCCGGGGTCAGGCCGTGGCTGCCGGCGATGGTGTCGCCCACGCGCAGCCCGGCCGCCCGCGCCACGGATGCCCCCACCGTGGCCTCCATCGCCGCGGCGAACATCCGCCCCTCGGCCGGTACCGCCTGGTAGTGGGCCGGGTAATCCGGCGTGGTGCCCACGATGCGGAACCCGCGATAGCTGTCGCCCAGCGCCACCGGGATGGCCTGTTTCACCAGCGGGTTGCGCCGCAAATCCTCCAGCGTCGCCAGCGGCACGTTGCCGGTGGGCACGTCGGCCTGGTAGACGCTGGACAGGATCAGTTGCAGCGGGCTGCCCTTGGCGCCCACCACCAGGTCGATGCCGGCGACATCGCGGGTCAGCCGGCCCTGCATCTGGGCGTCGATCAGCGCCAGGCCGGCGATGGCGGCCACGCCCAGCGCCAGCAGCAGCAGGTTCAGGCCGGTGGCCAGGCGGTTCCGGCGCAAATACGCCAGGCTGAGGCCGATGGGACCCAGGGTGCCGGTCATGCCGCGGCCCCCAGAACGGGGGACGCCAGCACCAGCCGGGTGGACAGGCGGGTCTTCAGCCGCGCGTCATGGGTGGCGATCAGCAGGGTGGCGCCGTTCTCGGCCGCCTGCTCCAGCATCAGATCCAGCAGGCGCTGGCAATTGCCGTCGTCCAGCGCGCTGGTGGGTTCGTCCGCCAGCACCAGCGCCGGCCGGTTGACGACAGCGCGGGCGATGGCCAGGCGCTGGCGTTCGCCTTGCGAAAGCTGCCGGGGATAGGCCTGGGCGAGAGGACCCAGGCCGATGCGGTCCAGCAGGTCGGCGACACGGCCGTCATCCAGGGGATACCCGGCCAGCCGTTGCGCCAGCCGCAGATTGTCGGCCAGCGTCAGGGCGTTCACCAGGTGCAGTTGCTGGAACACCAGGCCGATGCAGGCGCCGCGCACCACATCGCGCACGCCTTCGCTCAGGCTGGTCATGTCCTGCCCCGCCACGGTCACCTGCCCCGCCGTCGGCGCCAGCAGGCCGGCGATGATCTGCAACAAAGTGGTCTTGCCGCTGCCGCTGGGCCCCAGCAACAGTCCGTGATCACCGGAATTCACCCGCCAGTCGGGCAGGTCCAACACAAGGCGGCCGGCCACCGCATGGCGCAGGTCACGCAGATGGATCAGGGGTGGCAAGGGCATGGGCGATCCTGGCGATAAATTAGTTACGTTATAACATAACTAAATATCGGCTCCGCCCGGAACCGTCCATGCCTTTCTTGTCGCGCCTCACCGGGGCCATCACGCGGCCGCGGCGGGGCGTCCACGCGGGCCCCCGCCCGGTGCGGGCGATTTTACGATTTGGTGCCAATATTCCCGGCGTCGGATGATCACCAACGTAAGCGGTGCGTACGCCCCACCGGCATAGCGGTTGACGGTTCAGTTGGCGCCGCAGCAGCGCTTGTATTTCTTGCCTGATCCGCAGGGGCACGGGTCGTTGCGGCCGACCTTGGCCTGGCGGATCGGCTCCGCCTTCCGGGGGCCGCGTGCCGCTCTGATCTTGGCGATCTTGTGCAGGACGAGGATGGCGCGGGGGATTTGTCCGGCGGCCTCATTGAGGCGTTCGTCGATGTCCTCGGCGGGGACGAAGGCGCCGTCGTCGAGGTCGATGAAGCCGGCGAAGGGGGTGATGACCGCCTCCAGCCGTTCATCTCCGGCAAAGGCGGTCCAGCCCTCGGGCGCCAGAGCCATGGCCCGCCAGAAGCCGGAGACCCATTCCCGGACAGCCTGGTGGGTGGGCTTTTCTCCAGCGTCCAGGAAGGCCGGGCGGTAGTCGCAGACCCGCTCCGTTTCCAGCCGTTCAAGGCCGGCGTCGATCTCGCTCAGGAGGCTGTTGTAACGGGTCATCAGCGTGCCGAGCACCGCATTGAGGTCGGCGTCGTTGTCGAAGACCGGTTCCTCGTCGCCCCAGAGAGCGGCGATCCAGCGGCTGGGCGGGATCAGGTCGGGCGCCACCACGACGCCGGTCAGATAGCCTTCCAGCGCCAGCGGCGACAGCGCGTTCCCCGGCGCCGCCGGCGAGGTGAGGAGGCCCAGCCAGGCGGTGGATGAGGAGGTGATGGTCATGCAGCACACCTCGTCGCGATGGGCCCCGTCACGGTGGCCTGCGCCTTGGCCCAGGCCCACGGCGTGAGCTCTGCCAGCCGCGCGTTGGGCCAGCCGTCGACCAGCCGGGCCAGCACGTCGGCCAGGTAGGCCTCCGGGTTCACGCCCTGCAGCTTGCAGGTCTCGATGAGCGAGGCGATCACCGCCCAGTTCTCCGCCCCCCGGTCATGACCGGCGAAGAGCGCGTTCTTGCGATTGAGGACCAAGGGCCGGATGCTCCGTTCCACCGTGTTGGAATCGATCTCTATCCGCCCGTCGTCAAGGAAGCGGACGAGGCCGGTCCACTGGTTGAGCGCGTAGCGGATGGCCTCAGCCGTGGTCGATTTGGCGGAGACGCGTCCCAGTTGCCGCTCCAGCCATTGCTTGAACTCTTCGACCAGCGGCTGGCTCCGTGCCTGCCGGACGGATCGCCGTTCCGCCGCCGTGCGGCCCCGTATCTCCGCCTCAATGGCGTAGAGCCGGGCGATCCGTCGCAACGCCTCCTCGGCGATGGGTGCCGGTCCCGTCTTGGTGATGTCGACGAACTCCCGCCGCAGATGCGCCCAGCAATGCGCGAGCCCGATGCCGGTGCGGCCCGCTACCGTCTTGTAGACGGTATAGCCGTCGGTCTGGATGACGCCGGCGAACCCGTCGAGCACGGCGGCGGCATGCTTGGCACCCCGGCCAGGCGCGTAGTGATAGACCACCGCCGGCGGATCACTTCCCCGCCAAGGCCGGTCATCCCGCGCCAGCGCCCAGAAGTAGCCGCTCTTGGTCCTGCCCCGGCCCGGGTCGAGCACCGGCGCCCTGGTCTCATCGACGAACAGCTTGGCGGAGTTCAACAGGTTGGCACGCATCGCCCGCCAGACCGGCGTCAATTCAGCGGCGGCATAGCCCACCCAGAAGGCCAAGGTCGAGCGGTCGATCTTTATCCCCTGCCGGGCGAAGCCCTGGGCCTGCCGGTAGAGGGGAACGTGATCGGCGTATTTGGTGACCAGCACATTCGCCACCAGCCGCTCGGTCGGCAAGCCTCCTTCGATCAGGCGGGCCGGTGCCGGGGCTTGGACCACCGCGCCCGAACAGGCGCGGCAGCCATAGCGGGGACGGCGGGTCACGATCACCTGGTAGCGGGCTGGCACCACGTCCAACCGCTCCGACCGGTCCTCGCCGATCACATGCATGGCGCCCCGGCAGCAGGGACAGGCCGTGTTCTCCGGCGCCACCACCACCTCGACGCGTGGCAGGTGCGGCGGCAGCGATCCCCGTGCCTTGCGGCGCTCGCCGGTTCGCCGCCGCTTCAGCGCGGGATCATCCTTCTCCGCCACCGCCTCGGTCTCAGCCTGCGCCTGCTCAACGCCCTCCAGCGCCAGGTTGAGCTGGTCGGCATCGAGCCGCTCCGACCGCGGGCCGAACTGCATGCGCTGCAGTTGGCGGATGAGGTGGCGCAACCGGTCGTTCAGATCCTCGACCCGTCGGCGCTCCGTCCGCTCGGCCTCCAACGTCTCCGCCAGCGCCAGAACCTGGGCGCGCAAGGCCTCGACGTCGGCCGGAAGGGTGTCGGGATCAATCCGCATGGTAGCGGCATTTATAGCACGGAATCAGCCACTTGGGCCATAGCCCCCTGCGGCCCCGGCGCTATTGCGCGGCTTTCGGACGTCCCTGCCGCGGGACGTGCAACCGGCTCCAGTCCAGCCCGGCCAACAGCGCCTCCATCTGTGCGCCCGACAGCCGCATAACCCCGTCGGTGATCGGCGGCCAGCGGAAGGCGCCGGCCTCCAGGCGCTTCCACACCAACACCAACCCGGTGCCATCCCAGACCAGGAGCTTCAGTCTATCCGTGCGCTTGGAGCGAAACACGAAGACCGTCCCCGAGAACGGGTCCTGCGCCAGCACCTCCTGCACCAGCGCTGCCAGGCCGTCAGCACCGCGGCGGAAGTCCACCGGCCGCGTCGCCACCAGAACCCGGATGCCGGACGGGGGGATGATCATCCCAGCCGCTTCAGCGTGCGCAGCACCCGCGCCAGCAGGGCCGGATCGGTATCATCGCCTACTCGGATCACGGCGCCCGCATAGGCGATCTCGATACCCGGACCTGTCGCCGCCGCCATCCCTTCCGCGAGCACGGGTGCGAACGTGATGCCGACCGCCTTCTCCTCGCCGCGAAGTTCCCGGCGCCACGCATACAACTGGTTCCGATGCATCCCGTGACGCCGCGCCACGGCGCTCGCCACCGCGTCCGGCTCCCTACTCTCCGCCACGATCCGCGCCTTCTCTTCAGCACTCCACCGGCGCCGACGCTCAGGTCCGTCCAGCACCTCCGCCAAAAGCGACGTGGGCTCATTGATTGGCAAATTAATGGGCAAACGATCCAACCGGGCCTCCTTCAACAGGCCCGATCGTCGCACATCGTGGGATGCCGGACGACGTGGGGGCAAAACAGCGCTTACTCACCAACGAATGGCGTCCATAATTAACTGACAGCCAATGGTGGATTTATTATGGAAAAATGCACATCGTCCGCAGTGGAATCGTGGACCTGGGGCCTAAAATGATGTCCGCCAAGCCATTGGGACATTAGAGCGGAACGGGGCGAATGACCGAAGATGTATTTTGGAAGCCTGGCGGCAGCGCTTGATGAATTTCAGACAGTTTCGTCCAATAGATAGCAATCACCACACCAGCGCACACGCATATTTACTACATTAATAGAATTTGGTTAATTTCACAAATAAAGTGTTGTGTTATTCGTTGGTAAATTCAGATTATTTTTGGATATCTTGCCTTGTAAATCGTCATGTACCCATCCCCAAGACACTCCTTGAGCATGTTTTCTATTTTTGCGCATTGCAGATAAGCCTCATCCACGTCGGCGATATCGAGTTTCTTCCCCGCGTAGGCGGTCGTCTTTTCGTTGCAGACCTGCCGTGCCTCATACAGCGCATCGATCAGGTCACTCGGGTCGAGCATGTTCAATTCGCGCTTATGCGGGACGACTTGCAACTCCTGACCTGAATTCGCCATTTAAGCCCCCCCTTTCGACTGGTCAGACAAGATATACTCCGTCCCCAATAGTTGCTATAGGCCGGGGGCAATACGCCTGGTGGTATAGCCCCCGCCCCGGATGGCTTGAGCCCCCTGCATCCATCATGACGGACGAGATGTTCACCGGCGTGCGTCGTCGGCTTCCCCCCGTGCCGCCGACTGCCTGCACGTGACGGGGGCCGCCTTGGGCACGGGCAGCAGCCCGGCGCGTTTTCGTATCAGAGGTTCAAGATCTTGGTGCGCATGGTCAGCTCCAGCGACGCACTGTCGAAGACGTTGTCCCAGTCGCCCTCCGCGCGCGGGCGGAACAGACGCATGGACGGGTACCAGGGACAGTCCGTACGGTCCAGCAGCCACAACCAATGGGCGACATGGCCCAGCAGCACCCAGACCTCCTTGCCCAGCGCACCCGACAGGTGGGCCACGGAACTGTCGGTCATGATGATCAGGTCCATCTGCTCGATCGCCGCCGCGGTGTCGGCGAAATCGCCCAGGTGCGGAGCCAGGTCGATGATGGGCCCCCCCTTGGGCAAGTCATGCAGCGACTTCTCCGGCGGCCCCTTCTGCAGGCTGTAGAGTTGGACGCCGGGCAGCGCGAAGGCCTGGAAGAAACGCAGCAGCGGCTGGGCCCGTTCCTCGTTGCGCTTGAAGGTCGTGCTGCCGGACCAGACGACCCCCACCCGCAGGCGGCCGTCGCGGGGGCCCACCAATTGCGTGAACTTCGCCCGCCGGTCAGCCGGCGCCTTCAGGTAGGGTTGGGTCGGGATGCGGGCGAAATCCGCCGTGAACAGGCCGGGCAGGCTGCACAGATGGGCGTGGTAGTCGGCTTCCGGCAACGGCGCCCCCCAGGGGATCAACTGGTCGGCGACGCCCATTTCCGCCAGCAGGGGAATGATCTCCTTCTGGCATTCGACGATCAATTCCCCGCCCAGCGCCTTCACCCGCGACAGATAGCGCGCCACCCACAGCGTGTCGCCGAACCCCTGCTCCGCCAGCAGCACCAAGCGCTTGCCGCCGTAGGGGCGGCCATCCCACTTGGCGCTTTTCAGGTTCTCGCGGATCGGCACCTGGCCGCTGATCAGCCGGACCTCGTAATCCTCCCACGCCGGCAGGTAGTTGCCGAAGTAGAGGTAGCTGCGCCCCCGGTCCCAACGCGCCTTGTGGAAATCCGGGTTCAGCTCCAGGGCGCGGCTGAAGGACAGCACCGCCTCCCCATGGTCGCCGGCCTCCGCCAGCGAGGTGCCCAGGTTGTGGTGCAGCAGCACATCCCGGGGCGCCAGCTCGATGGCCCGGCGGTGGGCGTTGACGGCACTTTTCAGGTACTTCAGCTTGGTCAGCGCATTGCCCAGGTTGGTCCAGATGCCCGACCCGCGCGGGTTGGCCGCCACCGCGTCGCGGTAGCACCACAAGGCATCCAGGTGCCGCCCCATCTGCGCGAACATGACGCCGCGCGCGTTCAGCAAATCGCCGTCATGGCCCAGGCGGGCGATGGCTTCCCGCAGCATCACCTCGGCTTCCGCATATTTGCCCGCATCGTGCAGCGCCGTCGCCTGGCGCAGGACTTCCGGAGCGCTCAAGACTTCCGTCACTTGAACCGTGTCCACTCACTCTTCTCCGACCCATGGGATGGGGTTGGGCGCCCATCGGTGTCTGGCCAAGGCCGAACACCGGCGGGCCGCCCTTCCCTTCACTATACCAAACCGTGATCAGTGCGCCGCCGCCAACTGCAATTGCTGCTGGGTGGTGCTGGCGGGATCGGGCAAGGCCGTCGACATGCCGGACGACCCGCTGCCGCTGAGCCCCGCCATCGCCTGGATCAACTGCTGGGTGGCGTCGTCCACGCTATAGGCCAGGGCCACGGCGGCCATGGCCCCCGTGGTGCCGTCGGTCTTGGTGTAGGCCCCATCCGACAGGATGGTGTTACCATTGTCGTCCCGGCTGGAGTCCGTCCCTTGAACATTGAGGGATGAAATGCCGAGATCACTCAGGCTGACCAGGTCGGCGGCGTTGAAGACGCCCTGGCCGGTCGGGTCCACCCAGACCTTGAGGCTGGACCAGGCGGCGTCGGCGCTATTGATCACCCCGTCATTGTTGCTGTCCATCTGGGCTAACTGCGAATAGCCGGAGACGAAATCGCTGTCCTGGGTGACCGTGTCCTTGCCATCCGGATCATAGACCAGGATGCCCTCGCCCGCCGTCACCCAACCGGTCGGCTGCGTCGTACCGGTGTTGGCCATGTCGAACTGAACCGTCGACCCGTCCAGCCCCGTCGTCGATACCGGCTGGCCCGCAAGGTTGAGGATGATCGGATCGTCCTCATTTACCCAATCTAGGACCGGACCGTAGCTGTCGTTGTTGCCTTTGCTGGGTCCAATCCAGAATAGGACTGAGGCGCTGCCGCTACCGTACGCCGTATCGTACGTCCCATGAACATTGGCGGAGACATTGTCAGCCTCGTAAATTGCATCATGACTACCAGACAGCGTGAAGCTGACGTCCGGGACCGTATTGATCGTGCTGTTGGAAACCGTAACCGTCGAATTGCTGCCAATGATGCCAACCGTACCGCTGCTGGTGATGGTCGTAGAGATGCCACCCCCAACGTTCGCCACATCACTACCGGTATCGCCGTTGACGGTTACACCATCGCCATAAATAGAACTGGTTTCATTACTGTCTCCCGTCATGTTCAAGGTCGTGCCGGACGAATATATGTACACTACGTGCTTCTGCTTGGAACTGTCTGTTGGACCGGCATTTACTATGCTGGCGCTGCCGTAAATCGCGACGGTTCCACTGGTATAGATCACGTCACCCGTGCCGTTGACCGTGATGCTGTCACCGTCGTTGGCGTAAATCACGTTATTGTTGCCGTTGACGGTCATCGAACTGCTGGTGCCAACGGCGATGATATTGCTGTCGCCCTTGATCGTGGCGCTGATGTTCTGCAGCGTGTTGATCCTGCCGCTGGAAATGGTGATGTTGTTGTTCTGGCTACCGTTGATCAGGCCTATATAGCCGTTGCTGCCAACGGACACGGTATTGCTGCTGCCCGATATGTTGAGGGAGTCGTTGGCGCCCAGCGTCACGGCATTGGAGGAACCGTTCAGGCTGATGATGCCGCTGTTGCCGACGTTGTCCTTGAGTGTCACCTGCCCACTGGACATGTTGAGATTGTCCGACTGATCTCCTGAAACCAGGGTGGCGGAACTGTTGTCCCCCATCGTGGCGGTGACGCTATTCCCGATGAAAGTCGCCGTCGTCCCAGCCAGGGCGCTGACCCAACTGCTGGACATGGTCAGCGTTTCACTGCTGCCGCTGAGGCTCAGCGTACCGCTCGTGGCGTTCACGACGATATTGTTGCCGCTGCCGCCGACAGATTCCGTCTGCCCGTTCGCGATGTTGAAGGTCACGGTGTCATTGGTGCCATTGACGACGTCGTTGGCCCCCGTCAGCCAGATACTGGCGCCGGCATATTCATTCACCGTGACGCTGTCGCCGTGGATAGTCGCCTGCGCGTCCCCATACACCGAGACGGTGTCCCCTTGGGCGTTGACGGTATTATTGCCACCGGCGTGAAGGCTGATGTCGTCATGCGCGCCGGAACGCAAGTTGATGATGTTGCCACCACCATAGATGTTACTGCCGGTGAGGCCGCTAACATCATTGATGGTGATGTTGGATCCGTTGATGACATTCGCGGAACCGGTCAGGCTGAGCGTGGTGTTGGCCGCCTGCATGGTCAACGTGGAACCGGACGTCGTCACCGTGGCATTTCCGTTGACGTAGATCTTGTCGCCAGTGCCCGTGGTGGTGAGGACGTCACCGGCGTTGATGTACACCGTGTTGGTGTAGCCATTGATCGTCGCGGCACTGTTCTGGTCCAGATGGACATCGTCGTTGCTGCCGCTCAGCGTGAAGCCGACGGACTGCTGGGTATAGATCGTGCCGCTGGACATGGTGATGATATTGCCCTGGTACCCGCCGATCAGGCCCAGGTAACCGCCGTTCCCCAGGCTCAGCGTATTGCTGCTACCGACCAGGTTCAAGGAGTTGGTGGCCCCCATCGTCACGATGTCGGAGGAACCGTACAGGGTGGTGATGCTGGTGTTGCCGACATTGTCCTGGGTCGCCAGACGCCCGCTGGACAGGGTGACGACGGTCCCCTGGCTGCCGGTAAGAAGGCCGACGTAACCGCCGGAACCCATGGTGATGTTGTTGCTGTTGCCGGCGAAATTGAAGGTGTTGTTGGTGCCGGCGTTGACGGTCAGCGAAGACCCGGAGACGTTGCCGGTCGTGCCAGCCTGGGTGTTGAGGTAGCTGCTGGACATCACCACCGTCTGGTTGGTGCCGCTCAGATTAAGGATGCCGCCGGTGGCGTTCACCCAAGTGCTGTTGCCGCTGCCGCCGACCGTCTCCGTCTGGCCGTTCGCGATGTTGAAGGTCACGTTGCCGCTGGTGGAATTCACCGTGTCGCCGCCACCCGTCAGCCACACGCTGGCCCCGGCCAACTCAGTCACCGAGACGTTGCCGCCGTTGATGGTGGCCTGGGCATTCCCATACACCGAGACGGTGTCCCCCTGGGCATTGACGGTGTTGCTGCTGCCGCTGTGAAGGCCGATGTTGTCGCCGGTGTTCGAACGCAAATTGATGATGTTGCCACCGCCATAGATATCACTGGCGCTGACGCCGCCGATGTCGTTCAGGGTGATGTTGCTGCCGTTGATGACGTTGCTGGAGCCGGTCAGGCCCAGGGTCAAACCGGCCACATCGAAAGTAATGGTGCCGCCGGACATCACCAGCGTGGCGTTGCCGTCCACATACATCGCGTCACCGCTGCCATTGACGGTGGCTTGCGAGCCGGCAGCCACGCTCAAGACGCTGCCGGTGGTGTTGGCGACAATTCCTGTACCGTTAATTCGAATATGATCGCCGGCATTATTGGCCGCCGTGACGGTATCATTGCTTCCTGCCACGCTGACGGTGTCGGTGGCCCCTAGCGTGATCTGGTCGCCCGAACCTGTGACACTCGCATAGGCGCCATCGGCAAGGACGATGACGCCGTTCGACATCAGAAGGCTGTTGCTCACCCCCGTGCTGGCGCCATTGCCATTCGCGTGGATGGTGTTGCCAGCAACCGATGTGACGACGTTTCCAGTGCCGTTCACGGTCAACGCAGCACTTCCGGTGTTCATCCACACATTGTTGCCGTTCCCGTTCAGGGTCGCCGACTGGGCGGCGGCACTGGAAAGCGTCAGGTTGGAACTGGTGGCGTTGACGGTGTCCCCGGTCCCCGTGATGGTGCCATAGGCGCCGTTGGTCAGGGTCAGCGTGTCACTGGTGCCGTTCAGCGTGGCCTGGGCGCCGTTGATGATGGACACGGCGTCGCCGGACGCGTTCACGATGTTGGCCGTGCCGCTGGCAACCGTGATGCTGTCGCCGGAACTGCTCCGCAGGTTCACGGTGTTGCTGTTTCCGTTCAGGGTGCTGCTGGTGATGCCGGTGGAGTTGATGGTGTCGCCGCTGGCGGTGATCGCGTTGCCTGCGCCCGATAGCGTCAGCGTGTACGCAGCCGCAGCAAAGATGACTGTGCCCCCGCTCATGGACAGATTGGCGCCGGTACCAAAAATCTTGGCAACGTCGCCACCACCGGTAATGGTCGCGGACGCACCCGCCACCAAACTGATATTATTATTGCTTATTTTTACCGTATTACCGGAACCCGATAATTGAACGTACGTGCCGGAACCAGAAATTGTCGTAGAGTTGTTGTTTCCATAAATGGCAATACTATCGTTATTTCCACCGGAAACGCTATTCCCGTCACCATGTATGTCTGTAGTGGCATTATCCAAGTTATGGACTGTGATTCCCGACCCGAACACGACGTTCGCCGTGCCGCCCTGGCCGTTTCCACCGATATTGAGAGTATCCTGAGAGGTCAACCAGAGGGTATCACCGCCGCCGGACAGGGATAGCGTCGCGTTCGCCGCGTTCATCCACACGTTGTTACCGTTCCCGTTCAGGGTCGCCGACTGGGCGGCGGCACTGGAAAGCGTCAGGTTGGAACTGGTGGCGTTGACGGTGTCCCCGGTCCCCGTAATGGTGCCATAGGCCCCGTTGGTCAGGGTCAGCGTGTCGCTGGTGCCGTTCACCGTGGCCTGGGCGCCGTTGATGATGGAAACCGCATCGCCGGACGCGTTCACGATGTTGGCCGTGCCGCTGGCAACCGTGATGCTGTCGCCGGAATTGGTCCGCAGGTTCACGGTGTTGCTGTTACCGTACAAGGTGCCGTTGGTGATGCCGCTGGAGTTGATGGTGTCGCCGCTGGCGATGATCGCGTCACCGTTGCCCGACAGGGCCAAGGCGTAGCCGGTGGCGCCGAAGGTGACGGTACCGCCCGACATCGCCAGGGTGGAGTTGCCATAGACTTCGACAAGATCGAGTGTTCCGTTGACGGCGACCTGCGACGCGGCGGCAAGACCGATGACGTTGCTGGTGGTGTTGACGACGATGCCGGTGCCGTAAATCATCATGTTGTCGCCACCATAGTTGGTGGCCGTCACCGTGACGTTGTTCCCGATGACTCCCAGGGCGTCACCGCTGCCCAGCGTGATCTGGTTGCTCGATCCCGTGACGTCGGAGCGCGCGCTGTCGGCCAGAATGACAGTGCCGCTGGACATCTGCACCAGGTCGGAATTCCCCGCGTTGCCGTTCCCGGCGATCTTGATCGTATTGCCGGAAACGGAGGTGACCGAATTGCCCGCCCCATTCAGGTTGAGCACGTCGCCTGCGGCGGTCATCCCGATGATATTGCTGTCGCCGGTGACGGTCTCCGTATAACCGGTCGCCCCAGCGAACGTCACCGTGGCGCTGGTCGCGGCCACCGCAAGCGCGTTGCCGGTCGCGGTTATGGTGGAATTGGCGTTCAGGTTCAGCGTGAAGCTATCGCCATTGACGGTGGTCCCGGTCGTGCCGGACTGGATGGTGATGGTGGGCGCCTTCGTCGGGTCGATCGGCGACACCGTGAGGACGCTGTTGGTGCCGGTGACCGTCAGGTTGTCGCCCGTCACGGTCGTGGTGGTCTGGGCCTCCAGGATCAACGTGTCGCTATTGCCGTTGATGGTGGCGGACGTGGCAATGCCGGACACCGTCGACGTCAGCACGTGAACCGCCCCGCCACTGATGGTGGCGACGTTGCTCTTTCCCTTCAGCGTGACATTGTCTTTGCCGCCGGTCACCGTCAGCGTATTGCTGCCGCCGTTGACGGTAATGATGTCGCCGCTGCCGGCCGTCAGGGTGTTGCTGTCACCGTTGACAATGATGTTGGAGACGATATCGGAGGTGCCAATTTCCGCGATGACGGCACCCGACAGGTTGACCGTGTCCACCGTGCCGGACAGGCCGTTGCCACCGATGGTCAGAACCTCTCCCGTGCCGCCGTTGACGATTTCACCGGCGCCGGTGACGGTGACGCTGGCGCTGTTGGCCAGGCTGACCGTGCCGCCGCTCTGCGTGATGCTGTGGCCGGTGCCGCTGACGTTCAGGACGCCGGCACCGTCCGTCACGGTGACCAGGGCATAATTGCCGCCAATGCTTTCCGTCAGGGAGGCGCCCGACACGATGACCGTGGCGGCGTTCGTCGCCGTACCACTCGACGTCACAGCGTTGCCCGCGCCGGTCACCGTCACCATGCCGCTGGCGCCCAGCGACACGGTATTGCCCGTGCCGTTCAGGGTGGTGGTGCTGGAGGCCGTCAGGGTGAGGGTGCTGGTGGTGGCGGTGACGGTGTTCGGACCGCCGCTGAGGGTCAGCGTGTCGCTTGCCAGCGTGATGGTGGCGTGCGAACCCGATACCGTCTCGCTCAGGCCCGTAGCCCCGATCAGCAGGGTGGCCCCCACCAAGGGAAGGGTACCCGAGGCGTCGGTGAAATTCGCCGTCACCACGTCACCGCTACCCAGCAGGGTGGCGGTGGAACCGCCGAGCAAGCTCACTTGGTTGCCGCCGTTGCCGATGGAGACAGCGTTGCTGATGGAGGCAGTGCTGCCGGCAAGCACCGTGACGGTGCCACCGCTGATGGTCACGGCCTGGCTGATGCCGCTGACGGTCAGGGCATCGTTCGCGGAGGTTACCGTGACATTGCCATGCTGGCCGTTGATCGTTTCCACCAGGCCGGTGTTGGTGCTGATGAGCAGTGACGCATAGGTCAGGGCGACGGTGGCCTTGGAGCCCGTCAGTGTCGCGCTGGGGTTGGTACCGGTCAGCGAACTGCCATTCAGCGTCAGATTGTCGCTCTCGCCCGTGGCAAGAACGGCGGCGGCACCCGTCAGTGTCAGGGTGTTGGCAACGCCGTTCACGATCGCAGTGGCGGCACCAGTCATCGAGATGGTGTCGCCACCGCCCGTGACAGTCACGCTGGTGCCGGAGATGGCCAGGGTGTCGCTGGCCGCCGTCACGCCGATGGTCTTCCCGGTAATGGATACCAGGCCGGCCTTGGCAGCCAGCGAGACGGTCTGGCCGCTGCCGTCGATGGTGCCGTCGGCGCCGGCCTGGACGTTAACGGTGTTGCCCGTGCCCAGCACCGTGTTGACGCTGCCGCCCAGGGTGATGATATCCCTGGTGCCGGTGACGGTGTTGGTCGTGCCGCTGATGATGGCGGTTTCGCCCGCCACCGTCAGGCTGGCCGCGGCGCCGCTGGCGGTCAGGTTGACCAAGGCCGAGGTGCCGGTCACCAGCACCGTGCCGCCGCTGCCGGCAACCGTGTCCGCGGTGCCGGTGATGGTGGCGACCCCGCCGGCCGCCAGCGTGACGGCGTTGCTGTCGTTGTTCACCGTGACGCTGTCGCCGCTGGACAGGCTGACGGCGTTCTGGCCGCCATTGACGGTGGCCGTGGTGCTGGCCGCCACCAGGACCGTCTCACCGCTGCCCGTCAGCACGTGGCCGGTCCCGCTCAGGCTGATGGTGGTGCCGGACAGGGTCGCGTTGATCGTATCGTTGCTGCCGCCCAGGGTTTCAATGTAGCCCAGGGCCCCCGCCAGGACCAGCGTGCCCGCCGTCAGGGTGGAAACGTCGTTGTTGCCGGTCAGGGTGACGACCGTGCTTCCCTGGCTGCCGCTCACGCTGTTGCGGTTGCCGTTGATGGTCAGGCCGGTGCCGGCATACAGATTGAACACGGCGGCCGTGGCCGTGGCCGTGTTGCCGGTGCCGCTCATCCACAGGGAATCACTGCTGCCGGTGGCCGTCACGACGTTGTTGGCGCCGTAAATGCCGGCAACGTCGCTGGAGCCTATGGTCACTTGGTTGCCGGAGCCGGTCAGGTCCACGACGGCGTTGGCGCTTTCCGTCAACGTGCCGTTGGACAAAGTCACGGCATTCGTCGTGCCCGTCTTGGTATTGCCGCCCACGGTGACGTTACCGCCGCTGACCGCGGTGACGGTGTTGCCGGCACCGTGGAGGCTCATGTCGGCCCCCGCCGCCAAAATGACGACGCCCTGGCTGACCTTCAAGGATTGGCCGCTGCCGCTGACATTGATGGTTGCACCCGCCAACGCCGTCAGGGTGTTGCCGCTGCCGCCCAGGGTTTCCACCAGGCCGTCGGTCGCCCCTAGGGTGACGGTGGCGTCAGTGCCGGTGATGACGGCGCCACTGCCGGACAGGGAGAGCGATGCGCCGCTGGCCAGGCTCACCACGTCGTTGCTTCCGGTCAGCGTCGCGACGGCCCCCGCCCCCAGGAAGATGGTATCACCGCTACCCGTCAGCGTTTGCTTCGTGCCGGTAACGGTCAGTGTGTCACCGGCACTCAGGGCGACAACGGCACCACTGCCCGCAATGGTTTCCGCCAGGCCATCCGCGATCGTCAGGGTTCCGCCTGGGGTGGGGATTGTCAGGGTTGTGTTTGGAAGCGCCATGACACCATTGGCCGTGGTGATGACGTTGCCGTTGCCGCTGGCGATGGTCAGCGCGTCCGCGGCGGCCAGGGACACGGTGTTGCCGCTCCCCATCAGTATCGCCGTGGCCGCGTTCACATTGATGGTGTCCCCGCTGGCGGCCAAGGTCTGGTCCGCGCCGCCCAACGTGAGGGTGTTGCCGACCGCGACCATCTTGATGACGCCCTCGTACCCGGAGATGGTTGCCACCTGGCCGGCCGCACCGTTGAGGGTGACGTGCGATCCGGCGACATCGATCAGGTCGCTGGTGCCGGTTACCATGAAGACACTGCTATCGTCACCATACAGCGTATTAGTATTGCCGGAGGTGGTAACCGTATTAATATTCATCAAGGTATCGTAGGTATCGCTACCGTCAATACTGGCAGTATAAGCCATCATCAATGGCCCGTTCCCGCCCAGATTGACGACCAAATTGTCGGCGGAATACTGGGCAATCACCGCCACGGCGTTATTGGCATCCAAGGTATTGCCCATCCCGCTCGACACCAATGTCGTCAGGTCGCCGCCGGCGGCCAAGATCTCGCCCGCCCCATCGGCGATAAGGGTGTAAGTGCCCGTGGCGCCTGCGGACACACGGGCAAATGACCACGCGCCCGATATTTCCACCGCCGTGACACCCACCAGCGTGTCCGAAGAGCCGTGCAGGTTGTCAAAGGCTTCATCCTGACCGAGGGGACTGCCGATGCTGATGTCCATGTCGTCGGCAGCGTAAGTGGCCAGCGCGATCCCCCCATTCACCTCTAAGGTGCTGCCATTGGCATGGCCCAGCAGGGTGGCGTTGCCGCCGATAGCGATGAGGGTGGAGGCGGCGGCACCGGCGATCAGTGTGTCGTCCGTGCCGCTGCTGGTCAGCGTGCTGGCCACCGCATCACTGCCGATGATGGTGTCATGGGCGCCGGTGACCAGGATGGCCTCGATGCCCGCCAGGGTGCCGATCTCGCTGGTGCCGTTCACCTGCGACAGGTTGGTTTGCAGGTTGATGGTCAGGTCATCGGCCTCGTAGCCGGCGACCACACCCAGCCCGCCGTCGGTCACCAGGGTGTTGGAGCCACCGTTGGCCACCAACGTGGTGGCGCCCACCCCATGGCTGGACATCAGCGTGTCGTCGTAGCCGTTGACCACCAGCGTATCGAGCCCAAGGTTGGCCACGATGGTGGAATGGCTGCCGTTCACCAGCACGTTGTTGATGCCGTAGAGGACGTCCATGCCCAAGATGTTCCCGGCGGTGTCGCGCAGGGTCGCCTGTTCCGGATCCAGCGACAGGTCCACCGAGATGTTATCGGTGTTGTAGACCGCCACCGCTGTGGCGCCGCTGGCGCCGGCGCTGAGCGTGTTGCCCAGGCCGCTGGACACCAGCGAGGTGATGCCCGTGCCGGCGATCAACGTGTTGCCGACACCGGTGGCGATCAGCGTGGTGGTGTTGCCGCCACCGATAAGGGTGCCGTTGTTGCCCGACGTGGACACCGCATTGATGCCCACCAGCGTGTCGCTGACGCTGGCGCCGTTCACCTTGACGGTGTTGGTCGCCAGATTGACGGCCAGGTTGTTCAGGCTGTAGGCGGCCAGGACGCTCCCAGCAGCCACCGCCTCCAGCGTGCTGCCGTTGGCGTTGCCCCGGATGGTGCCGCTGGCACCGCCGGTGATCTCCAGCGTGGAGGCACCGGTGCCGGCCACCAGGGTCTCACCCGTACGGCTGGAAACCACCGATGCGCCATTGGCGGTGATGGTGCCGCCACCCGCGACGCCGGTGACCGTGGCCGAGGCCCCGGCCGACAACGCCATGCTGCCGCCCACGGCAAAGGCCACGTGCTCGGTCTGCCCGGTGACGGTGATCAGCCCCTGGCCCGAGACGACGGCGACGGTGTTGCCGCTGCCACCAATGGTCGCGGTCGGCGCCGATGCGGTCAGCGAGATCGTCGCCCCGGTCGCGGTGACCGTGTCGTTGTGCCCACCCAGGCTGAGGGTGGTGATGCCCGTCAGCACATCGGCCGCACTGGCGCCCGAGACCTTGGCCGTGCCGCTGCCGGCCCCCAGGCTGATGACCAGGTTGTCACCGGCGTAGGAGGCAACGACGGCGCCGCCGGCCGCCTGCAGGGTGCTGCCTTGGCCGGTGGCCACCATGGTGGTGGTCCCACCCGTGCTTTGCAGGGTGGCAGCGCCCGTACCCGCGATCAGCGTGTCGCCGGTGCCCGACACAGACACCACGCTCAGGCCGATCAGCGTGTCGGCCGTGCTGGCGCCGTTGATCTTGGCGGTGTTGGTCGCCAGGTTGACCGCCACGTTGGCCAGGCTGTAGGCCAGCACCACGGGGCCGGCGGCCCCCACGGCCTCCAGCGTGCTGCCGTTGGCGTTGCCCAGGATGCGGCCGTAGCCGGCGCCCGTGATCTCCAGCGTCGAGGCGCCCGTGCCCGCCGCCAGCGTCTCATTCGTCCGGCTGGAGACCAGGGTGGCACCGTTGGCGGTGGCGACACTGGTGACGTTGGCGCCGGTCAGGCTGGCCGAGCTGCCGGCCGTGAGGACCACGGCACCGCCGGCGGTGGTGTTCACCACGTCGGTGCGGCCGGTCAGGGTCAGCGTGCCCGTCGACACCGCCGTCTTGATGGTGGTGCCGGTGGCGGTCACCGCCTCGTTGCTGCCGGTCAGGATCAGCACGTCGCCCGTCGTCGGCACGACGGTGATGACGTCGTTGCTGCCGGCGATGGTGGCCGTCAGGCCGCCGGCCCCGGCCAGGGTGGCGGTGACGTTGCTGCTGGCGACCGTGTCGTTGTTGCCGGTCAGGATGGCGACGGCGCCCGCCGCCTGGGTGATGGTCGTGGTGCCGCCGCTGACCGTGGCCGAGGCATTGGCCTGCAGGGCCAGGGTGCCGCTGGTCATGGCCACCGAATGGCCGGTGCCGCTGAGGCTGAGCGTGTCGGACGCCGACGTCACCATGATGGTGTCGTTGCCGCCGTTGACGGTGCTGACCAAGGTGCCGGCGCCGGCGATACCCAGGGTCGCACCCGAAGCCGTGACCACGTCGCCCGAGCCGGCCAGCGTGGCGCTGGCGCCACTGGCGACCGTGATGGCATGGGTGGTGCCATACACCGTCGCGTCGCCCGAGGCGACGGTGACCCGGTCGCTGGTCCCATAAAAGATCTGCCCGGCGCCATTCAGGGTGACGGTGGAGCCGGTGTTGACGATGCTGGTGGTGTTGCCGCTGCCGCCGACGCTGAGCGTCTGCGGCCCCGCACCCACCATGATCAGGCCGGCGTTGCTGGCCGTGATAGCGTTGCCGCTCATGGTCATGGCCAGGGTGGCGCCGGCGTCCACCGTCACGGTGTTGCCGCTGCCGTCCAGGGTGGTGAGCCCACCGGTGACCTCCACCTGCCCGCCGTTCATGGTCAGCGTCTGGTTGGCACCGCTGATGGTGATGGTATCGCCGCTCGTGCTGACAATGCCGTGGCCGCCGCTGCCGGCGATGGTCTCATTCAGACCGGTGGTCGAAATCAGGATGGAGGCGCCGGTGGCGGCCGTGACGGTGTCGTTGCTGCCGTTCAACTGGGCCGAGGCGCCGGTCGCCAGCGTGACGACATGGCCGGTGCCGTTCAGCACGGCGCCGGCGCCGGCGCCCAAGGCCACCTGGTCCCCCGTGCCGGTCAGGGTGAGGCCACCGGAGGCGGCGACGGTCAGGACATGGCCGCTGGCCGTGACCTGCTGTCCCGCCCCGCTGAGGGTCAGGGTGTCGCGCGCCGTCGGCGTGCCGGTGGTGGCGATGGAAATGATGCCGCCGCCGCCGCCAATGCTCTCCGTCAGGCCCAGGGCACCGGCGATGACCACCGTGGCGCCGTTGACCGTGGCGGTGTCGCCGCCGCCGGTCAGGGTGGCGGTGCTGCCGCTGGCCAGGGTCAGCAGGTCGCCGGTGCCGGTGGCGGTCACCGTGGTGCCGCCGGCGCCGGTGATGATGTCGGCGTTGCCGTTGACGGTCGCGACCTCGGCGCTGCCGGGCGCCAAGGTGACGGACGTGGCGGCGCCGTTGACGGTGGCGGTGCCGCCCGCCAGCACCAGCGTGCCGCTGCCGATGTTGACCGACTGGCTGGCACCGCTGACGGTCACCGTGTCGGCGGCCGAGGTGACGGTGACGCTGTCATGATCGCCGGTGACGGACGCCGTCAGCGTGCCGGCGCCGGCCACGGTGATGCTGGCACTGGTGGCCGAGACCGCGTCACCCGTGCCGACCAGGGTGGCCGAGGTGCCCGCCGCCATCACCACCTGGTTGGTGGTGCCGGCCAGCGTGACATTGCCGCCCGTCAGGTCCAGCGTCCCGGTGCTCATGGTCAGCGACTGGTTGGCGCCGCTGAGGCTGATGGTATCGCCGGCCGACTGCACGGTGATGGTGCTGGCGCCGCCGCCGATGGTCTCGACCACGCCGCCGGCACCCGCCACCGTGAGGGTGGAGGACGTGGTGGTCACGACATCCTTGGCGCCGTTGATGGTGACGACGGCGCCGCCGGTCATGGTCAGCACGTCGCCCGCCCCCACGATGGAGGCCCGCGCCGGGCCGGCGACCGCCAGGGTGTCACCCACGGCGTTGATGACATGGCCCGTGCCGGCCGTGACCGTCACGCCGTCGGTGCTGTTGGACCGCAGGGTCAGGGTGTCGGCGCTGCCGGCCAGGGTGGCCGCCAACAGGCCGGTGGAGATCAGCGTGCCCGTGCCGGTGATGGTGTCGTTGCTGCCGCCCAGCGTCATGCCCACGCCGGACGCCGTCAGCGAGACGGCGGCGCTGGAGACCGTGGCGGTGGCGTTGATGCCGGCCATCAGCACGGTGTCGCCGACACCGGTGATGACGGCGCTGGAGTTGGCGTTGATGGTGATGGTGCTGTTATTGGCCGCCACCGCCTCACCCGTGCCGGTCAGCACGACGACGGAGTTGTCGGCAAGGTTGATGGTGTCGTTGTTGCCGTTGATGGCGATCGCGGCGGTGTTGCCCACGCCGTTCTGGGTGGCGATGGTGCCGCCCGACATGATGATGGTGTCGCCCTGGCTGCCGGTGTAAATGCCGACATAACCGCCGGCCACCGTCAGGGTGTCGCTGCTGCCGCCGACGTTCATGGTGTTGGCGGTACCGGCCGTCAGGGTGTCATGGTCACCGTAGAGGGCGTAGGAGGCATTGGCCTGGGCCACCAGCGTGCTGCTGGTCAGGTGCAGTTCGTCCGACTGGCTGCCCGACAGCAGCGTGAGGCTCTCCGTCGTGCCATTGACGACATCGGTGCTGCCCGACAGCACCAGGGTGTTGTTCACGCCCAGGTTCACCCGGTCACCGGTTCCCGTCAGGGTGGTGGCCGTCGTGGAGCCGACGCCGTCCTCGGTGGCCAGGGTACCGCCACTCATCGTGACGGCGTTGCCTTGGCTGCCCGTGTAAATGCCGACATAACCGCTGGTGGCCACCGTTAGGCTGTTGTTGCTGCCGCCGACCTCCAGGGTGTTGCTGGCGCCGGCCGTCAGGATGTTCCGGTCGCCGTAGAGGGCGTAGCCGGAGGTATTGCCCACATTGTCCTGGGCCACCACCCGACTGCCGCTCAAAAAGAGGCCGTCCGTCTGGTCGCCCGACAACAAAGTGACGGTGTCGGCCGTACCATTGACTGCGTCGTTGCTGCCGGAAAGAACAAGGGTGTTGCCCGCGCCCATGCCCACCTGGTCGTTCGACCCGGTCAGGGTGGTGGCCATCGTGGCGCCGACGCCGTCCTGCGCGATCAGCGTGCCACCGCTCATCGTGATGACGTCACCCTGGCTGCCCGACAGCAGGGTCAGGGTGCCGCTGGGCATGGTGAGGGTGTCGTTGCTGCCCGACAGGGTCAGGGTGTCGTTGGTGCCGACGGCGGTGATGGTGTCGCCGCTGCCGGCGATGCTGGCCACCTGGGCGGAGGCGTCGCCCAAGGTCAGGGCCAGGCCCGCCACCGTCAGGCTGACGCTGTCGCCGCTGCCCAGCAGGGTGTCGCCGGTGCCGCTGAGGGTGGTGCTGCCGCCCCCGATGGACAGGGTGTCACCACCCCCGGCCAAGGTCAGGGTGGCGCCGGTGGGCAGCACGGTGATGACGTCGCCGGTGGCGGTGACGCGCTGCACCTGGCCGGTGGCGCCCGCCACGGTGAGGGCCAGGCCGGTAGCGGTCAGCGTGGTGCCGTCGTTGGTGCCGGCCAGCGTGTCGCCGGTGCTGCTGATGACGGCGGTGCCGTTGTTCATGCTCAGCGACGCGCCGGCGCTGGCCAGGCTGATGGTGTCGCTGTCGGTCAGGACGGAGATGAGGCCGCCGGTGCCGCCAATGGTCTCCACCAGGTTGGTGGCGCCGGTGACGACCAGCGTGCTGCCGGTCAGGGTCACGGTGTCGCCGCTGCCCGTCAGGGTCGCCGCGACGCTGCTGCTGCCCAGGGTGACCTGGTGGCCGGTGCCATTGAGGGTGGCCGTGCTGGCGCTGGTGCCCTGGATGACGACGTCGTCGTTGGCGCCGTTGACGATGTAGGTGCCCCAGCCCGCGAGCAGCGTGTCGCCGGACATGTTGAGGGTCCGGATGGCGGCAGAAGCACTGCTGTTCAAGGTCACGCCGGTGGTCAGGACATCCACCGTGCCGGCGGCCTGGGCCGGCGGAACGACCGTCAGCGTCTCCACCTTGGCAACGGCGCCGGAGATGGTAATCGTGCCGCCATGCAGAAGGATCTGGTCGTTGTTGCCGGTTACCGAGATGTTGGTGCCGGCGGCACCGGTGATGATGTCGTTGCTGCCTGCCGCCACCAGGCTGGTGATGCCGACCAGGGTGTCGGAGGTGGTGGAGCCCGCCGCCAGCGCCGTGCCGGCCGCCAGGTTGATGGTCATGCCGGCGGCGTCATACTCCGCCACGGCCGCACCCCCCGCCGCCATCAGCGTGTTGCCCAGGCCGTTGCCCACCAGCGTGGCGTTGCCGCCCACGCTTTCCAGGGTGGCGCCCGTGCCGGTGGCCACCAGGGTGTTGTTGGTGCCGCTGGACAGGACCACGCCGCCGGCGATGCCGTCCGTCACCACCTCGCCCGACCCCGTCACGTTCAGGGTGCCGGTGGAGGCCAGGGTTGTCGCGGCCCCGCTGCCGGCCAGGGTGTCCACCAGGCCCGCGAGCAGCAACGCGGCGCTGCCGCCGCTGCCCAGGGTCAGGGTCTCACCGGCCGCGGTGAAGCTTACCGTGCCCTGGGACAGGCCGGCCGTGACGGCGGTCCCCTCCACCAGCACCCTGGCGTTGGAGCCCGATACGCCGACCGACCCGCCATTGCGGACATGGGCGGTGACATTGTTGCCGTTCACCGTCGCCTGGGCGTTCTCATAGACCGTCACCGCAGCGCCGTTGGCGGAGTTGAGCACCGCCCCGATGCCGTGGATCCCCACGCTGTCACTAGGGAAGGGGAGCAGGGTGAGAGTGTCGTTGGAACCATAAACGTCGGCGCCGCTGAGCCCCGTGCTGATGATGGTGTCGCCGTTGCCGTTGATCACCAGGCTCGAACCGCCGATGATCGCCGTCTGCCCGGTGCTGCTGAAATTGATGGTGCCGTTTTCGAGGATAGCCGTGACCTTGGCGCCCTCCACATCCACCACATCACCGCTGCCGGACAAGCCGACCGACACGCCGTTGCGGGCATGGACTGTGGCGGCGTCGCCGTTCACCGTCGCCTGAAGGTTCTCGTACACCGTGACGGCGGCGCCGGCGGCGGTGACCATATCGCCGGTGCCGTGGAGGCCGACGCTGTCGCCCGCGGCCAGGGTGACGGTGTCGCCAGCGCCGTAGAGATCAGCGCCGGTCAGCCCGGCACTGATGATGGTGTCGTTGCTGCCGTTGATCACCAGGCTGGCGCCGGACAGGGTAGCCGTCTGCTGGGTGGTGCCGAAGTTCACCGTGCCGCCGGACAGGCTGGCGGTGGCGGTGGCGCCGTCCACGTCCACCACGTCGCCGCTACCGGCCATGGTGACGGAGGCGCCGGCCTGGACATGGGCCGTGGCGCTGTTGCCGTTGACCGTCGCCTGGGCGCCCGCGTAAACGGTGATCACGTCGCCGGCGGCGTTGACCACATCGCCGGTGCCACCGTGGATGCCGATGGTGTCGGTGCTGCTGGCGCGCAGGGTGACGGTGTTATTCGAACCGTAGAGGTCGGCGTCGCCGAAGCCGGCGCTGGTCAGCGTGTCGCCGCTGCCGTTGATGGTCAGCTCACCACCCGCCAGCGTGGCCGACTGGCCCGCCGCCGTGAAGTTGACCGTGCCGTAAGCCATGCTGGCGGTGACGCCGGTGCCCTCGACATCCAGGATGTCGTTGCGGCTGTTGAAGGTGACCGCGGCGTTGTTGCGCGCGTGGACGGTCGCGTTCTCACCGGTCACCGCCGCCTGGGCGTTGTCATAGACCACCAGCCAGTCGCCGGTGGCGTTGACCAGGTTGCCGGTGCCGTGGATGCCGATGTTGTCGGTGGTGTTGGTGTTCAGGGTGATGGTGTTGTTGTTGCCATAGACGTCGGTGGCGTTCAGGCCGGCGGCGCTGGCCACCAGGGTGGTGCCGCTGGCGTTCAGGGTGTCGCCGCTGCCGGCCAGGGTCAGCGTGGTGCCATTCGCCACGGTGATCTGGTCGCCGCTGGCGGAGAGGATGTAGGTGCCGGGGAAGTAGTAGTTGATGTCCTGATAGCCGTCCGGCCGGGTGCCGACCTGGCTCAGCAGGTTTCCCGCCGCGTCGAACTGCTGGTCGACCAGGGTGTAGCGGGTGTCGTTATAGATCAGCACTTCCTTGGAACCGTCGGCGTGGAACTGATAGTCCACCGTCTTGGCGCCCGCCTCGGTGAAGAAGACGCTTTCCACCACCCGGCCCGTGGCGTCGGTGTAGCTGACCAGGTTGCTGCTGGCGTCGACCACGCTGAACACCACCGTCAGCGCGGACGCGCCGCTGCCCAGCCTGATGGTGGACAGCTTGGCGGAATCGCTGGCGAACCAGCCCTGCACCGTCACCTCGGTGGTGCCGTCGGCGCTGGTGATCACCAGGTCGTTGCCGCTGTGGGCGAAGCTCAACTGGCTGCTGCTGACGCCATCCTCGATGTCCAGCTCGCTGCTGGCGCCGGCGCCGGCCACGCCGTTGACCACCGTCAGCTGGCCGGCGGCGTTCAGCGCGTAGATGTCGGATCCGCCGTTGCCGATCAGCGTGTCATTGCCGCCGCCGGCCAGCAGGGTGTCGGCGCCGCTGCTGCCGTCCAGCACGTCGTCGCCCACCCCGCCCGACAGCGAGGTGTTGTCCGGCAGCACATAGGTGGCGCCGGCCACGCCCATGCCGGCGGATGCGCCCGGATCATCCACCGCCGGGGTGATGCCCGCCGCCAGGTTGCCGTAATAGGCCGCCAGCGACGCCGTCACCTGCGTCCCGTTGTAATCGATCTCGCTGACCCGCGCGAAGCTGTCGGCATAGAAACCCGAGATGGTCACCTGGTCGCCGGTGGCGTTGGTGAGGACCACCAGGTCCACGCCCTTGCGCACGAAGCTGACGCCCGTCACCCCGCTGAATTCCAGCTGGCCGCGCTGCTCGTTGTCGATGGAGATGCCGTTATCGACCGTGACGTAACCGTCACCCGCCTTGAAGGTGTAGACATCGTTCCCGCCGCCACCGATCAGCACCTTCTGGTCGGCCGTGGCCTCCAGGTTATCACTCCAGGTGCCGCCCTGGATGCTGGTGCCGTAACCCATCTGGCCCGCGATGGCGAGTTCTGTCACCCAACTGGCAGCGAAGGCGGAATTAGGGTTCGCGGCGACCAATTCGTTGATCATCGCTTGATTCTGAATATAGGTCTCGTAATCCTCGGCGATCTGGATATCGCCCGCCAGCGTCTGAACGCCCGGTGTATCGGAAGAGCGCAACGTTGCATCGATGGCGCGCTCAATATAAACGTCACCGCCACTGAACTGCATCGTCGCTAATTGATGCATGACCGCATAATCGGTCAGCGCGGTGGTATCGCTATAGGCGACACTGTCGTAGCCTTCATTACTGTTATATGAATTCTTGCCTTGATAAATACCGACCGAGAATTCGTGACCAGCCTCGATTAGGGTGCCACCAACCGTCTGGGTGATCGCGTTCAGTTCGGCCGCAACGCTGTCGCCGTATTCCACAGCGGTCTGGTCATACTCCCCGCCCTGCGGCGAATTCAGGCCATCCTGGACAAACATCCCATTTTCGTACTTGACGGTCGCCAAGCTATAGGGCTCCGGCCCTGCAAAGAGACTGCCTAGAAGCTCTCCAACAATGAATCCAACGAATGCCCCAACAAAAGGTACAATGACTCCACCGATTGCCTCTGGCGCGAGGCTAATTCCGATTTGAGACAATGCATTGGCGATAGCGGCATCGGCAGCTGCTACCCCCGTACCCGCGCTAATTGAGCCCAACAGTCCCGTCGCGCCAGCTACCGTCCCCAAAGTAGCTCCCAATTGGGCGCCCAAAGCCGCTTCGGGAGAGTCTGGAGAAAGAAGTGCTCCTGCCAGCGCTTCTCCCAAATAACTGCCAACAGCGCTACCAAAGGCGCCCGACAGGCCAGTATTCCAGCTCGCCGCATTAGCACCATCTACAACCTCGGTCGCGAGATTCTTCGCAATAGTCGAGATGGTAGTGGCAGCAACTGTATTCGCCAATCCACCGACAAATGAACTCGGATCAATTCCCAGCGCGTTCATCAGATCAGCAGAAAGATAGCCGCCCAGCGCGCCCGCACCAGCACTCTCAAGATTCTGGAAGAGGCCACCCTTGGTGCTGGAGAAATCTTGATTGATTGCGGCGGCTAAGTTCGTCGATCCGTTTATGGAACCTGCGACCTGCTCAAGCAGAGTGCCCAACGTTGCACTGACGCCGATCCCCTCGAAAGCATTACCCCCCACCAACATGCGGCCTAAAGATGATCCTAACGCCTGGCCAATACCAGCAGCCAAACTATTATCATTGTATGGAGTTTCGTATAAGTCGCCAATACTTTGATTAGACACTTTAATGGGAGAAGATTGAACCACCTGCCCATTACTCAAAGTGGAAACCACCCCCATAAGCTGCCCGTCAGCGTTCTCCGTTATTGTAAGGCTATTAAAAGTTGCGCCAACTTTGTCGATATCACCAAACAAAGACGACCCATAATAGAAAGTCTCAGAAGAGGAAGTTAATGTTGAATCATAATACTCACTTACAGCCTGTGAAGTTTCATCACCATTCTGATTTCTATTGACTATTTCTTTCTGTACATTTCCATCTTCATTAAAATATCTATCATCAGTTGACGTTCCATCGGCATTAACTGCAAGAGATTCACTACCATTGGACGATTTATATAAACCAATCGTCTGCGGTGACTGGTCACCACCGGAAGCGGAATGCCCTACTGCGTAGACATTCCCGTTAGAATCCACGTCAACGCTACCTATAAGCGTCCCATTTTCATCATAGATGGTCGAACTTGTCGCAACATAGGAAGTTCCTGAAGATGAATCCGACGGATCCACAAGGACTGATGCACCACCATCAGAAGAATATGCCGCAGACTGATTGTTCTTGACATCCGACACCGTGCCAGAGACAAACTGGGCAACAGTCAGACTCGGATCTTCTTCCTGGCTTTGTTGGTATTTTTGCTCAACCAATCGATTAAGCTGATCAACGATATCCGAGGGGACGTTTCCGGCATTATCGCCCAATATCCCAACCGATGCTGGCTGGTAATTGTTAAGACCAGCACCAGCCCCGCCCATAAGATTAACAATATCACGCGCAGTCGCCCAAATCTGATCAACCGCTTCCTGACCGCCCACAGTTCCTACTACGCCACCAATTAAACCCCCAACCAGCCCCGCAACCACGGCGCCGGGCCCAGTTTCAATACCAAAAAGCGCCGCGAGACTTGCACCTGCCGCCGCACCCTCTGCGCCAACGGCCGCACCGCCGTACAGTCTCGCACCAAGACGCGTTAACGTCTGGAGGGCACCGTCTGTATCGCCACTTTCTATTTGCTGAACTGCCATCTCGGCCGTTGTGACAACATCATAGGCAATCCCAACTTCTCCGACGACCTTAATAGAGCCCTGAACATATTCTCCAAAGTTTACGTGAGTTGCACCATCCATGACCCTGAGATCATCAGAAACAGCTGGCGTCTTAGCAATTTCTTCAATCGTTGAAGGCGTAATCTTCTCAGAGGCGTCAATAATTTTGGCGTCAGCACCATATTTTGCAGCAACATCGTCATACGACTCGAGCCCAGCCGGATCTAATCCAAATAAATCCGCACCTTCCTTCGTCAAGTTAATTACCAAATCCCCGCTTGACGTATCAGCGTACATAGCCCTGTCAAATATTCCGGCCGATACTTGATTTATATCGTTGAAAACAGACTCAATACCCTTTGATGCAGCCTGTGCGCGCAATTCATCAATTGGTATTCCGTTAATGGACGTGATATTTGGATTGCTTAAAAGAGCAGGCAATTCATCTACAAAGAAAACACCGAGCTTGCCAGCTCCACCCGTAAGAGTTGTAACATCCCCAGTCAGAGAACTGGCAAAATCTCTTGATGCTTGAGCCCAAACCGAAGGAACCCCTCCGGTAGTCGTGGAATACGAAAAAAATTGATTAAATGCATTTTCTGCAGCGACTCCGGTTAACCCCGAATTCGCAATTATTCTTTCGGCGGCGGCCGTGAATTCCGGAGCAGTGATTATCTGAGCACGTGGCGTGCTATCGATAAGGCCATAATTCAATTGAGAATTAATTTGCGGTACTATACTGAAAACACTAACACTTAAATCAGAACCTAGCATTGACACGCTTCCGGAGTACAGCAGGCTATTTGCTGGTTGGGAAGACGCAGCGGAAAAAGTTTGCGCAATTTGGCGCAGTTGATCCAGGCTCGTTGCAGAGTTAATCTGATTGATAACGAGATCAATGTAAGACATTAAGAGATTCCCCACGTAAATATAATATTTTTCTGGTCATTGGCCGGACTAATTTGCCTTTGAGGCGAAAAGAAATCCCGAATTGAAAAGAATTTCGTTATATTTTCCTTTATTATCTCAATATTTTCTTTGTTTGGAACGAAAAATGGGCCCCTTATTCTGTAAACTGAGGCCGCATGAATATTAATGTTATACCCCCCCTCCTCGCACGCCTCAGATCTTAGATAGAAAAAAAACTGTTCGCATTTATCTCCATAAAAATAACATGATCCAAGCTCTGGCCGAGCTCCAGCTCTCCCAATATAAAACTTTCCATTAACCCCCATCATTTCAACAAGAGTTTCAGGCTTAATTTCGTCAAACTTAGTTTTAATTTCCAAAATAGCCTCCCAGTGATTCAGATGAATTAGCCAACAATGCTAACAATCTTCCGTTCCCCCGTATTGGGGTCGGTCTGCTGCAGCTTGAAGGTCTTGCCCTTCAGGGCCGTCTGGCGCAGATCGTCCAGCATGCGGGGGGCCAGCAGGTTTTCGGCCGTGGTGGTCGGCGCCACCAGGTCGATGATCCAGCAGCGGTCGCCGGACTTCCAGTCGGCCACCTGGGGGCGCTGGCCGGACAGCAGGCGGCCTTCCGCCTCCTCCGACAAATAGGCCCAGGTGACGACGCCCACGGGCTTGGTGCCGTCGCGGAATATCCGGTACTGCTCCGCCAGCAGGGGCGGCATCACCAGCCATTCCAGGTCCGCCACCTTCAGCTGGCGGTGCAGCGGCGACTGGGTCAGCAGCCACACCAGCTCACCGAACATGTGGCTGACCGTGTGCGGAATGGCCGGGGCGGTTTCGGCGGAAGCGGCGGTGTCGCCGGGGATGGGGGTGCGGGTAGGCATGATCATGTCCATGGTTGTTGGCCCTTGCGGCCGCACTCTATCAGGGTTCGGGCCACGGCCGCATCGCGCGGCACGCCCAGGCCCAGGCTGTACAGCTGCCCCAGTTCCACCAGCGCCGGCGGGTCGCCGGCGGCCAGGGTGGTGTGGTTGATCGGCACGGTGAAGCTGGGCTGCTTGCCCACCGCCGGCGCCACGATGAACTGGGTGGTCGTGTTCTCGACCACCGCGGCGCGGCGGGTCCAGGCCAGCGCCCGGGCCGGGTCGGCCGCGACGCCCAGGCCGGTGCGGTAGCGTTCGCCCAGCACCCGCGCCGCCGCCCGGTCGCCATCCTCGGCCTTGGCCTCCAGCGCCGGCGCGTCCAGCCCGTCGTAGGTGTTGGACGCCACCGCCGCAGCGGTGGGCGCCGGGCAGGTCAGGCCCAGCAGGGGATCACCCTGCGGGCCGCCGCAGGACGCCAAAGCCCCCGCCAGCAGCAGGGCCGGCAGGGGGCGGGACGCGGGGACGCGTTGAGTGCGGGAACGATCCGCCATCATCGCTCCCTCAAGCCATCATGCGCGTACTCGCCCAGGGGGGAGAGCAGGTAATCGATCACCCGGCGGCGGCCGGTCTTGATCTCCGCCGTCACCGACATGCCGGTGGCCAGGTGTTCCTCGCGCCCGTCCACCATCAGGGTGGGGGTGTCCAAGGCGATGTGCGCCACGTAGACCGGCGTGGTGTCGGTTTTCTGCCGGTCGGTGGCGCTGGCCTGGTCCTCCCCCGGCGCGCGGGCGGTGTTGTTGGCGGTGGGCGTGGCGCGGTCGGGCGTGACGGCGTCGCGGCTGACGTCCAGCACATGGCCGTGCACCAGGCCATAGCGGGTGAAGGTGAACGTCTCCACCTTCATCTCAACCTCTTGGCCGCGATGGACGAAGCCGATGTCGCGGTTGTCCACGCTGGCCTCCACCACCAGCGGCACGTCGTCGGGCACGATCACCAGCAGCGCCTGGGCCGGCGTCACCACCCCGCCCACCGTGTGCACCGCCAGCTGCTGCACCGTGCCGGCGATGGGGGCCGACAGGGTCTGCTGCGCCAGGTGCTGATCCGCCTTCACCAGGTCCTGCGCGTATTCCGCCGCCTTCTGGGTGGACGTGCCCAGGTCTTCCAGCACCTGGTGGGCATAGTCGCTGACCGCCTGGGCCCGCTGCCCCTCCAGCGCGCGCCGGGCGGCCGCCACCTCCGCCGCCTTCTGCGTCTGGGCCGACAGTTCGTGCTGGGCCTCCACCAGGCGCTGCTGCACCTCAAGGTAATTCAGCTTGTTGCCGTACTCGCTTTCCATCAGCTGCCGGCGGATCTCCGTCTGCTGCGCCAGCAGCTTGGTCGAGGCCGTCAGCTTGGCCGTCGTCACCTCGACCTCGTCCGCCTCCGCCGCCTTCTGCGCGATCTGCTGGTCCAGCCCCGCCAGCTTGGCCGCCTGCGCCTGCGCCTGGGCCCGCAGGGCCGCGCGCGTGCGCTCCACCAGGGCCGGCGCCAGGTCGGCCGGCGGCACGAAGGCCTTCTCCGCCTGCGCCAGGCTGGTCAGGCTGCCGGTCAGGCCGGCGCGCAGCGCCGTCAGCCGCGCCACGTCCAGCCGCGCCTGGACCAGGTCCGCCGTCGCCCGGTCGCGGTCCGCCGCCGTGGTGGTGGCGTTCAGCAGGATCAGCGGCTGGCCCGCCGCCACATGGTCGCCGTCCTGCACCTGGATGGCGGTCACGATGCCGCTGTCCATCGGCTGCACCACCTTCACCTGGCCCGAGGGCACGATGCGGCCAGGGGCCGTGGCGATGATGTCGATGTGGCCGATACACGCCCAAGCCACCGCCAGGGTGAAGAAGGCGATGATCACCCCACCGATGGCGCGGCCCACCGGCGAGGCCGGGGTGTCCATGATCTCCAGCGCCGCGGGCAGGAACTCGCGCTCCTCCCGCCGGCGCTTGGGCGGGGCCGGCGGCTTCACCAGCGGCTTCAGGCTGGGATCGGCGCTCAGCGGCGCGCTCATGGGTTCAGCCGACATTGGCCACCCCCACCGGCGCCATGCCGGCCTGCATGTGGTACAGCGTGGCGTAGCGGCCGCCGGCGCGGACCAGCTCGTCATGGCTGCCGTCCTCCACCAGGCGTCCGCCCTCCAGCGTCAGGATGCGGTCGCAGTGGCGCACGGCCGACAGGCGGTGGGCCACGATGAAGACGGTGCGGTTGCGACTGATGGCGCCCAAATTCTGCTGCACCACCCGCTCGCTCTCATAATCCAGCGCGCTGGTGGCCTCATCGAAGATCAGGATGCGCGGGTCGGTCACCAGGGCGCGGGCGATGGCCACCCGCTGGCGCTGCCCGCCCGACAAGCTGGCGCCCCGTTCCCCCACCACCGTGTCGTAGCCCTGCGGCAGCGCCAGGATGAACTCATGCGCCCCCGCCAGCTGGGCGGCACTCATCACCCGTTCCAGCGGCATGGCGGGGTCCGCCAGGGCGATGTTCTCCCGCACCGTGCCGTTCAGCAGCACGTTCTCCTGCAACACCACGCCCACCTGGCGGCGCAGCCAGGCGGCGTCGATCTGGGCGATGTCCACCCCGTCCACCAGCACGCGGCCCGCCTCGGGCACGTACAGGCGCTGCAGCAGCTTGGTCAGCGTGCTCTTGCCGGAGCCGGAGGGGCCAACGATGCCGATACTCTGCCCCGGCTGCACCGCCAGGGTCAGATCCTCCAGCACCGGGGCGGCGTCGGGGCGGTAGCGGAAGCGCACATGTTCCAGCGCCACCGCGCCTTTGAGGTTGGGTAGCGCCGTCTGCCCCGGCCGGGCCTGCGGTTCCATCGGCGTGTTCAGGATGTCGCCCAGCCGTTCCACCGACAGGCGCGCCTGGTGGAAATCCTGCCCCAGCTGCGCCAGGCGCAGCACCGGCTGGCTGACACGCCCCGCCAGCATGTTGAAGGCGATCAGCTCGCCCACCGTCATTTTGCCGCTGATCACGGCGCCGGCCCCGAAATACAGGATGCCGGCCGACACCAGCTTGGAGATCAGCTGGATGCCCTGGCTGGCCACGTTGCCCAGGGCAGAGACGCGGAAGGACGACTGGACGTAGCCGGCCAGCTGTTCCTCCCACTTGCGTTGCAGCTGCGGTTCCACCGCCATGGCCTTCACGGTCTCGATCCCGCCCACCGCCTCCACCAGGAAGGCCTGGTTCTCCGCCCCGCGGCGGAACTTCTCCTCCAGCCGGCGGCGGAAGACGGGACCGGCACCCATGCTGATGGCGGCGTAAAGGGGCAGCGACAGCGCCACGATGGCCGTCAGCCAGCCGGAATAAGCCAGCATCACCGCGATGAACACCACGGTGAACACCAGGTCCACCACCAGGGTCAGGGCGGAGCCGGTGATGAAGTTGCGGATGGTCTCCAGCTCCCGCACCCGGGCCACGCTGTCGCCCACCCGCCGGTTGGCGAAATAGGCCAGCGGCAGGCCCAGCAGGTGGCGGAACAGCCGGGCGCCCAGTTCCACGTCGATGCGGTTGGTGGTGTGGGCGAAGACATGGGTGCGCAAGCCCGACAGCACCGTCTCGAAGATCGACACCGCCACCAGGCCGAACACCAGCACGTCCAGGGTGCTGAGGCCCCGGTGCACCAGCACCTTGTCCACCACCACCTGGAAGAACAGCGGCGTCACCAGCGCGAACAGCTGCAGGAACAGCGACGCGACCAGCACCTCGCCCAAAATCCAGCGGTACTTGACCAGCGCCGCCAGGAACCAGCCCAGGTCGAAGCGGCGCCCCAGGTCGCCCAGGGACAGGCGCTTGGTCGCCAGCACCAGGCGGCCGGTCCAGCGCCCCTCGAACTCCGCCCGGCCCCACAGGGTGGGCCGGCCCGTCGCCGGGTCCAGCAGCAGCACGCGGTCGTCCACCACCCGCGCCAGCACGACGTAGCCGCCGTCCGACAGCACGGCGATGGCCGGAAGCGCCAGGGCCGGCAGGCGGTCCCAGCCGCTGGTGAGCTCACGCGCGCTCAGGCCCTGGCGCCGCGCCAGGCGCACCAGCTCCGCCGGCGTCAGCGCCGCGCCGGTGCCCGTGGCATGCCGCAGCTGCCCCACGTCCGCCGCCAGGCCGTGAAAGCCCAGCACCGCGCGCAGGCACAGCAGCCCGCTGTCCGGGAGGCTGGCGGCCGGCGGCGCCCCCGCCTCGGGTTGGGTCTCTGTGGGTTGCACCGCTTGACGACTTCCGTGCCGAAATTGGATTCAGGATCGGCACTGAAATGCGATACGGAACGGACTGCAAATAATAATGCTTGCGGAGATGCGAATTAATGTTTCGTTCAAGCGTTGTTCACATCGATGGATACCGATCATACGTATATGCGTCAACATGACGCACTTCGCCCTGCATATACCCGTTGACCAACCGTGGCGCATGCACGCTACCCCCAAAGGCATCGGCGGCGACATGCCCCTGGCCCCAAGTCTGCCCCCCCGACTCGGGGAAGGCCTTAGGCGCCCGCCGTTCCCCTGCAGCGCACACCGTTCCCGGCAACGGGCGGGTGCGCGCACCCAGAAGCCCGAAAATGAATATGGTATCAATATATCAGTTACTTATCGCTTCATCCAGCGACCTGCCGAAGCCTCAAGTTCCTGTCCCGTGGCTTACCAAGGCAATCGCGTCCTTTTTCCCCGCACGCAGACGATGCACCCCGCCGGACAGGAAGCACTCTCGCAATGAGTGCAATTAAATAATAGTTCTACCACCCATTACCCAGATGTGGAGCCGTCGGGCCGAGGCTGGGCCAGGTTGATGCATAAGCAGTGAAACGCAGGTATTCGTGCGCTTTCTCTTATCCTAACGATGACTTTAATGGTGCGCTGAAAGATCAGGAACCAAGATGGGCCTGCCACAAAGGCTTCATCCCCTGCCTTAAAAAGGTTAAACCCCATGTCCGTCAGCGCCATTTCCTCCGGCGCGGCTGCGCCGACCAATGTCTTGGCCGCGCAACTTGCCGCCCGTGCCCAATACCAGAAAACCGGGATCGACAAGGACGCCGCCATCGGCGATCCCGATCACGACGCCACCAAGCCCGGCGCCGTGCCCGCGGCCGCCAAGGCGGCGCCGACGGCCTCCCCGGCCACCCAGGTGGCGGCCACCACCATCGCCTCCACCGACGGCAACGCCACCAGCACCGTCTCCTCCGCCACCGCTGCCCAGGCTTACACCGCGCGGTCGGCCAAAGGCTGATCTTTCGGGGACAACAGACAGAAACCAAATCATCTTAAAGTAACTGCCGTGAAAAGCCGGGCGCGCCATGGGTGCGCCCGGTGATTATCTATTTTTAAACTGCGAAAAATACGGGATAATAAATTACATATATTTAACTTGAACTATACGTTGACTCTAAAATCCTGTTTCATTATTGCTGATGCGACTTATTATCACCTATAAGGAGCCTCGGCAAAATGTCGCGCAAGACGACGTGTTCCATTTCCCATTCCGCTTTGCGGCGCCCGCTGTTGGCCCTGTCGGTGGTCGTGGCCGCCACCGGTGCCGGTCTGCCGGCCCGCGCCGGAGAACCGCTGTTCGGCTACATCTACACCACCGACCTGCTGCCGGCGGGCAAGGTGGAGGCGGAGCAGTGGATGACCGGCCGCCTGGGCAAGGCCGGCGGCGACTACAGCGTGTGGGAGGGCCGGACGGAAGTCGAATACGGCCTGACGGACAACCTGCAGATCGCCGCCTATGCCAACTATGCCTGGACACACGTCCGGCAGGACGGCGTGGACGGCGCCACCGCCGTGCCGGAGGTTTTCGCCGAATACACGCCGGCCAGCGACACGGCCGCTTTCAACGGCACCAAGTATGAAGGCACGTCGGTCGAGCTGATCTACCGCCTGCTCAGCCCCTATACCGATCCCGTCGGCCTGGCCTTCTACGTGGAACCGCTGGTGGGGCCGAAGACGCGGGAGCTGGAATCCCGCATCATCCTGCAGAAGAACTTCATGGATGACCAACTGGTCGTGGCGGCCAACATCACGGTGGGGCAGGAACTGCGCCGCCTGAACGGCGATCCGGAGGCCGATCCCCTGTCCAACGAGGCGGTGGAGCATTGGGACCATGAGACCGACGTCAATTTCGGCCTCGCCGCCTCATACCGCATCGCGGCCAATTGGTACGCCGGTGTGGAATTCCAGAACGAGCGTGAATTCTCCAACTTCCATTTCTGGACGGCGAACTCGGCGACCAACGTCGCCTATTACGCCGGCCCCACCATCCATTATGGCGGGGAACGGTACTTCGTGAACCTGACCTATCTGGAACAGCTGCCCTTCGCCCAGGATCTGGCCGACCCGTCGCCGGGTTTCGTCAAGGGCGGCCGCACCTACGCCGACGATTTCGAAAGGCGACGCCTGCGCCTGAAGGTCGGCATGTCGTTCTAAGCGGCGGTCGTTTCGGATTTTGAACGCCGGCCCCGCGGAACACCGGGGCCGGCCCGGTCGTGACGGAGAATTCCCGAGATGCGTTTCCATCCCCTGACCTTGCTGGCCCCGGCCCTGGTACTCACCCAGCCGGCCGTGGCCGAGGTTTACCTCACCCCCGAACAGGCCCAGGCGGCCCTGTTTCCCGGCCAGGCGCTGACCCCCCTGCCGGTCACCCTGACGGGGGCCCAGGTCGATGCCATCGAAAGCAAAAGCGGCGTCGATGTGCGTAACAAGGCGGTCCAGGCCTGGCGAGCACCCGATGGCGCCACCTTCATCCTGGATGAGGTGCTGGGCAAGCATGAGTTCATCAGCCTGGCGGTGGCCATTTCCAAGGACGGCGCGGTCCAGGGCGTGGAAATCCTGGAGTACAAGGAAAGCTACGGCCATGAGGTGCGCGAGGCCGAATGGCTGGCGCAGTTCAAGGGCAAGACGGCGGCTGATACACTGAAGCTGGAGAAGGACGTCACCAACATCTCCGGTGCCACCCTGTCGTCCAAGCACGTCACCGACGGCGTGCACCGCTTGCTGGTCACCTGGAATGTCGCCCTCAAGCCCTAAGGCGCGGCGGGCCCGCCCCCTGCTGGGCACGGTGGTGGAGGTGCGCATCGACACCGCCACCGCGCCGCCGGGGGCCGCCATCGTGGCAGCGTTCGAGGCGGTGGCCCGGGTGCAGCGGCTGATGAGCTTCCATGGGCCCGACAGCGACCTCACGCGCCTGAACCGGATGGGCCATTGCCGGCCGGTGCCGCTGCACCCCTGGACGGTCGATGTCCTGCGCCGCGCCCAGGCGCTGCACCGGGCGACCGGCGGCCTGTTCGACCCGGCGGTGGCGCCGGCCCTGGTGGATCTGGACTTCCTGCCCATGCCGACCGCCGACCGGCCCGGGCGCGGCACCATCGCCGACCTGGTGGTCGAAGGCGGGGCGGGATTCAGCGACCGGCCCCTATGGCTGGATTTGGGGGGCATCGCCAAGGGCTATGCCGTTGATCGCGCGGTGGACGCCCTGCGTACGGCGGGCGCCACGGCGGGGGCGGTGAACGCGGGCGGCGACCTGCGTGTGTTCGGTGAGGCGCCGCAGGCGATCACGGTGCGTGATCCCGCCGACCCCGGCCGGCACTGGTCCCTGGGAGAATTCCAGGAGGCCGCCATCGCCACCAGCGCCGGCTACCACATCGCCCGCGCCACGGCGGCGGGTCCCGTCATGCCAGTCATCGACCCGCGCGACGGCCGGGCGCTGCCGGTCGGGCCCAGCGTCACCGTCGTGGCGGCCGACTGTGTCACCGCCGACGCCCTGACCAAGCCCGTCCTGCTGTCGGGTCTGGCGTCCCCACCCTGGCTGGCGGCGCTGGGCGGGCAGGCCTTATGGCTTGACGGAAAGGATACGGCATGAGTCCCCCCCTCCACACCGTGCGGGCGGCGGCGTTCGGCCTTACCCGGGGCCATCGCCAGTGGCTGCACCGCGCCATGCTGGCGGTGATGCTGACGGGCCTGCCCTGGATCATCGTGCATTACGGGCGCGCGTTCATGCGCCTCGACCGGCATGCGGCCGGTGCTGTGGAAGCATGGGCGATGAAGCTGCATGGCGCCGCGGTCATGGCGGCCCTGGTCGCCTTCGGGTCCGTCCTGCCCCATCATGTGCGCCTGGCGTGGCGCGCGCGCCGCCACCGCCGGTCAGGCGGTGGGCTGGTCGTCGCCGTGCTGACATTGGTGCTGACGGGCTATGGTCTCTATTACCTGGGGGATGAGGACTGGCGTGATTACGCCAGTTGGTGCCACCAGGTGCTGGGCGGCCTGGCGGTGGGCGCCTGCCTGGTCCACCTGCGGGCCGGCCGCCGCGCCCGGGGTTAGCCCAGGGTGATGCGCATGACGCAGCCGGGGTGGCCGTCCAGGACCTCCAGCTCAAAGCCGTGCAGTTGCGTCACGGCGGCGACCAGGCTCAGTCCCAGGCCATTGCCGGGCGCGTGGCGGGCGTGGTCGCCCCGGGTGAAGCGATGGAACATCATGTCCCGCTGGTCGGCGGGAATGCCGGGCCCGGTATCGCGCACCGACAGCTCGGGCGTGCGGCCGTTGTCCTGCGCCAAGGTCAGGGTGACGGTGCCGCCGGCCGGTGTGAACTTGATGGCGTTGTCCAGCAGGTTGCCCAAGGCCTCGAACAGCAAATCCGCGTCGCCCGTCACCGCCGCCGTGGCCCGGATGTCGGCGATGAAGGTCAGGCCCCGCGTGGTGGCCAGGGGCTCGTAAAGCTCGGCGGCCGCCATCGCCAGGGTGAAGGGCTCGACCGAGGCGAACGCCGCCCGGCGATGCCCGTCCTGGATCTCCGCGATGCGCAGCAGGGCGCGGAAGGTGGCCAGGATCTGGTCGGCGTCGGCGATGGCATCCTCCATCGCCGCCCGGTGGGCCTCGACGTCGCCGCCCCGGCGCAGGGCGCCCTCCAGCCGGGTGCGCAGGCGGGTCAGGGGGGTGCGCAGGTCGTGGGCGATGTTGTCGCCCGCCGCCTTCACGTCGGTGATCAGCCCCTCGATCTTGGCCAGCATGGCGTTGACGATGGTGGCCAGCTTGTCGAAATCGTCCCCCGATCCCCGGGTCGGCAGGCGTTGCGAAAGGTCGCCCGCCATGATGCTGGCGCTGGCGCGGTGGATGGCCTCGATCCGCCGCAGGGTGCCGAAGCTGAGCGCCAGGCCGCCGATCAGCGCCAGGCCCACGCTGCCGGCCAGGCCCGCCGCCATGGCGCGCAGGATCAGTTCCCGCACCTCACCCACCTCATCGATGCGCAGCGCCAGGACCAGGATGCCGCCGTCCGGCAGGCGGCGGGCCAGGCCCCGCGCCGGGTGACGGTGCCCGGTGGTGGGGCCGGCCCCGTGCGGCAGGTCATGCACCTGGTTGTCGATGGCGCGCAGCTCATGCGGCACCCCGTCCAGGTTGCCGGCCACCCAGTGCCCGTCGGGCGCCAGCAGGACGGTTTTCCAATAGCCCCGGCTGTCGCTGTCCACCAGGCTGTTGATGTGGGTGGTGCGTTCGCTGGCGGAGGTGTGCAGGAACTCCTCCGTCTCGCGCACCAGGGTGTCGTCCAGGCGGCTGGTCAGGAACACGCTGGCCTGCCAATAGACGAAACCCAGCACCAGTAGCACGGCGGTGATGGTCAGCACGCCGAACAGCAGGGTCATGCGGAAGGCCGTCGTGCGCGGCAGGTCCGTCAGGCGCAAGGGCGGCCGTTCAATCCGGGGCATGCAGGCGCCAGCCCCCGCCGCGCACGGTACGGATCATCGGATCCTCCATCTCTAGATCCACCTTGCGGCGCAGGCGGCCGATATGGACGTCGATGACGTTGGTGCCGGGGTCGAAGCTGTATTCCCACACCGCCTGGTACAGCATGGACCGGGTCAGCACCTGTTCCGCGTTGCGCACGAAGAATTCCAGCAGCCTGAATTCCCGGGGCGTCAGGTCCAGGGTGCGCGCCCCCCGCGTCACCCGCCGGTCCATCAGATCCATGCTCAGGGGCCCCACCTGCAACAGGGTGCCGGCCGGCTTGTCGCCCCGGCGGCGGGCCAGCGCCATCACCCGCGCCACCAGTTCAGCCAGGGCGAAGGGCTTGGTCAGGTAATCGTCGCCGCCGGCCCGCAGGCCGCGCACCTTGTCGTCCACCCCGTCCAGCGCGCTGACCACCAGCACCGGGGTGGTGACGCCCTCGCGCCGCAATTCGGCCAGCAGGCTCAGGCCGTCCAGGCCGGGCAGCATGCGGTCCAGGGTGATGGCGTCATAGGCGGTCTTGCGGGCGGCCTCCAATCCGCCGGGGCCGTCGTCGCGGCTATCGACGGTGTAGCCCTCGGCCTTCAGCGCATCCGCGATCTCCTGCGCCGTCCGCTGCTCATCCTCGATCACCAATATCCTGGGCATGGGGCCTACCTTAGACTGTCGCCCGCGTTCCCGAGGGCGTGGACGCTACGATAGCGGCACGGCCGCCCCGGGGCATCCGGGGACATTGGTCTTAACGCAAAAGTTAGCCGGGGCCGGCGGTGTCACCGGCCCCGGCGGAATACCGAGCGATCAGAAGCTGACGCGGACGGTGCCCATCACCGACCGGGGGGCGCCCGGCTGGTTGAAGTTGATGCTGGTGCCATGGCCGGACACGATGTAGCGCTCATCGGTCAGGTTGTAGACGTTGACCTGCAGGCGGACGTGTCCTTCCTCATACCAGGCCATGGCGTCGCCGGTGGCGTATGAGGGCAGGATCACGGTGTTGCCCGGGTTGGCGAAGCGGTTGCCGACGTAGTTCATGCCGGCGCCCACGCCGAAATGGTCGCCGATGGCCTTGGTCAGCCAAAGATTGCCCATGTGGCGGGGCGCCAGGGTGCCGCGCCGGCCCTCCACCGGGCGGCCGCTGTCCACCGCCACCGAGTCCGTGACCACGGAGTCCATGTAGGAATATCCGGCGATGGCCTTCCACCCTTCCGTCAGGTCCAGGGACGCGGTCAGTTCCAGGCCGTCGGTGCGCTGGGTCCCGACGGCGATCATGGTCAGGGTGGTGGGATCGGTCGCCTTGATGCCGCTGCGTTCCAGGCGGAAGAGCGAGGCGGTGGTGCTGAGCCGGCCGTCGAACCAGTCCAGCTTGGCGCCGACCTCGATGTTGTGGGTGCTTTCCGGGGCGATGTCGGCGTTGTTGGCGGCCAGGGCGAAGGATTCGCCCGACGGCTGGAACGACCGGCTCCACGACACGTAGTAGGACTGGGTGCCGGTGGGCTGCCACACCAGGCCGGCGCGGGGGCTGTAGTTGCGGTCCACGCGGGAAAGGTTGGCCTGGCCCGCCAGGTTCTGCAGCGTCCGCTGCTCGAACCGGTCGAAGCGGATGCCCACCAGCGCCTTCACCTGGTCGGTCAGGGTCAGCATGTCCTGGGCGTAGACGCCGGCGTCGTCGAACAGGCCCCGGTTGTTGGCGGTGATCGTCCCGGCGTTGCCCGGCGTCACCGTCGGCAGCACCGGGTTGAACAGCGATACCGTGCCCACGGTGCCGCGCGAGATGGTGATGGCGTCCTTGGTCTGGTGCGACAGTTCCACGCCCACCAGCAATTCGTTCTGGATGCCGGCCACGTCGAACTTCTGGTCGGCCTCCGTCTGGTTGGTCCAGCCATGCTCCATCCGGCCGACATGGGCGTGGGTCAGGGTGGCGGTCTGCGCCGCCTCGTTCACCGTGCCGACCTGGGTGCTGTTGCGGTCCAGGCTGTAGCGGTAATAGCGAAAGGCCTCGCGCAGCTTCAGGGTGTCGCTGACCTCATGCGTCAGGGTCTCGGTGGTGGAGGCCACGCGCGACCGGACGTAGTCGGCGGCCGCCGCGTTGGCGGCACCATAATAGGTGCTGGGCGACACATTGACCGGCAGGCCGTGGTAAGAGGGCACGCCGAAGTCGTTGACCCGCTTGTCGTCCAGCCAGTCGGCCTGGACCAGCAGCTTGGTCTTCTCACTCAAGTCCACCGCCACCGACGGCGCCAGGGCCTTGCGCTCCAGCATGCCTTGCGACCGGTAGCTGTCGGCGTCCTCGACAGCACCGGTCAGGCGGAAGGCGACATGGTCCTCCGGCATGGCGTGGGCCAGGTCGACCTCGCCCCGCACGTCGCCCCAGCTGCCGTAGCGCAGCGTCGCCTCCGCCAGGTCGATGCCCGGCTTCTTGGTGACGCGGTTGATCAACCCGCCGGAGGAACCGCGGCCGTACAGCACGGCGGCCGGGCCCTTGACCAGTTCCACCGACTGCACATTGGACAGGTCGCGGAAATACAGGGCGTCGTCGCGCAGGCCGTCGACGTACTGGTCTTCGATGGCGGTGAAGCCGCGGATGAAGACCTGATCGCGCTGGCCGTCGCCGGCACCCATGGCCACGCCGGGCACGTTGCGCAGGGCGTCCTGGATGGAATTCGCCCCCTGGTCGTGCAGCACCGCCAGCGGCACCACGTTGACCGTCTGCGGCACATCGCGCAGGGGCACGTCCAGGCGGGTGGCGCTGGTGGCGTTGGTGGGGTTGTAGCCGATGGCCGCCTGGCGGTTGGCGTTCACCACCACTTCCGTCGGGGGCTTGCCGTCAGCTTGCGCGCTTTCATCGGCCGCCGCGTCCGCCGCCGTGGCGGCGTGGGCGGGCAGGGCCAGCATGGCGGAGGACAGCGCGGACAGCAGCAATGCGCGCCATAACGGAGAAGTCATGGGGGAGGCTCCAACTGTTGAATTTCGTGATTATTTGGTTGGGCGATGAGTTCGCCGTTTTCTCGAAGTATCCGGAAAAGGCACCGGATAATGGCCAAGCGTCGGCAGTGCGTGCGCTAGCTCGCGCACGCCCGGGTCGGCTTGGCGTCGAAGGGTGATCAGAAGTCGTGGCTGAGCGTTGGAGTCCTGGCGTCGCAGGATCCAAATAAAGATGCGTGGGGATTTGAGGGTGTTGACCGCGTTACGGCGACTTTATAGTCGCTAGCGATTCTCAATTGCAATACAAAAATGTCAGGCCAGGCATGACCATGCCAAAGATCGAGTAATAGACGCCAGATTATTGGCACCTATACTTACAATACCTACAGGTCATCAAAACTTAGACCGGGACGATAGCCAGAGTAAACCCGGATCTACAAGTATAACGAAAAAGTTAATGGGCAGCATCCAACGCGCCGCGCCGATAAACGGGGCGGACTGGTGGTGTGAACCACGGGATGGGGCCGCGGTGGCGCCGTCAATCCCGGGATGCTTGGGTGGTGATACGCCCGCGTTTGGGAAACCCTGCATCATGATTTTGCCGCACCTCGCTAACGCAAAAGTTAGCGCCGCCCGGCTGGCGATGCGGTTATTGAGCAGGCGGCTTCCCCCTGCTGCAAGAAGGCCCGCCCCATGCCCCTCCTCCGTCACCGCCTGTCCGTTGCCGCCCTGGCCCTGATGGCCATCCTTCCCGCCGTCCCCGGCTTTGCCGCCGCCCCCTATCGCGCGGGCGCCAGCATTCCGGCGCCGGATGGGCCGTGGGATTACGCCAGCGTGGATGCCGCCGCCCGGCGGCTGTACGTGGCGCGGGGCGACGGCGTGCTGGTCCTGGACCTGGACAGCGGCCACGTGACGCCCACCCTGGTGCCGGGCCAGCGGGTGCACGCTGTCCTGCCGCTGGATGGCGGTCTGGTTCTCAGCACCAACGGCAACAGCAACACCGCGACCCTGTTCAACGCCGCCGATGGCGCAGTGCTGGCCCAGTTGCCGACGGGCGCCAAGCCGGATGCCGCGGTGCGTGCCGGCGCGCGGGTGGCGGTGATGGATGGCAAGCAGGGCGACATCACCCTGATCGACCCGGCCCGACGCGCCGTCGTCGGCCATATCGACGTGGGCGGCGCGCTGGAGTTCGCCGCCGTGGACAAGCAGGGGCGGCTCTACATCAATGTGGAGGACCGGAACGATTTGGTGGTGGTCGATCTGGCCGGGGGCACCGTCCTGGCCCGCCGGCCCTTGCCCGATTGTGACGGGCCCACCGGCCTGGCGCTTGATCCCGACGCCGGCGTGCTGGTCTCCGCCTGCGCCAGTGGGCGGGTGGTGGTCACCGCCGCCGCCGATGGCCGGGTGTTGGCCAGCCTGCCCATCGGCAAGGGCGCCGATGCCGTCATCTTCGACGCCAAGAACGACCGCTTCCTCATCCCCTGCGGCCAGGATGGCGTGCTGGTCATCCTGGGGCGGGACGGGGCGGGCGGCTTCGCCGTGACGGCCACCATCCCCACCGCCAAGGGGGCCCGCACCGGTGCCCTGGATCCGGTGACCGGCCGGGTCTATTTGCCGGTGGACACGCGCCTGCCCATGGTGGCCGGACAAGCGCCCCACAGTGAGCCGGGCAGCTTCCGACTGCTGGTGTTGAACCCTGTCGGGTAAATGAAAAAAATGTCATGTCCAATGACTAACTGAAAAGTCAATGGATGGTGGCGGGATATTCTGGCGTCTTCCCGTCTTGAATTCGTGATCTATTCACATCGAAGCCAAGACATGCCCATTCGTACTTTTCGGCTGAAGGGACTGGCCTGCCTATTGGCCGGTTCCTGTCTGGCCGGTTGCGCCGGTTACAACCCCGCCCCTTTGGCGGAGACGCCGGATCTGGCCACCAGCCTGGCCGGCATCACCGTCGATCCGGCATCGATGCCCCTGCCCGCCCTGCGGACCCATGCCGTGGATCCGGCCCGGCCGCTGGACATCGACGCCGTGGCCATGGTGGCGGTGGCCCGCAATCCGGACCTGAAGGCCGCCCGCGCCCAGCGCGGCGTGGCGAGGGCGGAGGCGTTCACCGCCGGGCTGCTGCCCAACCCGCAACTGTCGCTGGACTACGGCTTCCTGACCTCCGGTCCCGGGGTGATGGACGCCTTCACCTTCGGCCTGATGCAGGACGTCATGCCCTTCCTCACGCGGTCGTCCCGCAAGGATGCGGCGGCGGCCACCCTGCGCGGGGCGGAGCTGGACCTGCTGTGGCAGGAATGGCAGGTGGTCGCCCAGGCGCGGCTGCTGGTGGTGCGGGCCCAGGCCTTCGCCCGCCAGCGCGCGGTGCTGGAGGCCAACCGCGCCCTGTTCGCCGACCGCCATCGCATCTCCGCCGCCGCCATGGCCCGGGGCGACCAGACCCTGCCCACCGTGGTCAGCGACCTGGCGGCGCTGAACGGCGTGGAAACCCAGCTGCACGACCTGGACCAGCAGGCCTTGCGCACTGCCATGGACCTCAATGCCCTGCTGGGCCTGACGCCGTCCGCCACCCTGGCCCTGGCGCCGCTGACGGACGGTGACCTGGCCCTGCCGCCCGTCGCGGCCATCCGTGCCGACCTGCCGGCCCTGGCCGGCCGGCGGCCCGACCTGCTGGCGCTGAAGGCCGGCTACCAGACGCAGGAAGAGGCGGTGTGGCAGGCGGTGCTGGGGCAGTTCCCGGGCCTCGGCATCGGCAGCAACCGCGCCCGCGACAGCTCCAACGTCAAGACGCAGAGCCTGGCCCTGTCCATCAGCCTGCCGCTGTTCGACGACAACCAGGGCGCCATCGCCGTGCAGCGCGCCACCCGCGACCAGTTGCGCCTGACCTACCAGGCGCGGCTGGACGCCGCCGTGGCGGGGGTGGAGCAAGGCCTGGCGGTACTGGATCAGCTGGAGGCCCAGCACCGGTCCACGGTGGACAGCATCGCCGCCCTGGACGGGGCCGCGACCGACGCCGGTGCCGCCTTGCGCGCCGGCAGCCTGGACGAACGCACCTACGCCGACCTGCAAGGCGCCCTGCTGGCCCGCCGGCTGGAGGCGCTGAAGCTGGACCAGGCCGTGCAGGAACAGCGCGTGGACCTGATGACCCTGATCGGCGGCGATCTGCCGGAAACGATGCTTACGCCCAAGGAGGGCGCACAATGATCCGTTCCCCCCTGGGTATGGCCCTGGTGACCGCCGCCCTGCTGGCCGGTCCCGCCCTGGCGGCCGAGACACCGGCGGCGGCGGTCGCCGTGCAGACCGTTCCCCTGACCCGCCAGCCGGTCGCCGTCCTGGTCGGCGGTTATGGCACCGTGACGCCGGACAGCGACGCCCTGGCCAGCGTCAGCTTCCAGCGGGCGGGCCAGGTGTCCCGCGTGCTGGTGCGGCCGGGTCAGCCGGTGGCCAAGGGCACGCCCCTGGTGGACTTGGTCACCGACCCCACGGCGGCGGCCGGTTATGCCAAGGCGCAATCGGCCCTGACCTTCGCCGCCGGCGAACTGGACCGCACCCGTCGCCTGCGCGACCAGCACCTGGCCACCAATTCCCAGGTCGCGGCGGCGGAACAGGCGGAACGGGATGCGCGGGCGGCACTGGATGCCGAACGGCGCATGGGCACCGACCGCGCGGATGAAACGCTGACCGCCCCATTCGACGGGTATGTCGACAGCATCCCCGTGGCGCTGGGCGACCGCATCCAGCCGGGCGCGCCGGTGGTGCGTCTGGGCCGGGGGGCCGGCGTGCGCGTGGTGGCGGGCGTGGACCCGGCCGACATCGCCGCGGTCAAGGTGGGCCAGCCGGTGGCGGTGACGCCGCTGCTGGGCCACGCCGCCGCGCTGAGCGGCACCGTCGCCGGCATCGCCGGCATGCTGAACCCCGCCACCCGCTGGGTGGATGTCACCGTCGTCCTGGACAGCGGCGCCGGGGTCCTGCCCGGCACGCCGGCGCGCGTCGCCGTCACCACCGACCGGCACGACGGCTACGTCGTGCCCCGGCAGGCGGTGTTGAGCGACGCGGCGGGCGCCTACCTGTTCCAGCTCACGGGCGCCAAGGTCCGGCGCGTCGCGGTCGAGACCGGGGTGGACGGGCCGGCGGGCACGGAGGTGCGCGGCGATGCGCTGGACCCCGCCCAGCCGGTGGTCGCGGTCGGCAATTACGGGCTGGAAGATGGTGCTGCGGTGAGCGTCGAGGCCGGCCGATGACCGGGTTCGCCGCCTGGGTCGGCGCCCATCGCCGTTCGCTGTTGTGCCTGCTGGCCCTGCCGGTGCTGGCGGGCCTGATCCTGGCGGCCCGGCTGCCGGTCACCCTGTTCCCCACCGTCACCTTCCCCCGGGTGCGCGTCTCGCTGGAGGCGGGCGACCGGCCGGCCCAGCAGATGCTGCTGCTGGCCACCCGCCCGCTGGAACAGGCGGTGCACCGCGTGCCGGGGGTGACGGACGTCCGTTCCACCACCAGCCGGGGCAGTGCCGAACTATCGGTCACCTTCGCCTGGGGCACGGACATGACCACGGCGGAACTGCAGGTGAACGCGGCGGTGGGCCAGGTGCTGCCCACCCTGCCGGCGGGGTCGGCCGCCACCGTGCGCCGCATGGAACCCACGGTCTTCCCCATCATCGCCTACAGCCTGACCTCGGCGACGCTGTCGCCCACCCAGCTGCGCGACCTGGCGCAATACCAGTTGCGGCCCCTGCTGGCCGGGGTGGAGGGCGTGGCGGAGGTCGGCGTCACCGGCGGCACCGAGGAGGAATTCCAGGTCATTGCCGACCCGGATCGCCTGCTGGCCCACGGCCTGGCCTTCGACGATGTGGTCAAGGCGGTGGGCAACGCCAGCCTGGTGCAGGCGGTGGGCCGCATCGAGGACCATTACAAGCTGTTCCTGGTGGTGTCGGACAACAGCCTGGCCGGCCTGGACGCCCTGCGTCACGTGGTGCTGTCCAGCGGGCCCGGCGGCGTTGTGACGGTGGGCGACGTGGCCCAGGTGGTGGACGGCACCGTGCCGCAATGGACGCGGGTGACCGCCGGTGGCCGCGACGCCGTGCTGCTGAACGTCTATCAGCAGCGCGATGGCAACAGCGTGAGCATCGCCCAGGCCGTGCGCGACAGCCTGGCGGCCGCCAAGCTGCCCCCGGGCGTCACCGTCAGCAACTGGTACGACCAGAGCCAGCTGGTGCTGGCCTCGGCCGGCAGCGTGCGCGACGCCGTGCTGATCGGCATCGTGCTGGCGGCCCTGGTGCTGTGGCTGTTCCTGCGCGACGTGCGCATCACCCTGATCGCCGTGCTGGTGGTGCCGGCGGCGCTGGCCGCCACCGTGGTGCTGCTCAGCCTGCTGCACCTCAGCTTCAACATCATGACCCTGGGCGGCATGGCGGCGGCAGTGGGCCTGATCATCGACGACGCCATCGTCATGGTGGAACACATTGTCCGCCGCCTGCGCGAGGGGCATGGCCAAACGGAGGGCGGCGTCCTGGCCGCCGCCCGCGAATTCACCCGGCCGCTGGCGGGATCCAGCGCCGCCACCCTGGTCATCTTCGTGCCGCTGGCCTTCCTGAGCGGTGTCACCGGCGCCTTTTTCCAGGCGCTGTCGCTGACCATGGCGTCGGGCCTGGCGTTCTCCTTCATCATCACTTGGCTGGCGGTGCCGCTGGCGGTGGAGCGGCTGGTCGATATCCACCGGCCGCACGCCGTGCCCCGGGCGCTGGCCTGGGTGGACGCGCGCTACGCCCGCCTGTCGGTCCGGCTGCTGGCCCGGCCCTGGCTGGCGGTGGCGGCCCTGCTGCCCCTGCTGCTGCTGGGCGGCCTGGCCTATCGGGCGGTGGGCACCGGTTTCATGCCGGCGGTGGACGAGGGCGGCTTCATCCTGGACTACCGCAGCGCGCCCGGCACCGCCCTGTCGGAAACCGACCGCGAACTGGCGCAGGTGGACGCCATCCTCAAGGCCACACCGGAGGTGGAGACCTGGTCGCGGCGCATCGGCGCCGGCCTGGGTGGCGATTTGAACGAGGCCAACAAGGGCGACTATTTCGTGCGCCTGAAATCCGGCAGCCGCCGCCCCATCGATGATGTCATCACCGATGTCCGCACCCGCATCGCCCAGCGCGTGCCGGATCTGGAGGTGGAGATCGCGCAGCTGATGGAGGATCTGATCGGCGACCTGACGGCGGTGCCGCAGCCCATCGAGGTCAAGATCTTCGGCGACGATCCCGCCACCCTGCTGCCCACCGCCCGCGCCGTGGCGGCGGCCCTGGCCGGGGTGGACGGCGTGGTCGACATCAAGGACGGCATCAACCCGGCGGGCGATGCCCTGGACATCCGGGTGGACGGCGCCAAAGCGGCGCTGGAGGGCATGGACGTGGCCGGCGTCACCAGCCAGGCCATGGCCTGGTTGCAGGGCACCGTGGCCGCCCAGGTTCCCACGCCCATCAAGCAGATCGGCGTGCGGGTCTGGGTGCCGGCCGCCGTGCGCACCACCGACACCGACATCGCCAACCTGCGCCTGCGGGCGCCCGACGGTCACATGTTCCCCCTGAAGCGCGTGGCCACCGTCGTGCCCGTGAGTGGTGAGCCGGAGATCGGGCAGGAGAACCTGCAGGGCATGGTGGCCGTCACCGCCCGGATCGAGGGGCGGGACATGGGCTCCGTCGCTGCCGACGTGACGGCCCTGCTGGATGGCCGCCACCTGGTGCCGGCGCCGATGCGTTATGAACTGGGCGGCCTGTACCAGCAGCAGCGCATCGCCTTCCAGGGCCTGATGACGGTGTTCGGGGCGGCCGTGGCCGCCGTGTTCGTCCTGCTGCTGTTCCTGTACGAAAGCTTCGTCACCGCCGCCGTCATCCTGGCCATGCCCCTGCTGGCGGCGGGGGCGGTGTTCATCGGCCTGTGGCTGACGGGGACGGAACTGAACATCACCGCCATGATGGGCATGACCATGGTCATCGGCATCGTGACGGAGGTCGCGATCTTCTTCTTCTCGGAATTCGAGGGGTTGCCGGCGGACATGGCGCTGGCCGAGCGGCTGTCGCAGGCGGGGCGCAACCGCTTCCGTCCCATCGCCATGACCACCCTGGCCGCCATGCTGACCCTGCTGCCCCTGGCCTTCGGGTTGGGCGAAGGGGCGGGCATGCAGCAGCCCCTGGCCATCGCCATCCTTTCGGGCCTGGCGGTGCAGCTGCCGCTGGTGCTGCTGGTCATGCCGTCGCTGTACGCCCTGCTGGGGCGGCGATGAGGGGTGGACCACAATACGGCGATCCGCCAAGCCTCGTCTATCGGCCTGATATGCATGTTCTTGCGAACGCGCGTACGAATACGAGTATAAATTTTCCGTTAGTTTTGGTAACCGTGTATTGATGTTGATTTTCAAAGTAAATATCAAACGCAGCCCTTTACAAGGGGCAGGCAGTGCGACATAAGGTGCAAATGAATTTCATTTGCACTGGATGGATCATGCGTCGCCCCGGCTTCGCAGCGTTGCTTGCTGCCCCGCTTTTCGTCACCAACGTCGTTTCCCAGGACGCCCACGCCCAGGAGGCGCAGCCTCAGGCGGCCCAGGCCCCGGAAAGCCAGGCGGCATCGCCCGAGACCTCGGACACGGTCAACGTCTATGCCAACGCCGACAAGGGGCTGGTGGCCCAGCGCGTCGGTGTCGGCGCGTTCCGTGACCAGTCCATCATGGACGTGCCGGCGACGGTGAACGTGGCGACGCGCGACCTGATGGACGCGCAGGCGACGGTCAGCCTCTACGACGTGCTGCGCAACGCGCCGGGTGTCACCAAGCAGCAGCTGGGCGGCGACACCATCGACAACCTGGCCATCCGCGGCGTCATCCTGGACAACCGCAGCAACTTCCGCCTCAACGGCTCCCTGCCCGTCCTGAACCTCATGCAGTTGCCGCTGGAGGACAAGGAACGGGTGGAGGTGCTGAAGGGCGTCTCGGCCCTGTATTACGGCTATACCGCCCCGGGCGGTGTGGTGAACCTGGTGACCAAACGCGCGGGCGACAAGCCCGTGACCTCCTTCGGCCTGTCCACCAGCGACAATGGCGGCCTGATCGGCACGGTCGATGTCGGCCGGCGCTTCGGCGACCATGACCAGTACGGCCTGCGCGTCAACCTGGCGGGCGGCGACACGGAATCCCCCATCGCCGGCATCAACGGCGAACGCAAGATGGCCAGCGGCGCGTTCGACTGGCGCGCCACCGACCGCCTCAACATCCGGCTGGACGGCGAATACTTCCAGCGCACGGTGGGTGAGCAGAGCGTGGTGACCTTGCCGGCGGCCAAGAACGGCACGATCACCCTGCCCAGCCTGCCCGATCCGTCCAAGCGCCTGTCGCCGGGCTGGGCGGATTTCGTGGCCCACGGCAACAACCTGCTGGCCCATGTCGATTACGCCGTCGCCGACAACTGGATCGCCACGGTTGAGGCCGGCCAGGCCCGCCTGACCCGCGACGCCCGCGCGTTCACCGAGGTGAAGAACTACAACATGACCACCGGCCAGGGCACCCTCACCGGCAACCGCCAGGAAAACGTCAGCTGGGTGAACAAGAACGTCCGCGCCGAACTGTTCGGCACCTTCGCCACCGGCCCGGTGGGCCATGAACTGACGGTGGGGGCGGCGCAGACGCAATCGGACCAGAGCCCGACCTACACCGCCCAGTTCAGCGGCGCGCAGAACCTGTTCAACCCCATCAGCCTGCCGTGGCTGCCGACGACCAGCACCACCTACACCGCCCCCCTGACCGCCACCGACAAAGGCGTCTACGCGACCGACCGCATCAGCTTCCTGGAAAACTGGCAGGCCATCGTCGGCGGGCGCTACACCAACTATGTCAGCGACCAGGGCACCAACCACTACACGGCGAGCAAGACCACGCCGCTGCTGGCCCTGATCTACAAATTCACGCCGTCCCTGATGGCCTACGCCTCGTACGCGACGGGCATCGAGCAGGGCGACCGCGCGCCCAACACCGCCGTCAACGTCAATGAGGCGCTGGCGCCCACCATTTCCAAGCAAAAGGAAGCGGGCCTGCGCTGGGAAGCGACGTCCACCACCCTGTTCTCCGTCGCGGCCTTCGACATCCAGCGCGGCGCCAGCTACGTCAACAGCGCCAACGTGTTCGTCGGCGGCGGGACCGAGCGCTACCGCGGGTTCGAGGCCAGCGCCCAGGGCCAGATCGACGACAATTGGTCGGTGCAGCTGTCCGGCCAGTACCTGCACGCCCGGTTCGAGGACATCACCGCCGATCTGCTGGGCAAGACGCCGGAGAACACGCCCACCTACACCGGCAGCCTGTTCGTCGCCTACGCCGTGCCCATCGTGTCCGGCCTGTCGCTGAACGGCGGCGTGCACTACACCGGCAGCCGCCCGGTGAACGACGCCAACCAGGGCACCGTGCCCGGCTTCACCACGCTGGACCTGGGCGCACAGTACCGGACGACGATCAATCACACGGCCGTCACCTGGCAGCTGAACGTCGATAACGTCACCGATCTCCGCTACTGGGCGGCCGCCGGCAACAACCGCCTGGCGGAGGGCCTGCCCCGCACCGCCAAGTTCAGCGTCCGCGTGGACCTCTGAGGACAAGACCCCATGTTTCATCGTTTCCGCATCATCACCGTCGCGGCCCTGGCCCTGCTGTTCTGCGCGCTGGGCCTGGGCGGCGCTTTCGCCGCCACCGGCAAGGTGCTGCTGGTCGTCCGCAAGGACGGCAAGAGCATCGAGACCGACCAGGCCGTGCAAAAGCACCTGGAGTCCTTAGGGTTCACCGTGACGCTGTACGACCAATACGCGCCGGCCAGTGCTGCCGACGGCATGGACCTGGTGGTGCTGTCGTCCAGCGTGCGCTCACGCGATCTGCTGGGCGCCTACCGCAACGTGACCGTCCCGCTGGTCACCTGGGAAAGCGACCTGCTGGACGACATGGGCATGAGCGGCAAGCGGCCCGAGACCGATTTCGGCAAGACCGACAAGCAGCACGCGCTCTGGCTGGTCAACGCCCCGCACCCGCTGGAAGCCGGCCTGCCGGCCGGCATCGTGAACGTCTACGCCAAGAACGCGCCCATGAACTGGGGCAAGCCGGGCCTGGGGGCGACCATCATCGCCACCTTGGCCGGCGAGCCCGAGAAGGTGGCCATCTTCGGGTATGAGAAGGGTGCGACCATGGATTACGAGAGCATCGCCCCGGCCCGCCGGGTGATGATCTTCCTGGACAACGACACCTTCGGCAACCTGACGCCCGAAGGGCTGCGCCTGTTCGACGCCGCCGTCACCTGGGCGCGCGGAGAACGCTGAATTGGCCTGCCGACGCGGGAAGCCCCGCGTCGGCACTGGTCCTCCCGTTCGAACGGACCACCAATTTGGCCAGCGCCGGCTTGCGGTATCCGGATGCCTATACCAGGCGGGCCAATATCCGGTCGCGCAGGTCCGCCGACACCCCCAGCCCCTGGTCCAGGTAGCCATCCACCGACCCGTGGCGCCGTGTGATCGCCTGAAAAGCGGCATCCAGGAAATCGGGCCGCACCTCCATCACCACGCGCACCGCCGCCTCCGTCGGGACGACGCTGCCGTGGGCGGCGGCCAGGGATGCCGTGACCTCCGCGCTATGGACGTCGAAGGGCCAGTGCCGGTTGGTCGCCAGATAGTCGGCCAGGATGTCGTCACGATGGACACCCAGCAGATGATGGGTCAGGGCGATCAGCAGGCCCGTCCGGTCCTTGCCGCCGGTGCAGTGCACCAGCAGGGCACCATCGCCGGCGCCCAGTGCCTGGAAGTAGCGGGAAAACAGGTCGACATGGCGCACTTCAAAGGCGGCACCGGCGTAAAAGCGGCGGATGTAATCCTCCAGCGTCGCCGCACTCAGGTCGCTGTCGCGCAGGAAACCCGGCCAGGGGTCGATGTCGCCGCCGGCATCGCTGGTGATGGCCTCCAGCGCTTCGGCCCAGGGCCCGGTGGGATGGCGTCGCCTCTCATCCGGCCACCGCAGGTCGACGATGGTGGACACACCCAGTTCCCGCAAGGTGGCGACATCCGCCGCCGTGGCCTGCGCCGGCCGGCCGGACCGGTACAGCACGCCCCGCCGCAGCGGCACGCCGTGGCCGGTGGCGTAACCGCCAGCGTCGCGGAAATTGGGCACACCCGACAGCATCCAATCCTCCGTCACGAGAAAAAGCGGTTGCGCGGCACCGGCAGGCCCAGCGTATCGCGCAAGGTGCGGCCGGGATAGTCCCGGCGGAACAGGCCGCGCCGTTGCAGTTCCGGCACCACCAGGGTCACGAAATCCTCGATCCCAGCGGGGGCGGAGGGGAACATGATGGTGAAGCCGTCGGCGGCCCCCGTGGTCACCCATTCCTCAAAATCGTCGGCGATGCTCTCGGGCGTGCCGACCAGCACGCGGTGCCCGCCGGCGGTGAACCGGGTGTACAGGTCACGCACCGTGGGGCGTTCCCGCCGGATCCAATCCACCATCAGGCACTGGCGGCTTTTGTGGCTGTTGGTCTCCGCGATCTCATCGGGCAGTTGGATGGGCTCATCAAACGGCAGGATGGAAAGGTCCACGCCCAGGCTGGCGTATTGGGACAGGCCGCGCAGGGTGGCGGCGCGGTCGCGGCTGCAAGCGGCCGTGCTCATCCCGCACGCCGGGGCCCACGGCCACCACCTCGCCCTCCTGGGGCTTTTCCTTGACGGTGTCGGGGATGATGATCCCGCCCTTGGTCTTTTCTTCCTGGTCCAGGCGCCGGACGAGGACGCGGTCATGCAGGGGACGGAACGACATGGAATGGGTTCTCCGTAACGGGTGGTACGGGGCAACCCTAGAAATTCACACCGCGGATCGTCAATTCAGATAAATTCAACAATCCATTTTCGGTGTTCCCAGGAATCACTGCGGGGGCGGCACATGGCCGCCCCCGCGTTGTCCCCCCATCCTTTTTTTCAGGGAATGCCTATCGGGATTCTTGGCGCCCCCGTGCACGCCCCATAGAAATTACATCGACCAGCGCAGCGACACCCCGTAGGTCGCCGGATCGCCGGGCACGGCAAGGCCGGTCGCACCGGAGACCGCGATATTGCGGTAGTAGTGCTCATCCGTGATGTTCTTGGCCCAGGCGGCGATTTCCCAATCGCCCAGGTGCAGGGCGGCGCGGGCATTCACCAGGCCGTAGGCCGGCTGGTAAAGGCCGGTGACCCTGGTGTTGGCGGCGTCGAAGAAGCTTTCCGTCTGATAGACGTATTCACCGCGCAGGGTCAGGTCGCGGGTCCAGACGGGAAGGGTGTATTCCGCCCCGAAGGAGCCTGAGAAATCCGGCGACCGCAGCTGGGTCTTGCCGGCGTAGCTGGTGGTGCCCGTCATGTATTGGCCGAAGCGGGCCTGCTGGTAGGTCATGGCCGCGTTCAGGCGGACGGCCCCCAGCACCAGGTCGATCTGGCCGTCGACGCCGGCCGTGTGGGTGCTGCCGGCATTGTCGATGACGTTGGTGGAATTGCCCAGCACGCGCAGGATCTGCTGGTCGGTGATGTCGGCGTAGAACACGGCGACGTTGGTGCGCAAATGGTGGTCCAGCCATTCGCTTTTGAAACCGACCTCGTAGGAATTCACCTTTTCCGGCTTGAAGGGTGTCGCGGCCACCGCCGCCGTGGCCGGCAGCAGCGTCTGGAAGCCGCCGCTCTTGAACCCCTGCCGCCAGGACGCGTAGGCCATCATGTCGGGTGACGGCTGGAAGCTGAGCGTCACCGCCGGATCAAAGGAACTCCAGCTGGCATTGGGATCGACATAGTAGGTGGGCGCGCCGAAGCGGCTGACCCAGCGGTTGTCTTCCTTTTCATCGTGCGTCCAGCGGCCGCCGGCCGTCAGGCTCCAATCCGGGGTGAAGAAATAGGTGGCCTGGCCGAAACCGGCGATGCTGTCGGTGTGCAACTGGCTGTGGTCGATGCTGGTCAGGTCGCGCAGCGCCACGGGCGGATAGTCCGGGCCGGTGATGACGGTGTCCTGCCGCGTGGTGTCGTCGTTGTAATAGAACAGGCCGGCCACCCAGTTGACGTTGGCGGTCTGCTTGGACAGGCGCAGTTCCTGGCTGAACGACTTGTCCTGTTCGGCGGAATCCAGCTCATAGGAGTCGGCGATGGTGCCGTCCTGGTCCTGCTTGCGGCTGAACTTGTTGGACCGGTAGGCGGAGATGGCCGTCAGCTTGGCGAACGACAAATCCCATTCCAGCCGGGCGGTGACGTCGCCCACGTCCTGGTTTTCGAACCCGTCGACATTGTAATAGTGCGCGTAGAAGCTTTCCCCCGACGGCAGCGCCGCGATGGCGGCCGGCGTCAGGAAGGTGGCCTTGTTGGCGGACGACAGGAACTGGTTGGTCATGCCGTTGCGGGCCGAATAGCCGTCGGCCGTCAGCAGCAGCGACATGTCGCCGTGGACGTATTCCAGCTGTCCGCGCACGCCGCCGCTCTTGATCGTGCCGGGATCGGCGCCCCCCGCCAGGTTCTCGGTATAGGCGCCCCGGTTCTGCATGGTACCCGCCAGGCGGAAGCGCAACTCGCCATCGCTGGTCAGCGGGCCGGAGACGGCGCCGTTGACGCTGCGCAGGTCATAGTTGCCGACATTGACGGAGGCGTCGGCGCTGAAATCCGCGGTGGGGCGCTTGGTGGTGATGCTGATGGCGCCGGCGGCGGCGTTGCGGCCGAACAGGGTGCCCTGCGGGCCCTTCAGCACCTCCACCTGGTCGATGTCGTACAGGGCGAACTGGGCGCCCGCCGTGCCGGTGACATAGACCTCATCCACGAAGAAGGCGACGCTGGGGTCGGAGCCGGCGTCCAGCTGGTTGGTGCCGCTGCCGCGCATGTAGGTGTAGCTGACGAAACCGCTGCCCACCGTGGCCATGGACAGGCCCGGCGCGTATTGCTGCACACTGTCCAGCGAGACGACGCCCGATTTCGCCAGCGCGTCGGCGTTGAGGGCGGTGACGGAGATCGGCACCTCCTGCAGGTTCTGGCTGAACTTCTGCGCGGTGACGACGATCTCCTCGATGCCGATGTCGGCCGGCCGTGCGGGCACGGCCGCCGGGGCGGCCGTTTGGGCCAGGGCGGGGGAAGCCAGGACCAGCGCCGAGGTGCCGGCCATGAAAAGGCATGTGCGGACGTTCATGGTGTTCTCCCTGTGGTCGGCGGCGCCTCTCCGGGCGCCTGCCGCTTATTTGTTTGGGGTCAGCCGGCTTCGGCCGGTATCACCACCCGATTGCTGAGCCGGCCCAGGCCGCTGACCTCCAGCTCGATCACGTCGCCGTGGCGCAGCCGTTGCCCGTGTTCCAGCCCGCAGCCGCCACCGACGGTGCCCGAAGCGAAGAACTCACCGGCGTGCAGCGTCTCATCCACCGAGGCATAGGCGATGATGTCTTCGAAGGTGTGCATCATGTCGGCGCTGCTGCCGACGGCGCGGACCTGGCCGTTGAGGATGGTGGTCATGGTCAGCGCCTGGGCATTGGGGATCTCATCCGCCGTCACCAGCCAGGGGCCCATGGCGTTGCCGGTGTCGAAATCCTTGCCCTTGCTGGGCCCCAGCATGGCCGGCATCTCGCGGTACTGCTGATCGCGGGCGCTGAAATCGTTGAAAATGGTGTAGCCGAAGATGTGGTCGCCGGCCTCGTCCCTGGGGATGTCCTTGCCGGACCTGCCCAGGAAGACGCCGAACTCCAGTTCATAGTCGAACCAGTCGCAATAGCGCGGGCAGATCACGTCCGTGCCGGTGCCAACGACGCTGAAACGGTTGGGCTTGTAATAGACCGGCCGTTCCTTGAACACCGGCGACAGGGCGGACAGCGGGGCGGCCCCGCTTTCCCCCACCACCAGGTGGCGGTTGGCCCGTGCCTGCATCAGGTGCTTCTCGAAGGTCAGGCAGTCGTACATCTGGCGCGGCACCGGCACCGGCGCCAGCAGGCGCACGGCATCCAGCGGCCGTTCCACGACGGGGCGCGCCGCCAGGGCCCGGGCGGCGTCCAGCGCCCACTCGCCCCCGTCGATCAGGGCCAGCATGTCGATGGACCAAGGGGCGCCGGCGGCACCGGCGGTGAAGTCGCTAAGGCTGGCTTCGCCCGGCAGCAGCGCGCCGATGTGCACGCCGCCGTCAATGGCGAACGAGATAAGCTTCATCGCGGTTTTCCTTGGGAAAAGGCGTCAGTGATGGTGGGTGGGATTGGTGCAGCCGGGGCAGCCGGCGGCCTCCGCCCGGCGCGTATGGCGCCGCTTGTAGTAGCGGCCCATCTGCGCCCACAGCTCCTGGCGCGGCAGCACGGGGCGGGTGCCGCTCAGTTCGCCGTAGATGGTCATGACGTTGGGGATCATGCGCTCGGCATCGCCCCAATCGTCGAATTCACCCAGCGTGATGTCGAAGGCGCAGTCCAGGAAGCCCATGCCGGCGGCGTGGCGCTTGGCCGTCTCATCCCAGATGTATTGCAGGTAGGCCTTGAAGTCCCGCACCGCCGGCTTGCCGACGATGGGGCCGTGGCCGGGCACCACCACGTCCACGTCCCAGTCCAGGATCAGGTCGCAGGCCTTGACCCAGTTGGCCACGGGGCCCGACCAGATGGCGGGATGGGCGCCGGCGAACAGGATGTCGCCGGTGTAGACCACCTTGTCCCCCGGCACATGGACCAGGATGTCGCTGCGGGTGTGGGCAGGGCCGACATCGACCAGCCGCACCGCCTTGTTGCCCACCGTCAGGTCCAGGGCGCCGTCGAACGTGTCGGTGGCGTGGGTGATGGTGATGCCGCGAAAGTCGAAATGACCGAACACCTGGTGCATGAAGTCGCCGCCCTCCCACTCCCGCCAGTTGTCCAGCATGTCGGCGATGGCGTCGGGCATGACGTGTTCCAGGTCCGCGTCCACCGACCGGGTGGTCAGGATGCGGGCACCGGTCACCAGTTCGTTGCCGAAGGTGTGGTCCCCGTTGGAATGGGTGTTGACCAGGGTGCCGATCCGCGCGGCGGCGGGCACGGCGTCCTTCATGGTCGCCAGCATCTCCGCCGTGATCTTGAGGTCGAACAACGTGTCGACCAGCAGGGTCTCGCCGCTGTCCTCGATCAGGCCGGCATTGCTCCAGCCCCAGCTGCCGTCGGGCAGGATATAGCCCCAGCAGCCGTTGCCCAGATCATGCAGCCCTTTGGTGAATTCCCATGCGGCCACCAGCGTCCTCCCTTTTTTCTTCCCCGTTCGGGGTAGGGCTAGTGGACAGGCAAGTGGCTCATCCAGGCAACAGCAGCCTATGGACGGTTGTCCAACGACGCCTCGGGCACGCCGCCGCCGATGCCCCGCATGCCGGCAACGGCGAAATTCACCAGGTATTGCGCGATCGTTTCGGGATCGTCATGACCAAGGTCAACGATATCGTCGTAGCGGCTGTCCATCAGCTCATAGGAATAGAGCGCGCCGACGATGAAGGAAAAACCCCATACCGCCTGCGCCGGGGTCAGGCCGGGGCTGGCCGCGCGCACGGAATCGATCCAGATACGCAACGAAGGGTTGCTGAAGCTTTGCCGCCGCATGGCCTCGCGCACCTCCGCCGGGGCGTTGACCCATTGGCGCAGCAGGCGCGGCGCCCTGCGCATCAGGGGGTCGGCGCTGCGGGCGCGGTTGACCAGCGGCTTGGTCAGGGCGGTGACAATGTCGCGCAGGTCGGCCGCGGCACCGCCCCTGGCCGCCTGCCGTTCCGCCAGCAGGGCCCGCCGCTCCGCCTCGATCTCGCGCCAGATGCTCTGCATCACGGCCACGAACAGGTCGGCCTTGCCGCCGAAATAGGCGTTGATGGTGCTGAGCGGCAGGTTCGCGTCCGCCGCGATGTCCCGCAGCGACGCCCCCTCATATCCGCTGCGGGCGAACACCGTGGTGGCGCTGTCCATCAGCGCCGCGATCGCATCAGACTTGGCCATCCATCCCCTTGCATCCCCACCGGACGCTTCCCTTCGCCCGGATCATAGGCCAGGGGCGGGCAAAGACCAAGCGGGCCCCAGGAGCAAGGGGTGACGTCACGTCACGACCGGCGCCTCGAACCCGATATCCAGGCCCACCAGGACACGCGCCACCATGTTGTAGGAGGCAACGATCATGGTCAGGTCGAACACCGCCGCCGGATCTGGGAAGTGGGTCCGCACCGCCGCCAGCGTGTCCGCGGCGATGCGGACATGCCGGGTGCTGTCCAGGGCGAAGGCCAGGACCGCGCGGTCCGCCGCGTCGAACAGGTCGGTATCGCGGCTGGCGGCGGCGACATCGTCCAGCGCGTCCAGCTGCGCCTGGGTGCCGCCGTCGCGCAGCCATGGGCCGGTGTGGTGGCGGAACTCATAGTCGGCGCCGTTCAGGCGGGCCACCGCGCAGATGGCCAGTTCGCGGTGGCGGGCGCTGATGTTGGGGCTGTTGCGGATGGGGCCCATCAGGGCGCCCCAGCCGGCGGCGACGCGCGGATTATGCAGCAGCATGCGGTCCAGGTTCAGCAGGCGGCCGCCGCGCCGGGCGCGGATGGCGGCCACCACCTCCGCCGCGTCGGGGCCGGGGTCGTCCTGGTAGGGGATCGTGGGCATGGCTCTCAAGTCCTTGTCCTGGTTGGAGGGGATCAGCCGACCGCGCGGTCGCGGCCCTGCCAATAGGGGTCGCGGATGGCGCGCTTCAGCACCTTGCCGACCGGGCTGCGGGGCAATTCGGCCCAGAAGGTCACGGCCTTGGGGGCGTGCACGCCGCCCAGCCTTTCCTTGACCAGGGCGATGATGTCGGCCGGCGCGGCCTGGCACCCGTCCTTCAGTTCCACCGCCGCGTGCACCGCCTCGCCCCATTTGGGGTCGGGCACGCCGAACACGGCGCAGTCGCGCACCGCCGGATGGGACAGGATCACCTGCTCCACCTCGGTGGAATAGACGTTGAAGCCGCCGCTGATGATCATGTCCTTGGCGCGGTCGACGATGTGGAAAAAACCCACCGCGTCGCGATAGCCGATGTCGCCGGTACGGTGCCAGCCCTGGTCGCGGGCCGCCGCCGTCGCCTCGGCATTGCGGTAATAGCCGGGGGTGACCAGGTTGCCGCGCACCACGATCTCCCCCCGCTCGCCATCGGCCAGCAGGTGGCCTTCCGCCCCCATGACCTCCACCCGCGTCGCCAGCGTGGCGCGGCCGCAGCTGGCCCAGCGCGCCTCGGGCCCGGCCGCCAGGTCCCGCGCCGGCAGGAAGGTCATGAACATCGGCGCCTCCGCCTGGCCATAGGACTGGCAGACGACCGGCCCGAACACCGCCACCGCCTCCCGCAGCTTGGCGGGTGAGATGGGGGCCGCGGCCACCACCATGTAGCGCAGCGAGGAATAGTCGCGGGTGCGCACATCCGGCTGGTCAAGCAGGCTGTAGATCAGGGTGGGCGGCAGGTAGAGGTGGGTCACGCCCTCGCGCTTGATGGCGTCCAGGATGGCGCGCGGGTCGGCCTTGGGCAGGATGACGTTGGTGGCGCCGCCGGGCAGGCAGCAGAAGGCCAGCACGCCGGCGGCATGCGTCATCGGCCCGGCCACCAGGTGCACGGGCCGCCCCTCATGGGGCATGCACTGCCAGAAGGTGGCGATCATCGTCTCCCACGTCTGCAGCGTCCATTCCGCCGCCTTGGACAGGCCGGTGGTGCCGCCGGTGGGAAAGACGCTGGCCAGGGTGTCGGGGGCATCGGCCGGATAGGGGGCCGGGCTGTCCCCCAGGGCCTCGAACGCGGCCAGCTCATCCAGGCGGACCAGCAGGCCGTCCGCCAACACCGGGCGCAGCGCCGCGACCTCATCCGCCAGGTCGGGGTGGTAGAACAGGCAGCGGCAGCCCATCAGGGCCAGCCAGTGGCGGTTGGCCTCATCCGAATTGCGGGCGTTGATCGGGACCCAGACCGCGCCCAGCCGGAAGGCGGCCAGGATGGCCAGGAAGGCGTCGACGCTGTTCGGACTGTACACCCCCACCCGCATGCCCGCCTCGACACCCCGGGCGGCCAGGGCGGCGGCGATACGCTCCACCCGGTCGCGCGCCGTTTCCCAGGACATGGATTCGCCGCCCAGGATGAAGGCGGGCGCATCGCCGCGACGCCGGAATCCCTGTTCGAAATAGTCGATCATGCGCATCGGACGCGCCCCTCCCTGATGGTTTTCTTAGGGGCCTATGGCTGACGCAGCGCCCGTGGCCCGGGCAATGGCAAAGCTTGGACGCCCGTCCAACGGCGGTCGCTTCTGGACACGCGTCCATAACGGCGGCTGGACCTGTCCCCCGACGAAGGATCAAATGGCGTCAACGACAAATGAACGGGGGGACGTGCCAGTGCGTATGGAGCGTGTGGGAACCATTGCCAGTCCGCCCTACCCTACCCGGCGGTCGGCCTATTTCGTCTCATCCATCGTCTTCCTGGCGACCCTGTCGGGCTTTCTGGACCGGCAGTTGCTGGCCATCCTGGTCGGCCCCATCAAGCACGATCTGGGGATTAGCGATTCCGGCATGAGCCTGCTCTACGGCTTCGCCTTCGTCCTGCTCTACAGCACGCTGGGGCTGGTCATCGGCCGGTGGGTGGACCGGGGACGGCGCAAGTACGTCCTGGCCGTGGGCATCGGCACGTGGAGCCTCATGACCATGCTGTGTGGCCTGGCGCCCGGCTACTGGTGGCTGTTCGCCGCCCGCATGGGCGTGGGCGTCAGCGAGGCCTGCCTGACCCCCGCCGCCTGTTCCCTGATCGCCGACTGTTTCCAGCCGCGCGCGCGGGGCCGGGCCATGAGCGTCTATCTGCTGGGCGTCTATATCGGCATCGGCCTGTCGCTCATAGCGGGGGGCGTGCTGCCGGGCTGGCTGGCCCAGCATCCGGCGCCTGCCGCTGCTGGGTGGCCTGGCGCCGTGGCGCGGCACCTTCCTGGTCATCGGCCTGCCCGGCCTGGCCGTGGCCCTGCTGGTGCTGGCCATGCGCGAACCGGCCCGCCAGGAAACGGGCGTGCCGCTGCCCGCGGCGGAGATGTCGGCGGCGACCACCCCCGGCCTTGTCGCCTACATCCGCGCCCATGCCCGGATCATGACGGGTGTGTTCCTGGCCCACGGCCTGCTGGCGTTCGCCGCCTATTCGGTCATGGCCTGGGCGCCCAGCATGCTGATCCGCCAGTTCGGGCTGGCCGCGTCCGGCGTGGGCGTGACCCTGGGCACCATCGCCGCATTGGGCGGCATCGCCGGCGCCCTGGCCGGGGCCTTCATCGCCGACCATTGGACCGCGCGGGGGGTGCCGGCCGCCAAGTTCCGGGTGTGCGCGGCGGGAACCGGGGCCGCCGCCATCGGGCTGGCGCTGCTGCCCCTGGCCGGCGACACCAAGGCGGCCTTCGCCTGCATCGCGCTGTGCCTGACCGCCCTGCCCTTCGCTTCCGCCAGCGGCCAGGTGATGGTGCAGGAGATGTTCCCCAACCAACTGCGCGGCCAGGGTTCCGCCCTGATGGTGCTGCTGCTGGGCCTGGGCGGATCGGGCTGCGGTCCGCTGGCCGTGGGGCTGGCCAGCGACCATTTGTTCGGCCCGTCCCACCTGTCCTACGCCATCGCCGCCGCCGCCTTGCCCGCCGCCCTGGCCGTCATCCTGCTGTACGTCGCCAACCGTGACGGTTTCGAGGCGTTGCGCCGCCAGCGCCTCAGCGCTTGATTTTTTTCGCCCTCAAGCGCCGGGCGCCGCCATCCGGCGGCTTGGGCTTCCTCGTTCCGCCCTGCGGTGCTCACTCCGGGGCCGGCAGTCGCCGGCCAGAAACGGCGTGAGGCGAACCTCACGCCGTTGTCTCATAAGGATTTCCCATGACCGGACCCTGTATCGTCGGATGGGCGCACAGCCCTTTCGGAAAGCTGGATGATGCCGACATCGAACAGCTGATCGCCCGCGTCGCCCGCCCGGCCATCGCCGATGCCGGCGTCTCCCCGGCAGACATCGACGGCGTCTTCGTCGGCAACTTCAACTCCGGCTTCAGCCGCCAGAGCTTCCCCAGTTCCCTGCCCCTGCAATCGGTTCCCGAACTGCGGCTGAAGCCGGCGGTGCATTGCGAGAACGCCTGCGCCTCGGGTTCCGCCGCCCTGTACGCCGCGCGCGACTTCATCGCGGCGGGGCGCGGCCGCCTGGCCCTGGTGGTGGGGGCGGAAAAGATGACGGCGGTGTCCACGGCCGAGGCGGGCGACCATTTGCTGAGCGCGTCATACCGCGTGGAGGAAGGCCTGGTGCCCGCCGGGTTCGCCGGCATGTTCGCGCAGGTGGCGGGGGCCTATTTCCAGCGCTACGGCGACCAGTCGGACGCCCTGGCCCGCATCGCCGCCAAGAACCACCGCAACGGCCTGGACAACCCCTATGCCCAGATGCGGCGCGACCTGGGCTTCGACTTCTGCCGGACGGTGTCGGAGAAAAACCCCATCGTCGCCGGGCCGCTGAAACGTACCGACTGTTCCCCCCTCAGCGACGGCGCCGCGGCCCTGGTGTTGGCCGACGCGGATACCGCCCGGACCCTGCGCCGCGCCGTCCGCATCCGCGCCGCCGCCCATGTGAACGACTTCCTGCCCCTGTCGCGCCGCGACCCCACTTGGTTCGAGGGGGCGGCCGAGGCCTGGCGCCAGGCCCTGGCGGCGGCGGGCCTCACACTTTCCGATCTGTCGCTGGTGGAAACCCACGACTGCTTCACCATCGCCGAACTCATGGAATATGAAGCCATGGGCCTGACCCCGCGCGGCCAGGGGGCGCGAGCCATCCTGGAGGGCTGGACGGAGGTCGGGGGCGTCCTGCCCGTCAACCGGTCGGGCGGGCTGAAGGCCAAGGGGCATCCCGTCGGCGCCACCGGCGTCTCCATGCATGTGATGGTCGCCATGCAATTGGCCGGGGAGGCCGGCGCGCTGCAACTGCCCACCCCCACGCTGGGCGCCGTGTTCAACATGGGGGGCGTCGGGGTCGCCAACTATTGCTCCATCCTGGAACGCGCCCGATGAACCATGACGGCGCCTTGGCCCCCTACGCCGCCAGCCCCAGCCAGGCCCGTGCCACCGGCAGGTGGCGCAGCACCAGGCGCTCGACCAGCAGCACGACGATCAACGATATCCCCAGCAGCGGCAGGAACAAGCCCAGCGCCACCAGCAGCACGGCGAACAGCCAGGGGGAACGCGCCGGCCGTTGCGAGGCGCGGGTGGCCGGCGGCGCCCCCAGCATGTGGGACGGGCGGCGACGCAGCCACAGCACCACCGAACTGACGGCCAGGGTGACCAGGCTGACGGCGGTGAACACGCCCAGCACCTGGTTCAGCCAGCCGAACAACTGCCCCTCATGCGCCGCCACGCCGAAGCCCACCACCTGATCCAGCCAGTGGCGCTGGTTGAAATCCTGGCGCGTCAGCAGTTGGCCATCGGCGCCCAGCGTCAGGTCGGTGCGCAGCGGTCGGTTCTGCGCGTCCGACTTGGCGGTCCAGGGGCCGCCCGGCTTGCGCGGGGGGGAGATCAGCACGGGTGCCGCCAGGTTCAGGGGCGCCACCGTGGCCACCAGGCCGTCCAGCGGCGTGTAGTCCATCACCATGGCGGGCATGGCCCCGCCGCCGTGGTGGTGATGGGCCGCATGCTCATCGGCAACCGCCGCGGCGCTGGCCGCCACGCCGTTGTTCATCGCCAGGCGCGCGGCCAGTTCGTCGGACCGGCCGGTGGGCCAGTCCTGCTTGGGCACGGCCGTGCCGGTGATGTAGCGCATCTCCTTGAAATAGGCGCCCCAGTTCTTTGACCAGGGCAGGCCGCTGAGCAGCAGGAACAGCGCGAAGAAGGAGACCCACAGGCCCACCACGGCATGCAGGTCGCGCCAGAAGGTGCGCCCGCCGTTGCCCAGCCGGGGATAAAGGATGCCGGCCAAACCCCGGGCCTGGCGCGGCCACCACAGGTACAGGCCGGTCAGGATCATGACGATGGCCCAGGAGGCCGCCAGTTCCACAAGGTAGGAGCCCTTGTCACCCATCATCAGTTCGCCATGCAGGCGGAAGATGATGCGCATCAGGCGGTCGTCCTCGCTCACCACCTTCAGGATGGCCAGGGTTTCCGGGTGGACGTAGACGCGGAATTGCTCCGTCCCCCGGCCGACGATGATGCGGGCGGCGGAATTGGGACCGGCCGGCAGCTCATAGGCGTTCAGCACGCCGCCCGGCACGGCGGCGACGGCCGCTTGTGCCTGGTCGGCGACGCTGGCCCGCTGGCCGGTGACGGCCAGGGTGTCGTAGGGCCGGTCGATCAGCGCCTCCACCTGCGGCTTGAACAGATAGAGGGCGCCGGTCAGCGACAGCCAGACGATGAAGGGGACGCAGAACAGGCCGGCGTAGAAGTGCCAGCGCCAGACCGCCCGCAGATCCAGCCAGGACCGGCGATCGGCAGGCCCCCCCTGGTCGAAAGCTTCCTGGGCGGAGAGGGTATCGATGCTCATCATGGTTTTCCCACCCGTGGATTTAGAACTTCACGCGCACGCCGCCGATGACCGTCCGGGGCGATCCCGCCCAGATGGAGCCCGTGCTGGCGGCCAGAGTGCCGGCACCGTTCTGCCCGCCGGCGGCGTTCAGGGTGTCGGTGATGTTGGAGGCGGAGGCGACGTAGGTCTCATCGAACACGTTGCGCACCTCCACATACAAACGCATGCCCGCGAGGGCGGGCGCCGAGGGTTCATAGTGGAGGTTCGCGTTCACCAGGTCATAGCCCGGCGCCTTCAGCAGGTTGGCGTTGTCCAGCATAAAGGATGCCGCGTGGTTGACCTCGACGAAGCCACCCAGGCCCTTCAGGGCGCCGGTGGGCTGGTCGTAACTCACGCGGGCGTTGAGGTATGACGGCATGACGCCAGGGATCTTGTTGCCGGCGCGGTTGAAGGCCACCGTGCGGCCGCTGCCGCTCAGCACCTCCACATACTCATCATAATACTGGTCATCCAGCAGATAGGCCGCCGACAGCCGGGCGCCGGGCAGGCTGTCCGGCAGCGGCTGCCAATCGGCCGAAACCTCCACGCCGCGATGCACGGAGGACGGCGCGTTGAAGGTGAAGGTTTGCAGGTTGGCGCCGGCGGACTGCGACACCAGCTCGTTGGAGAAGAACTCATAGAAGCCGGTGACGGTGGCCTTCAGGCTGCGCCCCAGCGTCCAGTCGGCGCCCAGATCAAAACCGACGTTGGACTGCGCCTTCAACTGGGTGTTGTTGCCGAACGTGCCGGCCTGGGTGACGAACAGGTTGCCGGATTGCGGCGTGCCGTAGCCGGTGGCGACCCGGGCGTGCAGTTGCCAGTCCTGGTCGGGCGTGTAGACCAGCGAGGCCTCCGGCGCCACGTTGACGAAGGTGCGCCGCGCCCGGATCAGGGTGGTGGTGGCACCGCCGCCGGTGGGATAGCTGTAGGCGGTCTGCAAGGCGTCGATGTCGGTGTAGTCGCCGCCCACGCCGACCACCGCCTTCCACTGTGGTGCCAGCGCCACCTCTTCCCGCAGGTGGGCGCCGACATTGTAGTGGTGGCCGAAGATGCTCTGCGTCAGGGCGCCCAGGGTGGCGCCGCCACCGGCCGCCGTGGCCGGCGCCAGGTTGTAGCTGTAGGAGTTGATGTCCTCATAATTGAAGGACAGTCCGGCGAACTGCGTCGCCTCCAGCCCGAAGATCTGGCCCCGGTTGGTGACGTCGCTCATCAGGTTGAAGGATGGCACGGTGCCCCGGGCGCTGGTGGCGCTGGTCGGCTGGTTGTAGTCGCGGTTGTCGAACACGAACTGTGTGCGCCAGACGGTGGCGTTGTCGATGTCGTGTTCCCAGCGCGCGCCGGCGATGGTGCGGCGGTCGTGCCGCCCCAGGCCGGCCTGGTCGGGGCTGAGGCTAAGCTTGGTGCCGTTGACGCCGTTGGCGTATACGCTGACCGGGGCGCAGCCGGCCGCCGCCAGAGCGGCACAACCCGCCTGATAGGGGTTGAGGTTGAACTGGTTCAGGGACAGGCGTAGCGACAGGTTGGAATCCAGGTCGTTGTTCACCAGCTTCACGGTGATGCGGTCGCGGGGGCTGGCCTCCAACGTGGCCAGCAGGTTCTCCGTCGTGGTGTTGAAGGAACTGTGCGCTGTCGACCCGTTGCCGCGCACATGGCTGCCGAAGAAACTGTAGTCGAAATCGTCGTAATGGGCGCCCGCCGTGGCATAGGCGTTGACGTAGCCGAAGCTACCCACGTCCACCCCGGTTTCCGCCCCGTCGATGTCGGCGCCGCTGCGCGTGCGGAAGTTGACCGCACCGCCGGTGGCGTAGTTGCCGTAAAGGGCGGAGGACGGGCCCTGCACCACGTCGATGCCGGCATAAGCGTGGGGGTCCGTCAGGTCGCTGCGCCCCAGGCCGTCCGGCTGGGTGACGGGGAAGCCATCCTCGAACATCTGGATGTTGCGCACACCGTAGGTCTGCCGCCCGTTCGACCCGCGGACGGAGATGGAAACGTCGCGGGGGCCGTTGCCCTGCTGCATGGTCACCCCCGGCGTCAGGGCCAGGATGTCGGCCACGGAAAAGGCGGGGCTGTTCCGGAACTGGTCACGGCTGACAGTGCCCATGGTCTGGCCCAGGGGCGCGTTGCGCACCGGCGGCGCCACGCGGTCGGCGGTGACCAGCACATCCTGGGGTACCGGGGTCGACGGCTGCGGCACGGCCACCTTGGCCACGTCGTCGGCGTCCAGCGCCGTCAGCGCGGCCTGGACCTGTTCAAGCTGGCGCTGCAACGCCGCCTTTTTCTCCGCCTTGGTCGGTGCGGCGGCATCGGCGGTCTGGGCCGGGGCGGGATGCGCCCAGGCGATGGACAGGGCAATGACGGCGGTCAGCGCGACGGCGCCGCCGGTCCTGGAATGGAAGCGGTACACGAAACTCTCCTGCGGCAGCCCATTGGGCCGCCATGACGCCGCCCCCGCACAGGCGGGGGCCGCGAAAGGCTGTGCCCGGCCCACGGGGCCGGAAGCGGATCGGATCAGCTCAGGAGAAGGGATGGCGGGCCCCGGGCCAGCCGGGTGCCGGGGGGCCGCAGATACCGCCGGGGGGCTGCCGGCGCGGGCGTCCAGCGGACCGCGCGGTATTCCGGCGACAGGATGAGGATGACGGCCAGCAGCACGGCCGCCAAGGCGGCCACGGCGGCGAAGACGCAGGGCGCATCGACCGTATGCCCGGCATGGCCGCCGCCCTCGTGATGATGGTGCATCCAGGGATCCGCCATCATCGCCTGGATCATCCCAGGCTTGGCCAGCGCCGGGTCGGCCATCATCGGGTCGGTCATCACCGACAGCAGGTCGTGCACGCTGTCGCACAGCATGATGGCCCCGGCGCCCGGTTCGCCCGAGGCCGGATTGGGCATATAGCCCACCGGCACCAGGCCCCGCAGGAACAACGCGACCACCAACAGCCACGCCCACCGCGACAGGCGGTGCCGGTTCCGGGCAGGTCCCCGGACGGGATGGCGGCGGGCAAGGCTCATAAGAACCTGATAAGAAAGCGGCGAATTGCTGTCAATGATTGAGGTCAAGCCCGGTTCCGGACTTTCGGCCGGGCTTGACCCATGCACAAACGACGCGTGGCGACCGCGCAGGCCGCCCAACCCCCGGCGGAATTGTCAGGGGACTTTGCCGGATTTTCCCGAATTATTCGTGCACCGTCCTTGTGGAAGGCTTCGTTTGACGGCCGTCATCTGCCGGCGCTCACGGATGGGCCGTGGGTGGCCGTGCCGGTGGGTCCGGGGACCCACCCTTGAGCTTGGGCGAGTTGAGCGGCATAGCCGATTTCCTGGGCCAGCTGCGTCAGGATGGACACGCCCCTGGCACTCAGGTCGGCGCCCTGCCACACGTCCCGAAGGTCCCCGAGATAGGCCGCCAGCGCCTTATCGACCGCGGCGGCACGGGCATCGTTGGCGGCCTCCAGAGCCTTGCAGTAATTGTTCTGCGCCGCATCCCAGTCCTGCCGCTCAACCTTGGCCGCCGTTTCCAAGGTACGGTAGTAGGTCTCATGGGCGGCGGCCAACTGCTGGCCATCATTACGCTGGCTGGCGGTTTGCGCCGCGGCAAGCCAGGCCTGATAGGCACTGTTGCGGCTGAAGCTTGCGTCCCAGGCGATGCGCTGCTGGCTGGCGCCCAGTTCGGCATAGGCACGCCACCAGGCCTGTGAAACCGCCAGTTCCGCCTCGTGGCTGGCCAGGCATATGGCGCGCCGGACCGCGCATAATGAGCTGGCCAGGCTGGGTGCCGCCTCGGCATCGGCATTGGCGTCGGCCGTCGCCGGTGAAGGCCCGGAGGGGGTGGCCGTGGCGGTCCTGGCCGCCGTGCGACGGCCCTCATCGCTTTTTTCCGGCCGATCCTCGCTCTTGGTCGACATGCTGTTCCTCCTCCGTCTCATCAGGTTTCGGCAACACGAACGTTTCAGGTCGGTAATCCCTCCGCGTCCAGGCGGGCGGCGGCCTCGATCTCTTCCAGCCCGGCCAAGGTGGCGGCAGCCGCGGCGGCCACGCTTGATCCAAGCTCCGGATGGTTCAGCAGTTCCCGGCTCAAGCCGCCGACCGAGGGGGCCTTGAACAACAGCAAGAGCGGCAGGTCCAGGCCCAGCAGGTCGCAGAGCTGGTGCATCACCCGGGCTGCCGTCAGCGAATGACCGCCCAGCGAGAAGAAATCATCACGCGCATCGATCTGGTCGAGGTTCAGCACGTCCATCCAGGCGGCGGCCACGATCTCCTCAACCGGCCCGGCAGGCGCCGTGAAGTCGCCCTCGTCACGGGACCGGTTCAGGTCCGGCGCCGGCAAGGCCCGGCGGTCAATCTTGCCATTGGGCGTCTGCGGCAGGGCATCGAGCCAGACCAGGGCCGTGGGCAGCATGTAGTCGGGCAACCGGGTTCGCAAATGATCGTAGAGCGCGGTGGCGCGGGGCCGTGCGCCTTCCGCCACGACGTAAGCGACCAGATAGGGGCCGGCCGGTTGGCCGGCGCCATCCCGGCGGGCGATCACCGCCGCCTGGCGCACCGCCGGATGCTGTCGCAGCACCGCCTCGATCTCACCTGGCTCAATGCGGAAGCCGCGGATCTTGACCTGGAAATCGCTGCGACCCAGATAGTCGATCCGGCCGTCGGCCAGCAGCCGGACCACGTCGCCGGTACGATAGAGCCGCCCGCCGGGAACGGTACCGAGATGGTCCGGCACAAACCGGTCGGCGGTGGCATCGGGGCGGTTGAGATAACCTTGGGCAAGGCCGGCACCGCCCAGGTAAAGGTCGCCCGGCACGCCCGGCGGCACCTGGTTGAGATGGCGATCCAGCACATGGGCCTGCAGATTGGCGATGGGCCGGCCGATCGTCACCGGCGCGCCGGCCCCGGCCAGCCGGTCGCCCGTGGCATAAATGGTGGCCTCGGTGGGACCGTACAGGTTCCAGCAGGTGGCGCCGTCCCCCGTCAGCCGGTCGGCCAGGTCCTGCGGCAGGTGTTCCCCGCCACTGATCAGCGTCATGCGCTTGTCGCCGCGCCAACCGGTTTCGATCAGCCGCCGCCAGGTCACCGGTGTCGCCTGCATGAAGGTGATGTCGGTCGCGGCCAGCGTCCGCGCCAGCGTCTCGCCGTCCAGGGCCGCCTCGCGGCCGGCGACGACCAGTTCCGCCCCCACCATCAACGGCAGGAAGATCTCCATGGCGGCGATGTCGAACGACAGGGTCGTCAAGGCCAGCCAACGGCCCTCCTGCGTCGGCTGCAGGCTCTGCCGCAGGGCGTGGAGCAGGTTGGACAGCGCCCCGCGGGACACCTGCACCCCCTTGGGTACACCGGTCGAGCCCGAGGTGTAGATGACATAGGCGGCCCGGGCCGGATCGACGGCGACCATGGGATCGTCCTCCGGCTGGCGGGCCAGGATCGGCGCATCCGCCGTCAGCCGGATCACCGTGGTGCCGACGGGCGCGAACGCCGCCGGCCGGTCGGGACCGCTCAGCAACAGCGGCACCCGCCCGTCGGTGAGCATGAAGCGCAGGCGATCCACCGGATAGTCGGGATCCAGCGGCAGGTAGGCACCGCCGGCCTTGAGGACCGCCAGCACCCCCACCACCATCTCGACGGAACGGTCGATGCAAAGGGCGACCAGCGTATCCGGCCCCACCCCCAGCCCGATCAGGTAATGCGCCAGTTGGTTGGCGCGGCGGTTCAGTTCGCCATAGCGGCACTGCACCGCGCCACACGTCACCGCCACGGCGTCGGGCCGGGCCACCGCCTGCCGCTCGAACAGCAGCGGCATCGCCGGCTCAGGCGGGAAAGCGGCCGTGGTCGCGTTCCACCCCGCCAGCAGGTGCCGTTCCGCCGCGGTCAGCAGCGGCAGCTCCCACAACCGCCGTTGGGGCGCCTCGGCAATGGCCGACAGCAGGGTCCGGAAATGGCCCACCATGCGGACGATGCGGTCCTGGTCGAAAAGATCGGTGCTGTATTCCAGGGTGCCACGCAGGCCCTTGTCATGGTCCTGCAGGAACATCGACAGGTCGAACCGGGTCGTGCCGGTCATGACCGCCGCGTCGGGTTCGTCCCCCGATGAGGCCAGCGCGTCCAGCGCCGGGATGTTCTGATAGGCGAACATGACCTGGAACAGCGGATGATAGCCCAGGTGGCGGGCCGGCTGCAGCGCCTCCACCAGCCGTTCGAAAGGCAGGTCCTGATGCGCCTGCGCCTCCAGCGTCGCCTCGCGGACCTGGGCCAGCAGGTCGAGCCAGCGCGGGTTGCCGGAAAGGTCGGCGCGGATCACCAGCGTGTTGGCGAACAGGCCGATCAGGGCCTCGTGCTCGCGGACGGTCCGGTTGGCGATGGGCGTTCCGACCGCCACATCCTCCTGTCCGCTGTAGCGCAGCAGCAGGGTCTGGAACGCCGCCAGCAGGATCATGTAGAGCGTGGCGCCGCTGCGCCGGCCCAGGCCCCGCAAGGTTTCGCACAGCCCATCCGGCAGATCGAAACTGTAATTGGCGCCGCGGTAGCTTTGCATCAGGGGCCGCGGCCGGTCGGTCGGCAGCTCCATCAGGGCCGGCAGGCCGCGCAGCTGGGTCGTCCAATAGGACAGCAGGCGATCGAACGTCTCGCCTTTCAGCCACCGGCGCTGCCATTCGGCATAACGGCCGTACTGAAGCGGCAGCGGCGGCAGCGGCACGTCGCGGCCTTGTCCCAACCCCTGGTAGAGCACGCCCAACTCGTGCGCCAATATGCCCAAGGACCAGCCATCCGAAATGATATGGTGCAGCACGAACACCAGTTGCGCCATGCTGGGACCGATCCGCAGCAGCAGGAACCGGACCAGTGGCGCCTGCGTCAGGTCGAAGGGCCGCTGAATCTCCCGCGTTTGCAGGTGCCGCACTTCGTCCGGGCGGCGGGCGGCGGGCAGGACCGTCAGATCGACCTCCGCCACCGTCACGGTAATGCCGGGTTCGACGATTTGCACCGGAACACCGTCGCTCACGCTGAAACGGGTGCGCAGCACCTCATGCCGGCGGACCAGTTCATCCACCGCCCGCTGCAACAGGGCGCTGTCCACCGTCCCCGCGAAGGGGATGCCCGTCCCCAGGTTGTAGACCGACAGGCCCGGCTGCAGCAGATCCACCAGCCACAGCCGTTCCTGCCCGAACGAAACCGGATATTGCTTGGGCTTGGCCGCCTTTTCGCGCAACAGCCGTTCCAGCAGCTGCCGCTTTTCCACCGGTGTAAGCTCCGGGCCGGTCGTCATGACGCTCATCGGCGGACACCTTTCTTGCTAAAGCCCGGCCAACAGGGTCTCGACCTCGGCATCGGACAATTGCGCCAGCCGGGCGAGAAGCTCCTCCGGCTGGGGGCCGTCCAGGGGCGGCGGGTCGAACGCCGGCGCGGTGGCGGCGGAGCCCCCCTCGCCCGCCAGCCCGTCGATGGCGACGGCCAGCTCAGCGACGGTCGGCGCATCGAACAGGCGCCGCAACGGCAGATCCACGCGCAGCCGCTCGCGAATGCGGGAGACGACCTGGGTCGCCAGGAGTGAATGCCCGCCAAGGTCGAAGAAATTGTCCTGGACCCCCACCCGATCCAGCCGCAGCACCTCGGCCCACAGATCCGCCAGCACCATCTCGGTCGGCGTGGCGGGGGCGACGAAGTCCTGGTCCAGGTCGGGCCGCGCGGCATCGGGCGCCGGCAGGGCGTTGCGGTCCAGCTTGCCGTTGGGCAGCAGCGGCAGCGCGTCGAGCACGACAAAATTGGACGGGATCATATAGTCGGGCAGCGTCGCGGCCAGGGTACGGCGCAGGTCCGCGGTCGTCACCGTCAATTCCGGCCGCAGCGTCAGATAGGCGGCCAGACTGGCCCCACCCTCCTGGTGGTCGGGGCGCAGCACCACGGCGCAGTCGCGCACCGCCGGGTGGCGCAGCAGGGCGGCCCGCACCTCGCCCGGTTCCACCCGGAAACCCCGGATCTTGACCTGGTCGTCGGCCCGCCCCAGGAACTCGATATCGCCGGAGGGCGCATGGCGCACCAGATCACCGGTGCGGTACAGCCGGGCACCGGGCACCCCGGAAAAGGGGTCGGGGACGAAACGGTCCGCGGTCAGGTCCGGCCGGCCCAGATAGCCCCGCGCCAGGCCGATGCCGCCGATATAAAGCTCCCCCGGCCCACCCGGTGGAACCGGTTGCAGCCGACGGTCCAGAATGTGGGTCTGGACGTTGGCGATGGGATAGCCGATGGGCGGCAGCACCGGCCAGCCGGCCGGCGGCCCGGCCAGGGTGAAGGCGGTCGCCAGATGGGTTTCGGTCGGCCCGTAGTGATTATGCAGGCTGGCACCCGGCCAACGGGCGAAGAAAGCGGTGATGGCGGGGGTGAGGTGCAACGCCTCTCCGGCGACGATGACCTGCCGCAGCGCCGACAGGTCCACGGTGGCAGCCGCGTCGGCCACCGCCAACTGCGTCAGCACCACCGGCGGAATGAACAGGCGGGCGACCGCCCCCTCGGCGATGGCCCGCAGCAATTGCCCAGGTTCCAGCCGGGTGTCGTCATCCACCATGACCAGGGTGCCGCCGCCGCACCAGGTGGAGAAGATCTCCTGGAACGAGACATCGAAATTGGGCGAGGTGAATTGCAGCGTGCGCGCCTCGCCGGGCAGCCTGGAATGGGCCACCTGCCACTGCAACAGGTTGAACAGGGCGCGCTGCGCCATGGCCACGCCCTTGGGCCGGCCGGTGGAACCCGAGGTGTAGATCACATAGGCCAGCCGGTCGGGATCGGCGGCCGGGCCGGCGTCCGCCAGACTGCCGTCAGACGGGTTATGATCGGGTTCGGCCATGATGGCCGCCGCGTCCCGGCTGAACGACAGCAGCGGGACATCAAGCGGGGGCAGCGCGTCCCGCGCGTTGTCATCGCTGATGACCACCGCCATCCCGGAATCGCCGACGATGAAGGCCAGCCGCTCTCGCGGATAGGTGGGGTCCAGCGGCACATAGGCGCCACCGGACTTCAGCACCGCCAGCAGCGCCACCGCCAGGTCGGCCGAGCGCCGCAGGCAGAAGCCGACCCGGGTCTCGTCGCCGACACCCAGTCGCCGCAGGTGATGGGCCAGGCGGTTGGCCCGCCGGTTGAGGTCGCCATAGCTCAGCGTCTGGCCGCCGCTGATGACGGCCGCCGCCGCCGGTTGCCGGGCGGCCTGGGCCTCGAACAGGGCGGCGACGGTCTGGGCGGTGCCGTAATCATGGCTGGTGGCGTTCCATTGGCCAAGCAGGGCCGCCTCGGCCGGCGGCAGCAGGGCCAGCGCCGACACGGGCTGGTCGGGCGCCTGCGCCACGGCGCCCAGCAGCGTACGGAAATAACCGATCAACCGCATGATGCGGGCGGCATCGAACAGGTCGGTGTTGAACTCGATGGCGGCCGTCAGGCGGGGCCCCGCCTCGGTGATGAACAGGGTCAGGTCGAATTTCGCCGTCCCGGCGACCGGCTGGGAAATGAAGTCCGCATCGGCGCCGCCCGCGTCGGCCGCCGCCGCCGCGACCTGATGGACGAACATGACCTGGAACAGGGGATTGTGGCTGGCATGGCGGGGCGGCCGCAGCTCATGCACCAGTTTCTCGAAGGGCAGATCCTGATGCGCGTAGGCCTCCAGCGTCACGTCGCGGACGTGGCGCAACAGCTGGCGGAAACCGGGATCACCGGCAAACCGCACCCGCAGCACCAGCGTATTCACGAAGAAGCCGATCAGTTCCTCGATCTCGGCACGGCCACGGTTGGCGATGGGACTGCCGACCACCAGGTCGTTCTGGCCCGTATAGCGGTGCAGCAGCGCCGTGAAGGCCGCCAGCAGCACCATGAACACGGTGGCGTTCTCCTCCCGGGCGATCGCCTTCAGCCGGGCCGTCACCGCGTCCGGGAGGGCGAAATGGATGCTGGCACCACGGAAACCCTGCGTCGGGCCGCGCGGCCGGTCGGCGGGAAGTTCCAGCAGCGCCGGCGCCCCGTCCAACTGCCGGCGCCAGTACCGCATATGGTCGTCCAGCACCCCGCCCGTCAGCAATTGGCGCTGCCAATGGGCGAAATCCCCGTACTGGATCGGCAGGTCAGGCAGGGAAGAGGGCAGGCCGGCGATGTAGGCGCCATAAAGCGCGGTCAATTCGCGATACAAGATCTCGGATGACCACGCATCGGAAACGATGTGGTGCAGGGTCAGCAGCAGGTAGCGGGCGGCGTCGCCCACCGTCACCAGGGTCGCGCGCAGCAGCGGCCCGGTCGCCAGGTCGAACGGCCGCGTGGCCTCCAACGCCACGATCCGGTGGAATTCGGCATCCCGGATACCGTCGGGCAGTCCGCGCAGGTCGATCTGCGGCAACGGGATGTCCAGTTGTGGCACCACCGCCTGCATCACCGCGCCCTCGATCCGGACGAAATGGGTGCGCAACGCCTCGTGCCGCCGGACGATTTCGTTAAGGGCGCGGGCGAGGGCGCCGGCGTCCACCGGCCCCTGGAAGCAGTAGTTGTTGGGCAGCAGATAAACGGCGCTGCCGGGATCGAATTGGTCCAGGAACCACAGCCGCTCCTGCGCGAAAGAGGCGGGGAACAGGAAACTCCCCTCCCCCTCCGCCTCGAGCCCCACCGGTGCCGGCAGGGCGGTTTCGGTGCCCCCGCCGGCGATGGCCAGCGACGCTAAGGATCCGGTCATCTCGTGCTTCTCCCTCGTCGCGGGCGTCACAGGGGGGGCGGGGCGGCACCGTCCGGCGGTGCCGGCGGCCCCGGGCGATGGGCGACGCGGGCCCCCCGCACCAGGGCCGGCCCCGCCGGTCCCTTGGGCATGGCGGCGATGGCGGCGGCCAGCCCGGCAATGGTCGGCACCTCGAACAGCTGGCGCACCGACAGATCGACGCCGAAGGTCGCGCCGACGCGCAGGATCACCCGTGCCGCCAGCAACGAATGCCCCCCCAGGTCAAAGAAATTATCGTGGATGCCGACCTGGACCACCCCCAGGAGGCCGGACCATATGCGGCACAGTTCCGCCTCCACCGGCGTCGTCGGCGCCACGAATTCCCGGGCCAGGTCGGGGCGCTTGCCCATCGGCCGCACCAGCGCCTTGCGATCCACCTTGCCGTTGGCGGTCAGGGGGATGGCGTCCAGCCGGATGAAATAGCTGGGCACCATGTAGGCCGGAAGTTTCCGCGCCAGGAAATGTTTCAGATCCTCCAGGGCGATGCGGCGGTCGGCGACGTAGTAACCCACGAGCGCCGTCTCGGTCTTATCCCCGTCCCCATCCCATTCGTAGCCGATCTCGGTCAGGATGCTGGTGACGTTGGCGACGTCGATCTGCTCGTCCAGTTCGGCCAGCGCCGCGTCCCGCGTCTTGTGGCCCAGGCGGACATCCCAGCAATAGGGCAGGGCATAGTTGTGGAAACCCCGCGTCTTCTTATGGACATAGATGCCCACCTCATTGATGAGGCAGTTGGTCGACCGGCCGGTGTCCATGGGCCGGCTCCAGGGCACCTGGGCCTTGATGAAGCGATAAAGCTCGTCCAGCTCCACGTCGCAATAGCGATAGAAATCGATGATCTTGACGATCTCAAAGGTCGCGTCGTCCTGGAAGATGCGGACGTCGAGCGACCGGGAAATGACGTCCTCGGCCCGGTGATAGAGTTTCCGGGCATCCAGGACCATGCGGTCGATGGTGTCGGGATCGAAAACGTTGTTCTGGTACAGTTCGGCCAGCCGCGTTTCAAAGAGCTGGCCCCGTGACAGGCCGGTCACGATGCAGGGTATGCCCCTTTCCTTGGCCAGGTTGATGGCGATGGTGTAGATGGTCTTGAAACAGCCGTTGCAGACGTTGCTGTTGCGCCGCAGGCTTTCGGCGAAGATATCGCGCATGAACGGCGTTTCGCCGAAGACGTGATCGACGCCCAGCGCCCCCACCACGCGGCGGATGTTGTCCTTCGCCTGCTCCGACAGGTAGCCGTTGTCCAGGGTGAAGGCCAGGACCCGCATGCCCATGGCCACGACCCGGCACAGCACATAGGTGCTGTCCTTGCCGCCACTGTACAGCACCATGCAGTCGTAGTCGCCGCGGCTGCGGGCCTTGGCCTCGGCGAACAGCCCGCTGAGATCGTCCATGGGGCGGAAATAGGCTTTGGCCTTGTCCCGATAGAACTCGAAGTTGTGGCAATGGTTGCAGACGCCCTCCCCGTCGAAGCTGACGCCGGGATAGTTGGAGGGCAGGCCGCAGCGCGCGCAGTAGGTCGGCGCAAGCGGCCGGTCCCCGCCCCCGACCTTGCCGTGATGGACGACATCGACCACGCATTCCCGGACCGCGGGATGGGCGGCCAGCGCCGCCTCGACCTCGCCCAGTTCCACCCGCGCGCCCCGGATCTTGACCTGGTGGTCGGCGCGGCCGAAATATTCCATCACCCCGGAGGCGCGCCAGCGGGCGATGTCACCGGTGCGATACATCCGCGCGCCGGCATGGAAGGGGTCGGGCAGGAACCGTTCGGCCGTCAGCTCCGGCCGGCCCAGATAGCCGCGCGCCACGCCGTCCCCGGCGATGAAGATTTCGCCGCGCGCCCCGATGGGCACCGGGCGCAGCGCCTTGTCCAGCACATAGAGCCGGACGTTGCTGATCGCCCGGCCGATGGGGACGGCGCCCCCCCGGTCGGCGGCGGGGTCGAAGCGATGGATCATGCAGCCGACGACGGTCTCGGTCGGCCCATATTCATTGAATATCTCGATGTCGCCGCGGAAAACGCCGTTCAGCGAACCGCATAGCGCCGTCTTCAGATCCTCGCCGCCCAGGATCAGCTTGCGCACCCGCGGGGCGCGGATGCCGGCGTCGCGGACCAGCTGCAGGTGGGCCGGGGTCAGCTTGATGATATCGACCGCGTCATCCTGCATCACCGCCAGGATCGACGGCGTGCCGCCGGCGCCGTCGTCAGGATAGACGACGATGCTGCCCCCCGTGATCAACGGCACGAAGATCGAGGTCACGGTCAGGTCGAAGGTGATGGGCGAGAACAGGGGAAAGGCCAGACGCCGGTCATCCAGATAGGCGCCCGCCGCCCAGTGGCAGTAATTGACCACCCCCTGGTGTGGGACGATGGTGCCCTTGGGCTTGCCGGTGGTGCCGGAGGTATAGAGGATGTAGGCGGCGTCGCCGGGGCCGACCGGCAGCGCCAAATCCGCCCCCTCAAGAGCCTCCAGTTCCGGATCATCGACGGCGACGACGGTGAGGGGCGGGGCGCCTTCCAGGTGGCGCAGGCGGGGGGCGTGGTCCGCCCGGCTGACCATCAGGCGTATGGCGCTGTCGCCGGCGACAAGGGCCAGCCGGTCGTCAGGCCAGGCCGGGTCCAGCGGCAGATACGCCGCCCCCGCCTTCAGAATTCCCAGGATGGCGACCAGCAGATCCGGCGACCGTTCCATCAGCAGGCCGACGGCGACGTCCGGGCCGGCACCCAGCTGGCGCAGCCGCCGCGCCAGCCGGTTGGCACGGCGGTTCAGGTCGGCGTAGGAGAGCACCCGGCCCCCCTGCCGCACCGCCGGCGCATCGGGGGTGCGGGCGGCCTGCTGTTCGACCAGGGTGTGAATGCCCGCTTCCCGCGGATAGTCGGCCGCCGTGTCGTTCCAGTCGCCGACCAGTTGCCGGTGTTCCATGGCCGTAAGCAGGGGGACATCGCCCACCGGACGTTCCAGGTCGGCCACCGCCGCCTGGGCGACCTGGTGCAGATGGCCGGCGAAACGGTCGATCGCGGCGCGACTGAAAAGATCGCGGCGATACTCAATCCGCGCCGTCAGGTCGCCGTCCCGCCCGGCGAAGCGGATGATGAGGTCCAGGTTCAGCGGCGGAAGTTCGCCATGCAGCCCCGCCAGGGTCAGCGCGACCGCGAACAGCGGGAATGGCCCCGACGCCGGCAGTTCCAATTCCTTGACCAGCCGCGAGACCGGATAGTGGTCGTGGTCATAGGCCTGCCGCAGGTTTTCGCGCATATCGGCCAGAAGCCGGCGCACCGGCATGGCGTCCGTCACCCCGGTCACGACGGTCACGGCGTTGACGCCGTCCAGGGCGGGGGTGCCCAGGGCGATGGTCCCGCTGCCGGTATGGCGATGCAGGCAGAGCGCCACCACGGTGGTGAGATAACTGAACAGCAGGAAGGGCGATCCCTTGGTGAGGCGCGCGAGGGCCGGTGACCCCAGGCCCTCAAGGATGACCGCGTCCCATGGCCTGGCGGTGGACGCCGGCGCGGTTCCATCCTGGGACCCGTCCTGGGGCAGGGTCGTCGGGGTGATGCCGGCGGGAAGCGTGTCCAGCCAATAGCGTCGCGCCTCGTTCAACTGCGCGTCGAAAATCAGCTTGTCTTCCGTAACCATGCTCATGGGACGGTCCTCAGCTTGATGGCGTCAGTTCGAAATCGAAGGTTTCTTCCAGCCGGCCGCGTCTGTGTTCCCGGCCGGCGGCGGACGGGACGGCGGCCTCGAGCGGGATGTCCAGGATCGGGCGATCCGGCGTGGCGACGACGCCATCAAGCAGGGTCACCAGATGCGCCGCCATGCGCGCGATGGTCGCCGCGTCGAACAGGTCGACGTTGTATTCGAACGAGGCCGCAAGGCCGGCCCCCGACGGGCTCATGAACAAGGCCACGTCGAACTTCGCCGTGCGCGCGGCCACCGGCGCCGGGTCGGCGGCCGGCGGCGGCGATGCCCCTTGCGGCGGCGCCGCGGTTTGGGCCGAAATGTTCTGCAGGGCGAACAGCACCTGGAACAGCGGATGCTGGCTGAGGCGCCGCTCCGGCCGCAATTCACCCACCAGTTTCTCAAACGGCAGATCCTGGTGGGCGAACCCCTCCAGCGTCACGGTGCGGACCCGGCGCACAAGGTCGCGGAAACGGGGGTTGCCCGACAGGTCGGTGCGCAGCGCCAGGGTGTTGACGAAAAAGCCGATCAACCCCTCGATGTCGACCCGGTTGCGACCGGCCGTCAGGGTGCCGACCACGATGTCCTCCTGCCCGGACCAGCGGTAGAGCAGCGCCTTGAAGGTCGCCAGCAGCACCATGAACAGGGTGGCACCTTCCTGCCGCGCCAGGGCGGTCAGGGCGGCGGTGACCTCGGGCGCGACATTAAAATTGTACTGGGCCCCGACAAAGGTCTGCATGGGCGGACGGGGCCGGTCCGTGGGCAGGGCGAGGATGGCGGGGGCGCCGGCCAGCTGTCCGCGCCAATAGTCCAGCAGGCGTTGAAGCACCGCACCGGACAGCCAGTGCCGTTGCCAGTGGGCGAAGTCCACATATTGGATCGGAAGCTCCGCCAGGGGTGAGGGCTGTCCGGCGTAATAGGCCTGGTAGAGCTGGGTCAACTCGCGGGCGAAGATGGCCATCGACCACCCGTCCGACACGATGTGGTGCATCGTCACCAGCAGGACGTGGTCGGCGTCGCCCAGCGCGACCAGGGTCGCCCGCAGCAATAGGCCCGCGGACAGATCGAACACGGTGCCCGCCGCCTCCATGACCAGGCGCTGCAATGCGGCCGGCCGGGCGTCGGCCGCCAGCGGCCGCAAATCCACCATGCGCAGGACCGGCGCCGGGGGCGGGTCGATGCACTGCGCCGGCTGTCCTTCCCGCACCACGAAGCGGCTGCGCAACACCTCGTGCCGGCGCAGGATCTCCTGCAGGGCACGCTCCAGCGCCTCCACGTTCAGCGGGCCGGAGAAGCTGTAGACCTCCGGTATGTTGTAAGCGGCGCTGTAAGGCTGAAGCTGATCCAGGAACCAGAGCCGTTCCTGGGCGAAGGATAGGGGGAAGACGTCGCGGTCGCGCGTCAGCCGTGTGATGGCGGCCGACGTGCCCGCGGTCGACGCCTGTCCGGCGCGGGCCGCCTGCAAGCGGCTTTGCAGCAAGGCCCGTTGGTCCACTGAAAGATTGGAGAGGCGGGCGGCGAGGTCAGCCATTCGGCATCGTCCCCGCCGCATCCGTTCCACCCCCGACCGGACGGCGCAGCGAAGCCGGTCGCATATCAACCCAGACCCGCGAGATATGGGCCAGGCAGTCGGCCTTGATCGCCGGCCCGGTCACCCCCCGCCAGCCGCTGGGCAGGTCGCGACCGGTTGGCCAAATCGAATATTGTTCCTCGTCGTTGACCACCACTAGGTACAACGCCGCGTCGTCGTCATCGTTCGGCATGGCAAATGCTCCTGCAACGCGTTGGTTGCGCGGGTACCGATTCCGGCGCCCGCCCGGCGGCGCCCTTCCGGCACCCGGCCCCGGTTGCGGACGGTTGGGGCCGGGCGTCCTCAGGCGGGCGCACAGCGCCTAGTGACGGGTGCGCCGCTGCCATTCCTCGTGAATGCCATTGAAGACATTCTCGAAAGCGCCATAGACGCGGTTGTAGATGGCCTCGAGTTCCTGCCGACGCGCGGCCAGATCCGGCGCGCCGGCCAGGGAGTCAATGGCCCAGCGGCTGTGGCCGTCTTCGTCATTTTCCAGCAGCAGGTGGATCATCAGATAGCCGTAGGCGCGCGTGGGGATGTCGTATTTGCGGAAGCCCTGGTCCAGCCCTTCGATCAGGACCTGGGCGCAATCCTCAAGCCCCAGCTGGGCGGCGCGATGGACAAAACTGTCGTTGGTGGAGAAATAGCCCATCAGGATTTCGTCGAACGCACGCGACGTCTGGTTGGGCTGGCTGGAGGCCAAGTCCTCGACGCTGACGCCGAAGTGCTCCGCCCAGCGCAAATAGTGCGTGAGGTGGTTGGTCTCGCCACCGGACTCCGTATCGAGAAAACGCAGAAGATGCCCAATGGTGTCGGTATCTTCCGGCTGCGCGTTCAATATGCCGGCCGCCAGCATGCGATATGATGTTTTCACGATAGAGTAATACTGAAGAAAGAAATCCCGCATCTCGTCCTGATTCAAGGCCCGGTCCTTGAGTTCGACGAAGAACGGAATACGCAACATGCGCCGCGCATCGACACGCTGCCGAATGGCTTCGATCTGGTCGATTTTCAACCCAGCGGCGTTGTTCGGCAGAACTTCCGCAACAGACATGGCTTCCTCCTTTAAAAGGTTCATTTGCCTGCAGAAAATGAAGATAAAAATCGGCAAAGACTTGCCGACATGCAGTATTTTTTATTAAAAAATGAAACACATACCAATATAGATTCATTTTTATATGAATACATTATGCAATATATAAATATTTTATGACAATCAGAACCATCAGTGCGCCTTGGATAAACCACCGGCGCCGCATGTAATATGATTGAGATTCGGATTCCCGAAATGACCCATACGGTCATGATAAAAATGGGAAATCAGGCCGGAAAGGCGTGCGTACCACTTACAGGCGACATCTACTGATCTCTCAGTACGTATCACGCATTCGCTTCAATATTTTGGAAGCTTCCGAAAAGCCGGACGTAAATGGAACAATAAGCGGGATCGGTCAATGCCACCCATGCTTCGCGGTAAAATCGCAGGTTTATTTTTGAGAGTCAAGCTATCCTATAGCGGGAGAAATTATTAACCGAACGTCCGAAATGATTGCGACCATCAGGGAGGTGACCCACCTGCGTGTCAGGGGGCGCGTCCGGAATCCCCGTGGTGCGGTGCTGCGGACGTGCCGTTCGCCATGGCATCCGCCCCATCCGGCGGTTGCGATCTTCACCAAGGTGGCCCGCAATTTCCGGGATTCCACCTCGGCGCCCACTCAAATGCTGGACGCCCCCTCAAGCGGGTTGCCCGTATTCCGCCTTGTAAGTCATGGCGGCGATATGGGCGGCCACGTCGGCCGGACGCGGACAACGGGCCAGGCCCTGGTCGAAAATATACTCCGCGACCTTCGCCGCGACATGGACCGAGGCTTCGAAGATCCGGTCCTGGGCCGGATAGATCAGCCCGATGTCGAGGTTCTCCCCGGGAACCTGCTCGGCCACGGCCTTGGCCGCGATGATGAACATCTCCTGGGTCACCCGCGTCGCCTCGGTCGCGTAGACGGCAAGGCCCATGGCGGGGAAGATGTAGACGTTGTTGCCCTGCCCCGGCGTGAAGCTGCGGCCATCGACGGTGAGCGGCGGAAAGGGGCTGCCGCTGGCGAAGATCGCCCGGCCCCCTGACCACTGATAGGCCTCCCGCGCCGTGCATTCCGAACGGGAGGTGGGGTTGGTGAAGGGGAATATGATCGGCCGGTCGTTGATCGCCGCCATGGCGGCGATGACCTCCTGGTTGAACAGCTTCGGCACGGTGGACACGCCGATGATGGCGGTCGGTTTCAGCGCCCGGACGGCGTCGGCGAAGGCCCCGACCGGCGGATGGTCGATGGCGAACGGCTTCTGGAAATCCGCCAGGTCGTCGCGGGCGGCCGTCATCAGGCCATTGACATCGAACAGGGCGTTGCGCGCCCGCGCCTCATCCAGCGACAGCCCCTCCAGAACCATGGCCTGGCTGATCAATTCGGCGATGCCGGTGGCGGCGGATCCGCCGCCGCAGAACAGGAAGCGCTGCTCGGTCAGCGCCGTGCCGGTGAGGCGCAGAGCGCCGTAAATCCCCGCCAGGGCCACAGCGGCGGTGCCCTGGATATCATCGTTGTAGGTGCAGACCTGGTCGCGGTAGCGGTTCAGGATCGACACGGCGTTGAAGTTGGCGAAATCCTCCCACTGGATGCAGCAGCGGGGATAAAGGTCCTGCACGGCCGCGACGAATTCATCGATGAAGGCATCGTAGGCCGCGCCGCGCACGCGCGGCTGGCGCAAGCCCAGATAGAGGGGATCGTCGATCAGGCTCTGGGTATTGGTGCCGACATCCAGGGTCACCGGCAGGCAGTATTCCGGAGGGACGCCGGCGCAGGCGGTGTAGAGGGCCAGTTTCCCGATGGGGATGCCCATGCCGCCGACGCCCAGGTCGCCAAGCCCCAGGATGCGTTCGCCGTCGGTCACCACGATGAAACGGACGTCCTTCTGGGGCCAGTTGCCGAGCAGCGTCCGCAGCCGGCCCTTGGCGGTGATGGGCAGGTAAACGCCGCGCGCCGCGCGGAATATGTGATCAAACTTCTGGCAGGCCTCACCCACCGTCGGCGTGTAGACGATTGGCATGAAGCGTGCCGGATCGGACATGAGCACGGCGAAGAACAGGGTCTCGTTGCGGGATTGCAGGTCTGACAGCACGAGATACTTCTGCAGGTCGTCCTCCACCCGGTCGAGTTCCGCGCGGATGCGGGCGACCTGATGTTCCAGCGAACTCACCGCCGGCGGCAGCAGCCCTTCCAGCCCGTAGTGCTGGCGCTCCGCCTCGGTGTAGGCGCTGCCGCGGTTGCGCCTGGGATCGCGAAGCAGCGGCCAACCCATGGTCCCGCCTGATCCTTGTCCATTCATCACGACCTCCATTGGTTGGGATGTACCCCGTCCCGGGCACCCCGGGCGGCTTTTGCCACCGCCCGGGCGCCGTTCGATCCGGCAGGCCGCCTACTTGGCCGCCGCGTCCTCGATGACCGACGCCACCGCCGACGATTGCGACAGCATGATCATATGGCTGCCGGAAACGGTAGTGGTCTTGGCGCCGATGGTCTTGGCCATCTGGGCCTCAAGCGCCGGGGGGATGGCCCGATCCTGCGAAGCGACGATGTACCAGGACGGCTTCGAATGCCAGGCGGCGACGGTGACGGTGCCGCCCAGGGCCTTGACGTTGGTCGGCGACTGGGTGGCCAGCAGAAGAAGCTTCTCGGCCGGCGTCACATCCTGGGCGAAGTCGTCGTACACACCCGTCTTGGTCAGCTTCAGGAAGCCCTGGGCATCGGGCCGGACCTCCGCCCCCATCGGGGCGGGCGGGACCGCGGCGCTGACGCTGCCGGCGGATTGCCCCGCGTCGGGCGCGAAGGCGGCGACATAGACCAGGGCTGAGACCTTGGGATCGCTGCCGGCCTCGGTGATCACGGCACCGCCGTAGGAATGGCCGACCAGGACGACCGGGCCGTCCTCAAGCGCGATGGCCCGGCTGACCGTGGCGGCATCATCGGCCAGGGAGGTCAGCGGCAGCTGAACCGCCGTCACGTTCAGGCCCTTGGCCTTCAGGATCGGAATGATCTTGGACCAGCTCGACCCATCGCCCCAGGCGCCGTGGACGAGGATCACGTTCTTGGCGGGCTCGGCTGACGCGACGGCGGGTGCCGCCGCCATGCTGAAGAAGGCCGCCGCGGCGAGGCACAGGTTGCGAAGGTGGTGGGGGGCGCGCATCGGGTCGCTCCTGATGATGAGGCGTTGCAAGACGCCGGACGTCGGCGCGCCTTCTAGATCGGCCGACGGGGCCGGGCGCGCTGGTAGGTTCTGACTTCTTTTGAACAATCGCGGCGCAAGAATTTTCACGCGGGCCCGGCACCGGCGACGCCAATACCGCGCCACGATTTCACAATTTCGCATCCCTTCTTCAAGGTCCGGCCGGCCGGCCCCGGTACCGTGGCGGCATCTTAACAACCACGCATCGCCACCCTTGAACCCGTAGGCGCCCCCCTCGGGCCCCACAGACCGGAACCGATGTTCGGAGGATAGAATGTCTGCTGATTTTGAGACGCTGACGCTGGAGGACCAGGGTGCGGCACTCTTCGTGACGATCGACACGCCGCCGATGAACCTGCTGGGGCCGGCGCTTGTGCGTGACCTCGTCCGGCTCATCACGCTGCTGGATCGGGGCGAACCTTACAAGGTCGTCGTCTTCAAAAGCGCCGATCCCGACTTTTTCATCTCCCATGTCGATGTGACCCAGATCGCGGCCTATCGGCAGGAGGCCGCCAAGCTGACCGGCGAGGCCTCGATCGCGCTGCTGTTCCGCCGGCTGGCCCAGACCAAGGCGGTGACCATCGCCCAGGTGGAGGGCCGGACGCGGGGGGCGGGCAGCGAGTTCGTCCTGAATTGCGACATGCGCTTCGCCGCGCGGGGCCGTGCCTTCTTCGCGCAGAACGAGGCTGGCCTCGGTCTTGTCCCTGGTGGTGGCGGGGCGCAGCACCTGGTCCGGATGCTGGGCCGTGGCCGGGCGCTGGAGGTGATGCTCAGCGCGGCGGATTTCGACGCGGACCTGGCCGAACGCTACGGCTGGGTCAACCGCAGCTTCGCGCCGGATGAGCTGGAACCGTTCGTGAGGGCCCTCGCCCTTCGGATCGCGCAGTTCCCCACCGCCGGCCTGGCCCTGGTCAAGGAGCGGGTCAACGCCATCTCCCTGGCGCCGATCGAGGATTTCCGCCGTGACTCCGATCTTTTCGGCGACGGCGTGAAGGTTCCGGAAACGCAGCGCCGCATCCAGGCCGCGATGAAGCGCGGCTTTCAGACCCGCGAGGCCGAGATCGACCTCGGCGACATGTTCCCCTCCCTTTCCCTGAACCAGGAGTAAGTCGATGCCGAAAATCACCAAGCATGATGTCAAAATCCCCGCCGAAGGCGGCGTGGAACTGGCGGCGTGGCTCTACCTGCCGGATGCGCCGGGCCCGCTTCCCGCCGTCACCATGGCCCACGGCTTCGGCGGCACGAAATTTCACGGGCTCGACCGCATCGCGATGGCGTTCGCCGAGGCGGGACTGGCCGTCCTGCTGCATGATCACCGCGGTTTCGGCGACAGCGGGGGCGAGCCGCGCCAGGATATCAATCCCTGGCAGCAGATCACCGACTGGCGGCGCTGCATCTCCTACCTGCAGGCCCGTCCGGAAATCGATGAGAACCGGATCGGCCTGTGGGGGACCAGCTTCGCCGGCGGGCATTCCATCGTGCTGGGCGCGACCGACCGCCGGCTCAAGGCGATCGTGGCGCAGGTCCCGACCATAGACGGGCACGAAGCCGGCCTTCGCCGCGTTCCCGCCGAGGCGGTGGCCGATCTCGAAGCCCGCTTCGCCGCGGATGACCGGGCCCAGCTTCGGGGCGAACCGCCCGCGACGCAGTCCATCGTCAGCGAGGACACCACGAAGGCGGCGTCCTACAAGGCGGCCGACGCGGTCAGCTTCTATCTGCAACCGGTTCCGGACGGCATTTGGGAAAACAAGATCACCGTGCGGTCCAACCGCTGGGCCCGCATGTACAGCCCGGGCGACTTCGTCGACCGCGTCTCACCGACGCCGCTGCTGATGGTGGTGGCCGCGCACGATCACATCGCCGTGACCGACCTGGCCTTGAAGGCGTATGAGCGCGCGCTTCATCCCAAGAAGCTGGTGATGATCTCGGGCGGCCACTTCGATCCCTATCTCGACGAATTCGCGGCCGCCTCGCAAGCCGCGGTCGGGTGGTTCAAGGAACATCTGTAGAAAATCCCCCTGCCCTCTCGCCGTCCGCCGGCCAGGCCGATGGCGAGGGGGCAGCGCTCAGGCTTGCCCCATCAAACCATCCGTCCCGTCGGTGTGGCCGGAACCGCGGTTGCGGCGCCAGACGGCCGGCGTCAGTCCGGTAAGGCTGGAGAACACCCGGGAGAAATGGCTGGTGTCGGAGAACCCGAGGCGGCCGGCGATCTGCGACAATTCCTCATTATCGGCGGCAAGCGCCAACTTGGCCTGCTCGATCCGCCGTTCGGTAAGCCACCGGTGGGGGGGACGGCCGGTGTTGTTGCGGAAGGCGCGTGAGAAATAGCTGGGCGAGAGGCCACATTGCGTGGCGATCTCCGCCAGACCGACGGGCCGGCCAAGGTTGGCTTCGATGAAGTCCTTGGCGCGCCTTTCCTGCCAAGGCGCCAATCCCCCCCGCCCCCGCCCGAGGCCACGTGGATCGCGGGGCGCGCCCGCATAGGCCAGGGTCAAGCGGCTGCAGACCGCCAGCGCGATCTGATCCAGGACCAGCTGGTCCGTCGGATCGCCCCGTTCAATCAGCGGCGCCGCGGACACGGCCAGATGATACAGGACCAGATCCTTGGTCCCGAAATCCGGACGCCTCAGACCGTCGAGAGGCGGCGTTCGCGCCGGTTCGGCCAGTTCATCAAGCGTCTCCTTGGTCACGTAACACCGGACAAAATCGAAAGGTCCGTTGAAGCGGACGCCGGGGACGGTCTCGAGATGACTGATGATCACCCCACCGGCGGCCACGCTCTGGGGGGCCAGTACCCGGCCATTGACCTTCATCGCCAGCTTCGGGGATGGCTGCAGGAAGATCGAGATCGCGTAGGCGTCCTGCGCTTGCGTCGGTTTGGTGAACTCACCGGTGCCATGGCCGCGGATCAGGCTGAAGCCGATCGGCGCGGAGCGCCCGACGTGCGAGACCAGGGAAGGGGCGTGGACCTTGAACTTGTCACTGATGCTACTTTCATAACTGCTCCTGGCGCGCATGGGCTTTGGTCGTCCCGATGGGCCGGCAGGACGCCGGCACGTGAACCTTGGCCTTATGGATAAGGACGACCACGCCGCCTGGATTGTGGGCTTCCGCCCCTGGATGTCTGAACCGCACCTGATTTCGCTCCTCGCAATCTGGGGGTAAACCCGCCTGCGGGGCCTGACGCCCCGGTGAAAACGGGGCGCTACCAGATTTTTACAACCCTTAACTCAGGACGGGCCCGTGATCGGTCTTAACACTGATCCGGCCGGCGAAGACGGTGGTCGGTGCCGTTGCCGCCGGCACTTCGTTCTGGACGACATTGGGTTCTGGGAGAGACTGGCATGGTCGCGCGGCAATCCACCCAACGATTGGGACGGGACTTTTTCCACCTTCGGGCGCCCGCTGACCTGTTCACGGAAATCCCCGGCGACCGGCCGCGCTTTGGCAGCGCCAACGCCAGTCTCGTGCTTGATCTTCAGCGTCGGGAAATCCCCTCATGCCGGAGTGTGGTCGATGGCGTGACGACACCGATCATCCCGTTCCCGGCGGGAAGCCAGGCGCTGGTTCGCCTCGCCACCGGAACCCGCCACCCTGTCGGCGCGGGCGGCGACGCGGTCAACCTTCTGCTACCCAGGGAGACCTTCGACGCGATCACCGATGAGCATGGCGTTCCCCGCCTTACGACACTGGAGGTCAAACCCGGAATCGCGGCCGAGGATTCGGTGATGCGCCATTTGGGGGCCAGCCTGAGCTGCGCTGTTGAGCAGACCAGGACGAACAGCCAAACGATCGTCGATCACATCGCGTCGGCGTTGAACCTCCATATCGCCCAACGATACGGGGATTTCTCCCTTCCCCCCCGCGCTGAGCGCGGCGGGTTGAAGCCATGGCAATTGCGCCTGGCGCGAAATGTCTTCGAAGAGCATCTGGGGAACGTGGTGTCGATTGATACCGTGGCGCGGGATTGCGGCCTCTCGACCAGCCATTTCTCACGGGCTTTCGCCTGCAGCACCGGCCTGCCGCCTTACCAATGGCTCATCCAAAGGCGGCTCAACCACGCCAGGGATCTCATGCTGCGGGACGATACGCCGCTCGCTCAAATCGCGGTCGCGTGCGGCTTTTCCGATCAAAGCCATTTCACCCGGGCGTTTACGGCGGCCATCGGACTGGGTCCCGCACAGTGGCGGAAACGCCGCCGGCATTTGGAAACCGCGCCAACAGCGTCCTGAACCCCGACAGGCCGGGCAATCCGCCTGCGGCGGTCCCGTCCGGATTTTCATTTGACCTTGGAGATTCCGTAGGCACCTACTAATATCATGCCGACCCTGGGCGCGGGCGGGAAATATCCGATGCGCCACCGGGCTGCTCAACGCGGTGGTGGATGCCATGAACATCAAGGGTCAAACCAAAGGGGCCAGCCGGCGCGGCCTTCTGGCTGCCGCCGGTGCGGCGCTTTGCCTTCAACTCCTGCCGAAGCGAATGGTGGCCGCGGTGATCAGGCCGGCGATCGGCGATTGGGGTTTCGACATCAGGGGCATGGACCCGACGGTCAGGCCGGGCGACGACTTCTTCCGCTATGGCAGCGGTTCGTGGCTGAAGGACACCCGGATTCCAGCGGACCGCGCGTCGTGGGGGCCGTTCTTCGCCCTGCGCGCAAAGGCCGAGGCCGATGTGGGGGCGATCCTCGATGATCTGGTCCGGCAGCCCCACGCGCCGGGCAGCCCGGAGCAGAAGATCGCCGACTTCTACACCGCCTATCTCGACACGGCCGCGATCGAAAAGGCCGGCCTCGGCCCCATCCAGGCGACCCTCGCCGCGATCGCCCAAGCCGGGTCGCATGAGGACATCGCGCGACTGATGGCGCGCGTCGACCTCGGCATCGGCGGGCCCTTCTCGATCGACATCTGGGCCGACGACAAGGACCCCGGCCGCTATACCGTCAACGTCAGCCAGGCCGGCCTGGGCATGCCGGGCCGCGACTATTACCTGAACGCTGAGGCGAGCTTCACCGGCGCACGGGACAAGTATCGAAACTATATCGAAACGGTGCTGTCGCTGGCCGGTGAGCCCGAGCCGGCATCGGCCACGGCGTCGATCCTGGAGGTCGAGACCGCCATCGCCACCCTGCACTGGCCTGCCGAGAAGCGGGGCGACCGCAACCTCACCTACAATCCGAAGACGCGCGCCGGCCTGAAGGCGCTGGCGCCCGAGTTCCCCTGGGATGACGTCTTCGCGACGCTGGATATCCCGGACGATCACGACCTGTTCGGCGCCAAGCAGCCCGACGCGATCCAGGGGCTGGCGAAACTGTTTCGCGCCATCCCGGTCCGGACATGGCGCAACTATCTGACGTTCCATTGCCTGAACGCGACGGCGGACCTGCTGCCGCTGGCCTTCGACGACCTGGCGTTCGATTTCAACGGCCGCACCCTGTCCGGGCAGCCCCAGAAGCGGGAACGCTGGAAACGCGCGACCACGGCCCTCAATACGGCACTGGGGGAGGCGGTCGGTGAACTCTACGTCCGCCGTCATTTCAGCGCCGACGCCAAGGCGCAGATGGTCGCCCTGGTCGGAACGCTGCGCATGGCCTACCGGACGCGTATCGTCCAGGCCGACTGGATGGCGCCGGCGACCCGGCAGGCGGCGCTGCGCAAGCTCGACAAGCTGCGGGTGAAGATCGGCTATCCCGACACCTGGCGCGACTATGCGACGCTGGAGGTCCGGGCCGGCGATCCGGTCGGCAACCGGGCCCGCGCCAGGCTGTGGGAGTGGCGGCGCAAGGCCGGCCGTCTGGGCAGGCCCACGGATCGGGACGAATGGGGCATGACGCCCCAGACGGTCAACGCCTACTACAACGCCTTCTTCAACGAGATCGTGTTTCCGGCGGCCATCCTGCAGCCGCCCTATTTCGACCCGGCCGCGGACGCCGCGGTCAACTATGGCGGGATCGGCGGGGTGATCGGTCACGAGATCGGTCACGGCTTCGACGACCAGGGCGCCAAGTCGGATGAGAACGGCGTGCTGCGCGCCTGGTGGACCGATGAAGATGTCACCCGCTTCCGCGCGCGAGCCGATGCCCTGGCGGCGCAGTATTCGCGCTATGAGCCCCTGCCCGGCCTGCACCTCAAGGGCGCCCTGACCCTGGGCGAGAACATCGGCGACAACAGCGGGCTGAGCATCGCGCTGGATGCCTATCGGATCTCGCTTGGCGGCAGGCCGGCGCCCGTCCTCGACGGCTTCACGGCCGAGCAGCGCTTTTTCCTCTCCTGGTCGCAGACCTATCGCGAAAAGGTCCGCGAGGCCCAGTTGCGACAGGACGTGATGACCGATCCCCACAGCCCTGCCGAGTTCCGCGTCAACGGCGTCGTGCGCAACCTGGATGCCTGGTACGACGCATTCGCCGTGCGGCCCGGCGACAGGCTCTATCTCGCCCCGACGGAGCGGGTGCGCGTCTGGTGACCCGTGGTCTTGAGAACCCGACCGCCTGATAGCCTTGCCGGAAGGGGAAGCTGTCAGGGTATAACCGTCTCTGTACAGGGCGAGGCGAACGCCGGCCTTCGTGCCAGGATGTCGGCCCAATAGCTTCGTACCAAGAAACGGGCACCACGGGAGGGGAAGGCATGGAATCAACGGCGGAAGCCTATGCCGCGCGCCGCATATCGGCGGAGGATGCCGTGCGGCTGATCCCGTCAGGATCGCGCATCGCCATGGGCCTGGGTGTTTCCCAGCCGCCGGCGCTGCTGGCGGCCCTGGGCGCCCGGGCGGGGACAGGGGAGGTCGGCGACCTGTCGCTTTATTACCTGCTGGCCTTCAAGAACGCTGCCCCCGTCCTGCGGTCGGATCTGCGCCACCGCATCCGGCCGGTGAGCCTGTTCCACGGCGCCATCGAACGCGCCCTGGACAAGGAGGCGGGGCCGCTGGGCCTGCCGCCGGTGGACTTCATCCCCACGGCGTTCAGCCAAGCGCCCGATGTGCTGAGCCGGCAGGTGGACGCCGACGTGCTGCTGACCACCGTGTCGCCGATGGACGAAGACGGCTGTTTCAGCCTGGGCACCAACACCGACTATGCCCTGGCGGTGTCACAGACCGCCCGCCAGGTGATCCTGGAGGTCAATCCGGCGATGCCGCGCGCCCGGGGCAACTGCCGCATCCCGCTGGAACGCGTGACGGCCCTGGTGGAAAACCCGGTGCCGCTGCTGGAAATCCCGCCCGCGAAGATCCGGGAGAACGACACCATCATCGGCAAGCTGATCGCGGATTTGGTGGAGGACGGCGCCTGCCTGCAGATGGGCATCGGCGCCCTGCCCGACGCGGTGTGCGCCGCCCTGCACGACCGGCGGCACATGGGCATCCACACCGAATTGATGACACCAGGCCTGGCGGAACTGATGCGCCGGGGGGCAGTGGACAACAGCCGCAAGGCCATCCACACCGGGCGCACGGTGTTCACCTTCGCCATGGGCGACCGGGCGCTGTACGACTTCCTGGACGACAATCCCGCCATTGAGGCCCAGCCGGTCGATTATGTGAACAACCCGGCGGTGATCGCCCGCAACGACAGCATGGTCTCCGTCAACGCCACGCTGGAGATCGACTTGCAGGGCGCCTGCAATTCGGAATGCCTTACGGGCTGGCAGTACAGTGCCGCCGGCGGGCAGCTGGATTTCGTGCGCGGTGCCTCCGCCTCCAAGGGCGGCAAGTCCATCATCGCCTGCCACGCCACGGCGGCAGGCGGCACCGCGTCGCGCATCGTGCCCCGCCTGAGCGGGCCGGTGACGACGCCGCGCAACGACGTCCAGTACGTCGCCACCGAATACGGCATCGTGAACCTGCGCGGCCTGACGCTGGCGGAGCGGGCCCGGGCCCTGATCGGCATCGCCCATCCCGACTTCCGCGAGGGGCTGGAGCGCGCAGCATACGCCACCATCCGTGAGTGACGGCCCCAACGCCCTGCCGATCCTGGGCGAAAATCTGGCCCGCAAGATTTCTTGGGAAAAATCCGCCGGCGGAATCGTCTTAAGTGATGGGGCATCAAGCTTGCGTCGTAATCGCAGCCTTGGACCCCGCCTGGATGAGGGAGAGCGGATGTGAGCGGTTGGCAGGAAATCGAAGGCACGGGCACCCAGGCGCACGCACCTGGCCGGGCGCACGGCATGTCCGCCAGCAGCATCCGCACCTGGGGGGCGGTCCACAAATGGACCAGCCTGGTCTGCACCCTGTTCCTGCTGGTGATCTGCCTGACCGGCCTGCCGCTGGTGTTCCGGGATGAGATCGACGGCTGGCTGAGCGACGATCCGCCCTATGCCACGCTGCCGGCCAACGCCCCCTTGGCCAACATCGACGGCCTGGTGGCCAAGGCGCGGGCGCTGCACCCCGACCGCATCGTCACCTCCCTCTTCATGGATGATGACGAGCCCAAGGTGGTGGTGTTCATGACGCCATCGTGGCCGGCCTTCCTGGACCCGGACAACCGCACCTGGGTAAAGTTCGACAGCCGCACCGGCGACGTGCTGGCGGAATCGCCGCCGCCGGGCCAACAGAAGTCCGACTTCCTGTCCATCATGCTGAACCTGCACATGGATTTGTTCGCCGGCTTGCCGGGTGAGCTGTTCATGGGTTTCATGGCCCTGCTGTTCGTCGTCGCCATCGTGTCCGGCGTGGTGCTGTACGGTCCCTTCACCCGCAAGCTGGACTTCGGCACCGTGCGCACCCGGCGGACACGCCGCGTGCGCTGGCTGGACCTGCACAACCTGCTGGGCGTCACCACCCTGGCCTGGGCCCTGGTGGTGGGCGCCACCGGCGTGATGAATGAGCTGTCCACCCCCCTGTTCGGCCTGTGGCAGATGACCGACGTGCGCGCCATCCTGGCGCCCTGGCAGGGCAAGCCGTCGCCATCCGCAGAGGAACTGGCGCCGGTGGAAACGGCGCTGGCCAACGCCCGGGCGGCCCTGCCCGGCATGGCGACCACCAGCGTGGTCTTCCCCGGTTCCCCCTTCGGCAGCCCGCAGCACTACGTCATCTGGACCAAGGGCGACACCACCCTGACCAGCCGCCTGCTGACGCCGGTGCTGGCCGCCGCGCGCACCGGCGCGGTGGACGTGGTGGCGCCCATGCCGTGGTACTTGCGGGCACTGGAGGTGTCGCGCCCGCTGCACTTCGGCGATTATGGCGGCATGCCGCTGAAGATCCTGTGGGCCCTGCTGGATGTGGTGACCATCATCGTCCTGGCCAGCGGCCTGTACCTGTGGATCGCCCGCCGTCGCACCGGGGCCGGGGCGGCGGATGCGGACGGGGCCGCCCTGAACTGAGGCGGCCCCGGAACAGTTCCCATAGCAGCGGCATGAGATTACCACTCATGCCGTAGGCCCCGACGGGGCCGCCGGAAGTTTCCGGGGAGCGTAGCGGACCGGAAACTGAGGAAGCCCAGCGGCCGGATGGCCGCGCCCGGCGATTGAGGAGATCTTAGATCAAGGCGCCAGCCAGGGCTGGGCGACGACGACGATGCCCAGGGTCAACAGGGCGATGCCGATCTCACCCACCACGCCGACGATGAAGGGATAATAACCCTGCTTGCGCATCTCCCGCAGGTCGGTGCGCAGGCCCACGCCGGCGAAGGTCAGCAGGAAGGCCCAGCGCGACAGGTTGGCGATTTGGGCGGACTGCCCCTTGTCGAACCAGCCCAGGGTGGCCAGCAGGGACACCAGCAGGAAACCCAGCACGAACTTGGGGAACTTGGCCACCAGGAAGGCGGCCTTGTTCTGGACCACGCCCGCCTGGCCCTTGCCCGCCCAATAGGCGGCGTAGCCCAGCACGACGAAGCCGATCATGGCGTTGCGCGTGGTCTTGGCCAGCACCGCCACCTTGGAGGCGCTTTCCGACCACAGGGCGCCAGCCGCCGTCGCCTCCGCCGTGTTGTCGATGCCGAGGCCCGCCCACAGGCCATAGGCCTGGTCGCTGAGGCCCAGGGCGTGGCCGATCAGGGGGAAGGTGAACAGGCTGATGGCGCCCAGCGCCAGGATGGCGGCGATGGCGAACGAGGCATCCTCATCCTCCGCCTCGATCGCCCCCTTGGCGGCGATGATGGCGGAGACGCCGCAGATGGAGGAGCCGATGGCCAGCAGGCTGATCAGCTTGGGCTTCAGCTTGAAGGTCTTGCCCAGCCAGGTCATCAGGATGATGGACAGCGACAGTTCCAGGGCCACCGCCACCAGGCTGACACCCCCCAGCTTCAGCACATCGCCCAGCAGGAAGCGTACGCCCAGCAGGACGATGCCGACCTTCAGCCAGAACTCATAGGTGTCGATGCCGGCCTTGAAGATGCGGTGCACGCCCACCGTGTTGGCGACGACCAGGCCGATCAGGATGGCCCACAGCACGTATTCGAAATTGGGCAGGGCCAGATGGTTCGCCTTGCCGTAGGCGGTGATGCTCTGTTCGATGACCTTGCCGCCGTAGCCGATCACGGCCAGCAGGGCGATGCCGGGCAGGACCTGAAGACCGCGCAGGGGCCCGCGTTCAACCCGGTCCAGGGTAATGGCGGTCATCGCGCCCTCACCACGGAATGGCGGGCAGGACGCCCGACTTGGCCAACAGCACCAGGGCCATGGCCGCCACCACGGACAGCACGTCCAGGTTCAGCCAGCGGGGCACAGCCCCGCCCCCGTTCTTTTCTACATCACCTGACATGGTATTCCCCCGACTTCAGTATTTCGGCGGTCCACCGCACGATCCCCGCTGGCGGCCGCCCTATCCGAAGGCGATACGGTTCCGTCCGCGCGACATCCTGTCAATGTGAATAATTTATATTTACCGATTTATTTTGTTATTATTCACACATCACAACCTGACCGCGCAGGGTGCCCGGTATCCGCGCAGGGCGGCGGAAATCCTGGCGATGCCCGATGGGGCAACGGGTGCAGCCGCAGGGTCGAGGATGTGCGACATGCGTCAAAACATCGCAGGCGCGTCGCTCAGTCGCCATAGGCGTCCGGCCCGAAGGAGGGTGCGCCGGGACGGGCCACCACCGTGGGCGGCAACTGGTCAGGGTCGGGCTGCTGCAGGTGCATCACGACGCAAGTCCGGCCCTGGGCATCCACGGCGACCTCCGCCGGGCGCGGATGGATCAGGGCGACGGCCAGCGGCAGCAGGATGAGGGCGAGCAGGGTCAGGGCCGGCAGCGCGCGTTCAGGCGCGCCGGCGGCGCGCACGGGGCGGCCGGTCATGGCGGTTTCTTTCAAAGGGTGTGTTTTGGGGGGCGGCGCGCCGGCCCCGGGACGAAGGGCCGATGCGGCGACCCTCCGTCCCGGGCGAAGATTGGCAAAGCGTGCCCTTGGCAACAATGCGTAATGCGCGCAGTCTGCCTTCGCCAACGGCGAAGGATGCGCCCCCCATGCAATTCGACCTGACCGACCTTGCCCTGTTCCGCCATGTGGTGGAGGCCGGCAGCATCACCTGGGGGGCGGAACGGGCGCACCTGGCGCTGGCGGCGGCCAGCACCCGCATCCGCAATATGGAGGTGTCGCTGGGCGCCACCCTGCTGGACCGGGGACGGCACGGGGTGACGCCCACGCCGGCGGGCCGCGCCCTGCTGGCCCATGCCCGCACCATCCTGGACCAGGCCGACCGCCTGCGGGAGGATCTGGGCGTCTATGCCGGCGGGGCGGCGGGCACGGTGCGCATCCTGTGCAACACCAACGCGCTGACCGAATTCCTGCCCGAACTGCTGGGCGGCTTCCTGACCGCCCATCCGCTGGTGACGGTGGATGTGGAGGAGCGGCTGAGCGATGAGATCGTGGCCGCCATCGCCGACGGCACCGGCGACATCGGCATCGTCGCCGGCACGGTGGAGACGGGAGATCTCGAGACCCATCCCTTCCGCCGCGACCGCTTCGTCCTGGTGGCCGCCCCCGGCCACCCGCTGGTGGATCCGGCGCGCCATCCCGACGGCCAGCGCGACACCGTCACCTTCGCCGAGGTGCTGGACCACGACTTCGTCGGGCTGGATCGGGCGTCCGCCCTGCAACGCTTCCTGTCGGAACGGGCGGCCCGCGCCGGGCGGCGCATCCGCCTGCGGGTGCAACTGCGCAGTTTCGACGCCATCTGCCGCCTGGTGGAAGGGAACGTCGGCATCGGCATCGTGCCGGAGACGACGGCCCGGCGGGCGGCCCGCACCATGGACATCCGCTGCGTCGCCTTGGCCGACGCCTGGGCGGAGCGCGACCTGAAGGTCTGCACCCGCGGCAACAGCCATCTGCCCCGCTTCGCCAAACTGCTGGCCGACCATCTGCTGGCGCCCCAGCGGCAATAACCTTGAGGAGAGACACGCCCATGCGCCCACGCGCCATCCTGCGTACGACCATCCTGTCCGGCCTGCTGGGCCTGGCCATCACCGGCGCCCACGCGGCCGACGCGCCGCCGGACGCGGCATTGGCGCAGGCCGTGGCGGCACCCACCCGCACGCCGAAGTTCGTGGCGCGCGACGGCGCCCGCCACCCGGCGGAGGAACTGGCCTTCTTCGGACTGGCCCCCAAGCAGACGGTGGTGGAGATCAGCCCGTCCGGCGGCTATTGGACGGAGATCCTGGCGCCTTACTTGGCCGACCACGGCACCTATTACGCCGCCGGCGCCCCGCGTGGCACCGACGATGCCGAGGCCAACCGCGACAACGCCACCTTCGACGCCAAGCTGGCGAGCGACCCCGCCCGCTTCGGCAAGGTCAAGGTGACGGAATTCGGCAAGGGCCACCTGGACATCGCCCCGCCGGGCAGCGCCGACCTGGTGGTGACCTTCCGCAACCTGCACAACTGGATGGAGGAAGGTTACGCGGACGAGGCCATGGCCGCCTTCTTCCGCGCGCTGAAGCCCGGCGGCATCCTGGGCATTGAGGACCACCGCGCCAGCGAGGCCCAGCCCCAGGATCCGAAGGCAACCAACGGTTACGTCCGCCAGGATTACGCCATCGCCCTGGCCCGCAAAGCCGGCTTCGAACTGGTGGCCACATCGGAGATCGACGCCAACCCCAAGGACACCAAGGATTGGCCAAAGGGCGTATGGACCCTGCCGCCGTCGCTGGCGCTGAAGGACCAGGACAGGGACAAGTACCTGGCAGTGGGCGAGGCCGACAACTTCGTGCTGAAGTTCCGCAAACCCCTAAAATAGAAGCTGTTTACGAACGGCTTCGTCGCGTAATCCCGGCCCGCCGGCCGCGTCCCCCACGCGGTTGGTGAGTCGGGTGGTACCCCGTCAAACCATCATCTGATCGGGCAATGAACAGTTTGTCGCAGCCTAAGGTCATAGGCCTTAGGAAACATCGTTTCATTTTTTGATGCTGTCACTTTTCTGCCATTACAAAGATTGTGGTAAATTTCCCACACCCACCGGTTGAAGCGCGGCGTTACAAAAAGCCCCCTTACTCAGTTGCACTTCTGCAAATGCTAATGATCGCAATTCTGCACGCGATGCAGAGAGGCCCGGGCGCACAGCGGCCGGAACGATCAAAACAGAAGTGATTGAGGAGAGGCATGAGGGAGATTTCCATTAACGCCCGCCGCCAGGCGTGGCGACAAGGCATTGCTGCGGGCACCTTGATGGCGCTGAGCGTTGCCACTGCCACCGTTGCCCAGGCGCAGGAGCAGAAGCAGGTCGCCGCCGCCGATGACGCGCTGGAAGAGATCGTCGTCACCGGCTCGCGCATCGCGCGCCCCAACCTGACGCAGCCCACCCCCGTCCAGGTCATCAACGCCGAAACCATCCAGGCCACCGGCCTGACCTCCACCATCGACGTGCTGAGCCAGCTGCCGCAGACCCAGAACGACATGGGCCCGTCGACCAGCGCGCGGTTCATCAACGGCGCCGGCGTGAACTTCGCCAACCTGCGCGGCCTGGGTGAATACCGCACCCTGACCCTGGTGGACGGCAAGCGGCACGTGGGCTCGCTGTCGGGCCGCAACGGGTCGGGCGGCACCTCGCTGGTCGATATGAACAGCATCCCGCCGTCGCTGGTGGAACGTATCGAGGTCGTGACCGGCGGCACCTCCGCCGTTTATGGCGCCGACGCCGTGGGCGGTGTCGTCAACGTCATCCTGAAGAAGAACTACGAAGGGGCCGAGGCCACCATCCAGCACAACTGGTCGCAGGGCGACGGCTTCCAGTCCACCGACGTCAACGCCATCATCGGCCACAATTTCGACGGCGGCAGGGGCAACATCACCTTCGCCTTCGACTACAACCACGACCTGGGCCTGTACGGCCGCGACCGGCCGGAGGCGCTGTACAATTATTCGCTGATCGCCAATCCGGTGGCCGGCGGCACGCCCAGCCGCATCACCATCGCGCCCACCCGGTCCTCGGTCATCGCCGCCAGCGGCGCGCCCGTCATCCGGACGTACCTGGACGCGGCCCACCCGCAGTACAGCCTGACCTTCAAGCCCGACGGCTCGGGCCTGATCCCCTTCGATCGCGGCACCGTCTACAACAAGCCGACCAGCCCGACCAGTGCCGGCGACACCGTGTCGGTGGGCGGCGACGGCGTGAACACGTCGCAGTATTTCACCCTGCGCACGCCCAACCTGCGCCAGGTCGCCGACACGCTGGTCAACTATCAGCTGGCCAATGACCTGGGCCCCATCGAGACCCTGAACTTCTTCAGCGACCTGAAGTATTCCAACAGCCGGGGCACCAGCCGGTCCTCGCCCATGTCGAACAGCACGGGCACCCCGCCCACCGGCTTCAACGGCGTGTCGGGCACCGGCGCCATGACCATCCAGGCCGACAACGCCTATCTGCCGTCGGACCTGAAGACGCTGCTGACCGCCGACGGCCTCAGCAGCTTCACCATGACACGCCTGAACGAGGACTGGTACGGCCCGCGCGAATACAGCTACGAGTATGAGGTGATGCGCGGCGTGTTCGGCCTGAATGGTGAGTTCACCAACGGCTGGCACTATGAAGCCTATTACGATTACGGCCGCAACCACACCACCCTGGTTAACAGCGACCGCGTCGTCAGCCTGTACAACCAGCAGCTGGACGCGGTGAAGCTGGCCGACGGCAGCATCGTCTGCCGCGACACCACCGCCCGGGCCAACGGCTGCGTGCCCATCAACCCCTTCGTGGTCGGGCCGCTGACCGCAGCACAGAAGAACTACGCCTTCACCTACACCAAGGAAATCGCGACGCTGCAGCAGCACGACGCGGCCTTCAACCTGAACGGCGACCTGTTCAAGTTCCCGGCGCTGTTCAGCGGCACCGTGGCCCCGGTCAGCTTCGCCGCCGGCTTCGAGTACCGGAAGGAAGAGTCGGTGGACAAGACCGACTTCCTGCAGAACCAGCCCTCCGGCTACATCTACGGCAACCAGAACGGCTCCGTCTCCGGCGCCTACCACACCAGCGAATGGTATGGTGAGTTGAGCGTGCCGGTCCTGCGCGACGTGCCGCTGGCCAAGGCGGTGGATTTGGACCTGGCCTATCGGTATTCCGACTATTCCACCTCCGGCCCCGCCAGCACCTGGAACGTCCAGGCCGGCTGGGCGGTCAACGACGATGTGAAGCTGCGCGGCGGCATCGCCCGCGCCGTGCGCGCCCCCAACATCGACGATCTGTTCTCACCCGCCGGCGACAACTACCTGGGCGTCAGCGATCCCTGCTCCATCGAGAACATCAACGCCAACGCCACCCGCGCCGCCAATTGCGGCAAGGTGGTTCCGACCGGGTACAAGTCCACCGACTTCGGCAACCCGTCCACCCGCACGGGCGGCAACCCCAACCTGAAGCCCGAGATCGGCCGCACCCTGACGGCCGGCGCCGTCTTCACGCCGACCTTCGTTCCGGGGCTGAACCTGACCGCCGACTATTGGCTGGTCAAGATCACCCAGGGCCAAGCGGCGCTGACCTCCAACTCCATCCTGGCCAACTGCTACGACCTCAGCGCCACCGCGCAGTGCGGCCTGATCAACCGGCGGGCCGACGGGTCCATCGCCACCATCGTCGGCAACACCATCAACATCGGCAAGGAAGTGGTGCGCGGCCTGGACGTGGGCGTCAGTTACGCCTTCGACCTGGAGCAGGTGGGCCTGCGTGACGCCGGCGGCCTGAACCTGGGCTTCGACGGCACCTGGGTGCCCGAGAGCATCATCATCCAGGATCCGGCGCATGCGGAGAACAAGCTGTACCGCGCCGGCACCGTCGGCTACCCGCACCTGAAGGGCACCTTCCGGGGCGTGTGGGACTGGAACAACCTGGCGGTCACCTGGACCAGCCGCTTCATCGGCGAATCCCAGACCTTCCCCAACCAGGCGGCCAGCCTGACCGATTTCAACGTGATCCCGACCTACTGGTATCACGACATCTCGGCCCGGTACCGCTGGCGCAACATCACCGTCTTCGGCGGCATCAACAACCTGGCGGACAAGATGCCCCCGACCGTGCCCTACCTGTACCAGGGTTCGTACCAGGGCGGCGCGTTCGGCACCTTCCCGGTCACCACCGGCGCGGGCGGTTCGTATGACATCGTCGGCCGCACCTTCTTCGTCGGCACGACGGTGAAGTTCTGATCCAGGCGGGTGCCCGGTTCCGGTGGGGCCGGGCACCCTTCCCCTTCATGGATGACGTGATGATCCGTCGTTTTCCCCTGATGCTGCTGTCGGCCCTGCTGGTGACCGCCGTGCCGGCCGGTGCGACCACCACCGCCGCGACCGACGTGGTGGCGTGCAAGAAGATCGCCGACCGCGACCAGCGCCTGGCCTGCTTCGACCGCAGCAGCGACAGCCTGGAGGCGGAGATGAAGAAGGCCGGGGAGTCCTGGTTCGGCGGCCTGTTCGCCGGCGGCGACCGGACGGAGGCCGACTTCGGCAAGCATGAGGCGCCACCACCGGTACCGACAGTGGACACCATCCAATCGCGGATCACGTCCATGCGCCTGGACGCCGGTGGCCGCCCCACCTTCGTCCTGGAAAACGGCCAGGTCTGGCGATCCCAGGAAAGTGCGCGCATCCATCTGAAGGACGGCGACGTCGCCATCGTGTCCCATTCCATGCTGGGCATGGGCTATCAGCTGCAGGTGGGCGACCTGTCCTACAGCCTGAGCGTGGTGCGGGAGCGGTGAGAGACGGGCGGAAAGTCGCCTTCCCGCCCGCCATTCGGATTGAGCCCTGTTGCTCCAGCGGCATGAGCCGCTGTAGGACGCGACGGCGTCCGCCGGAGCTTTCCGGGGAGCCGCAGGCGGACTGGAAAGCGAGGATAAGGCAAGGCCACGGATGTGGCCGCCCGCCGCTTGAGGGGGCCGCTGATCGTTCACGATCAGCGGCCGTACGCGTCAGTTTTGTGCCGGGCTGGCCGACACGATGAACTTGCGGATGTCCTGGGTCAGCTTCTCGATGGCCTGGGGCTGCACGTACATCATGTGCCCGCCGGGGTAGTAGTTGAACGACACCCGGTTGGTGGGCACGCCGGCGCTGTTCAGGCTGTTCTCCGTATGGAAGAACGGCGTGGCCAGGTCGTAATAGCCCATGGCGATGAAGGCCTTGAGGCCCTTGTTCTGGCGCATGGCGTCGCCCACCAGCGGGCCGACGTCGGTGCCGCGATAGGGCTCGCCACCCTCACCCTGGTTGTAGTTCCAGCGGCGGTAGAGGGAACCGAGGACCTTGTATTCCCGGCCCATGTCCAGGCCCAAATCATTGCGGAAATAGGTGTTCACCACCGCGCTGAACGCCCCGCTCATGCCGTTGAGCGAAGGATCGACGTCCGGCCGGTCGCCGGAACTGTCGTAGTCGTCGCCCAGATAGCGGCCGTCGATGCGGCCGATGGACTTGCCCTCGTCCCGCAGCAGTTCCTTCATGAAGCGGTGATCCTGGATCTTCAGGTTTGACTGCTCGATGAAGGCCGGGGTCAGGCCGGTGAAGTGGGCCAGCTTGGCCACCACGTCCTTGTGCTGTTCCGGCGTCAGGCGGTTGCCCTGGATGAGGGCGGAGGCGTACTCCGTCGCCGCGAACTGGCGGGCGTCGGCCAGGAACTTGTCGAAGCCCATGGACGTGTCCTGGACCTTCTTATGGTACCAGGCGGTGGCGGCGTAGCTGGGCAGGAAGGACCAGTACGGCACCAGATTGCCCCGCGCGAAGGTCAGCGAGGTGTAGTCCATGGCCGGGGAGATCAGGATCAGGCCGTTCAGCGACACGGTGGAGGTGGTGCCGTTCAGTTCCGGCAGCATGGAGCCAGTGCGGATGCCGCCGTAGCTTTCACCGCCTAAGAACTTGGGGCTGTTCCAGCGCTTGTTGTCGCCCAGCCACAGGCGCACGAACTGGGCGATGGACTTCGCATCCTCCTTCACGCCCAGGAAGTCCTTCTCCTCGCCCTTGCCGATGGCGTGGCTGTAACCGGTGGCGACCGGGTCGATGAACACCAGGTCGGTCACGTCGAGGATGGAATAGATGTTGTCGACGATGGGATAGGGGGGCGGGCCCGGGTTCTCGGCATCGGCCGGGATCACCACGCGCTTCGGGCCAAACACGCCCATGTGGATCCACAGGCTGGCGGAACCGGGGCCGCCATTATAAAGGAAGGTCACCGGACGGGTGCCGGGGCTGGCGCCCTTCTTGGTATAGGCGACGGAGAAGATGCTGGCGACCGCGTCGCCCTTGTCGTCCTTCAGGAAGGTCTCACCCGCCGTGACGGTGTAATCGACCCGCTTGCCGTTGAAGGTGCCGGAGCGGTCGACCGACACGCGCTTGGGCGCCTCCACCGGCTTCTTGTCGCCGTCCTTGTGGTCCTGCTCCGGACGCTTGTCGTCCTTCTTCTCCTGTGCGGTGCCCATCACGGCCGAGGACAGGACCGCCGGCACGGTCACGGTCAACACCGCGGCCACCAGCAGTCCCCAACGCCTTTTCGTCATAAAGACCCCCATTCTTCATTGCCCGGGCCTGCGGCCAGGAATGGGGCCCCGCTCCCCTATCCCCGGCCGGCCCCGGTGGGGGCGGCCCGATGGGCGGGGAGAATATCAAATATCCAAAACAAAAGGCGCCCGGATAAAAGTTTTAACCGGGGTTATAATCACCTGCCCCGCGCGGTTCCCGAGACGCAAAAAAACAGGGCGGCGCCCGTCGCCGGGATCACCGCCCTGTTTCATTGGTCATTCGACCACCCGTTCCGCCGGGCGCAAAGCCACCCCGTTGCCACCCCGTTCGGGAAGCTGTCGGGGTGGGCCCCGGGCATCGGCAGGGCCGGAAAATCCCGCCCCTTACAGGGCGTCGGCGTCGACCTCACCCGTGCGGATACGCACCGCCTGGGCCAGTTCCAGGACGAAGATCTTGCCGTCGCCGATCTTCCCGGTGTTGGCGGCGGCCTGGATGGCCTCCACCGCCTTGTCGGCGATGTCGTCGGGCACAGCGACCTCGATCTTCATCTTGGGCAGGAAACTGACGGCGTATTCGGCGCCGCGATAGATCTCGGTCTGGCCCTTCTGGCGGCCGTAGCCCTTGACCTCGGTCACGGTCAGGCCCTGAACACCCAAGCCGGTCAGGGCGTCACGCACCTCATCCAGCTTGAACGGCTTGATCACCGCGATAATGAACTTCATCAGACCACTCCCTGATTGGAGATTCCTGGGATTGGATAGTCCTGGTCGCCCGAGGAGCCTGTCGGCCGGATCAGTTTATAACATCACCGGCCGACTTTAAGTTCCCCCCAGGGTATTCCCTTCGGACCCTTTATACTTCAGGCCCTTAGGGATAGGCCCCCCGGGTGGACCAGCCTCATGGCACCGGGCTTAGTGGATGGACTCGCCGTGCAGGGCGATGTCCAGGCCGTCACGCTCGGTTTCCTCATCGACGCGCAGCCCGATCACCAGGTCGATGATCTTCAGCAGCACGAAGGTGATGACGCCGCACCAGACAACAGTGAAGGCGATGCCTTCCAGCTGGATCAGCACCTGGCCGGCATTGCCTTCCAGCAGACCCAGCTTGGCGGTGGGGTCGTCCTTCAGGGTGGCGGCGAAGGCGCCTTCGCTGTTGGCGATCGCGATCTTGGCGAAGACGCCCGTCAGCACGGCGCCGACGATGCCGCCGATGCCATGCACGCCAAAGGCGTCCAGGCTGTCGTCATACCCCAGCAACTTCTTCAGCGAGGTGGCGGAGAAGAAGCAGATGATGCCGACGGCGATGCCGATGGCGAAGGCGCCAACGGTATCGACGAAGCCGGCCGCCGGCGTGATGGCCACCAGGCCGGCGACGGCGCCGGAGATGATGCCCAGCACCGACGGCTTGCCCTTCACCGCCCACTCGACGAACACCCACGACAGGGCGGCGGCGGCGGTGGCGACCTGGGTCACGGTCATGGCCATGCCGGCGCGCGGACCGGCAGTCACGGCCGAACCGGCGTTGAAGCCGAACCAGCCCACCCACAGCAAGGAGGCGCCGATCAGGCTCAGCACCAGGTTGTGCGGGCTGAAGTCGGCGTTGGGATAACCCTTGCGCTTGCCGATGACCAGGCAGGCCACCAGGCCGGCCACGCCGGCGTTGATGTGCACCACGGTGCCGCCGGCGAAGTCCAGCACGCCCAGCTTGGCCAGATAGCCGTTGGGGTGCCAGACGGTGTGGGCGATGGGCGCGTAGACGACCAGCGACCACAAGGTGATGAAGACCAGCAGGGCCGAGAACTTCATGCGATCGGCGAAGGCGCCGGTGATCAGCGCCGGCGTGATGATCGCGAAGGTCATCTGGTACATCATGAACACCGGCTCGGGGATCGTCCCGGCCAGCGGATGGGTCCCGGCCGGGTCCATGCCGGCCAGCAGGATACGGCTGAATCCGCCGATGAACTCCTTGGCATCGGCCGCGTCGCTGGCCGCCGTGAAGGCCAGGCTGTATTCCACCAGCGCCCACAGCACCGTCACCAGGCAGGTGATGGCGAAGCTCTGCATCACGATGGTCAGCACGTTGAACTTCCGCACCATGCCGCCGTAGAACAGCGCCAGGCCGGGGATGGTCATCAACAGCACCAGCGCCGTGGACGTCAGCATCCAGGCGGTGTCACCACCGCTGATCGGCGATGCCGGCGCGGCGGCGGCGGCCGCAGCGGCGGGTGCCGCGGCGTCCTGTGCGAAGGCCAGCGCGGGCGCCAGCCCGGCCAGCGCCATTGCCGCCATTCGAAGTATGTTCCCAAGCAAACGGTTCATCTGGCTCCCCATTCCCGTTCATTAAAGCCGGTTCCGGGCCCCGGGGTCTGCCCCCGCAGGACCGGTCCGGCCATCAGCCAACCCTCAACCCTTTCAAACTTCGTGCCGGAGTTGTGAAAGGTCGCGGGATGGCGGGAACGCTGGGGTTACCGCCAATAGGCCAGCGGTGGCCGTTTATTGCCGAAAGGTTAAAAAAAACGCACGGTTTTAATGCCGGGGAAGGGCTCAACCCACTAGTTGCCTTTTATTTAGGCAATGCCGCAGCCTCCGGTTTCAGGATATTTTGAAGCTGTTTCAACAGACTGACCGCATGGGTTGCATGTCCGCCTAGCGGACGGAATAGACAATTTCGGTTTGAGCGTAAATTTTGTGCATATTTTTTCAATTTCGCCCGACATCTCACAACTTATGGAAACCAGTTTCACCGCCGGCCGGCATATTTACAACTTTGCATCGCCGAGTCCGGCCCCTTAGGGCTTAACCCCGGCAAATCAACCTTTTGTCGCCGAAATCTCCATCCTGCGACAAACAGCCCCTCTTAGGTTGTAGACTGCGGCCATGAGCCGGCTTGCCTGTTTTTGGGGCAAACAACGTCCACTGGCATCGATCTTGCTGCATCGCAATACGCAGTCATTGCGCACATAAAACAACAAGCCTCACGGAGAATAACAAATGGCCTCAGTACGGGAGATTGAAGTCCGCTATCCGTTCGCCGCCCAAGCGCCGGCCCCGCGCCGGCGGGCCACCAAGGCCTTCCTGTTGGCGGCCACGGCCGCGGCCGCGATCGGCCTGATGGTTGGACTGTCGGCCGTCGCCACCCCGGCCCTGGCGGATGAAACCCCCGCCGCCGCCGACACCCCTCCGCCCGGCATCAAGTGGTCGGCTTACGTCGAGGCCGGCGCCACCTTCAACAGCGACGGCCCCACCGGCGGCACCAACTTCGGGCAACTGTTCACCGACAAGACCAACCAGCTGGTCCTGAACCAGCTGGTGGGCACCATCTCCAAGGACCTGGACCCCAAGGCCGAAGGCTTCGACTGGGGCTTCAAGGTCCAGGCCATGTACGGCACCGACGCCCGCTACACCCACTTCCTGGGCATCTTCGACACCGGCATCAAGGAACGCACGCAGCTGGACCTGGTGGAAGCCAACGTCATCCTGCACTTCCCCAACATCGGCGCCGGCGGCCTGGACCTGAAGGTGGGCGCCTATTCCACCCCCCTGGGCGCCGAGGTCATCTCCGCCCCCAGCAACCTGTTCTACAGCCATTCCTACATCTTCAACTTCGGCCTGCCGCTGAAGCACAGCGGCGCCCTGGCGACCCTGCACCTGACGCCCGAGGTCGACCTCTATGGCGGCATCGACAGCGGCACCAATACGACCTTCAGCGACGGCGACAACAACAGCGCCGCGGCCGGCATCTTCGGCCTGGGCCTGAACCTGTTCGACGGCAAGTTCACGGTGCTGGCCCTGACCCACGTGGGCCCGGAAAACCCCAGCCTGAAGGAACCGCTGGGCTACGCCGACGCCAACAACGAGAACCGCTGGATCAACGACATCACCGCCACCTTCAAGGCGACGGACGAGCTGACGCTGATCACCGAGCTGAACTACATCAAGGACGATCTGTTCAACGTCGATGGCGGCGGCATCGCCCAATACGTCAGCTACGCCCTGACGCCGGAACTGACCGCCAACCTGCGCGCCGAGTACTGGCGGGACGGCCACGGCTTCTTCGTGGCGGCCTTCCCCGGCAACCGCGACTTCGTCTTCCTGGAAAAGGGCCAGCCGCTGGAGATCGGCGCCATCGGCCCCGGCGTCGGCACCAGCTATGCCGAGCTGACCTTCGGCGTCACCTGGAAGCCGGCGGACCTGGGCGTGGTGGACGGCCTGACCATCCGGCCGGAAGTGCGCTATGACAAGGCCAACCACAACGCCTACGACAACCTGAGCAAGGATGACCAGGTCACCTTCGGCCTTGATTTGATCCTGCCCTTCGGCGGCTAAACCGGCTACTATGACGGTGGGGGGCGGTTTCATCGGTTTTCCTTTGGAACCGTCCGCTCACCGACAGAACTATTTGGGCACGGCGCTGGATAGCCACCGGCGCCGATTTTTCGTTTTCAGAACCCTTTGATGAACCGAGATCTTTGGGGGCGGTCCGCAGCCGGGCCGGTGGAGGCAGGCAGGTGACGAGTTTCCCCATACCTTTGCGCGCCGAGCACGCCCTGCCCCCACCCGCCAATGAACCGGGGGGCGTCCCGGGAGGCGTCCCAGGGGGCGTGAATGAGCCGGGCGACGCCGCCCACCCCGAGGACCGCTATCGCCGCCTGTTCGAGCAGGCGCCCTGGGGCCTGTTCCAGACCACCATCGACGGCCGCTATCTGGATGCCAACCCCGCCCTGGCCCGGCTGTACGGCTATGAATGCCGGGAGGAGATGCTGGGCGCCCTGACCGACATCGGGGCGCAGCTGTATGTCGATGCCGGCCGGCGCGAGGCCTTCGTGGCCGAGATGCGGGAGCGCGGCGTCATCCAGGGTTTCGAATCCCGCATCCGCCGGCGCGACGGCACCATCATCTGGATTTCGGAGAACTGCCGCGAGGTGCGCGACGCCGGCGGCCAGCCCCTCTATTACGAGGGCACGGTGGAGGAGATCACCACCCGCAAGGAGGCGGAGCAGGCGCTGCGCGCCGCCAATGAGAAGGCCCAGCGCGCCAACGAGGCCAAGGAACGCTTCCTGGGCCTGGTGACGCACGAGTTGCGCACCCCCCTGCACGCCATCCTGGGCTTCGGCGACCTGATCGCCCAGCTGGACCAGGACGAGGGCGCGGAACGCGACGATTACCTGCGGGAGATCACCAGCGCCGGCAACCGGCTGTTGCGCACCATCAACCGCCTGCTGGACTATACCCGCCTGGCCTCCGGTTCCACCCCGACGGAAGTGCAACTGATCGAGCTTGAGCCCTTCATCGCCCGCACCGTGCGCCAGCTGGGCAGCGACCGGGAGAAACGGGTGCGCGTCCGCCATGACGATGAGACGACGGCACCCTGCGTGCTGGAGGTGGACGGCAACCTGCTGGGCCGCGCGCTCAGCGAACTGCTGACCAACGCGCTGGCCCATGCCCCCCTGGACCGGCCGGTGGTGGTGGAGATCGGCCAGCGCGCCGACGGCGTCATCCTGCGCGTCATCGACCAGGGCGGCGGCATGTCGGATGAGGAATTGCGGGCGGCCTCCATCCCCTTCGGCAGCGTCATCCTGCAGGCCCGCACCCGCCAGCAGGGCCTGGGCCTGGGCCTGCCCATCGCGCAGAGCATCGCCTGCATGCTGGGCGGGCAACTGGACCTGGCGAGTTCGCTGTTGAACGGCACGGTCGCCACCTTGCGCCTGCCGGCACGGGCCGTGGTCTGAATTCATGCCGCGTGAGACTGTCCGCGAGCAGGTTCACCGCCACGAAACAGCGGCATGAGACTTCCCTCATGCCGCTGTAGGCCCCGACCGGGGCCGCCGGAGATTTCTGGGGAGCCGAAGGCGGACTGGAAATCGAGGATCAGGTAAGGGCGCGGATGCGCCCGCCCGCCGCCTGAGGGGCGACCTTTGATCGGTCCCGATCAAAGGTCGCGCGCATCACGACCCACGGCGCACAGCGTCTCCACCTTCGCGGCCAGGCGCTCCACCACCACGGGCTTCAGGAAGAAGGCATCGGCGCCGGCGGCCAGCACCGCCTTTTCGTCGGAGCGCTCGCTATAGCCGGTGTAGAGCACGCAAGGCAGGTCCGGACGCCGCGTCTTCAGCAGGGCGATCAGGGCCATGCCGGTCATGCCGGGCATGGTCTGGTCGCTGACCACGGCGTCGAAGGCCCGGGGATTTTCCTCGAACACCTCCAGCGCCTCGGCCGGGGTTTCGCAGATGGCGACCTCATGCCCCCGGCGCGACAGCCCTTCCAGCAGCATGTCGCCCATCTCCGCCGCGTCGTCCACCACCAGGATGCGCAGGCGGCGGGGCGGTACCAGCCGGGGTGCCGCCGACGAACCGGCTGCCAGGCCCGGCACCGGCGCGGAGACCGGCCCCCCCACGGGCAGGATGACGCGCAGCAGGCTGCCGGCACCCTCACGGGCCATCACGGTCAGGCCGCCGCCATGGGCCTTGACGATGCCATAGACCACCGGCATGCCAAGGCCGGTGCCCCGGCCCTTGCCCTTGGTGGTGAAGAAGGGTTCGAACAGCCGGGCCATGACCTCGGCCGACATGCCGTGGCCCTCATCCTCCACCTCCAGCACCACGTGCGGGCGCACGGTGTCGAACGGCAGGGCCACCACTTCCGCCCAGCCGTCCGTTTGGGTCCCTTCCGGACCGCCGTCCCGACCGCGCGTATCCTCCGGGACCGGCCCCGGGAACAGACGGATGTGGATGCGCCCGCTGTCCGCCCGCCGCGCGTCGTGGGCGTTGATCACCAGGTTCATCAGGATCTGGACCAGCTGGGTGGGATTGGCGCGGACGTTGGGCACGGAGCCCGCGATCTGGAAAACCATCTCGGTGGTGGCCGGCACGGCGGAGCGCAGGATGCCGCGTGCATCCTCCACCACCGCCACCGGCGACACCGCCTGGAATTCCCCCTTGTCGGAGCGGGCGAAGGTCAGGATCTGGCCCACCAGATCCTTGGCCCGCCGGCCCACGGCGGCGATGCGCGCCACGTAGCTGTGCGCCCGGTCCTGCGGGTCCAGGTCGTCCAGCAGGAACTCCACATAGCCCAGCATGGCGCCCAGCAGGTTGTTGAAATCGTGGGCGACGCCGCCGGCCAGCCGGCCGATGGCCTCCATCTTGTCCTGCTGCAGCACCTGGTGCTGCAGTCCCTCGCGCTCCCGCGCCGCCCGCCGCAGGGCGGAGATGTCGCGCAACACCATGACGATGTCGCCGTTGGGCCGCAGGTTCAGCGTGGTCTCATACACCTCGGCGGTGCGGCCCCAGATGCTGGCCCAACCTTCCGCCACCATGTGGGAATAGCCGGTGCTGTCCAGGTCGGCGCGCCGCCGGGCCCGGCCCTCGGCCGCCATCGCATTGGTTTCCGGGGTCAGGCAGTCCGGCCACAGCCGGCCGATCACGGCCGCCGCGTCCGGCGCGCCCAGCATCCCGATGGCCGCCGGGTTGGCGAACAGCACGCGATAGTCGCGGTCGAACAGCACGATGGCGTCCTTGGCCGCCGCCACGCCGCCCAGCATGCGCTCCAACTCGCCCGTGCGTTCCTCCAGCTGGGCGCGCAGGCGGTCGCGCTCCGCCAGGGCGCCGCGGAAACGGTCCAGTGTGCGGGCGATGCCGCCGAATTCATCGCCCCGGCCAATGTCGGGCATGGTGTCGGTCCCGGGACCCCCGGGGAGGTTCCCCTCCAGCCGGCCGATGGCCAGCGCCATGCGCGACAGGGGCGCCCCCACCAGCGCCCGCACGATGACCACCAGCACCAGGCTGATCAGCGCACCCGCCAGCAGGGCGGTCAGCACGATGGCCGTGCCGATGCCGGCGAAGGGCGCGCTCAATTCCTCCACCGGCACGTCCAGCAGCAGGACGCGGCGGTTGTCGCCGTCGAAGAAGGTCATGGGCACGGCATAGCGGCGGATGCGGCGGCCGGCGGTGTCCAGCCGTTCAACCTCATAGGGCCGGACCGCCAGAACCTTGGCCAGTTCATCCGGGCTCAGCTGGAACTGCGGCCCGTCGCCCACCGTGGCCTTGGTGGCCAGCAGGGTATGGTCGGGGTGGTAGGTCCAGTTGCCCTCGCGGTTGATCATGTAGATGCTGCCGCCCAGGGGGCGGCGGGCGTCCAGCTCCGCCGCGCGCTGTTCCAGCGACAGGTCGGTGCCGGCCACGCCCACCAGCCGGCCATCGACGATCACCGGCAGGGTGTAGGAGATCATCCAGACCGGGCGGCCCAGCACGGTGTAAAGATAGGGGGGGATGGCCTGGCGCGTCCGCGTCTCCGCCGGCCGGGTGTAATATTCGTCGTGGTAGAAGTCGGGACGGACTTCCCCCGGCTTGGCCGTGCCCTCGTCCGACACATAGTATGTCGCGAAGCGGCCGGTGCCGGGCAGGCCCAGGACGGGTTCGCCGTCCTTGCCGTCACGGTCCATGAAATCGCGGTCGGCGCCCATGAAGTCCGGTTCCGCCAGGAACCAGAAGCCCACCATGTTGGGATGGGCCAGCGTCGTGCGCCGGATGTATTCGGCCACCAGCCGGCGGTCCCGGGTGCCGGTGGCCACCATGGATTCCACCTGGCGGGACAGGCCCTCGACGAAGGCGATCTTTTCCCGGGTGATGGCGGCGATCTCACCCGCCTGTTTGTTGGCCAGATCCTGGCCGTAGTCGATCGCGAAGCGCTCCACCACCGTCCGGCTGACCCGCATCGCGACGAAAGCGGTGCCGAAGGCCGCCAGCAGCACCAGCGGCACCAGAACCATCAGCAGGCGGGTGGTGACGCTGGCCCGCGAGGCCAGCGCGCTAGGCGGCAGGCTCACGCGCCTCCTTCCCCGGCAGGACACCCGGCACGTCCAGGAATTCCGCCAGCGTGGCGCTTAAGCCGCCCCGGCTTTTTTCCGAAATGGCGGCGCCATAGATCAGCTGGGCGGCGCGCAGGCAGGGGGCGGTGATGCCCTCCGGCCCGTCGCTCAGCATCAGCAGGGGCATGTCCGGGTACATGGTCCGAATTTCCCTGGCCAGTTCCAACCCATCCATCTCCGGCATCAACAAATCCGAAATGACGGCGTCCACCGATTGGGACGCCAGCACCTGCAGGCCCTCGCGGGCCGAGGCCGCCATGATCGGGGTACCCCCCAAGCGCCGCACCGCCTCGCAGAGATAGTCGCGGAAATAGGCGTTGTCGTCGACGATCAGGATGGCGCTCATCGGGATAGCTTTCGGGGGTGATGCGGCGGTCGGAAGAGGGACAGGTTCAAACCGCATTAACACCCCAACCGTTCGCCCCCGCATCCTTCGCGAAGGCTATCGCGCCGGGGAAGAGGGATAGCGGGGATAGTGCCGCCGATATCCCACGCGACGGCATGCGTGCCATGCCCCGCGCCCGCCGCCGATCAGCCCGGCGCGCCCCTGTTATTTCATATACTTAAGGATGCCTGACGGACGGGCCTGCCGGCGTTTGGGGAAACTCAAACCAACAACCCCATGTCGCGGGCCTTGGTCACGGCCTCCACCCGGTTCTTGGCGCCCAGCTTGCGCAGGATGCGGCGGGTGTGCAGCTTGATCGTCACCTCCTGCAAATCCAGGATGCGCCCGATTTCCTTGTTGGTGGCACCACCGGCCAGGTGGGACAGCACCTCGCGTTCGCGATCCGTCAGCAGGCCGCCATTGTCCTGCGACGGCAGCACGGGCGCCAGGGCGCCGGCCATGCGCAGGGCCACGTCGGCCGGCACCACCGTGCCGCCGAAGGCCACCACCTTCAGCATCTGCACCAGCGCCACGCTGGGCAGGGTCTTGGGCAGGAAGGCGCAGGCGCCGCGGGTCAGCGCCTCACGCGCGACGGCGATGTCCTCATGGCCCGTGACCACGGCGACGGGCGCGTCGATGCCGGCGGCGTCCAGCCGGTCCAGCCCGGCCCCGCCCTCACCCCCCGGCAATTGCCAGTCCATGACGATCAGGTCGAAATCGGCCCCGCCGTCCGTCTGGGCCGCCAGGGCGTCCAGTTCCTCCAGCGAGCCGATGGAAACCAGCGTGGCCTCCGGCCAGTCGCGCATCAGGTACAGTTCCAGCGCGTCCCGGTACATCGGGTGATCGTCGGCCACCAGCACCCGTACCGGCCTATTCCCCGCAAGCTCCACCCTCAAGACCCCCCACGGCTTGGTTCAATTCCCCCATCGATCGGTCCGCCCCCGCGCGCCTTGTCCCGGCGCGTCGCCTCTGGGCCCATACTCCGCCCCCGCTGTCGCCAAAACAACATCTTCGAAACGGTAGGGTCCGAAGCGGCGGGGCCAAACCGTCGCAGGTGGCCTTCCCGCGTCCGAAGGCCAGCGGCGTTTACAGGCGATACGCCCTTCGATACCGTGCCGGCCACAGTTTGAACCCGAGATCGGGGGCACGGGCCAAAAGCGCGCCGCCGGGGGAGAGTAAAGATGGGAATGATGCTGCGTGGCCTGACGTCGCGCTTGGTGAGGGCCGGCCTGGCGGCGGGTCTGGTCGGCACGCTGATGGGCGCCGGGGCCGCCCTGGCGCAGGATGCCGGCGCCCCCCAGCTGACGGTGGAGCGCATGCTGGGCAGCCCGTCGCTGAACGGCCCCCGGGCGCGCGGGGTGAAGTTCTCCCCCGACGGGAACCTGGTGACCTACCTGAAGGCCAAGGCCGACGACGCCAACAAGACCGACCTGTGGGCCTACGACATCCAGAAGGGCGAACATCGCCTGCTGGTCGACAGCAACCAGTTCAGCGCCAAGGAAAGCGAGGAGGAGCGTGGCCGCCGCGAGCGCCAGCGCATCCGCGATACCGGCATCGTCGACTATTCTTGGGATGAGGAGGGGCGCACCCTGCTTTTCCCCATGTCGGGCGACGTCTTCGTCCTGACACCCGGGAGCACGCCGCGCCGCATCACCGACAGCGCCGCTACCAAGGACGCCGCCATCGACGCGCGTTTCGCGCCGGGCGGGCGCCTGGTGTCCTATGTCCGCGGCAACAACCTGTACGTCTATGACCTGGACCAGGGAAAGGAACGCGCCCTGACCCAGGACGGCGCCGGCGCCCTGTCCTACGGCACGGCGGAGTTCGTGGCGCAGGAGGAGCTGAAGCGCAACACCGGCTACTGGTGGTCGCCCGACGCCCGCTACGTCGCCTACACCCGCGTGGACGAGTCCAGCGTGCCGCTGGTCAGCCGCTATGACTACGGTGCGGAGGGCGTGACCGTGGTGCCGCAGCGTTATCCCTTCGCCGGCGGCCCCAACGCCAGGGTGACGCTGCACGTCATGGAATTGGCCACCGGCAAGGTATCGAACGTGGATCTGGGCGATCCCGCCGGCCTGTACCTGGCGCGGGTGGACTGGCGCCGCGACAGCTCGGAAATGCTGGTACAGCGCCTGACCCGCGACCAGAAACGGCTGGACCTGCTGGCCGTCAACCCGGCCAGCGGCGCCGGCCACGTGCTGCTGACGGAGCAGAGCAAGACCTTCCTGAACCTGAACGAGGACATCCGGCCGCTGAAGAGCGGCAGCTTCGTCTGGGGTTCGGAACGCACAGGCTTCGAGCATCTGTTCCTGTGCGACCATGACGCCGCCCGCTGCCGCCAGCTGACCAAGGGCGACTGGATGGTCGACAGCGTGGCCGGCGTGGACGAGGCCAGCGGCCGCGTCTTCTTCACCGGCTTCCGCGAGGGCCCGCTGGACCACCATGTCTACAGCGTGCGCCTGGGCAACGGCGAGGTGACGGCCCTGACCACCGAGGACGGCTGGCACGGCATCACCATGGCCAAGAAGGGCAGCAACTGGCTGCACAGCTTCTCCGGCCCCCACCAGCCGCCGCAGCTGTCGGTGGTGGACGGCGACGGCAAGCTGGTCACCTGGATCATCGAGAACAAGCTGGATGCCGGCCATCCCTTCGCCCCCTACCTGGCGACCGAGATCCAGCCGGAATTCGGCGTTCTGAAGGCCGACGACGGCAGCGACCTGCACTACATGATGCTGGTGCCGCCCGGCGCGCGTGAGGCGGCGAAGCAGGGCCGCAAGTACCCCGCCATCATGAACGCCTATGGCGGCCCGGCGGCGGCCCTGGTCAACCACGCCTGGGGCGACGCCCAGTCAGGCTTCAACCAGGTGCTGGCGCGGCGCGGCTACGTCGTCATGGTGCTGGACAACCGGGGCACGCCGCACCGGGGCCAGGCTTTCCTGTCGGCGACCTATCATCATTTCGGCTCGGTCGAGGTGGCGGACCAGGTGAAGGGGGCGACCTACCTGAAGTCCCTGCCCTTCGTCGATGGTGACCATGTCGGCTTCTACGGGCACAGCCATGGCGGCTTCATGACCGTCATCATGCTGACCCGGGCGCCGGGCGTGTTCGCGGCCGGTGCGGCCGGCGCGCCGGTGACCGACTGGCGCCTGTACGACACCGCCTACACCGAACGCTACCTGGGCGACCCGGCGCAGGGACCCGCCTATGACGACAGCAGCGTCTTCAAGGATTTGAAGAACATCAAGGGCCGCCTGATGGTCATCCACGGCATGGCGGACGACAACGTCTTCTTCGACAACACCACCAAGCTGATCCGGGCATTGCAGCAGCAGGGCACGCAGTTCGACCTGATGACCTATCCCGGCCAGCGGCACGGCTTCTACGACCTGTACGCCAACATCCACCGCTACGACACCATGCTGGACTTCTTCGACCGCACCCTGCGGCCGGCGGGCAGCCCCGGTGCCGTGACGGTGGGCGGGGCGCCGTAAGGACCGCGACCGCCGGGGGCCCGCGTCCCCGGCGGTCCATTGAAGAGGCCACGATGAACGAACGCCCCATCCCCGACGCCGCCCTGCACGACCCCGATGCCGTGGAGATGCTGCGGGTGTGGATCGCGGGCCAGGAACTCCACTGCGCCATGAAGATCGGGATGTACCAGGAGGGTGGTGCCATTCCGGAGGATGGGGCCTGGGGCACCATCCTGGCCGGCGTCGCCCGCCATTTGGCCCATGCCCTGGAGACAGGATACGGCCTGGACGCCGCCGAGACGCTGGAGGGCATCCGCCGGCGCTTCAACGCCGAACTGGACAAAGTCCCGCCACCCGTGACGGGCGGCTTCGTCCGGCGGCACTGAGGCTGAAAAAAACAAAGCCGCCGATCCGGCAGGGTCGGTGGCTTTTCCTTTGGGAGCGGGCTGGAACGGGGGCGTTTATTCCGCCGCCACCATCACCGCCTCGGAGGTATTGGCCGGCTGGCCTTCCTGGATCATCTCACGCATCGTGTCGAAGCAGCGGCCGCAGCGGGGCGAGCACCCCTGGGCCTTGAACACCGCCCCCACGCTCTGCGCCCCCGCGCCGACATGGCTACGGACGGTACGGCAGTTGATCGCGTTACAGACACAGACATACATGGAGTAGGCATCCACCCATCGCGAGACTGATGCCCAAAATACTGAGAAGCGTTCGCATTGGCAATCGTGATTCTGCGAGGCATTCGCGTATGGGTGGGGTCACGGTGACGCACCTTGAAAAAGCCGGGCCATCAGGGGGGTAGCATGATGGGAAAGTGGCATGGATGGGCGCTGACGGCCGCCCTTGTCCTCTGTCCGGCACCAAGCTGGGCCAAGCCGCGATCCATCACGGTCCAGACGGTCGTGGTGGAGGAAACCGGCCTTTTCCGGCCGCAGCAGACCAACATCGAATCGGAAGAGGTTTGCGGGCGCTTCAGGCCGTCCGACGCCCAGGTGCTGGCCTGGCTGGCCAAGGCCAAGGAGGTGTCCGCGCCGGCCTTCTATGAAACCGCCACCATCACGCAATGCTCCGCCAAGGGGCATTTGTCCACGACCTCCGGCAAGACCTATCCGTGGATACTGGATCCGGGGGGCGGCATCATCATCGAGACGTCCGCCCGCGACGCCATCTACCTGAAAGGCCCGCAACTTCCCCTGCGGTGATGCGGCGGCTTAACCGTCATTGTCCCCGATCCTGCAACAGAAGTTCACGGGAAATGGCCATTGCCGGGCCGGCGGCGCGCCCCTTAGCCTGGGTGAAAATAAACCAGGGAGGGTGCGATGGAACTACCGCAGTCCGTCGGCAAGTACGTCATGAACCAATGGTACGCCGCCGCCTGGTCGGGGGAGGTGACGGACAAGCCGTTCGCCCGCCAGATGCTGGATGAGCGCATCGTGCTGTTCCGCCAGGGCGACGGGCGCATCGCCGCCCTGACCGACCGCTGCCCCCACCGCCTGGCGCCCCTGTCCATGGGCGATTGCGTCAACGGCCATCTGCGCTGCGGCTATCATGGGCTGGAGTTCAATGGCGCCGGCGACTGCGTGCACGTGCCCGGCCAGGCCATGATCCCGCCCACCGCGAAGACCCGCAGCTTCCCGGCGGTGGAACGCTACAACCTGATCTGGGTGTGGATGGGCGACAGGGCGCTGGCGGACGAGGCCCTGCTGCCCCTGGTGCGCAAGCATGGGGAACCGGGCTGGGCGGTGCTGGACCACGGCTATCAGCACCACGCCGCCAACTACCGGATCGAGGTGGAGAACCTGATGGATCCGGCCCACACCACCTTCCTGCACAAGCAGACCATCGGCAACCCCGCCGCCAAGGACGAACCGGTCAACGTCAAGCGGGTGGATGAGAACGGGCGGAAGGGCATCGTCGCCTATCGCTGGCTGAAGAACACCCCGCCCTCCCCCTTCGACCGGCAGAGCGGCGCGTTCAGCGACGGGACCAAGGTGGATCGCGGCCAGTTCTTCGCCTTCTTCCTGCCCACCGTGTCGCTGGTGGAGATCGTGTCCATGCCGTCCGGCCTGGAGTACACGGACGAGAACATGGACCGGGGCCTGCGCACCTTCAGCTACAAGTTCCTGACCCCGGAAAGCGAGAAGGCCACCCACTTCTTCTGGCTGCACGTCCGCAACTACCGCGTCGGCGACGCGGAGTGGGAGACGCAGTTGCGCATCAACCTGGACAAGACCTATGTCGAGGACAACGAGATGGCGTCGGCCATCCAGGTGGAGCAGGAACGCACCGGCGTGCGCCAGTTCACCGCCATCGCCATCGACCGCGCCCCCGTCATGGCGGTGCGTGAGATCGAAAAGATGATCGCCGCCGAGAAGGGCCTGGCGCCCGACAGGGCCCTGGAAATGGCGGACTGAGCCCCATGCCCCCCAACCCCGAGATCAGGATCCATGTCCAAACCCGCGACGGCGCGTCTCAAGTGGTGGAGGCCGCCAGCGGCGTCACGTTGATGGAGGCGCTGCGCGATGCCGGGGTGGACGGCATCCTGGCGCTGTGCGGCGGGTGCTGTTCCTGCGCCACCTGCCACGTTTATGTCGATCCCGCTTGGGTAGGCGCCCTGCCGCCTGTCGGCGGGGACGAGGACGATCTGCTGGACAGCTCATCCCACCGCGACGGCCGATCCCGCCTATCCTGCCAAATCCCCCTGATCGACGCGCTGGACGGGCTGACGGTGACGGTGGCGCCGGAGGATTGATGGGGAACAGCCACTCGCGCCTAGGTTGACAAGAACGAAATAAGAACATAAGGTGCTCTTCCATCAACCGAGGAGAGCGAGCATGGATGGTTGGCAGCGCCGTTACCGCCTGGACAGCAGCCCGGGCGGTTTGGGTGTCCGTTGCACGGACGATGGCCTGGCCTTGGCTGGCGTGCCCCTGCTGACCAAAGGCGCCGGCGGCTTGCAGGTCCGTCCGGCGGTAGAGGTGACGACGCTGTTGCGCCGGGCCTACGCCGGAACGGACCCGGGCGCCGCCGTGCTGCCCGGCCTTGCCAAGATCGCCGACGCGCTGAACCGGGGGGAACTGGCGCATGCCATGATCCGCGCCGTGCATCTGCGCCTGCCCGAACTGGATTGGGACGCGGCCGCCCGCCTGGCGCGGGCCAACGACGATTTGGCGAAGTACAGCCCCGATCAGCCACGCGATGACCACGGACGCTGGACGGGGAATGACGGGGCGGCGGACACGGCACAGTCCCATGAAGGATACGCGTTGGCTGCCGGAACCCAGCCCCAAGCGGCAGGCGGAAAGACCTGCGGCATCTTCTATCCCAAGGCCGGCACGCTACTTAACGCGCAAGACGGGGAAAAGCTGTTCAATGACGTCCTGAAGAAGCTGCGTGACGCCGGCACCCTGCCGACCCAGAGCACGCTGATGGACAAGCTGTTCCCGGATTTCAAGTTTGTGCCGTACTTCACCACTGTGGGGCCGGACGGCAACCCCAGAAAATATCCGTCCTTGAAAGGGGCGGATAAGGATCACGACGACAACGGCTACAAAATCGTGGGCGGCTTTACGCGTGGCGGCTATAGCGAGATTTACCGGACATCTGCCGCCGCCGCGTATATCCCCGGACTGGGTGACACCACACCGGCTGAGACAATGGAATTCGCAATCATGCATGAGTGGGGACACCAGAACCAAGGTGGCCATTGCGGAGGGAACGGAGGGAACGAAGAGTGCTGCGCGGACAGCTTCGCGCTTCGCCATATGGGGGGCGGAAATGGGAATCGCTGACATGATAGACCGCCTGCCGATATGCAAAATCATATCGAGCCTTTCATGTTCAATACTTCTCTGTCTTTTCCTCATGTGGGAATTTCGCCCGTTTTCCATTTCCGAGGAAGACAGGGTGCAACCGGCTTTAACAGCTATCTATGCTTATACGGAAGGTAATAACCTATGGAGCGGGGATTATCGTGAAGAGTTTTATTTATCAATTGATTATAATGACCCTGATGACGGAGTCATTAAATATCTTGAGAGCCGACACCCTGGCATAATAATACACAATGGAAGCGAGAATACAAAATACGTAGAATGCCAAGAAGGTGCTATCTTTTACAATGCTCCCCGCTTCAAGTGCAAGGCGGGGAAAATATTGTCCGCCAATCTGGTCCGCATGCTGATGTGGCGGGTCGCACTGGTGAACGTCCATTCGCCGAATTGCGGGGGTGACGCCTGGATGTTCAAGCCCTTCAACCGATGGATCATCTTTTCCATGGACATAGGCTGCTCTTAGGCACCCGCGCCACATGCCTCTATAACCGGATGCTGGTGCGCAGGCCCAGGACCAGGCCGTTGCCCACCACGCTGGCGCCCGTCCCCGCGGCCTGGCCGGGCAGCGGCACGTTGCCGCCGGGGTGGATGACGTACTGCACGTCCGGCTGGATGGTGGCCCAGCCGGCCACCACCGCCTGGTAGCTGAGTTCCAGCAGCACCTCATGGTCGCGCACCGGGTAGAAGGGACGCCCGTAGTGGCGGTAGTCCTGGTCCAGGCCGCTGGCGGCCGAGCCGATCTGGGCGTAGGCCACCGCCAGGCCCAGCGTATCGTCGGCCCGGCCGGGCAGCAGGGCCTTCCAGGTCAGGCCGCCGTCGGCGTAGAAGGCAATCAGGTTGCGGTCCGCCGGCGCGCCCGCCAGGCGCAGGAAGGCCGACAGGCCCGCATCCGGCTTGTCGCCCCTGTGCCACAGCTGGACGTCGGCCACGCCGTAGACGCCCCAGTCGTTGGTGTCGGTGGCGGGCACGCCGCCCGAGCTGGGATCGGCCTGGGTCAGGCCGTCGGCGGCCTGGCGCTCATCATGGAAGGGGCCGCCGTGGAACCAGGCGCCCAGCTTGAAGGTGGGGGACAGCCGGTCGTCGGCGCCGGCGATCACCGGCTGGTACTGCGCCTCCATCACCGCGAAGACGTCGCCGGAAAAGCTGAAGGTGGTGCCGCTGGCATCCTGGGCCTGGGCCTCGCCCACCGCACTGGCCGCCGGATTGCCGGCGAAGACCGCCCCCAGGAAGGACAGTTCCGGCGTCGCCGAGACGCTGACCCGGGCGCCGGGGGTGGCCAGGGGATATGCGGGGCCGCCGCCCGGCAGGTCGGCGCCGGTGATGGCCTGCCAACCGAAGGTGCCGTTGACGAACAGCGCCGCCCCCCGACTGGTGACGAATTCGTCATCCGCCGCCAGTTGGCCGACCCGGACGGAAACCTGGCCGTCCCACAGAGTCTGCTGCGCCCACAGGGTGAACAGGCGCGGGCCGGGCAGCGCCTCGATATTGCTGACGGTGGCGATGTTCTGCAGGCAGCAGCGGCTGAGCCCCGCGCCGTGGATGCCGTAGGCGGTGGCGTGCAGCAGCAGGCCGTGCCAGCCGAACGCCGCCTGGGCGTCCAGTTCCACCGTCGCCTCCAGCCGGCCCTCGCCCACCGTTTCCCGCTGCACGCCGCCCTGCGCCAGGGTCAGCGCCTCCCCCACATAGACCAGGTTCAGGGACAGGCCGTCGTCCAGCAGGCGGGTGCGCACACCGCCCCAGTCGCCCGTCAGACTGTCGCGATCCCGGAAGCCGGGACCCTCCGCGCTCGCCGCATCGGGGGCCGCGTCCTGCGCCCGGGCCGGCAGGGCCAGCAGCAGACCGGCCAGCAGGAGGGGGAACAGGGTACGTCGCGCCATCGCCCATGCCCCCTATTGCGCCGCCGCGTCCAGCAGACGCCGGGTCATGTCGCACACGAAGGTCTGCAAATCGGCGTCCCGGCGGCCACCCTGCACCTCCGCCTCACCAAACACCTCGGTCTGGTAGCGGCCGCCCTGGTAAAGGCGCAGTTCGGCGGAGATCAGGCGGTGCACGCCGAACAGCCGGCCGGCGCTGGACCGGGGCGGGCCCACGCTGCGTGAGGCGCCACCGGCATAGGGGTTGGGGCGGAAGGTCCATTCCACCCGGTCGGGGGCGGCAAGGCCGGCCGGGATGAAGGACTGGCCGCCGCCGGGCGTGTTCATGCCGGCCGTGGTCATCACGGTGGCCAGGAAGGGTGCGGCCTCGCGCGGCAGGAACCCCGGCAGGTCCCCCACCACCGTCACGGGCAGTGCGGCCGCTTGCGCCCAGCCCGCCGGCGTCATCGCCATCACCACGACCGCCCCCAGCATCAAATCCCGGCGCGATGGCGGGGAAAGGCGGGGAAACGGCGGGCGGCGGAACATTGCGGCATCTCAAGGGTCGCCTGGGATGACGATGGGATAGCACAGCGGGGGCGGGGGCCGCCGCCGCAACCTGGCATTGTCACAAAACCACAATGGAGCCGACCATCGGGACACCAGGCGCGACATGACCTTTAGTTGTACCCATGGCGTGTCTGGCGTCCATTTTAGCCGATTAAAGGTTGCAACATAGCAATCATCCACCAATAGTGGCCCCATGAACGCGGAGGCCAACGTGAAAGTTGCGCTGATTGCACCCCCCATCATGGATTATCAAGGCGGACGGTCCTGGGGCCGGCTGCGGCCCATCGCCATGGACGCGGTGCGGGAATGCCCGCCCTACGGCATCTACATGCTGGCGGGGGTGCTGGGCAGCGCCGGGCACGACGTCACCCTGGTCGACCTGATTGCCGCCGGTTCCCGCAGCGTCCGGCCCTGGCTGGAGGATCTGGGCCAGTGCGGGCTGATCGGCATCGGCGCCACCTCCATGTCCTGGCCCACCGCGCATGACGTGATCCGGCAGTTGCGCCGTGCCGGCGTGGACGCGCCCATCGTGCTGGGCGGCATCCACCCCACCATGTTCGACCGGCACCTGCTGCGCAATTTCGACGTCCAGTACGTGGTGCGCGGCGAGGGCGAGGTGGCGCTGCCCACCCTGTGCGCGGCCTTGGAGGGCAAGGGCGACCTGAGCGCCGTGCCCAACCTGTCCTGGCGCACGGCGGAGGGGGAGATCGTGCGCAACGCGGTGGCGCCCAAGATCGACAAGAGCGCCCTGCCGGAATTCCCCCTGCCCGACTACGCCGCCCTGCCGGCCGGAATCTATAAGGGCCTGGCCATCGAATCCTCGCGCGGCTGCGCCTTCGACTGTTCCTTCTGCAGCACGTCCTACCGGCAAAGCTGGCGCGGCATGGCGGCGGAGCGGTTCGTGGACCGGCTGGAAGCCGTCATGGCGCATTTGCCGCGCACGCGCTATCGCACCACCCACATCATCGACGACGAATTCTCCATGAACCCGAAGCGGGCCATCGAGATCGCCACCGTCATTCGGCAGCGGGGCCTGCATCCCAAGCTGGTCTACGACAGCCGGGCCACCGACCTGCTGTGGCCCGGCTTCGTCGACAGCATCGCGGAGTTCACCTGCCAGTTCCTGGTAGGGGCTGAATGCGGCTATGACGAGGGGCTGAAACGCATCGGCAAGGGATCGACCTGCAAGATCCTGGAGGACGCGGCCCGGGTGCTGCACCAGCATAACCTCAGCGAACAGGTGGATTATTCCTTCATCCTGGGCCTGCCCTGGGAAACCCGGGCGGAGGTGGAGAAGACCATCCGCTTCGCCATGCACCTGCACGCCACCTACGGCGTGCGCGTCCTGCTGCAATGGTACTGCCAGATCCCCGGCTCGCGCCTGTGGGAAGAGGACCGCCGCCGGGCCGTGGTGACCGAGGCCATGTACGACGATTACGGCTTCTTCCGCGACCCCTACATGTTCCGCAGCGGCGTGCAACTGACGCCCGCGGAGATATGGGAGGTGGGCGACATGGTGGAACAGCTGAAGTGGCTGGCCAAGCTGATGACGCCCGGCCGCAAGATGATCGAATTCGCCTTCCCCCTGGCCATCCACCAGAGTTTCCCCCGCGAAAGCCTGGATACCACCGACACCGGCCTGGCCAGCCTGCGCCAGATCGCCCACCCCGGGCGGGCGCCGGCGGCGGCCCCGATGCCGCCATCGGCCGGGTTGCCCCCCATGGAGGTCGGCATCCCCCAGCGCCACTTCGTGGGGGTGGACTGATGGCCGTGACGCGGGCCCCCCGGCTGCGGCGCCGTCCCGCCGGCGGTGACCGGCAGCGGCGGCTGGCCGTGGTCCTCCGCCAGGTGGCGCTAGACCCGGATTTGCGCCGGCGGCTGGAGGACGATCCCGTCGCGGCGCTGGGCCAACTGGGTGTCGCGCTCAATCCCCGCGAACAGGCGGCCGTGGCGGGCCGGCGGCTGTCCCGGTCGCTGGGCGTCAACGCCGACTGGATGCTGATGTTCTGACGCCGGCGGCATGAATGCCGCCGTAGGCCCCAAGCGGGGCCGCCGGAGCTTTGCGGGTAGCGAAGCGGACTGGAAAGCGAGGAAGCCCTAGCCGGCGGATGCCGGCGCCCGCCGCCTGAGGGGGCATTTGAGCGGTCACGATCAAATGCCCGTGCGTATGCCTGCATCGGAACCACCAGGAAGGAGGCACTGAGCCATGGTCACCAAGGCCGTCCCCGCGCGGACCACCAAGCTGGATCCGCATACCTTCGCCACGGCGCTGGACCGCGTCGCCAGCGATCCGCATTTCCGGCAGAAGCTGGACCTGCACCCCGCCGAGACCTTGCGGGAACTGGGCGTGCAGATCGATTCCGCCGACCGCGCGGCGCTGGCGGGCAAGCGCCTGTCGCAGTTGATCCCCCGCGACATCGGCGGCAGCGGCGGCCAGGTCGCCCAGACCTATGTCTACGTCGTGGTGGGCGTGGTCATCATGATCGGCACCAAGGTGGACGAAAGCATCGTGGAGCTGTCGGACAGCATCGCCGCCATCAAGAAGACGCGCGCAAGGACGACGACCATCACCGCCAAGGCGGCGAAGGAAACGCCGAAATAGGCGGCCGGCATGCCGGCATCCGGCCAGCGGCCCCTGCCGCCGCCGGTCTTCATCCTGTGCCCGCCGCGGTCCTTCTCCTCCGTCATCTGCGCCATGCTGGGGCAACATCCGGACCTGTACGGGTTCCCGGAACTGAACCTGTTCCTGGGCGACACGGTGGATGAACTGCTGCTGCTGCCGGCCGGGCTGATGTCCGGGCTGTTGCGGGCACTGGCGCAGGTGCATGAGGGGCGCCAGACGGCCGGCACCGTGGCGGCGGCGCGGGACTGGCTGGAAGCGCGGCGGGATTGGCCGGTGCGGGACCTGTTCGACCATCTGCGGCGGGAGGTGGCCCCCCGCGCCGCCATCGACAAAAGCCCTCTGACGGCGCTGTTCCCGGCGGCGCTGGCCCGGGCGGACGCCGGTTATCCCGACGCCAGGTTCCTGCATGTGACGCGGCATCCGGCGACCGCCCTGCCCTCGCTGCGCGGGCATGTCGCCATGGCCCCCGGCGGCGGCCGGACGCGAAAGCCCGGCAGCCGTGAGGCGCGGGCGGCCCTGGTCTGGTGCGCCAGCCACACGCGCATCCTGACCTTCACCCAGGCCCTGCCGCCGGCGCGGACCCTGTTGCTGCGGGGGGAGGATTTGCTGGCCGATCCGGCGGGGGTGATGCCCCGCCTGGCCGAATGGCTAGGGGTGGACAGGAGTGCCGCGGCCCTGGCGGCGGCCCACCACCCGGAGGCGTCGCCCTACGCCCACCCGGGGCCGCGCAACGCGCGCCTGGGCAACGACCCGCATTTCCAGGCGGCACCCACGCTGGTGCCGCCGCCATTGCCCACGGATCTGGGCCGGGTGGCGGACTGGGCCATGGACGACCGCCTGGCCCAGGTGCTGCACGCCCTGGCGTCCGAACTGGGCTACGTCACGGACGGTCCCGCCCCACCGCCGCCCATGAAAAAGGCCGGGCACGCGACGCGCCCGGCCTTTTCCTGAGGCAATGGTCCAGGGAAGGCGTTCGCCTTACGACCCTTCGGTCATCTGTTCCTGCTGGTAGTTCTGCAGGCCGACGCGGTTGATCAGGTCCTGCTGGGTTTCCAGCCAGTCGATGTGTTCCTCGGTGTCCTCCAGGATCTCCCGGAAGATCTCCTTGCTCTGGAAGTCACGCACGGACTCGGCGTACTTCATCGCTTCCTGCAGGCAGGTGCGGTTGAAGGTTTCGATGGACAGGTCACCCTCGAACATCTCCGGCACGTCCTCGCCGATCTTCAGCTTCAGCAGGTCCTGCAGGTTGGGCAGGCCTTCCAGGAACAGGATACGCTCGATCAGCTTGTCGGCGTGCTTCATCTCGCCGATCGATTCCTCATAGACCTTCTTGGCCAGACGCATCAGGCCCCAGTTCTTCAGCATGCGGGCATGCAGGAAGTACTGGTTAATGGCGGTCAGCTCATTGGTCAGGATCTTGTTCAGGTGCGCGATGACCTGCGGATCGCCCTTCATCACTTATTCTCCTTATTTAGGCGGGCCCGGTGCGGCGGGCCAAATGCATAGCATCAACGAGGGGCCATGAATACAAGCTCAAGTTTTCGATAATGCATCGCAGTATCATTGAGCCGTATCAATGGCTTCGGCGCCTATTAAACTTCGACTTGGGTCCCCAATTCCACTACTCGGTTGGGGGGGATGTCAAAAAAAGTCGTCGCGGAGAGGGCGGTGGCCGACAGGGCGATGAAAACCTGCTCCTGCCAGCGGGTGAGGTCGGAGCGTGACGACGGCACCAGGGTTTCACGGCCCAGGAAGAACGACGTCTCCGCCAGGTCGATGGCCAGGCCCAGCGGCCGGCATTCGGCCAGGGCCCGCGGCACGTTGGGCTGTTCCATGAAGCCGAAGTGCGCGGTGACGGAGAAGAAGCCCTTGCCCAGCTTTTCCACCGACACGCGGCGTTCGCGCACCACCCAGGGCACTTCCTCGGTCAGCACGCGCATCAGCACCACACGCTCGTGCAGCACCTTGTTGTGCTTCAGGTTATGCAGCAGGGCGTGGGGCACCTTGTCGACGCTGCCGGTCATGAACACCGCCGTGCCGGCCACGCGCACCGGCGTGCGGTCCGCCCGTTCCAGGAACAACGACATCGGCAGGGCGTCGCGGTAGATGCGGTCGTACAGCACCTTGCGCCCCACCCGCCAGGTGGAAACCAGGGTGAACACCAGCAGGCCCACCGTCAGGGGCAGCCAGCCACCCTGGGGGATCTTCAGGCAGTTGGCCGTCAGGAAGCTGAAATCCACGATCAGGAAGAAACCGAACACCAGCCCGGCGCGCGCGCGGCTCCACCCCCAGACATCGCGGGCGGTGAACAGCGCCATGATGGTGGTGATGGCCATGCTGCCGGTCACCGCCAGGCCATAGGCGTCGGTCAGCTTGGCCGAACTGCCGAACACCAGCACCAGCGCCACCACGGCCACCAGCAGGGCCCAGTTGATGCGCGGCACGTAGACCTGGCCGATCTCGCTTTCCGAGGTGTGGCGAATTTCCATGCGCGGCATGTAACCCAGCTGCACCGCCTGGCGGGTCAGCGAGAACACGCCGGAGATCACCGCCTGGCTGGCGATGATGGTGGCCGCCGTCGACAGCACCACCAGCGGCAGCTGCAGGGCTTCCGGCACCATCAGGAAGAAGGGGTTGCTGATGGCGTCGGGGTGCTTCAGCAGCAGGGCGCCCTGGCCGAAATAGTTCAGCACCAATGAGGGGAAGACCAGGCCCACCCAGGCGTGGCGGATGGGCGTGCGGCCGAAATGGCCCATGTCGGCGTACAACGCCTCCGCCCCGGTGAAGGACAGGACGGCCGCCCCCAATATGTAGAACACCGACCAGCCGTGGTTGAAGGCCAGGTCCAGGGCGAAGCGGGGGTCCAGCGCCTTCAGCACGTGCGGCACCTGGACGATGTGGGCCAGGCCCATCACCGCCAGGCCGAAGAACCAGAAGGTCATCACCGGGCCGAACACGCGGCCCACCGTGTTGGTGCCGCCGCTCTGGATCAGGAACAGGCCCACCAGGATGACGACGGTGATGGGCACCACCCAGTGCTGGACATCGGGGGCGGAAATCTCCAGCCCCTCCACCGCCGACAGGACCGACACGGCCGGCGTGATCATACCGTCGCCGTAGAACAGCGCCAGGCCCAGCATGGCCAGCACGGTCATGAGGCGCCGTTGCGAGCGCGACCGGTCCTTGCCGCTGAGCGCCAGGGTGGACAGCGACAGGATGCCGCCCTCGCCCTTGTTGTCGGCGCGCAGGATCAGGACCACGTACTTGGCGGTGACGACCAGGACCAGGGACCAGAACACCATGGACAGGAAGCCGAAGATGTTGCCTTCGGTCAGCGGCATGCCGGTGATCACCGGGTCGAACGCCGTGTGCATGGTGTAGAGGGGGCTGGTGCCGATGTCGCCGTAGACGACACCCAGCGCCCCGAGGGTCAGGGCCCAGTGGCGGCGGCCGGCACCGTGCTGGTCGCTAGAGTGGCTGGATTGCATGGGGTCGGATGAGATCGGCGTGAACTGCGTTAGGACGGCGTGTCTGGGTCCGGTCGGGTGACATGGCTAAAAGAGGTAGGCTTCCAATAGCGACGAAACGACGGAGGTAACACGACATCGGTGGCAAGGCGGGCCGGATCGACCACGCCCCACCCTGGGACGGATTGCGGCGTCAGTCAACAATCACATCGCAGGTGCAGCATCGGAGGGCCCCGCCGACCGCTTGAAAAAACGACATTTTCCGCCGCTTGGGCTATGGTGAGGAAACCCGTCCAACCCCCGCTGAACAAACGGTTTTTCCCTTGGCCCCGCACCGCCGCCTGGACCGCCTGCACCAACGCCGCATCACCGTCGACGGCCGCCCCTTCGCCACCCTGAAAGGGGTACCGGCGGTGCGCTGGCAGGACCCCTATCACTTTTTGTTAAGCATTTCCTGGGGCGGATTCTTCGGCCTGGCGCTGGCCGTCTACATCGTCGCCAACCTGGTTTTCGCCGGCCTCTACCTGGCGGAGCCGGGCGGCGTCACCAACGCCCGCATCGGGTCCTTCGCCGACGCCTTCTTCTTCAGCGTGCAGACCCTGGGCACCATGGGCTACGGCGTCATGGCGCCCAACACCATCTATGCCAACGGCGTGGCGGCGGCCGAATCCTTCACCGGCATGCTGGGCGTGGCCCAGATCACCGGCCTGATCTTCGCCCGCTTTTCCCGGCCCAAGGCGCTGATCATGTTCAGCCGCAACATCCTGTTCACCCAGCACGACGGCATGCCCGTCCTGATGCTGCGGGCGGGCAACCAGCGCGGCAACCAGATCCTGGAGGCCGAGGCCAGCATATCGCTCAGCACCATGCGCATCACGGCGGAGGGCACGCAGATGCGGGGTTTCGACGAGCTGAAGCTGCTGCGCGCCAAGTCGCCCCTGTTCGCCCTGTCGTGGAGCATCATCCACAGGATCGACGAGGCCAGCCCCCTGTACGGCCAGACGGAATGGACGCTGCGCCAGGCCCAGGCCAGCTTCATCGTCCTGCTGAGCGGCACGGACGAGAACTATTCCCAGAAGGTCTACAGCCGCAAAACCTATGACATCGGGGACGCGCTGTGGGGCCAGCGCTTCGTCGACATCATCAATCTGCGCGACGACGGCCACCGCCTGCTGGACTTCACCCGCTTCCACGACGTGGAACCGCAACGTTTGCCCAAAACCGGGCCGGAGCCCACATCCTAGCCTTAGGGTTAGATAACCCTTCGCAAACGCAATATTAATAGACCACCCGATATAGATAGACCGGAAGGCTTAGGTTAGGCGCTTCAAAACGCCGAACCCGGGCCGCTTCTCCTGTCTGGAGTCTTAGGGGTGCCGCGGCAACCGTTCATCACCTTGGGTCAGATACTGGGTACCGGCGAAGGCCGGCAGCTGCTGAACCCGGGCGCGCATGCCCACGGGGCGGCGCGCGAACGCCACAGCCTGGTCACGACGCGGGTGCGCACCCTGGCGCTGCTGCTGTGCGCGCTGACCTTGGCCTGGACGGTGGTGGATTTCGTGACGTTCGACTGGCCGGTGTGGGGCGCGCTGGCGGGCGGGCGCCTGGTGGCCGCCGCAGCCTTCCTGGCCCTGGCCTGTCATCCGCGCTGGCGCCGTGGCCGCCTGGGCATCGCCCCGGTCATGAGCCTGCTGATCGGCGTCATCCTGGCCTTCTACCTATGGGCCGAGACGGTGCTGCAGCTGTTCGGGGTGACCGGCTTGGGCGCCACCAGTTCCACCGCCTACAACGACCTGCCCTATATCACGGCGGCCGGCCTGGCCATCTTCCCCCTGACCATGCTGGAAAGCGGGCTGGCGGCCCTGGCCATCGTGGTCACCACCGCCCTGTCCATGACGCTGTGGCCTCAGGTGCTGGAGGGGGAGGCGATGGTGATCGCCCTGTGGCACGTGGTGGTGACGGCCGGCATCGCCGGCATCGCCGGAATGTGCCAGTTGCGCCTGCTGATCACCCTGACCGACCAGGCCAACCGCGACGGCCTGACCCGGGCGTTCAGCCGCCAGGGCGGCGCGGAGTTGCTGGCCGCCCGTTTCGCCCGGGCCCAGCAGCTGGACCAGCCCCTGACCCTGGCCTTCATCGACCTGGACCAGTTCAAGGACGTCAACGACCGCTATGGCCATGAGGCGGGCGACCAGGTGCTGCAAGGGGCCGCGCGGCGCATCCGGGAGAACGTGCGGGAGAGCGACACCCTGATCCGCTGGGGTGGCGAGGAATTCCTGCTGATCCTGCCGGAAACCACCATCCACGACGCCCTGCCGGTAATCGAGCGCCTGGCCGCCGCCGGCCTGGGGCCGCGCCCCAACGGCGTGCCGCAGACGGCTTGCGTCGGCCTGGCCGAACGCATCTCCGACAACACCCAGGACTGGCACGACCTGGTGGCCATGGCCGACCTGCGCATGTATGCCGCCAAGCGGGCGGGGCGCAACCGCTATACCTTCTCCCCCGGCAACCCCCTGCCCTTCATCCGGCAGACCCTGTCTGAAGTGGCTTGATGGGGCTCACTGCGCGGCGGCGGCCGGGCAGGTGTCGCCGTTCCCGCCGTCCAGATCGACGCAGCGGCCATCGACCTCGCCCGGTTCCAGCTTGAACCCCACCAGGGCCGCCAGCGTCGGCATGATGTCCACCGTCTCGATCGACAGGGGCTGTTCGAAGCCCGTCATGCCCTTGCGCCAGAACAGGATGGGCACGCGCCGGTCATAGTCCCAGGGGCTGCCGTGGGTGGCGATGTAGGTCGCGGGCTTGGCCGCGATGGCGGTGATGCGCGGCTTCAGGAAGACGACCAGGTCGCCGGACCGGCTGGGCTCGAACGAGGCCCGGGCGCGGTCCAGCAGGGTCCAGGCGTCCGGCGCCCCGGTGGGCACCGGTGCCGCCGCCACCTCGGCGGCGGTGTAGACGGCCGCCACCTGCGGATCGGCGCGATACAGGGCCAGCGCATCGGCCAGCACCTTGGTCCGCCAGGCGCCGGCCACCGACGGCCCCACCCAGACGTCGCCGTTGTTGCCGCCGTACAGCAGGTCCGTGCCGTCCACGCCCAGGGGCGCCACCTTCTTGCCGAAGTTCTCGGCCACCAGCCCGTCATCCACGCGCGCCGCCATCGGCATGCCGCGCAGGCGCTCACGTTCCGGAATGTCGTTGCCGCCATGGTCGGCCGACAGGGCCAGGACGTAATCGGTCCCCGTGGCATCCAGGGCCGCCACCAGCTTGCCCAGCGTGCGGTCCAGGTTGGCCATCTGGATGCACATCTCCGACCCTTCGGTGCCGTAGCTGTGGCCGATGTAGTCGGTGGCGGAGGCGCCGACCGTCAGCACGTCGATGGATTTGCCATGGCCCAGCTTCATGTCCTTGACCAGCCGGATGGCCAGATCGACGATGGCGGCGTCGAAGGCGGGGGAGGCGCGCCATTGCGCCTCCGCCTTAGGGCCGGGCTGGCGGGCGAAGCGGCCGTTGCCGACGGTGAGGACATCGTCCTTGCGTTCCACCGCGACGGCCATGTCGATGGCCCGGCACCACTCTGGCTCGGCATATTCCTTCGCAGGCTTGGCGATCTCCGCCAAGGCGGCCTGGTTGACGGCGGTCACGGCCGCCGGTGCCGTGCGGCCCTCGTAGGAGACGAAACCCGGGCCGTCCTTCCAGAACCACAGCTCATCCACGGCGTGGCCGCCCATCATGATGGCCGCCCGGTCCTTGCCGGCGACGGAAACGGTACGCACGTCGGCATCGGCGGCCTTCAGCCGTTCGCCCAGGGTCGGCACCTTCAGGTGCACGTCCGAGGGGACGTAGGCCTTGTAGCTGCCCTTGCTCTCATCCTCGGCGCAGTAGATCTTGCCCGGCCGGGGCCCGCGGAAACTGTACCAGTCGTTGGCGATGATGCCGGTGCGGGCCGGGCGGTCACCGGTCATCAGCGTCGAATGGCCGGGGCAGGTCTCCGTCGCCGCGTGGCTCTGGTAGCCGTTGGGGAACACCGCGCCATCCAGCAGCCGGCGCAGGCCGCCGGTGAAATGGCTGCGATACTGCTGAAACAGGTCGGTGGAGAACTGGTCGACCGACACCAGCACCACCAGCTTGGGCGCAGGTGCTGGGCTATCCGCCGCGATGGCGAGGGTCGGCGCGGCCAGCAGGGCCGCCACGGCGCACAGCGGCGCCATCATCCTGGAATACCAACGCGTCACGGCTTTTCTCCCCCCTCACCCCATGCGACCAATCCACGCAGGGTCCGCGCAGTTGTTTTCCATTGGCGGCCCGATCGCAACACGTGTCTGGCCTTGTCTTTGAAATGTCATGTGATTTGCCCGGCTTGTGGCTGCGGCACCACCTGACTTAAGGTGGAAACGCCGAGATCGTTGGCACGCGGGGGAACATGACGGCGTTGGAAGTGAGGGGCCTGGCCAAGAGTTTTGGCCGGCCGGCGGTGCGGGGTCTGGATCTGACCATCGCGCCGGGGGAGTTTTATGGCCTGCTGGGCCCCAATGGTGCCGGCAAGACCACCACGCTGCGCATGATCGTGGGCCTGCTGGCGCCCGACGCCGGCACGGTGCGGGTGTTCGGCATCGATGCCCTGGCCGACCCCATCGCCGCCAAGCGCCAGATCGCCTGGCTGCCGGACGAGCCGCTGATCTATGACAAGCTGACCCCGCTGGAATTCCTGGAATTCGTGGCCGGGCTGTGGGGGGTGCCGGCGGCCGACGCCCTGGCCCGGGCGGATGAGCTGCTGCACCGCCTGGATTTGTGGGAGCATAGGGCCGAGCGGTGCGAGGGCTTCTCCCGCGGCATGAAGCAGAAGACCGCCCTGGCCGGCGCCCTGATCCACAACCCGCGCCTGCTGATCCTGGATGAGCCGCTGACCGGCCTGGACGCCGCCATCGCCCGCGAGGTCAAGGATATCCTGACGGAACGGGTGAAGGCCGGCGCCACCATCATCCTGACCACCCACATCCTGGACGTGGCGGAGCGGCTGGTGGGCCGCATCGGCATCATCCGCGACGGCCAGTTGCTGGCGGAAGGCACGCTGGCCGAACTGCGCGGCCGGGTGGGCCGCAGCGACAGCACGCTGGAAGAGGTGTTCCTGGATCTGGTGGCGGATGCGCCGCCGAAGCCCACGGCGGTGCCGGCATGACGGACGCCGCCATGCCCACGGACGCCGCCCCGGGCGGCTTCGCACGGCCGGGATCGCTGCCCTGGCTGCTGCGGCATGAGCTGCGCCTGGCCTGGCGCTCGGTCCGCCTGTCGTCCAACGCGCTCCTGTTCTGGCTGCTGGGCATGATGCTGCTGTTCCATGGCCTGGGTTTCCTGCTGGCCCGGTCGCTGTCCAGCACCTTCACCACCGCCGTCGGGGGCACCGTCGCGGCGATCATCGCCGGCAGCTTCATGGCCGGCACCGCGCTGTACCGGGCGCTGGACGCGCTGTACAGCCGGGGCGATTTCGACCTGCTGCTGGCCTCCCCCCTGTCCCCCGCCGTCATCCTGCCGGCCCGCGCGCTGGCGGTGGCGCTGTCCACGCTGCTGTTCCCGGCGGTGGTCATCCTGCCCATCGCCAACATGGGGGCGCTGTTCGGCCATCCGCAATGGCTGGCGGCCTATTTGGCGTTGCCGGCCCTGGCCCTGCTGGTCACGGCGCTGGCCCTGCTGCTGTCGCTGGGCCTGGTGCGCTGGGTGGGGGTGCGGCGGGCCAAGGCCGTCGGCCAGACGGTGGCGGCCCTGACCGGCCTGGTGATGGCCTTCGCCGGGCAGATCCCCCGCCTGGCCATGCCCTATGTCGCCTGGGCAAGCGGCCAGGACCTGGGCAAGGGCTGGATCGCCGTCCTGCTGTGGCCCGGCCGGGCGTTCATGGGCGACCCGCTGCCCCTGGCGCTGCTGGTGCTGGTGTGCGTGGGCACCTTCGCGGCGGTGGTGACGCGGACGGGCACCGCCTTCGTCGCCGCCTCGGCCGCCGCCGCCGGTGCCGCCACACCCAAGGGCCGCGCGGCCAAGGCCGCCCGTTTCCACGACCGCCTGGGCCCGTCCCTGCGCCGCAAGGAATGGCGCCTGATGCGCCGCCACCCGCAATTGACCATGCTGCTGTTCCAGCAGGCGAGCGGCGCCATCGTCCTGGGCTTGTCCATGCAGCAATATTGGCGGGCCCAGCCCGTGGTCATCAGCCTGCTGATGGTGCCGGTGGCGGCCCTGGCGGCCGGCGTCCTGGCAAAGCTGGCCCTGACCGACGGTGCCGCCGACCTGATCAACGCCGCCCCCGTCCCGGCCCGCCGCCTGCGCTGGGCCAAGGTGGAGGCGGCCAGCCTGCCGCCGCTGGCCGCCGTGGCGGTCGCGGCCCTGGCCGTCCTGCATTGGAGCCCCTGGACCGCCCTGACCGTGCTGTCCTGCGGCGTGGCGGCGACGGTCAGCGGCGTGGTGTCCAGCCTGTGGGTACAGCCCCTGACCGGCACTGCCCAGCAGCAGGCCCTGCTGCGGCCCAACAAGAAGGGGGCCGGCGGCAAGGCCGTGGGCCGCACCCTGGTGGAGATGCTGATGGGCTATGGCTGGATGGCCACGGCCTTCATGATGCAGGGCCACAACATCTATGCCGGCCTGGTCGCCGCCGGCCTGCTGGGCCTGCTGGCCATCCTGCGGACGCCTCTTTAGTTTTCCCTCACGCGCCGGGCGCCGGCATCCGCCGGCTGGGCTATCCTCGCCTTTTCAGTCCACTGCGTTCCCCGAAAGGCTCCGGCGGACGCGGTCGCGTCCTATGGCAGGTGCCGGAGGTGATCGGTCACTCAGCCGGTGACAGTGCTTCATCCGCGCGCCGCCGGTTGACGAACAGGACGAAGATGGCGGTGACGACGCAGGCCAGGCCGGCCACCTGGAAGGCGGGGAAATAGCTGCCCCATTCGGTGCGGATGAAGCCGGTGCCGTAGGCCGCCAGGGCGGCGCCCATCTGGTGGCCGGTGCCGACCCAGCCGAAGATGACGGGCGCGTCGCGCCGGCCGAAGCGGTCGGTGATCAGGCGCACGGTGGGCGGCACGGTGGCGATCCAGTCCAGGCCGTAGAACACGGCGAACAGGGACAGGCCGTACAGGCTGAAGCCCGACATGGGCAGGTAGAACAAGGACAGGCCGCGCAGGCCGTAATACCACGACAGCAGCTTGCGGCTGTCCACCCGGTCGGACAGCCAGCCGGACCCGGTGGTGCCCACCAGGTCGAACAGGCCCATCAGCGCCAGCAGGCTGGCCGCCGCCACCTCGGGAATGCCCTGGTCGAAACAGGCGGAGATCAGGTGGGTGCCGATCAGGCCGTTGGTCGACAGGCCGCAGACGAAAAAGCTGGCGAACAGCAGCCAGAAGTCGCGCGACTTGGCCGCCCGGCCCAGGGTCAGGAAGGCGATGGCGATGGGGTTGCCGGCGCGCGGCCCCAGATCGTCGGCCGCCGTCCCGCCCACGGGCACCAGGCCGACGGACCGCGGGCTGTCCGGCAGCAGCAGGGCCACCAGCGGGATCAGCGCCAGGCCCACGGCACAGACGGTCAAGCCCACCGCCTGCCAGCCGAAATGGGTGGCCAGCGCCGCCATGCCGGGCAGGAACACCAGCTGGCCGGTGGCCGAACTGGCGGTCAGCAGGCCCATGACCAGGCCGCGCTGCGTCACGAACCAGCGCGTGACCACGGTGGCCGCCAGCGCCATGGAGATGACGCCGCTGCCCAGGCCCACCAGCAGCCCCCAGGACAGCATCATCTGCCAGGGTGCGGTCATGAAGGTGCTGGCCCCGGTGGCCGCGGCCAGCAGGCCCAGGCCGATCAGGATGGTGCGGCGCACGCCGATGGCCTGCATCAGCGCCGCGGCGAACGGCCCCATGAAACCGTAGAGGAAGATGTTCAGCGACACCGCCGCCGCGATGGTGGCGCGGTCCCAGCCGAAGGCCTGTTCCAGCGGCACGAACAGCACGCCGGGTGCGGACCGCACCCCCGCACCCACCAGCAGGGTGGCGAACACCAGGGCCGCCACCACCCAGCCGTAATGCGCGCGGCCCGCCATCCTGGCCGCCAGGCGCCGGGACAGGGCGGGGGCGGTGCCGTGGTGGGGCAGATGGGCGCCGGGGGCGGCTGTCTCGGGACTATCGGTCATGGTGCGATGTGTCCGGCTGGAATGCGGTCGGGCCATAATACGGGCAATTACCCATATTTCAAGAACCGACAAGAACGCGTATCTGTTCCGCTGTAGGACGCGACCGCGTCCGCCGGAAGTTTCTGGGGAACGAAGTGGACCAGAAACTGAGGAAGCCAAGCGACCGGATGGCCGCGCCCGGCGCTTGAGGGGCGGCATTTGAACGGTCACGTTCAAATGCCGCGCGTATCATAGGCCGCAGCCGGCGCCCCCAAGGCGTATGTCATAGGCTGCGCCGGGCGGCCACCGGCCCCCTACCCCAATCGTCTATGGCTATCCGAATTTGTTGAAGACTTCGACTCGGGATCGGCGTAGCATTTGTGACTGCGGCATGACCGCGTCAAGGCGGCAACCGTCGTCTAGCGATCGATGCACGGAAAATAACAACGCCCCTTACCACATCAATTGTTGTGTCAAAGGGGATCTGGTCACCAATACTGCCAGAACCGGCCCATCATCGCGAACATTACAGGCGACTTCCGCCCCTATCCCTTGAACTGATAACCGGAGGGGACTATGGCCACTGACAATTTCGTCGAAAGCCTGCGCCAGAAGCATGCGAGCCTGGAAGACAGGATCCATGCCGAACTGGCCCGCCCTTATCATGACAGCGCCGAGGTGCAGCGCATGAAATTCGAAAAGCTCAGGCTTAAGGAAAGAATCGACGAACACACGCGGCACTGATCCGCCGCGCGGCCATTGGCCACGTAAATCCCGGTGGGTCCGACGCTGTGGCGCGGCCCGCCAGCAGATGATGAAGACCGGATGGATTTACCCCATCCGGTCTTTTTTTATAAACTCATGCCCCGCGTATTATTTCTTATACAAATCCTGGTATTCCTGGCGCAGCAGGTTCTTCTGCACCTTGCCCATGGTATTGCGCGGCAGGTCGTCCACGAACAGCACGCGCTTGGGCTGCTTGTACTTGGCCAGCCGCCCTTCCAGTGCCGCCAGCACGGCGGCCTCGTCCACCGCCGTCCCCTTCTGGCGCACCACCACGGCGGTCACGCCCTCGCCGAAGTCCGGATGGGCCACGCCGATGACGGCGCTCTCCACCACACCGGGCAGGCCGTCGATCTCGGTCTCGATCTCCTTGGGGTAGACATTGTAGCCGCCGGAGATCACCAGGTCCTTGCCCCGGCCCAGGATGTGGACGTAGCCGCGCCCGTCGATCTTGCCCAGATCGCCGGTGATGAAGAAGCCATCGGCCCGGAACTCGGCCGCCGTCTTCTCCGGCATCTGCCAATAGCCCTTGAAGACGTTGGGGCCGCGCACCTCGATCATGCCGATCTCGCCCTGCGGAATGGCGGCACCGGTTTCCGCATCGACCACGCGCAGGGCCACGCCCGGCAGGGGGAAACCCACCGTGCCCGCCACCCGGTCCCCGTCATAGGGGTTGGAGGTGTTCATGTTGGTCTCGGTCATCCCATAGCGTTCCAGGATGGCGAGGCCGGTGCGTTCCCGCCAGCTGTCGTGGGTCTCCGCCAGCAGGGGGGCGGAGCCGGAGATGAACAGGCGCATGTGCGCCGTCGCCGCCTGGGTCAGGCCCGGATGCTGCAGCAGGCGGACGTAGAAGGTGGGTACACCCATCATGGTGGTGGCGCGCGGCAACTGGCGCATCACCTCATCGGCATCGAACTTCGCGAGGAAGATCATGGTGCCGCCGGCCAGCAGCAGGGTGTTGGTGGCGACGAACAGGCCGTGGGTATGGAAGATGGGCAGGGCGTGCAGCAGCACATCCTTGCCGGTGAACTGCCAGTAATCCACCAGGGTCAGGGCGTTGGAGGCCAGATTGTCATGGCTGAGCATCGCCCCCTTGGACCGGCCGGTGGTGCCGGAGGTGTAGAGGATGGCGGCCAGGTCGCCCGCCTCCCGCGCCACGTCGACGAAGGTGTCGGACAGATCCGCCGCGTCGGCCAGCAGGGTGCCGGCATCCGCCGCCCCCTGCCCGCCCAGGGTTTCCACCGCCGCGACACCCTTGGACCGCGCCAGGTCACCGATGGCCGTCGCCTTGGCGGGATCGCACACCACCAGGCGCGGCGTGGCGTCACCGATGAAATAGTCCAGTTCCGTCAGGGTGTAACCGGTGTTCAGCGGCAGGTAGACCGCACCCGCCCGCACACAGGCCAGGTACAGCACGATGGCCTCGGGACTTTTTTCCACCTGCACCGCCACGCGGTCGCCGGGCAGCACACCGCGCGCCACCAGCAAATTGGCCAGGCGGGCCGACAGGGCCACCACGTCGCCGTAGGTCAGGGTCCGTTCCGGCTGGCCTTTGGTCTCAGGCGCGATGATGAAGGGCGTCTCGGGCGCCGGCATGCGGCCACGGATCAGGGAAAACAGATGGTTGGCCATTTGGGATCACACTCCGGCGTCTTAAGGCGTCTTTTGATAATCAGGCGTGGGGCTGGGGATCGGGCGTGTCGGCGGCGCGGGCCCCCTTGGCGGCCGGCTTGGCCTTGGATGAAGGCTTCCTGGCCTCGTCGCCCGTCTCGGCCCGCAGATGGCGGCGCACGGCGGCGGCGGCCACCACTTCCCCCCGGTCGGCATAACGTTCGTGGTTGGTCTCGATGTCATCCAGCTTATACAGGTAATTCACCATCAGGCCATGGGCCTGCGACAGCCCCTTGGGCGATAGGTCGCCCAGGATGTTCAGGCGTTCCAGCCGGGCGCCGTTGCCCAGGTGGAAACGCGCCACCGGGTCCACCGGCCGGTTGCCCCGCGCCTTGGCCTTCAGGAAATAATGCGCCGCCGCCTGCTGCAACACCGGCGTCAGGGTGGCCGCCGCCGCCGGGTCGGCCTGCCAGTCCGGCTGGTCCAGCGCCGCCAGGATGGATTTGTCCGCCGGCACCAGCACGGCCGAATTCTCATCCTTGCGTTCCCGGGATAACCAGCGGGCGAAGCCCGGGACCGGCGACAGGGTGACGAAGGTGCGCAAATTGGGCAGCTCACGCCGCAGATCCTCCACCACCTGCTTGATCAGGAAGTTGCCGAAGGACACGCCACGCAAACCCTCCTGGCAGTTGGAGATGGAATAGAACACGGCGGTGGTGGCCTGCTCCGCCGCGATGGGCGCGCGGTCCTCCGCCAGCAGGGCGTCGATGCTGGCCGGGATGTCGGGGGCCAGCGCCACCTCCACGAAGATCAGCGGATCGTCCAGCAGCTGGGGATGGAAGAAGGCGAAGCAGCGGCGGTCGGTCGGCGCCAGGCGGCGGCGCAGATCGTCCCAGTCGCGGATGGTATGCACCGCTTCATACCGGATGATCTTTTCCAGGATGTTGGCCGGGGTGGTCCAGTCGATGTGGCGCAGCACCAGGAAACCCCGGTTGAACCACGACGCCAGCAGATGGGAAAAGTCGGCGTCCACCGCCTCCAGCGCCGCCTTTTCCACGCCCTCGGCCTTGGCCAGGATCTGGAACAGCGTCTCACGCATGCGCACCACCGCCTCCGTCCCGCCGGGCGCCAGGTTCAGGCGGCGGAACAGTTCCTGGCGCCGCGCCTCCGCCGCCGTGTGCAGGGTCAGCGCGGTGCCGGCCCCGGGGGTGGCGCGATAGGCCTCGATCGCCCGGTCCAGCTTGATGGGATCGGGACCGAAACGATAGGCCAGGTCCAGCAGGAAGGCGCGGCGGCCGTCGGCGTCCAGGGCCGCCCACTGGTCCAGGATCTGCCCCGCCAGCGCCACGCCCGACGCCTCCCCCCGCCCGGACAGCAGGGTGTCGCACAGGCTGGGCAGGTCGCGCCTGGCCGGCGGCCGGGACGGCATCAGGCGTGCGGCGTCCTCCAGCAGGTCCTCCACCATGGGGCCATGGCGGTGCAGCAGGGCGCGGCCGCGATCGGCGATGGTGGTCAGCATGGACCGGAAGAAGGTGGTGCTGCTCATGGAATCGGGCCTCGCGGAATGAAAGTCACAGGCAGTGAGATAGCACCCGCCGCCCGGCGCGCAACGGCCAAGGCCCGCCTATCCCACCGCCGCCACGCCGGGCGAGGACATGTTGGAGACGAAATCCGACAGGCCGTCGCCCTGGATGCCGATGTGCCGGCGCATCAGGGATTCGGCCCGGTCGGCGTCGCCCTCCAGCAGGGCGCGGACCACGTCGTCATGCTCCTGCACTGATTTGGCGACGCGGCCCAGCTGATGCAATTGGTTGCGGCGATAAGGCGACAGGCGGTTGCGCACCCGCCGCGTCTCCTCCTCCAGCTGGCGGTTGTGGCTGCCGGCGTAGATCACCTCATGAAAGCGGGTGTTCATGGCGTAATAGACGTCCGGGTCGCCGGCCAGGGCCAGGCGCTGGCATTCGGCGTGGACGGCCACCAGGTCGGCACGTTCCGCCGGCGTCATGCGCCGGGCGGCCAGGCGGGCGCACAGCCCCTCCAGCACGGCCATGATCTCGAACAGTTCCAGCACCTGGCGCACGTCCAGGCCCACCACCACCGCCCCCTGGCGCGGCCGTATCTCCACGAAACCCTGGGCCGCCAGCATCTTCAGCGCCTCGCGCACCGGGGTACGCGACGTGCCGAAACGCTGGGCCAGCACCTGTTCGTCCAGGCGCATGCCCGGCAGGGCGCGGCCGGCGCAGATGTCATCCTCCAAGGCGCGGGCCAACTGATCGGATCGTGTTTCCGGAAGGGCCATGGGCATCCTCAAGGCTAGGAGTGCGCTTGATGCGCGGGCTTCTTAAAGCGAAGGCTTTGAAAGCATTGTCTTTAAATAAAATGCCGGCAACGGCCGCTATCGACCGGTCTCACCTTCGTTTTCTCCCTGTCATTACGCATACACTACGTATCTTCCTGCATGCAAGATCATCAATCTTGCGTTTCAGAGATTGACGCGCCTGGGTTGCTCTGACATGCTCCGACCAAGCAAGCACATGCAAATAAAGATATATTTCGCAATTGCAGCATTCATTGAGCAATTGCGGGATCAGGGAAGAACAGACGCACCCGTCCTCTTGTGATCATTGCCCCCGAGTCGCCCCAACACGCGGCGGCCGGGCCCCTGGCCACCGCCGGGGAAACGCCCTGCACCTTTCACAGGTTGCGGCCCCATCGGTCGCGGCGCGCCATTGCCATCACCTGACGTTGCACCCATTCCCCGACGCCCACGGTCCCAACCCCAATGCCGGTGCGATCACACGACCGGCGCCCGCCCACGGTGAGGAAAAAACCCATGTCGACTGACAAGACATTCTCCGCCAGCCTGACGCGCCGCACCCTGCTGGGCGGACTGGCGGGCACGCCTGTGGCCCTCGGCCTGGGTGGCGCGGTGCTGGGCGCCGGCACCTTCGGCCTGGCCTCACGGGCCCAGGCCCAGACCACCCTGAAGATCTCCCACCAGTTCCCCGGCGGCACCCTGACGGAGGGCGATTTCCGCGACCGGTTGTGCCGCAAGTTCGCGGCGCAGGTGGAGGCGGAAACCAAGGGCGCCCTGAAGTTCGAGATCTACCCGGCCTCATCCCTGATGAAGACGGTGGCGCAGTTGCAGGCCCTGCGCAAAGGCGCCCTGGACCTGACGCTGTACCCCATGCCCTACGGCGGCGGGGAGATCGGGGAGATGAACCTGGGCCTGATGCCCTGCCTGGTCACCACCTATGAACAGGGCCTGGCCTGGAAGAACAAGCCCATCGGCGCCGCCATGACCAAGGCGCTGGAGGCCAAGGGCGTGAAGCTGGTCAGCTGGGTGTGGCAGGCGGGTGGTGTGGCCTCGCGCGCCGGCACGGTGCTGCACCCGGCCGATGTGAAGGGCATCAAGATCCGCGGCGGATCGCGTGAGATGGACATGCTGTTCAAGGCGGCCGGCGCCTCCGTCTCCTCCATCCCGTCCAACGAGATTTACGCCGGCATGCAGACCGGCGCCCTGGACGCCGCCGTCACCAGTTCCACCAGCCTGATCTCCTTCAAGCTGGAGGAACAGAGCAAGAGCCTGACCGCCGCCCGGCAGAAAAGCTTCTGGTACATGCTGGAACCGCTGTTCATGTCCAAGACGGTATTCGACGCCCTGCCCGCCGACCAGCAGAAGGCCATCCTGGCCGCCGGTGAGGCGATGGAGCCCTTCGGCCTGGAAGAGGCCAAGAAGGACGACCAGCGCGTGGCCGAGATCTACGCCAAGGCCGGGGTCAAGGTGGTGGACATGGACGACAAGGTGATGGACGAGTGGCGGGCCATCGCGCGCGAGACCGCCTGGAAGGACTTCGCCGAGCGCAGCCCCGAAAACGCCGCCCTGCTGAAGCTGGCCGAGGACGTGGCATGAGGGGTGCGGAACTGGACAAAGGGCCCGCCGCCGCCCGCCTGCCGCGCGGCACGCCGGCCCCCATCCGCCTGGCCGGCAAGGCGCTGGCCTTCCTCAACCACGCCATCGCCGTGGTCGCGGCGGTGGCGGTGGTGGCCGCCGGCGTCGTCATGACGGAAGAGGCGATGGTGCGCTATTTCCTGCACGCATCCGCCGACTGGCAGGATGAGACGGCCATCTTCCTGCTGGTGGGCGCCACCTTCCTGTCGGCGGCCTACGTTCAGTCCCGCCGGGGCCATGTCGCCATCGAGGCGGTGGGCGGCCTGTTGCCCGTGCGGGTGGAAAGCGCCCGGCGCTGGGTGGCGGACCTTTTATCCTTCTTCTTCTGCGGCTTCTTCACCTGGAAATCCTGGATCCTGTGGCATGAGGCCTGGGTGGAGGGCTACGCCACCTTCTCCTCCTGGGCGCCGCCCCTGTGGATCCCCTATCTCGCCATGTCGGTGGGCATGAGCCTGCTGACCCTGCAGATCGCCCTGCAAGTGCTGGCGCCGGCGCCGGTCGAGCCCCCCAAGGAAGGACATGCCCATGGGCACGGTTGAGATCGGCCTGCTGTACGGTGCGGCCACGCTGGTGGCCCTGTTCGCCGGCCTGCCCATCGCCTTCGCGCTGGGCGGGGTGGCCGTCATCTTCATGTATTTCTTCATGCCGGCGGCCTCGCTGGATACCGTCACCCAGAACGTTTATGAGGAAATGGCCAGCATCACCATGCTGACCATCCCGCTGTTCATCCTGAAGGGGGCGGCCATCGGCCGGTCGCGCGCCGGTTCCGACCTTTATTCCGCGCTGCACGTGTGGATGGGCCGGGTGCCGGGCGGCCTGGGCGTGGCCAACGTCTTCGCCTGCGCCCTGTTCGCCGCCATGGCCGGCAGCAGCCCCGCCACCTGTTCCGCCATCGGCAGCGCCGGCATCCCGGAAATGCGGCGCCGGGGCTATTCCCCGGGCTTCGCCGCCGGCATCATCGCCGCCGGCGGCACCCTGGGCATCCTGCTGCCGCCGTCCATCACCCTGATCCTGTACGCGGTGGCGGCGGAACAGTCGCTGGGCCGGCTGTTCCTGGCCGGCATCGGGCCGGGCGTGCTGATGGTCGTGCTGTTCGCCGTCTACGCCGTCGTGCGCTACCGCCAGGAAAAGACGGCGGCGGCGGTGGCCCATGCCCAGGGCGGGGAGTGGTCGGAACTGCTGCGGACCGACACCTTCACGGCGCGGGAGCGTTTCGCCGCCATCCCCCGCGTGCTGCCCTTCATCATCCTGCTGATCGGCGTGATGTTCGCGCTGTACGGCGGCATCGCCACCCCGTCGGAAACCGCCGGCCTGGGCGCCGTCATGGCGCTGGTCATGGTGGCCGGCATCTACCGCGTGTGGCGGCCCAAGCAGGTCGGGCCCATCCTGATGTCCACCCTGCGCGAGTCCACCATGCTGATGATGATCATCGGCATGTCGCTGCTGTATTCCTACGTGATGAGCTACCTGCACATCAGCCAGGGTGCGGCGGAGTGGATCGTGGGCATGCACCTGTCGAAATGGCTGCTGCTGGCCGCCATCCTGCTGCTGGTGGTGGTGCTGGGCTTTTTCCTGCCGCCGGTCAGCATCATCCTGATGACCGCACCCATCATCCTGCCGCCGCTGAAGGCCGCCGGCTTCGACCTGATCTGGTTCGGCATCATCATGTCCATCGTGATGGAGATGGGCCTGATCCACCCGCCGGTGGGCCTGAACATCTTCGTCATCAAGAACATCGCCCCGGACATCCCCTTGCGCGACGTCATCCTGGGCGTGCTGCCCTTCGTCGCCCTGATGCTGGTGTCCATCCTGGCCCTATGCCTCATCCCGGGCCTGGCCACTTGGCTGCCGGCGGCGGTCTACGCCGGCTGAGGAACCCACAGCCGAAGACAAACGGGGCGCCCCACCAGGAGCGCCCCGTTTTCTTTTCAGTCTCCACACACCCCAGCGGCATGAGCACCTCATGCCGCTGTAGGCCCCGACCGGGGCCGCCGGACCTTTCCGGGGAGCCGCAGGCGGACCGGAAAGGGAGGATAGCCCAGCCGGCGGATGCCGGCGCCCGGCGCCTGAGGGACCGCGAATTAAGCCGCGTCGTTGCGGATTTCCCGCACCACGCCGTCCACCACGCTCTGCAACTGGCCGACGCGGCCGGACAGCAGCTTGGACAGGTCGGCAATGCCGTCGGCGGAGCCGTTGGTGTCGGTCCAGGCGGACAGCGTCTCCTCACACCCCCGGGCGGCGGCGCCGGCGCTGTGCACCGCTTCCGCGGCACTGCGGGCGATTTCCTTGGTGGCGGCGTCCTGTTCCTCCACGGCCGCCGCGATGGCGGCGGTGGCGGCGTCCACGTCGAAGATGACGCTGGCGATGGATTCGATGGCGTCGGCGGCGTCGTGCGTGCTGTCGCGGATGGCGGCCACCTTCTCCGCCACCTCCGACGTGGCCAGTGCGGTCTGGCCGGCCAGGTTCTTCACCTCGGTCGCCACCACGGCGAAGCCCTTGCCCGCCAGGCCGGCGCGCGCCGCCTCGATGGTGGCGTTCAGCGCCAGCAGGTTGGTGCGCTCCGCGATCTCGCTGATGGTGGACAGGACGCTGCCGATGCTGCTGGCCGCTTCCGACAGGCCACGGATGATGGCCTGGGTGGAGCGGGCGCGGTCCGCCGCCTCACGCGTCACGCCGGACGAGCGGGTGATCTGGGTGCTGATCTCGGCGATGGCCTCGGACAGCTGCGAGGCGGCATCGGCCACCTGCGAGGCGCTGTCCAGGGCATCGCCGCCGGAGGCCGCGATGGCGCCGGCGTTGTCGGACCCGCGCCGCACCAGGGCGCGCAAATCGTCGGCGCAGGTGCGGGCATCGGTGGCGGCACCGGCCACCTCACCCGCCAGGCCGCCGACGTCACCCTCCAGCCGCTGGGCCAGGGCCAGCATCAGGCGGTTGCGTTCCTCCCGCGCGTGGGCCGCCATGGCCTCGCGCGCGGCGGTGGCCCCGGCCAGTTCCTCATGCGCGTGGCGGGCATCGGCCAGCGCCTCGTCGGAACGGCGGAAGGACTGGGCCATGGTCTGGGCCAGCCAGGCCAGCAAGGCGCCCTCGAACACCACCAGCCAGACGTACATCAGGATGCGCAGGTATTCGCCGCCGTGCACGCCGGCCGATTCCGGCACCGTCAGGCCGCCGATGATGAAGAACAGCGCCACGGCGGCGGCCGACGCCGCCAGCGTCCGCCCGTCACAGAACCCGGCGGACACGGCCACCAGGATGTAGACGTAGATCTGCATGCCGGTCTGCCATGGGTTGCCGGCGAAGGCCCAGATGGACAGGGCGCCGGCCAGCGGCAGGCACCCCGCCATCACCAGGCGGCCAGCGGCGGCCGGCAGGCCCAGCCAGGCGACGGCGGCGACCAGGACGACCACCAGGGTCGCCACCGGCTGGCGCCAATCGAACCCGCCCAGCACCACCAGCTGCGCCGCCAGCAAAACGAAGATCTGGCCCACCAGCAGGGCCATGACCAGCATCGTGGTGGTTCGGCGGATGCGCTCCAGCGGGGTCAGGTCAAGGCCTGAGGGGTCGGAAGCGGTGATAGCGGACATTTGGGCCGATCTCCTGGAAAAGGTTTTCCCAGATAACCGTTCCCGTGCAGGCCCGCCTTGACTTGGATCAGATCGGAATGCGGAGCACGCGTCGTAACCAGGACATGGCCGGGATGCGGCCAAGGGCAGGCGGAATGGCCATCAGGCGCCCGGACTATGGCGAACCGGTGCACAAGTGTCCAGACACGACGGGGGTCCGCAGCGCGGCAAATGGGCCGAAACCGTCAGAAAAATGCTCAGAAAAACGCCTGGCTGAGATTGGGCTGCGGCGCCTGCACCGGCGAGGCCAGGGTCTCGACCGAGGCCAGCCATTGGAAATAGCTGACCACCACCACGCGCACGGCGCTGGACAGGCTGGTCTCGTCATCCCGAGAGCGGTCGATGACATCCAGCAATTCGGCGACCTGGCATCCCTCCTGCCGGGCCAGCAGATCCAGGCCGGTCCAGAACTGCGGCTCAAGCCGCATGGACGTGCGCCGGTTGCCCACCCGCACGCTGCGCGGCACCAACGAGCGCGGGGCGGTCGCCTGATGAACGGCGGCCATGACCGGAAAGGGCAGACGGTGGCTGGTCTGTATGCTCATGATGTCTTACTCCGCATCAAAAACCCCACTCATGGCAAGACATTTTCCATTCAGGGGTGTGACAACGACGGACATCCAAGCGAAGAGATCGATTACATAATGATAGGGGAATACAAAGTTAGGCGCCGCCCACGGGAAAGCGTGCATTGCCGGCGGATGCCGTAGCCCCCGGGGTTCCGACCGGCAGGGGCGGCCGCCCCGGTGCGGAACCATAGGTGGTGTGTCCTGTTCGGAGTCGCGGCCGCGGCGGCATGAGGGGGGCCCTCATGCCGCTGGATATGCCCCTCAGATCTGGCCGGCGCGGCGGCGGCCGACCAGGCGCTGCAGGTATTGGCCGTAGGGGCTGTTCTTGTAGGCCCGGGCCTGGGCCAGGACGGTTTCCTCGTCCACGAACCCCTGCTCCAGCGCGATTTCCTCGGGGCAGCCGATCTTCAGGCCCTGGCGATGCTCGATGGTGCGCACGAACTCCGCCGCCTCCAGCAGCGAGTCGTGCGTGCCGGTATCCAGCCACGCGGTGCCGCGGCCCAGGCGTTCCACCAGCAGGTTGCCCTGCTGCAGGTACACGTTGTTGACGTCGGTGATCTCAAGCTCGCCCCGGGGCGAGGGTTTGATCTCGCGCGCGATGTCCACCACCCGGTTGTCGTAGAAGTACAGGCCGGTCACCGCCCAGTTGGAACGCGGGTCGTTGGGCTTTTCCACGATGCTGATGGCACGGCCGGCCTCATCGAACTCCACCACGCCATAGCGGTGCGGATCCTCGACCCAATAGGCGAAGACGGTGGCGCCCTGCTTCACCTGGGTCGCCTTCTGCGCCTGGGCGCTCAGGCCCTGGCCATAGAAGATGTTGTCGCCCAGGACCAGGGCGACGGGATCGTTGCCGATGAAGTCGCGGCCGATGACGAAGGCTTCCGCCAGGCCGTTGGGGGCCGCCTGCTGCGCATAGCTGAGGTTGATGCCCCAGGGTGCGCCGTCACCCAGCAGATCCTGGAACAGCGGCAGGTGGTGCGGCGTGCTGATCACCAGGATGTCGCGGATGCCGGCCAGCATCAGCACCGACAGGGGATAATAGACCATGGGCTTGTCGTAGATGGGCAGCAGCTGCTTGCTGACGCTTTTGGTCAGGGGGTGCAGGCGGGTGCCGGAGCCGCCCGCCAGGATGATGCCCTTCATGTCAATTTACCTTGGTGACTATGGTTACGGGAACAGCCCCGGTCAAAATATCGGTTTCAAGATGGCGGCTCAGGCCGGCAGCAGCACATCCAGGCTGCGCGCCAGGCTGTCCTGCCACGCCGGCGCCTGCCAGCCGAAGACCTGGCCCAGCAGGGCACAGTCCAGCACGGAATTGGCCGGGCGCGTGGCCGGCGTCGGATAGTCGGCCGTACCGATGGCGACCAGACGCGGCACCTTGGCGCCCCGGGCCTGCGCCTGGGCGAAAATCTCCGCCGCGAAGCCGTGCCAGGTGGTGGTGCCGGTGCCGCACAGATGATAGGTGCCAAAGCCGTCGCGCTGGCCGTCCAGGATGCGGGTGCCCACCGCCACCAGGGCGTCGGCGATGTCGGCCGCCGCGGTGGGACAGCCATGCTGGTCCGCCACCACGCGCAGTTCGTCCCGTTCGGCGCCCAGGCGCAGCATGGTCTTCAGGAAATTGGCGCGGTCCGGGCCGTAGACCCAGGCGGTGCGCAGAATGACGTGCTGTTCCAGCGTCGCCCGCACCGCCTGTTCCCCCGCCTCTTTCGAGGCGCCGTAGACGCTGATGGGATGGACGGGGTCGGTCTCGACATAGGCCCCGACCTTGGTGCCGTCAAAGACGTAGTCGGTCGACAGGTGCAGCAGGGGGGTGCCGCGCACGGCACAAGCCCGGGCCAGCGCCGCCGGACCGTCACGGTTGGCGGCGTAGGCCGCGTCCACCTCGGCTTCCGCCTTGTCCACCGCGGTGTAGGCGGCGCAGTTGACCACCAGGTCGGCCGCCGACACCGCCGCCTGCACGGCATCGGCGTCGGCGATGTCCAGGTCGGCGCGGCCGGGGGCGGTGACCGTCCAGTGGGCCGGTGCCACGCGCTGGAAGGCAAGGCCGACCTGGCCGGCGCCCCCCAGAAGCAGAATGCGGACGGTATCCTGAGTTGTCGCCATGACGGTATCCTCAGCCGACCACGGCGGCGGCGGGTGCTGCGGCGCCCAGGCGCTGGCCGCTGTACTTGCCCTCACGGATGGGTTCCCACCACCAGCGATTGGCCAGGTACCAGTCGACCGTGCGGCGGATGCCCTCCTCAAAGGTCACCGTCGGTTCCCAGCCCAGCTCACGCTTGATCTTGGACGCGTCGATGGCATAGCGCTGGTCATGACCCGGCCGGTCGGTGACGAAGGTGATCAGGTCGCGGCGCTTGGTGGCGCTGGGCAGGCGCTCATCCAGCAGGTCGCAGATGGTTTCCACCACCGCGAGGTTCCGCTGTTCCGCATTGCCGCCGACGTTGTAGCGCTCACCCGGCACGCCCTTGCGCACGATCAGCACCAGCGCCCGGGCGTGATCCTCCACAAACAGCCAATCACGGACATTGTCGCCCTTGCCGTAGACCGGCAGCTTCTTGCCGTCCATCCCGTTCAGGATCATAAGCGGGATCAGCTTTTCCGGGAAATGGAAGGGACCGTAATTGTTGGAGCAGTTGCTGAGCAGCGTCGGCAGGCCATAGGTGTGGTACCAGGCGTTGACCAGGTGGTCGGACGCCGCCTTGCTGGCCGAATAGGGCGAATTGGGCGAATAGGCCGTGTCCTCGCGGAACAGCCCTTCCGCCCCCAGCGAGCCATAGACCTCATCGGTGGAGATGTGGTGGAAGCGGAACGCGGCCTTGCGGTCCGCCGGCAGCGCCTGCCAGTACTCGCGCGCCGTTTCCAGCATCACATGGGTGCCGTTGATGTTGGTGCGGATGAAGATGCCCGACCCGTCGATGGACCGGTCGACATGGCTTTCCGCCGCCAGGTGCATCACCGCGTCCGGCTGGTGGCGCTGAAACACCGCCCGCATGGCCTCGGTATCCGCCACGTCCACCTTTTCCAGGACGGCGCGGCCGCCGGCCAGCACCTCACCAATGGACTCCAGGCTGGCCGCGTAGGTCAGCTTGTCGACACAGACCAAGTCATCCTGGCCTTCCGACGCCAGAAGACGACAAACCGCGGAACCGATAAAGCCGGCAGCACCCGTCACCAGAATCTTCACGCAACCAAACTCCTTAACGCGGGCCAGGCGTCGGCAGGGTTTTCCCCAAGCCGAAGCCCTCACCTGAAAATGGCGCCCAAAATACATCCCCGGCCCCGGGAAACGCAAACGCCGCAATCGGATCCACGGGCCCGACGGCACGCAATCTAGGGAGCCGACCTGTCTTGAGCCTGACGCCCGCCCCCAAGCGGCGTACGCCCCACCCACCTGACCCTTACCGATTTGGCAAGGTGCAAGGCCGGCATATGGACCATCCGCCTATTCTATCCGGCGATGGGCATAAATCATATCCGGCGATTTCCAAGATAATGACGTAGGACCAAAGCAACCGTGACGCGATGGCAAAACCTGCGATGATGAAGGCGTCGATTTCCGCGCCACCAATACATGGGCTGACGTGGGAATAACGCGCTGAAGCGCCCCGGAATGGAGGTTCAAATGGCTGGAAAGAACGGACTACTGATAAGCGGTGCCGTCATCGTGATCCTGGGCGTGCTGGCGATCGCCGTGCCCATCTTCACCACCAAGGACACGACGGAACTGGCCAAGATCGGCGACCTGAAGGTCACGGCCAAGGAAGAGAACACCCACGTCATCCCGCCCTTCGTCGGCCCCGCCGCCCTTATCCTGGGCGTGGTGCTGATGGGCACCGCCCTGGTGCGCCGCTAGGACAGCGGCGGCCCTCAGGGCTGACCGACCCGCTTCCCGGTAAAGGGATTCCAGCCGGCCTGGGCCAGGGCCGCCCAGGCGGTGGCACCCAGATGCGGCTGGTGGTAGTAGCGGAAATCATCCGTCGTCGATGCCGGCCCCACCGCCAGGCCGGTGCTGACCGTGCCCGCCGCCGTGGCGTACAGCAGGCCGCCCGGGCCCGCCGCGGCCAGGACGGTGTCCAGCGCGGCCTGGGCCTTGGCCGGCTGGCCCAGCGCCTTGTAGGTCAGGGCGGCCTGGGCCGTGCCTTCGATCCACACGCCGTCGCGGTCGTCGTTGAAGTCGAACCCGCCGCCGACGGCGTGCCGCGCCTCCACCCAGGCCAGCGACCGGCGCCAGGCCCCCGGCGCGTCGGGGAAGGCCAGGTGCGGCCATAGCTGGATGTCCAGCGCGCCGCTGGTCCGGTCCAGCGTCCGGCCGTCGGGCTTGGTGCCGATGAGGAAGCGGCCCTCATCCCCGTTCCAGGCGGCATCGACGAAGCCCCGCGCCAAGGCCGCATGGCGGGACCAGGCGGCGTCGCCGGTCAGGCGGGCCAGCCAGGCGAAGGCGGCGGCGGCGTCGATGTTGTGTTCGGTGGCCTTATAATTAAGGCGCTGCTGCGCCGGGTCGAAACCGCTGACCCCGCCGATATAGCCGCCGGGCATCGCCGGGTCGGCCATCAGGTCGGCGACCCAGCGCATCAGGCCGGCCGCCCGGTCGCGGTAGCGGACCTCGCCCGTCGCCTCATGCAGGGTCAGCAGGGCCAGCGCCGCCCAGGCGACGTTGCCTGTGGCGCTGCCGTCCTGATAGGCGTCTTCCGCCCACTGGTTGGCCTTGTCGTCCCACCAGCCCGGCGGCAAGGGCGGCGTGGCGGCGGCACCCGCCCGGTAGGCATTGCGGATTCGGCCATCCTGGAACGTCCGGTCGCCGCCCGCGGCCAATGCAAGCGCGTCGCCAATCAGGCGCGCGTTTTCGGTATGCCCGCACGCCACCAGCGCGATCGCCGTCAAGGCGTTGTCGTAGGTGAAGGCGCTGTGGGCCAGGGCGGGGTGCGTATCCCCCGGATAACTGACCGCGAAACGGGGACCGGAACCGGGTGCCGCGGCCGTCGCCGCCTGTTGCAGCGCAGCACAGGGGCCATCGCCACCGGTGGCCGCCCGGCCGCAAGTGCTTGCCAGGAAAATGCAAACCGATGCAGAAGCAATTTTCATAAAATGCATTCTATTTTCCTGATAAAGGCAAGCCGGACAATTGCGGGCCCCGAAAAACAAGGTGGGGATTGTGACAAATTCAAATATAGCCCCGCCCGGTAACGTCACCCCGCGTGTAACGCAGCCCAACGATGCATGCGGACCTTGTTTTCAACTTGGTAAGGTTTTGCTAATAAACCGCTCGTAAACAATTGGCCGTCCACTAGCGCAGTTGGGAAGCAGGTGCAAAAAGTCACCGCTTATCGCGCTGGAATGACGGACCACCGGGGCAGCAGCATACGAGAGAGATCACCGATGAACGCGAAGATTCTGGGCACCCTCGCCACCCTTTCCCTGTTTGTTGCCGGCCCCGCGCTGGCTGAGTGCGCGTCCAAGGCCAACCCGCCGACCATTCCGGACGGCGCTTCGGCCTCCACCGAGCAGATGACCAGCGCCAACGCGTCGGTGAAGGGCTACATGGCCGACATGCAGGACTTCCTGAAGTGCATGGAGAACGACAAGGCCAGCGGTTCCGCCAAGTACAATGCCGCCGTCGACCAGATGCAGGGCATTGCCAACGAATTCAACAAGCAGCTGCGGGCCTTCAAGTCCAAGAGCTGATTGTCCGGCGCCCCGGCGCCGTTGATGCAGTGAAAGTGAAAAGGGGATGGGCCCACGCCCATCCCCTTTTCCTTGTGTCCGATTCGACCCCCCTGTCTTCAGGGCGGGGTATTACCCCAGTCCAGGCGGTCGGCCCGGCGCAGGGCCGGGAACAGCACGCACCACAGCCCCACCACCACGATCGTGCCGATACCGCCCACCACCACGGCGGGGGCGGCCCCCAGCCAGGCGGCGGTCAGGCCGGATTCGAACTCGCCCAGTTGGTTGGACGCACCGATGAACAGGCTGCTGACGGCGCTGACGCGGCCGCGCATCTCATCGGGGGTGCGCAACTGCACCAGCGTCTGGCGGACGAAGACGCTGACCATGTCCACCGCGCCCATGATGGCCAGGCTGGCCAAGGCCACGGCGGGCGACGTGGTCAGGCCGAAGACGACGGTCGCCAGGCCGAACACGGCGACGCAGCCCAGCATGATGGGCCCCACCCGGCGGTTCAGCGGCCGGGCCGCCAGGGTCAGGCCCACCAGGATGGCGCCGGCCCCGGGCGCGCCGCGCATCATGCCCAGCAGCATGGGCCCGGTAATGCCGAACAGACCGGCATCGGCGGAGAACTGATCGCGCGCCAAGGCCGGCAGCAGGGCGGTGGCCCCGCCCAGCAGCACGGCGAACAGGTCCAGCGAGATGGCGCCCAGCACGATGGGCTGCCGGCGGATATACTGCACGCCGCCCAGGATGGCGCCCCAGGTGACCGGCGCCCGGGCGCCGGACCGGGTGGGCGCCTTGATACCCACCACCACGATGGCGGCCAGCAACAGGCAGCCGGCGCCAACGCCGAACACCCAATCATGCAGGGCGGCATACAGCACACCACCCAGCGCCGGCCCCACCACGCCCGCCACCTGCATGGCCGACGAACTGATGGCCACGGCGTTGGGGAAATCCTCCTTCGGGACCAGGTTGGGCACCAGGGCGGAGGCGGCCGGCGCCTCGAACGCGCGGCCGGTGCCGAACAGGACGACGGCGCCATAGACCAGCCACACCGGCAGGTCGGGGGAGGCCAGCACGGCCCCCGTCAGGGCCATGGCCACAGCCTCCACCACCACGCACAGGGTGACGATCAGGCGGCGGTCGAAACGGTCGGCCACATGGCCCGTCACCAGGACAAAGCCGACCGACGGCAGGAACTGCGCCAGGCCGATCAAGCCCAGGCTCATGGCGCTGCCGGTGCGGTCATAGATGGCCCAGCCTGCGGCCACCGCCTGGATCTGCATGGCCGCCATGGACAGGATGCGCGCGATCCAATAACGCAGGAAGGCGGGGTGGCGCAGGGCGCCGCCCCGGGGACGCGGGGTGGCCGGCGTGTCAGAGGGGGCGGCGCTCATCACTGGGCCGCCGGGTCGGGCACGGCGACGAAGGACCCGGCCGGGCCGGGATAGACCACCGGGCTGGCGTAGCCGTCCTTGGACACCGATGAGACGCCGAAGAACCAGTCGTCGATCACCACGTTGGGCAGGGTGACGGTGGCGGCATCGCCGGCCCAGCGGTCGTACTGCCAGACCGGGGCGATGGTGTCGCGCCACCAGACGCGATAACCCGTGGCACCCGGCGTCTTGGCCCAGCTGAGGGTGGTGTCGTGCTTCAGGGCGCCCTCCACCTTCACGTCCGACGGCGGGGCCGGCGCCCAGGCCAGGCTGGCCATGGTCACGGCGTTCAGGCGCGTCACCTGCGCCAGGTAGGGGAAGTCCACCCAGTCGATGGTGTCGCCGTAGGTGATACCGTTCTCGGTGCGCAGATCCTGGTGCTGGCGGGTGTAGTTCTCATGCGCCTCGGTCACGCGCACCGCGGGGAAGCCGGCCTCCAGCAGCGGCACCTGGTCGCCGCCCCGGCCGAAGCGGTCGGTGCGATAGACCATGCGCACGCTGAAATTATCCAGGTAGCGGGTGGACAGGGCGTCCATGTAGCGCGCCAGATTGCGCGACGGGCTGTCGACCTCGCCCCCGGAATAGCGGCGCTGGTTGGCCTGCTTCACCGTCTCCACCGCCTTGGTGCCCTCGGCGAAGACCCGGACGTGGGTGTTGTCGACCACGCCGTCCTCACCCTGGGTGTTGCCGATGATGTCGTTGTTGAGGTCGGCCTCCACCTGCCAGCCCTGGGCCTTGGCGTAGTCGGCCAGCACCTTGCCGCCCAGCAGGCCCTGTTCCTCGCCCGACAAGGCGGCGAACACCAGGGTGGCGCGGAACTTGTGGTGCGACAGCACCCGCGCCGCCTCGATGGCCGCCGCCACGCCGGAGGCGTCATCGTTGGCGCCGGGCGCGTCGGCGGTGGCGTTCATCACGTCGGTGACGCGGCTGTCCAGGTGGCCGGCGATGACGATCACACGCTCCGGCTCCTCCGTGCCTTTCAGCACGGCGACCACGTCCATGACCTCCGTCGGGGTGGGCACGCGCTTGCCGGTGACGGTCTGCGACGGCGTCACCACCGTCAGGCAGCCGCCGCAATCCTTTGATATCGCCTCGAACCGGCTTTTGATCCAGCTGCGGGCGGCACCGATGCCCCGGTCGCTTGAGGTGGTGTCGGACAGGGTGTGGCGGGTGCCGAAGGACACCAGCTTTTCAATGGTGGCGTGCAGTTGCGCCGGGTCCACCTGGGCGGCGATCTCGCGCAACACCGGGTGGTCGTCCACCGGGCCGACGGCCAGGGCGGCCTCGGGCGCTTCAGCCTTCGCCGGCTTGGCCGATGCCGCGCCGCCATAAAGGGCCGCCCCCAACAGCAAAGTGGCGGACAGCAGTCGGGCGGGACCGGAACGAAGCCGGAGGCGCGGATGCATGGGATGTTTCCCCGTTTTTGATGAAGCTGCCAAAACAAATCCGGCCGCCACGATGCGGGAGCACCCGACGCCAGGCAAGGGGCGGCGGACAGCCTTTCCGTCGCACCGCAGCAAGCCTGCCATGCCGTGGCGCGCAACCGGGGGCGGTGGTAGGTTTGGTTAATGGCAAGGACGGGGATTCAGGTGGCCGGAAAGATCAGAAAAACGCTTCTTTTCATCGTGATGGCGGCGATGCTGGGCGGCGGCGCCTATATCATCGAGTTGCAGGTGCACTCGACCCACCGGCTTTATTTCCGGGGCCTGGCGGTGGGCGGCTTCCTGGTCGCCTTCGGCCTTTACGTGCTGGTCGATGACTTCATCCGCCCGGCCGCGCGCCGCCTCAAGGGCTAATCCGCCAAACAGTCCGCCACCGCCCGGGCGATGGCCAGCAGGCGGGCGTCGGCGCCGCGCGGGCCCAGCAGTTGCAGGCCCACCGGCAAACCGGCCGCGTCGGTGCCCACCGGCAGGGTCACCGCCGCCATGTCGCCCAGGTTGGCGACACAGCAATTGCGCAGCACCAGCAGGTTGGCGCGGCCGTAGGCCAACGGGTCCGCCAGGTCGGCCAGGGGTGGCGGGGTGATGGCCACGGTGGGCAGGACCACCACATCCACGTCCCTGAACACCCCCTGGACGCCGGCGGCGAAGCGGTCGAGGAAGGCGACACGCTCGGCATAGTCCAGCACGTCGGCCGCGGCACGGATGCGCGGGCCGACGAAACGGTCCAGGGTGGACAGCCAGCCCGGCAGTTCGCGCGACAGGAAGCCGAAGATCTCCGCCCCCGCCAGGCCGCCCCGGCGGAACAGGGCCAGCGCCTCATCCAGTTCCGGCAACGCCACCGCCTCCACCGGGCGGAACAGGCCGGACAGGCGGTCCAGTGCCGCATTCACCGCCGCGACCACGCCGGGGCCGCATTCCTGCCACAGCACGTCGGGCGCCCGGCCGAAACGGATGGCGCCAGCATCCACCGACGGCAGGTCGGCACCGGTCAGCAGGCGGTAGCCGGTGCCCAAATCCTCGGCGGAAAGGGCCAGGAAACCCACCGTATCCAGGCGCGGCGACAGCGGCACGATGCCGTCGGTCGCCAGGTGCCCGCGTGAGCTTTTGTAGCCGTACAGCCCATTCCAGGCGGCCGGGATGCGTACCGACCCGGCCGTGTCGGTGCCCAGGGCCAGCAGGGCCGACCCCTCGCGCAGGCTCAAGGGTGCGCCGGTGCTGGACCCACCGGGCACGCGGTGGACGGCATTGTCCGAGGGGTTGCGCGGCGTGCCCCAATGACCGTTGGCACCCAACCCGCCGAAGGCGAATTCCACCATGCGGGTCTTGCCGGTGATGACCGCCCCCCGCCCCAGCAGCCGCGACACCACCCCCCCCGGCTGGTTGAAGCGGCCGGGCAGGCGGCGGGGGCTGCCGGCGAACACCGGCCAGGTGCCGCCGCATATTGTTCCGGTTCCGTAATTATCCTTCAACGACAGGGGAATGCCGTCGAACTCCCCCAACGCCTGGCCGGCCCGACGGCGCGCGTCGGCGACATCGGCCTGGCGACGGACCAGGCCAGGGTCGAAGGCGGCATAGGGGTTGTCGCAGCCCTGGGGCCGGTCGGCGCGGGCGGCGACGCAGGCTTCCGCCAAGTCGCGGGCGGACAGGACGCCGTCCTTCAGGGCGGCAAGCGCGGTGGTCAGGTCCATGGGGCGGCGAACCTCAACGGGCGGGAAAGGCGCCACCCTGGCATGGGTATGGTGACGGGACAAGCGGGCGCCATATCCCACCGCTATCGAATCCATATCCCCCCTGCATTTCACAAGGACCGGTGGCAGCGGTTAGGGTTTAGCCATCGCAACCACCCAACCCCGAGGGGATTTGAAATGCAGACCACTCACCGCACCGGCACCCGTTTCGGCCTGGGCCTGATCGTCGCCACCGCCGTGGCCGGCGCCACCCTCGCCGCCGCCCCCGCCAAGGCCGCCGATGTCGAGAAGTGCTATGGCATCGTCAAGGCCGGCCACAACGACTGCAAGACCGACACCAATTCCTGTGCCGGCCACGCCACCAAGGACCGCGACCCCAACGCCTTCGTGGCCGTGCCGACCGGCACCTGCGCCAAGATCGCCGGCGGCAGCACCGAACCCGCCAAGAAGTAAGCGGCCAAACGAAACCAGGGGGGAGCGCCGTCATGACCATCACCGGCATCGGGCTGAAGGCCCGCCACACCGCCGATCTGCTGGCCGGGCGCCCCCGCCTGCGTTTCCTGGAAATCCATGCGGAAAACTACATGGGATCCGGCGGGCCGCCCCACCGCTGGCTGACCGCCCTGCGCGAGGCCTATCCCCTGTCCATCCACGGCGTCGGCCTGTCGTTGGGCGGGGCGGAGCCGCTGGACACCCGCCATCTGGCCGACCTGGCGGCCCTGATCGACCGTTACCAGCCCGAGTTCGTGTCCGAGCATCTGGCGTGGTGCCGGCTGGACGGCGCCTATCTCAACGACCTGCTGCCCATCCCCTACACCGACGCCAGCTTGGCGCTGATGGCCGAGCATGTGGACCAGGCGCAATCGGCCCTGGGGCGCCGGCTGCTGGTGGAAAACCCGTCCAGCTACATCCGTTTCCCCGAAAGCGACTGGGACGAAGCCGCCTTCCTGGTGGAACTGGCGCGGCGCACCGGCTGCGGCCTGCTGCTGGACGTCAACAATGTCCATGTCAGCGCCCACAATGTCGGCCTGGACGCGGCCGCCTACCTGGCGGCCCTGCCCGTCGGCCTGGTGGGGGAAATCCACCTGGCCGGGCACGCCGTGATCGAGCATGAGGGCCGCCCCGTCCTGCTGGACAGCCACGGCGCGCCGGTGGCCGACGCGGTGTGGGACCTGTACCGCGCGGCCCTGGCCCGCCTCGGCCTGATCCCGACGCTGATCGAACGCGACGCCGAGGTGCCACCCCTAGCTGACCTGCTGGCGGAGGTGGCGACAGCGGAGACGATCGCGTGGGCTTTACAGAAGGAAAACGGCCATGCCGACGCCGCTTGAACGCCAACGGGCGCTGCGCGACTGGATCCTGGGCGGCGACGGAACGCCGCCCTTGCCCAACGCCGGCCTGCACCACGACAACACCCTGGGTGGGCTGGCGGCGGCCCTGGCCCTGAGCTTCCCGGTGGTGAGCCGGCTGGTGGGCGAAGACTGTTTCGCCGGCCTGGCGCGGGCCTTCATCCGCCGGCACCCGCCATGCGAGGCGCCGCTGCTGCGCTACGGCAGGGAATTCCCTGCCTTCCTGGCCGCCCGCCCAGTGGCGGCCCTGCCGCCCTATCTGAGCGACATCGCCCGGCTGGAAGCGGCGTGGAACCATGCCTTTCACGCGCCGGAAGCCGATGCGCTGGAGCCGGCCGCCCTGGCGGCGCTGGGTGAGGAGGCGGAACGTGCGATCCTGCGCCTGCACCCCAGCCACCGCTTCGTCGTGTCGGACTGGCCGGTGGATTTGATCTGGCAGAACAACCTGGACATTCCGGGCCGGGACGCCGTCCGCCTGTTGCTGGTCCGCCCGAACGCGGAGGTGCTGATGAAGCGCCTGTCCCCCGGCGCGCTGGCCTTCCTGATGGGCGTGGCAGCGGGACAGCCGCTGGGCACGGCCTGGGACGGCGCGCTGGCCCTGGAGGCCGATTTCGACCTGCGACACGAACTGACCGGCCTGCTGGCGATGCGGGCTTTTTTCGGAGTGCACCTGCCATGACGACCATGCGAACGGCGGCCCTGGCGCTGATACGCCGGCTGGAGGCCATGCCCACGGCGTTCGACGGCCTGCTGTGGCGGCTGGCGGCGGCCACGGTGTTCTGGCGATCGGGCCAGACCAAGGTGACCGGTTTTCACATCAACGACAGCACGTTCGACCTGTTCCGGGATGAGTACAAGGTGCCCCTCATCCCGCCGGAGGTGGCGGCGGTGATGGCCAGCATCACGGAGAATTGCGGCGCCCTGCTGCTGGTCATCGGTCTGGCCTCGCGCCTGTCGGCCAGCGCGCTGTTCGGCATGACCTTGGTGATCGAGATTTTCGTCTATCCCGAAAGCTGGCCGGACCATCTGCTGTGGTCGGCGGTGCTGCTGCCCATCGTGCTGCGCGGGCCCGGCGCCCTGTCGCTGGACCATCTGATCCGCCGTTTGGTCCAAGGGCGCTTCGCATAGCGTCCGGCCGCCACTTCGGCCACACTGCGGCAGCTTCACAATAAAAACGGCCGCCCCGATGGAGATGAACCAAGTCCGGTACTTTGTGGCCCTGTGTGAGACGCTGAACTTCACCAAGGCGGCGGAGCAGTGCGGCGTGGCCCAGCCGTCGCTGACCAAGGCCATTCAGAAGCTGGAGGATGAACTGGGCGGGCCGCTGTTCGCGCGCGAGCGCAGCCTGACCCACCTGTCCGACCTGGGCCGCCTGATGCGCCCGCACCTGGAGGCGGTGTTCCACGCCAGCGAATCCGCCAAGCTGGAGGCGCGGAGCTTCGGCAAGCTGGAACGGGGCCGGGTGCGCCTGGGCGTGATGTGCACCATCGGCCCCACCCGGCTGGTGGACTTCCTGAAACGCTTCCGCGCCGCCCTGCCCTCGGTGGAGGTCGCACTGCGCGACGCGCCGGGACGCGAGGTGCTGGGCCTGTTGATAGGGGGGGAACTGGACGCCGCTCTGCTGGGCCTGCCCAACCTGCCGGAGCGGGTGGAGACCAAACCGCTGTACCAGGAGCGCTACACCATCGCCTTCGCCCCCGGCCACCGGTTCGAAGCCATGGACGTGGTGCCGCTGAAGGAACTGGACCGCGAGGATTACCTGAACCGCGTCAATTGCGAATACCCGCAGCATTTCGACGCCCTGGGCATCCCCGACCCTGCCGACGTCCGCGTCTGTTATGAGAGCGAGCGCGAGGACTGGATCCAGGCCATGATCCTGGCCGGCATGGGGTGCGCCATCATGCCGGAATTCCTGCCCATGCTGCCCGGCATCGCCACCCGCCCGGTGGTGGAACCGGAACTGTCCCGTACCGTCAGCCTGGCCACCATCGCCGGCCGCCGCCATTCCCCCGCCTTGAAGGAATTCATCGCCCTGGCCCGCCGCCATGAATGGGGCGGCCACATCTGAACGCCCTTTCACCAAGCCGCCAATCTGTATATTATATCCAATTATCGGTCCCGTTTAAGAGGGCCGGATGGGGACAGGCGGAAGGGGACTGGATGATGAAGCGGTTGACTGACAAGGCCGATGGCGGTACGCGCCGCCGCGATGTGCTGGCCGCCGCCGGCGGTGTGGGCATGGGCCTGTTGCTGAACACCCCCGCCCGGGCCGCGACCGGCGCCCGGACGATCAAGGGGGCCGGCACCGCCTTCGCCTTGCGTTTCCAAAACGGCGGCCTGACCAGCCTGCGCGCGGCGGGTGACGCCTTCGACACCGACTATATCGAACCGGGCCGAACGCTGGGCGCCGTCACCCTGGCCTATCGCCGCGGCACGGCGGCTTGGCAAAGCGCGGACACGGCCACGCTGAGCGCCACCGCCATCCGGCAGGTCAGCGCCACGGAATGCGTGTCCGACCATACGATCACCGACGGTCAGGGGCCGGCGCTGGCCCTGACCCTGCGCCTGAAAGCCGAGGGGGGTGAGCTTTCCTGGCAGGTGGGCGTGCGCAACCTGACCACCGGCCCGCTGGAGGTGGGGGATCTCGCCCTGCCCCTGCCTTTGCACACCGAGTTCAAGGAGGGCCAGCCCGCCACCGCCGCCGTGCTGAAGCACAGCTTCGTCTCCGGCCACGGCTCCTTCCTGTTCTGGATGCGGTCCAACAGCGCCGGGCCCTATCTGGTGATGACGCCGGAGCGCGACACGGCGCTGGAGTATTGGGAGGGGCGTGAGGGCGGCAAGGACCATCCTTATGTCCCCTATCGCGTCTTCATCCATTCCGCCGCCCGGGGGGCGGAGGTGACTGCGGCCGGCGGGCGCTGGCGCCAGCCGCACACCAGCCTGGTCCTGGCGCCGGCCGGCGGTGAAGGCGCCGTCCGCCAATACGGCTTCCGCTTCGGCTGGGCGACCGATTACCAGGGCGTGCGTGACCGGCTGGTGGCCCAGGGCGGGGTGGATGTGGAGGTGGCGCAGGGCATGACCGTGCCCACCGACCTGACCGCGCGCCTGGCCTTGCGTTGCCTGGACCCCATCACCGCCATCGAGGCGGAATTCCCCGACCGCACCACCGTGACGCCCCTGGGTACCCGCGGCGCCTATCGCCTGTATGAGGTGCGGTTCGCCAAGCTGGGCGAGAACCTGCTGACCATCCGCCAGGACGACGGCCGGGCCACCGGGCTGGAGTTCTTCGCGACCGAGCCGGTGGAAACCCTGATCAAGAAGCGCGCGGCCTTCATCGCCGCCCACCAGCACCGCGACCCGGCCAAGTGGTACAATGGCCTGCTGGCCGAATGGAACATGGAGACGGGCACCCTGCTGGGCCCGGACAATTACGACCGGATCAAGGGCTGGCGCATCTATGAGGTCACCTGCGACGACCCGGGCCTGAGCAAACCGGCCTACCTCGCCTCCAAGAACGCCGAATACCCGGTGCAGGCGGAAGTGGCGGCGCTGGATTATTATATCGAGCATTTCGTCTGGGGCGGCCTGCAGCGCACAACTGAGGAGGCCGACAGCTACGCGCTCTATGGCATTCCCGACTGGAAAACCAACCGCGACAGCCCCGACCCCGGCCCCAAGGGCCAGCGCCATTACTGGCGGCCCTACGACTACCCGCACATCACGGCCATGTACCTGGGCCTCTATCGCGTGGCCACCCGTTATCCCGCCATCCACACCCGGCTGGACGCCGCCACATACCTTGAGCGTGCCTACGGCACCGCGCTGGCCATGTTCACCATCCCCATGGCGGTGGAGAAGTGGAGCGCCTATGAGACCGGCTTCTACAATGAGGTGGTGATCCCCGAGGTCATCGCCCTGCTGGACGCGGCCGGCCAGGCGGCCAAGGCCCAGACCCTGCGCGGCCACTGGGAGCGCAAGGTCGACTTCTTCGTCAACGGCAAGCCCGACCTGTTCGGGTCGGAATACGCCTTCGATTCCACCGGCTTCGAATCCACCCAGGCGCTGGCGCGTTATGCCATCGACCATGCCGGGCGGCCGGGCTTCCCGGTCACGCCGGCCGCCGCCAAGCGCTTTGCCGACACCCAGATGGCGGCCAACCTGTTCTGCCGCGGGGTGGTGGAGCCCGCCTATTATTATTTGGGCAGCGACTATCGCGCCGGCGGCGGCGACGCCTTCACCCTGACCTACATGGCGCAGATGGGCGGCTGGGCCATCCTGGACCACGCGCTGAACGACGCCACCGATCCCCGGTCGGGCATGCGCCTGGCCCACACCTCGTACCTGAGCGCCTGGGCCCTGGTGAACAGCGGCACGGCGGACAGCGGCTACGGCTATTGGTACCCCGGCCAGGCCAACGACGGCGCCTCCGGCGGCGGGTTCGAGCCGGCGGCCCTGGGCACCACCTGGCTGGGCCAGCCCCACCATCGCGGCAGCTGGTATTATTCCAGTGAAAGCGACCTGGGCTTCTGCGGCGCCCTGCGCATGGCCGCCACCCTGGTGGCCGACGACCCCATCTTCGGCCGCTTCTGCTACGGCGGCATATTGGAAGAGCGTGACGGCTGGCTGGCCATCACCCCGCGCGACGGCCTGCGCCGCCGCTTCCACGCCCGCCTCAGCCGCCAAAGCCTGGACCTGGAACTGGAGGGCGCCCGCCTGGCCGCCGGCCCCAGCCTGGAATGGCACCCCACGGATGCCCAATTGCACCTGACCCTGGATAATGAGGCGCCGCCCTCCCCCGGCGCCACCCTGCGCCTGAAGGGCCTTCCCAAGGGGCGCTACCAGGTGGCGGGCGGCGGCGTGGTGGACGTGGCCGGCGAGGGGCAGACGGTCGCGGTGGCGCTGGTGGGCTTGGGTGGACGCGTAGAAGTGGGGCGGGTGTGATGCGTCAGTGGTCCGGCAATAAGATCATGTAGAGAAAAGAGAAATAGACTGCGGCACCAATTGCGAACCACAGAAGAAAGGTCAGGTAAGGGCGCTGGAAAAATTTGGTCTTGCCAGGCAGGTCGGCTTCCAGCAGCAGACCCCACACACCGGTGGCCGCGATCAGAAATCCCACGACGGATTGCTCATAGCGTCTGGCGAAAAAACTTAGCACGGCGAGTATAATTCCAGTCGTTATCCACCACCGACCATAGCGCGCCACCCAGGTACGGAATGGCTGGATAATCATCGCAATAGCCTCCGGCTGAATTCAGTGCAGTATCGTGGCCAAAGCCGTCCCTGCCGTGCCGCGTCCCAAGCGTTCCCAGGCAGCAAGTGACCAGCCGCGCTGGTAATGGCTGACGAAACCACGGCCCTTGAGGCCGCAGTGGCGAAAGCGGGGGCGCCAAGCGCGGCCGCACCGGCAGCCTCAGGAATCAATGCCGGCAGGAAAACTCCCACGGCGGTGCCCATGATAATGACCCCAACATCCTGTGCGAGAGCGGTGTAGAAACTGGGCGGCTTATAGATGCCTTGGACATCCGGGATCTTGCCGCCGAAATTCTTGGTGGCGTAATAATCGAATTCGCGGTCGGTGAGAGCGAATGGATATTCGTCCGGATTTTCCGTCACCTGGAATTTCGTCATGATCATCCAGGAATAGAAAGGCCCGCAGCTGGACTGAGATCGTGGTCGAGTAGCTCAGCCATTTGGCTTTCGCCCTCACAGATCCGGGCGTGCGACTTTCCCGCACCCGGCTCTTCCCGAAGGTAACCCGCATCATGCATGACGCGCCATCCATGGGCGTGTGATCCGAGGAAGCGGCAGGGTGAAGCGTGCCGTCAGAGCCTCAAAGTCTTCCCAGCCCATACGCCGGCTCTTTTGGCTGCGCCTTCGAAGGCAGCAGAACCAGATTCGGCGAACCTGCTGACGGAATCCGTTGAGCGCGCGGTAGTTGTGCGGTCGACCGTAGTAGCCGTAGTGACCCAGCAGCACGCTGGCGTACCAACGATGCTGCAAGGCCAGCGGGGCGTGCATCAGATCGTGTCCCAGGTCGTGGTGTAAGAAGCGCCCGGTCATTTTGGTCTCCGGCGCGTTTGGCCGGGACGATCATGCGGCGACAGTGGGCAGCATGATGGTTGGATCATCGCCGACGGCGGCGATGGTTTCCAGGGTCATGTAGCGACCGCGCTGAACTGCCCATTCATCGTTGATCTCCATGAGGACGGCACCCACCAGGCGGGTGATGGCGTCCTCGTTCGGGAAGATACCGACGACCTCGGTACGGCGCTTGATCTCGCCGTTGAGGCGTTCGATGGGGTTGGTGCTGTGCAGCTTTGCCCTGTGGGCGGCGGGGAAGGACATGAAGGCCAGGACGTCCTCCTCGGCCTCGTCCATCAGGGCGGCGAGCTTGCCGACCTTGGGTCGGAGTTGATCGGCGACCTGGCGCCACTGGGTCCGGGCGGCGGTGGCGTCATCCTGGGCAAAGGCGGTGCCGATGAAGGCAGCCACCACACGGCGGCCTTGCTTGCCGGCGTGGGCCAAGGCGTTGCGCATAAAGTGGACACGGCAACGCTGCCAGGTGGCACGGAATACGCGGGCGACAGCGGCCTTGATGCCCTCGTGGGCATCGGAGACGACCAGCTTGACGCCACCCAGGCCGCGGCGTTTGAGCTTGCGCAGGAACTCTACCCAGAAGGTCTCGGCTTCCGAGGTGCCGATGTCCATGCCCAGGATCTCTCGCCGACCGTTGGTATTGACCGCCACGGCGATGGTGACGGCCACGGAGACGATGCGGCCGTTCTGGCGGACCTTCACATAGGTGGCGTCGATCCACAGGTAGGGCCAGTCGCCTTCCAGCGGCCGTTCCAGGAAGGTCTTAACCCGGCCGTCGATCTCCTCGCACAGCCGGCTGACCTGGCTCTTGGAGATGCCGGTCATGCCCATGGCCTGGACCAGGTCGTCCACCGCGCGGGTGGAGACGCCCTGGATGTAGGCCTCCTGGATCACGGCGGTCAGCGCTTTCTCCGCCATGCGGCGGGGCTCCAGGAAGCCTGGGAAGTAGCTGCCCTTGCGCAGCTTGGGGATGTGCAGTTCCACCGTGCCGGCGCGGGTATGCCAATCGCGGTCACGGTAGCCATTGCGCTGAACCAGGCGGTCGGCCGACCGTTCGCCGTGGCCGGCACCGGTCAACTCCTGAACCTCCAGTTCCATCAGTCGCTCGGCGGCAAAGCCGATCATCTGTCTCAGGACATCGGCGTCTGCGCCCTTTTCAAGCATCACGCGCAGCGCCATCATCGGGTCGGTCATCGTGGTCACCCTCGGTTGGGGATGTGTTGTGGTGACCAAACTCTACCGAAGAACCGCGATGACCGCCCGCCGTGTCAGGCCTTCCAGCCGGCTATGCCGGCCTCCACGCCTGACACGGCGGAGGCGCTCCTACACCACGCAGTGGGACGTGACCGTGCATCAGCCGCCAGGCCTCCTCGCGTAACGCCTTCAGCTTGCGCGTCAGGCGCTTGCTCTGCGTCTTGTGCTTCACGATGAACCGGCCGTCCCTGGTCCACCCGCAGTAGTGGACGAACCCGAGGAAGGCGAAGGTTTCCGGATGCCGCTCGCCACGTTGCCGTCGGGCCAGGGCCGGTAGGCGCCCGAACTCGATCAGCCGCGTCTTATCGTCGTGCAGCGACAGGCCGAAGTCGGCCAGTCTCTGCTTCAACGCAGCAAGCATCTCCTGCGCGTCTGCCGCCGATTCAAAACCCATCACGAAGTCGTCGGCGTACCGCACGACGACTACCCGGCCGCGTGCATGGCGCCGCCGCCATTGATGGACCCAGAGGTCGAGGACGTAGTGCAGGAAGATGTTGGCGAGGAGCGGGCTGATGCCCGCTCCCTGCGGCGTTCCCCTGTCGGTCTCGCGCCATTCGCCGCTCTCCAGGACACCGGCGCCCAGCCACAGCTCGATGAGCTGCAGAATGCGGGGATCGGCGATCCTGTGCGCCAGCATGCGCAGCAACCATCCGTGGTCAACGGAGTCGAAGAAGCTGCGAATGTCGGCATCGAGCACCCAGTTCACGCGTTGGCTCATCAGCGCCGTGTGAAGCGCATCGAGAGCCTTGTGTGGGTTCCGTCCCGGCCGGAAGCCGTAAGAGAATCCGAGGAAGTCGACCTCATAGATGGCGCTGAGCAATTCGGCGACAGCCCCCTGGACGACCTTGTCCTCCAGGGTTGGCACACCGAGAGGCCTTTGCCCTCCATCGGCTTTCGGGATGAACACCCGCCGCACCGGTTGAGGCCGATAGCGACCGGAGTGGATGCGTGCGTGCAGGTCCAGGAGGCTGGCCTCCAGCTCTTGCTCGTACGCGGCCACCGTCATTCCGTCGACTCCCGCACTGGCCTGCCGCCGCTGTCGATGGAACGCCCTTTGGAGGGCGGCCAGATCGACATGGTGAAGCAGTGCGGTGAACTGGGTATGGACGGCTCGACGAGCCGCCGCGTTCACCCGGGCGAGGTTTGGCGGATAGGCGATCCGGCTCTGTGTCCGGGCCCCAGCCTCCGCGCCTGGGTTCCCTTCGGGCCGGCCCCTTCCCTCGGCGCGTCTCGTTTCCTTCGACGGCGTCATTGGTACTATGAACCGGTCCGACTCCCGACCTCAGCTCGGACGATCGCTCCGGCAGTGCCTTGCGTTCGCCCCCCGCCGGAGACCATTCCGGCGGCCCCGGTCGGGCCTCTCATGTTCCGATGATTGCTTTTCATACGTGACCCGGCCTTCGACCCCGGCGGAGCGACATCGTCTCGCATAGCAACGATGCACATGCTGCCTTTGCTGTTAGGGAACCAGCTCGGCCTCCGCGATCTTCCACCTTTCGAGGCTCAATCCCGCACCCCGTATGACCCCTGTCTACACTTCAGACCCCGCGTCACCGCGACGCCCGCAAGACTCGGTATTGGCCTGCCCGCTACGGCTTTGGCCAAGTGGGACTTTCACCCACAGGCGATCATCAGCTTTCCATGACGTACTCCCAGGTCGTGGTGTAAGAAGCGCCCGGTCATTTTGGTCTCCGGCGCGTTTGGCCGGGACGATCATGCGGCGACAGTGGGCAGCATGATGGTTGGATCATCGCCGACGGCGGCGATGGTTTCCAGGGTCATGTAGCGACCGCGCTGAACTGCCCATTCATCGTTGATCTCCATGAGGACGGCACCCACCAGGCGGGTGATGGCGTCCTCGTTCGGGAAGATGCCGACGACCTCGGTACGGCGCTTGATCTCGCCGTTGAGGCGTTCGATGGGGTTGGTGCTGTGCAGCTTGGCCCTGTGGGCGGCGGGGAAGGACATGAAGGCCAGGACGTCGTCCTCGGCCTCGTCCATCAGGGCGGCCAGCTTGCCGACCTTGGGGCGAAGCTGATCGGCGACCTGACGCCACTGGGTTCGGGCGGCGGTGGCGTCCTCCTGGGCGAAGGCGGTGCCGATAAAGGCGGCCACGACACGCCGGCCCTGCTTGCCGGCATGGGCCAGGGCGTTGCGCATAAAGTGCACTCGACAACGCTGCCAGGTGGCGCGGAACACCCTGGCCACAGCGGCCTTGATGCCCTCGTGGGCGTCGGAGACGACCAGCTTGACGCCGCCCAGGCCACGGCGCTTGAGCTTGCGCAGGAACTCCACCCAGAAGGTTTCGGCCTCCGAGGTGCCGATGTCCATACCCAGGATCTCCCGGCGGCCATTGGTGTTGACCGCCACTGCGATAGTGACGGCCACCGAGACGATCCGGCCGTTCTGGCGAACCTTCACGTAGGTGGCGTCGATCCAGAGGTAGGGCCAGTCGCCTTCCAGCGGCCGTTCCAGGAAAGTCTTCACCCGGCCGTCGATCTCCTCGCACAGGCGGCTGACCTGGCTCTTTGAGATGCCGGTCTGTCAATCGGCAGCGTAACGGGACCCCGTATCGGCGCCCAATAGGGACCCCAGTGATGTGCTGGCAATCGGGTTGTCCCGGTAGCGCATAGGAGGGCCCTGTCCCCGGAGCGCAGCGCCTCCGGCGATGCGCGGAGCGGAGGGGACGGGAGGTGCCTGTGTGCCCACCGGGGTAACCCGCGGGGGTGGGGTCCGGGGCGGGGGTGGTGATGGGAGGGCTGTCAGGCGCGGTTTTTGAAGCGCCAGCTCTCGTTGCCGGTCTCGACGATCTCGCAGTGATGGGTCAGGCGGTCGAGCAGGGCGGTGGTCATCTTGGCGTCGCCGAAGACGGACGGCCATTCGCCGAAGGCGAGGTTGGTGGTGACGATGACCGAGGTCTGTTCATAGAGGCGGCTGATGAGGTGGAACAGGAGTTGGCCGCCCGCCTGGGGGAACGGCAAGTAGCCCAGTTCGTCCAGGATGATGAAGTCCAGGCGACTGAGGTGGTCGGCCAGCCGCCCCTGGCGCCCCAGGCGGCTCTCGGCCTCCAGCTTGTTGACCAGGTCGACGACGTTGAAGAAGCGGCCGCGCCTGCCGCCCCGGATGCAGGCACGCGCGATGGCGATGGCGAGGTGGCTCTTGCCGGTGCCGGTCGAGGCAGCGGCATACTGCCCGATATCAGGGGCAGGACGCGACGATCCATTATCCGTTTCATCCGCGATGCGGTGAACGCGTAGGCATCATCCGGCGCCATTGCCTTGGCGGTAGCGTCATGCTGGTGGTCGAGCAACCGGACGGCACGCTGACCCATGTGCCGGAATGGATGACCGCCCCTGCAGCCCGTGACGCCGCCATCCGTGACGCTCCCCGCTTTCCCATGGAGGTATTGCAGGCTCTGCGTCTGACCGCTGACGCGGCCCTATCGTTGCTGTGTGAACGACGCAACGGAGGGCGGCATGAGGCATCGCGGAATGATGGTGCAGACGGATCTGTTCACGGCGACCCGGCCACTGGCAGCTCTTCCGCAGGAGGTTGCGCGCCGAGTCTTGCCGCTTCTGGAACAACTTTTGCTGGAAGTCCTGGCGAGCGAGGCCGTGACGCTGGAGGGGAACGATGAACAAGATCACCCCTGACCACCTGGCCCGTCGCGCCTACATCTACGTCCGTCAATCCAGTGCCGACCAGCTCCTGCACAACCATGAGAGCCGACGGCGCCAATACGGACTGGCGGATCGTGCCCGCCAACTCGGTTGGACGGATGTGGTGGTGATTGACGATGACCTCGGGCGATCAGGTGGTGGCATCGCGCGTCCCGGGTTCGAGCGGCTGCTGGGGGCGATCTGCGAAGGGCGGGTCGGCATTGTCCTGGCGATCGAAGCGTCGCGGCTCGCCCGCAACGGCCGGGACTGGCACACGCTGTTGGAGTTCTGCGGCCTCGTTGACTGCCTGCTGGCGGACGAGGACGGGGTCTACGACGCGCGGCTTCCGAACGACCGTCTCGTCTTGGGCATGAAGGGCACCATGAGCGAGATGGAGCTTTCCATCCTGCGCCAGCGATCGCTGGAAGCTCTGCGGCAGAAGGCCCGCCGGGGCGAGCTGTTTTTGACCGTGGCGGTCGGCTACGTCAAAACCCGCCATGACCGGATCGCCCTGAATCCGGACCAACGGGTGCGCGAGGCGCTCGCCTTGGTGTTTCGCAAGTTCGCCGAGTTCCAGAGTATCCGGCAGGTCCACCTCTGGCTTCGTCAGGAGCAGATCAGGCTACCGGCTGTCGAACAGACCGCCGACGGCCCCCGCATCGCGTGGAAGCTGCCTGTCTACAACACCATCCACCATCTGCTGACCAATCCCGTCTATGGCGGCGCCTACGTGTTTGGTCGGACCGGCAGCCGGGTCAGCGTGCGGGATGGGCGCAAACATGTCGTGCGCGGCTTCCGTCGCGCCCAGTCGGAATGGGAGGTGTTGATCCCCGAGCATCACGAGGGCTACATCTCGTGGGCGGAGTTCGGAAGGAACCAGGCACTGATCGCCGATAACGCCAACGGCAAAGGGCTTATGGCCCGCGGTTCGGTGCGCCGCGGTGACGCGCTGTTGGCTGGGCTGCTGCGCTGCGGGCACTGTGGTCGACGACTGCACGTCTCCTACAGCGGCACGGGCGGCTATTGTGTGCGTTACAACTGCCGTGGCGCACACATCAATCATGGAAGCGAACGCTGCATCTCGTTTGGCGGCTTGCGGGTCGATGGTGCCGTTGCGACAGAGGTCCTCAGGTTTCTGGCCCCATTGGGCATCGAGGCGGCCTTGCAGGCGATCGAAGCCCGCGAGGCCGAGGGGTCCGAGGCGCGCCGACAGACGGAACTCGCTTTGACCCAGGCCCGCTATGAGGCCGAGTTGGCACGCCGCCAGTATGATGCGGTTGATCCCGGCAACCGTCTCGTGGCGGCCGAGCTTGAGCGTCGGTGGAATGACCGGCTGGTAGAGGTCCACCGGCTGGAGGAACGCATAGGGGCGTTTGACGCCAACCCACGGGCCAGTTTCAAGGCCCAGGACCGTGCCCGCCTGATGGCGCTGGGCGCCGACATCCATACGCTCTGGCATCATGCTGGCGCGACGGCGGAGACGCGCAAGCGTATCCTGCGCACGGTCATCATCGAGATTGTCGCGAGGGTCGCCGCCGACACGATCCACCTCACCATTCACTGGCAGGGAGGCGATCACACCAGTCTGACCGTGCCGAAGAACCAAACCGGCAAACACCGTTGGCGAACCGACGCCGACACCGGTGACCTCATTCGGACCCTGGCACGGCAGCAGCCGGACGGGGGTATCGCCGCGATCCTGAACCGGGCCGGTAAACGTACCGGCAAGGGTAATAGTTGGACCGAAGCGCGGGTGCGCAGCTTCCGCAGCGCCCATGGCATAGCCGTCTACAGGGAGGGCGAGATCGCTGAACGAGGGGAACTGACCTTGGAGGAAGCGGCCACACGCCTACAGGTCAGCAAGATGACGGTGTTGCGTCTGATCGCCGGTGGTGCCATCCAGGCAAACCAGGCGTGTAAGGGAGCGCCTTGGGCGATTCCTGAAGCCCAGCTATCCGGGCTCAATCCGGCTTACCGTCCGGTAACAAAAAATCCGGATCAGAAGACCTTTGATTTCCAATAACGTAGCGAGGTGGGCATCATGACGCGAGAGCGGTTCCGCCGACCAGGACGACGTTACGCTGATGGGCCAGGAAGTCGCCGCCCGCCAGGTCACGGACCAGGGTCTGGTTGATGGGTGTGCCCTCGAACGCGAAGTCATCGACGTCCTTGGCCAGGGGCAGCTTGGCCAGGGTGATCTGGTAGCGGATGGAACGAGCCTGCTTCTCGCTGATCTCTGCACCCAGCAGGTCGCCGACGATGCGCTGGGGTTCGTGCTGGCGCTTGACGGCCGTGGTGATGATCTCGTCATACGCCGCCTTCATGCCGTAGAGCTTCAGCTCGGCCATGGCGGCCAGGATTTCCGGGCGCTCCATCACTGTACCCTCCCCAAGGTGTCGTACCGGGCGCAATCGGCCATGGGGGCTTGGTGCAACCGCAGCGTCTCGGGCGTTTGAATGGGCGCCGGCGCCGCCGCTTCCCGCCGCCGGGCCAAGATGTTGAGGATGACGGCGGCGGAATGGACGTTCTCGCGCAGCGCCTCGGCACAGGCCGCCTCCACCGCCGGGAGGCCGTCGCTCAGCACCGCCGTCAGGATGTCGACCATCTGCCGGTCGCCATCGTCGCTGCCCGCCAGCTTGCGCCGCACCCGGTCCAGCGCCGTGGGCAGCACCCAATCCTTGAAGGGCGCGCCGTTGCGCAGGGCCCCCGGCTTGCGCGCCAGCACCGGCACATAGTGCCAGGGATCGTAGACGGTGCGGTCGCGGCCGAAGCAACGCGCGTGCGTCCCCACCACCTGGCCGTCCTGGCGCAGTTCGATCCGGTCGGCATAGGCCCGCACCTCCACCGGGCGCCCCACCGCCTTGGCCGCCACCGAGTACTTGTTGTGGTCGAACCGCACCAGGCAGGTCTTGGACACCGACGCCGGGGTGGCGTGGAAGCCATCGAACCGCCCCACGTAGCCCACCAGGCTGGGTCGCTCCGCCTCGAACATCTCCCAGACGGTGCGGTCCCGCTGCTCGGGATGCCGGTGCGCCCTGGCGTAGGCGACGCACTGGTCCAGCAGCCAGCCGTTCAGTTCCTCGTAGCTCGCCACCCGCAGGCGCGGCGTGAAGAACCGTTCCCGCACCAGGCCCACCTGGTTCTCAACCTGGCCCTTCTCCCATCCCGCCGCCGGGGTGCAGGCCACCGGCTCCACCAGGTAATGGCTGCACATCTGCTGGAAGCGCCGGTTGTAGGCTCGCTCCTTGCCCACGAAGATCGTCTCCACCGCCGTCTTCATGTTGTCGTAGATCCCGCGCGTGCACGTGCCCTTGAAGAAGGCGAACGCCCGGTCGTGGGCGTCGAACACCATCTCCTGCGTCTCGCGCGGATATGCGCGCGCGAACAGCATCCGGCTGTGGCACAGCCGGACATGCGCCACCTTCACCGTGACCGTCACCCCGCCGATCAGCACCACCTCGTGGCTCCAGTCGAACTGGTAGGCCTCCCCCGGCGCGAAGCTCAACGGCACGTAGGCCGCCGCCTGCGACGCCCCCCGCGCCTTCTGCCAGGAACGGGCGTAGCGCCGCACGGCGTCATAGCTGCCGTCGTACCCGGCACCCCGCAGTTCCTCGTAAATCCGCACCAGCGTCAGCCGCTCACGCGCCGCCTTGGTCTCGTTGGCCAACAGCAGCGCGTCCAGCCGCTCCCGCCACGGGCCGATCTTCGGCTGGGGCTGCGCCGTTCGCTCGTACCGGAACTCCGTCGCCTCCGAACGAAGCACCTTGCGGACTACCTTCCGCGACAAACCCAGTTCACGGCAGATCGCCTTGATCGGCTTCTGCTGAACAAAGTAGGCGCGCCGGATCTTCGCGATCGTCTCCACTATCAGCATCCCAATCAAGGCTCCCGCCATTGCCATGGGAGCCAGTATGGACCCGCGCAAAAGGGGTCCCGATTGGACGCCGATCACCCCTCATACGGGGTCCTTATTCCACGCCGATTCACATGCCGGTCATGCCCATGGCCTGAACCAGGTCGTCCACGGCGCGGGTGGAGACGCCCTGGATATAGGCTTCCTGGATCACGGCGGTCAGCGCCTTCTCCGCCATGCGACGGGGCTCCAGAAATCCTGGGAAGTAGCTGCCCTTGCGCAGTTTGGGAATGTGTAGCTCCACCGTGCCGGCGCGGGTATGCCAGTCGCGGTCACGGTAGCCATTGCGCTGAACCAGGCGGTCGGCCGACCGTTCGCCGTGGCCGGCACCGGTCAACTCCTGAACCTCCAGTTCCATCAGCCGTTCGGCGGCAAAGCCGATCATCTGTCTCAGCACATCGGCGTCTGCGCCCTTTTCAAGCATCACGCGCAGCGCCATCATCGGGTCGGTCATCGTGGTCACCCTCGGTTGGGGTTTTGTTGTGGTGACCAAACTTTACCGAAGAACCGCGATGACCGCCCGCCGTGTCAGGCCTTCCAGCCGGCTACGCCGGCCTCCACGCCTGACACGGCGGAGGCGCTCCTACACCACGCGGTGGGACGTGACCCTGGACTGATGCCGAAGGGCGTCCAAACTCTTCTCGAACGCGAACCGAAAAGTGTCACTCATCCGGACGAGACAGAGTCCGGCCACCAAAGCCCGTGCTTTCTGTGGATCGGGTGTTTGGTCCAACAACGCGAAGTCGCACATGGCCTCGCTCAGCAGCGAGGCCATCGCATCGTCCCTGAGCCAACGATGATCTACGGTGACGGTATCAGCCATCTCGCATCCCCCGAACCGCCAATGTCGGGCCCAGCGGCCCATCGGACAAGCAACCAAATATGGGTTGTGTTTCCCGTGGCAACATAGCCTTCCGTGCTCTGTCGAAGGTATGTTAGCGCGCGCATCAATCGACTCTCTTAGCCTGTGCCCTGTAAAATCGCTGGCAGCGCAGGATGGGCGCGAACCGACACGACCGGTCTGCTATTGGATGTGGCGGTGACACCCGCCAAATTTTCATGACACACGCGGCGCCAAGATGGTGCTGAAGCGCTTGGTGGCCAAATGGCCTGGGGGCGATATCAAGGGCAAGGTGAAGGCCATCTTTGCCGACAAAGGCTATGCCGGAAAACCACTGGCCACCTGGGTCGAAAAGACCGTGGGCGCCGCTATGGTGATCGGCCAAAATCTGACGGCGGCAGTGAAGCGCTTTGTCCCTGATGCCAAGCGGTGGGTGGTCGAGCGCACCTTTGCGTGGATACGCGACTACCGCCGGCTGACCGAAGACGTGGAACGACATGTCCGCAACAGCGTCACTATGATCCGTTTGGCGTTCATCCGCGTGTTGCTGAGACGATTGGCGCCTCCTGAAACTCGAAGGTGGGAGCGAAAATAGGCATTAAGAGGCTGTTTGGAAAATAGCATAGGCCCTTGCGGTGTCGGCGATGTCATGATTCAAGCTGTTGATGTGGACGAAGCAGAGCCGTGGTCGGATGACCGAAATCGCCAAGAAGACGAAGCGCTATCCGTCTGACCTGACGGACGAGGAGTGGGAGCGGATCGCGTCACTGATGCCGAAGCCAGGCCGCCGCGGCCGGCCGCGCGAGGTTGACTTTCGGGAAGTGATCAACGCGGTTCGCTATCTTGTCCGGTCGGGTTGCGGGTGGCGGATGTTGCCGACCAATTTCGGCCCCTGGCAGACGGTCTACGGTTGGTTCCGCGAAATGGCGCGCCGGTTTCTGTTCCAGACCATTCACGATGTCGCGCTGATGGTTGATCGGGAGCGGGCGGGTCGGGAAGCGAGCCCCACGGCCGGGGTGATTGACAGCCAATCAGTCAAAGCACCGCATGCGGAAACAAGGGGTTACGACGCGGGCAAGACAGTCGTTGGTCGCAAGCGGCACATCGCCGTCGATACCGATGGGCGCCTGCTGATGGTCAAGCTGACACCAGCCGATATCTCCGACAGCGCCGGCGCACAGGCGATCCTGGAGGCGATCCGCAAACGCTGGCCTTGGGTGAAACACCTGTTCGCCGATGGCGCCTATGATCGCATGAAGCTGATGAACAAAGCCGCTTACCTGGATTTCGTCGTCGAGGTCATACGCCGGTGCGATGATCAGAAAGGATTCCGGGTGCTGCCCCGCCGCTGGGTTGTCGAGCGCATCTTCGGCTGGATGATCCGTTGGCGACGTCTCGTTCGTGATTATGAACGGCGAACCGATGTCTCACAGGCCATGATCTACGTCGCCATGGGCGGCAATCTGCTACCATGAAACGCTCATCCCTGATTTCCAAAACGGACTCTGAGATCGGTCAGATTATCTGTCACCGACACTCTGCTAGGGTGGGGCTTGACGATGTCGCAAGCGGCTGTGATAGGGTATGGACTTCTAACCTGGGTGATGGCCGTGCTTGAGATATTTGATCATGTCGCGCAATTCAGAGAGAAATTAGCTGAATTGATTTCGGGACCAGAATACATATTCGTGGACTGGCCCGATTACACAAATACTGGAGATCATCTAATTTGGTTAGGCGCAAAGGCGGCTATGAATAGCTTAGGGAAACACTGCCTTGCAGAACTTACAGCATGGGATGTACGATCTCGTCGCCTGCCTAACCTAAATCAGGATGTGACTATTGTTACGTCGGGCGGGGGGAATTTTGGCGATATATACCAGAACTTTCAAGTATCAAGGGAAATTCTACTAGAAAAATACCCAAATAACAGAGTAATTGTATTGCCGCAAACGATACATTTCTCATCTCCTGAAAAGATGAATTTGTCATCTCAAAAGTTCTTGGCGCACAAGAATTGCTTTATATTTACAAGAGATAAAAGAAGCAGAAGTCTCGCACACAACTTTGCAAGTGATGATCGGGTTTTTCTTGCCCCTGATTGCGCATTTTTCTTAATGCCATTAATTACTTATATTTGCCAGCGCGTCCCGCTGCTCGATCCTCATTTTGAGATGTTGTATATTGTTAGAGATGACCAAGAGAGAATAGATGATGGCGGGGCATCTGATAAACCGGATATGGTAATTGATTGGTGCAATGAAGAAAATTATTATTATGGATATATATCAAGAAATCTTCTAGATGAATTCGATCTAAAGCAATCTGATATTTCCAGGATATTTGGCGCCCCATCCTATTTTGACCTCATATCGATGAGGCGTCTGATCTTAGGTATGCATATCGTAGGATTGGGAAAGAATTTGAAAACTGACCGGCTGCATGCGCACATCCTTTCATGTTTGTTGATGAAGGAACATGTTTTTCGCGACAATATTTATGGGAAGAATAGATCATTTTATGAGGCATGGACGCATTCTCTAAAATTCATTGATACTGAATTCAAATAAAATAAGGGATAAAGAATAAATGTCCACATCGATCGCATATTTTATACTAGCACATTCCTGCGTTCGGCAAACAATACGGCTACTGAAGGCCTTATATAATCCTAAAGATCAATTTGTATTGCATGTCGACAAGCGATCTTGCCCTAAAGTGCTTGATGATTTGAGGGAAGCAACCAAAGGATTAGAGAATTTTTCTCTTATTTCTACTAGACTATGTTCATGGGGAGGGTTGAGCTTAGTTGACGCTACGCTTGATATGATGTCGTTGGCGCTTCAAGGGAAAACCTCCTGGTCACATGGGATTATCTTATCTGGGACTCATCTTCCTCTATGGTCGCCGAACAAAATCCGGGACTGGGTGCAAGATGGTCAGAGCATTATGTCCTGGCATCAATTACCCGATGGTGAGTGCCCAAGATGGCTAGAAGGGCTGGCTGAGCGTGTGGAATGGGAATATGTAGAGCATTTGGGGCGCGGCATGGTTAAAACCAATGCTGTACAGCGGCCTAATTTTCCATATTTTAAGGGATCTCAGTGGTCTATTTTGGCAAAAGAGCATGTAAATTTTGTTGTAGGATCTGCGGGGTCCGAAATAGAAAGAAGATTGCGGATAACAAACATTCCAGATGAATCTTATTTTCAAACAATTCTTTTAAATTCCGACTATTCTAAATTTTGCATTCAGGGAAATATTACTCAATTTAAATGGGTTTCTGGCGCTTCAAGTCCATCTATTTTAGATTTTGATCAGCTTTCTGAGATGGCGCGCAATAGAGATAAGCCCTTTATAAGGAAAATTGATAATGATTTGGGAGATGAAAAAAGGGTTGTCGATTTATTGGAAATGATCTACGGCCATAAATTAAGTTTGCAGGTAAATTGCAACTAGTTCTACTGTGTCACAAGATGCGCAATTGCTGACAGCAAGGACATCGCGGGAGTGTCCTGGCGAGAGCCCTTGCAATGGTAATGCGCATTGTGGCGATGGATGTTGGGACGTGACGCTCAGGCCGTGGGGGCGGCGCCCCTTGGTCTGTAGCCTTCGGGAATGTCAGGCGCCTTGATGCCCCTGGTTTGAGCAGAAGCTGAGGGGGGAATCGCGGCCCGTTCGCGGAGCAGGAATCCGTAGGCGGCGATGCAAAGGGTGGCGTGGTGGTGGAATCCGCGCCATCCCCGGCCCTCATAGTGGCCGAGGCCGAGTTCCTGCTTGAGTTCAAGGTAGTCGCGCTCAATGCGCCAGCGCAGCTTGGCGGTGTCGATCAAGTACGGCAGTGCCGTGGCCTCCGGCAAGGTCGATAGCCAATACTTGGTGGGTTCTTCTTCTCCCTCCGGCCATTCGATGAGCAGCCATTCCGCCGGGCGTAATTCGGCGCGCTCATTGTCGCGATGGGCGGGATGGACACGAACGGCGGCGAAGCGGGATGTCAGCGGGGCGTTGGTGCCTTCACGCCAGGTGACGGTCTGCCACGCTTCCGATGCCAGGCCAGTGGCCAGTGGCCAGTGCCTTCGCCGATACCGGTTCATGTCCGGGGCTTCGACGCAGGCGTGAGGGCGGCCGCCCCTTGCCGCTCCAGGGCTTGGGTGGCAAGGGCGCCACACCGGGCGGCCAGACGGTGATGTTGGAGTGGACGCCAGCGACATAGGCGAGGCCCAACGCGCTGATCCCGTCCCGCAGAGCGGTGTCGTTGCCGTAGCCAGCATCCATGAGCACCACGCCGGCGGGCAGACCCGCCGCTACAGCGGCACGCACCTGGTCCAGGGCGATGGCCGGCTTGGTCTGAAAGGCGACCGTTTCGGGGACGCCGGCCTTGGTCCGTAGCGCTGGGTCGTTGGCCCAGGGGTCGGGCAGATAGAGTTGGAAGGCGAGGGGAAGGCTGGCGTGGTCGGAGGCCAGCGACAGCGAGACGGCGACCTGGCAATTGTCCTGCTTGCCCAGTTGGCCGCAATATTGCCGGGCCACGCCAACGGAATGGCGGCCCTTCTTGGGCATGCCGGTGTCGTCGATGATCCAGGCCCGGATCGGTCCATGTGTCAGTGGCGAATGAATACTCCCCAGAAGTGGCGCCTGAATTTTCCCCAGTTTCGTTGACCGGCGAGGTCCCGGGGGGCATGCCCCCCGGGACCTCGCGGCCGCTGGTCACCCAGACTGTCCTCGCAGGAGCGAGGGAGGGGACTGGTGGTCACACTTGGGGAACTCGTCATGATCCTGGAACTTGCCCGTGAAGGGCTGACCGTCTCCGCCATTGCCCGGCAGACCGGCCTGGACCGCAAGACTGTCCGTCGCTACATCGCCCAGGGGCTGGAGCCGCCCCGCTATACGCCCCGGCCGTCCAAGCCCACGGTGGTCGGGCCCTATGAGGCCTACCTGCGCCAGCGGGTGATCGCGGTGCCCGGGCTGAGCGCCCGCCGTCTGCTGCGGGAGATCCAGGCCCTGGGCTATTCCGGCGGCTACACGGCAGTGAAGGACTTCCTGCGCACCGTGCGACCGGCGGCGGCCAAGGGCTATGAGCAGCGGTTCGAGACGCCGCCGGGGCATCAGGCCCAGGTGGACTTCGCCCACTTCAAGGCCAGCTTCACCGATGAGCCCGGCGTGGAACGGGTGGTGTGGCTGTTCTCCCTGGTGCTGGGCCACAGCCGCATGCTGTGGGCACGCTTCGTCGCGCGCCAGGACCTGGCCACCGTGCTGAGGTGCCATATCGCCGTCTTCCAGGCCCTGGGCGGCGTGCCCGCCCGCATCCTCTACGACCGCATGAAGACCGCCGTGCTGGGCGAGGCGGCGGGCGATGACGGCGCCGATGGCGGCATCGCCTACAACGCCCGCCTGCTGGAGCTGGCTGCCCATTACGGCTTCCTGCCCAAGGCCTGTAAACCTTACCGCCCCAAAACCAAGGGCAAGGTCGAGCGGCCCTTCCGCTACATCCGCCAGGACTTCTTCCTGGGTCGCACCTTCCGCAACCTCGACGACCTGAACGGCCAACTGCGCCAATGGCTGGACCAGGTCGCCAACATCCGCCGCCACGCCACCACCCAGCGCATCGTCATCGAGCACTTCGCCGAGGAGCGGCCCCACCTCAAGCCCATCCCCCCGATGCCCTATGCCACCGTCCTGTCCCTGGAACGCCGCATCACCAAGGACGGTATGGTATCCGTTGGCGGCAACCTCTATTCCGTGCCCGATAGCACCCGGCGCCGCGCCGTCGAAGTGCAACTCACCGCCGACCAGGTACACATCCTGGAGGATGGCCGCCGGATCGCCGTCCATCCTGTGCTGGAGGGACGTGGACACCGGCACCTGATCGCCGGGCATCGTGTCCTGCCGCCGCCTGTCAACAGCACGACACCCCGGCAATGCGCCCCCCAGGCGCCGCCGCCACGGCGGCCCGGCGAGATCGTTACGCCGCGCGACCTGGCCATCTACGACGCCGTTGGCCGCCAGCTCGCCCAAGGCGACATCCAGCGCGAGGTCGCGCCATGACCGCCACCCTCGACAGCATCCGGCGCCACCTGGTGGGCCTGAAGATGCCGCGCGCCCTGGAAACGCTGGACCACGTCCTGCGCCAGGCTGAGCGCGGCACCCTCTCCACCCTGGAGGCCATCGACGCCCTGCTCGGCGAGGAACTGGCGCTCCGGGAAGCACGCCGTGTCAAGGCAGCCCTCCAGATGGGCCGCCTCCTCACCGTCAAGACGCTGGCGGGCTTCGACTTCGCCTTCCAGCCTTCCCTCGACAGGGACCGTATCCTGGCCCTGGCCCAACTGGACTTCATCGACCGGCACGAAGTCCTCCACCTCTTGGGCCAGCCCGCTCTCGCGTCATGATGCCCACCTCGCTACGTTATTGGAAATCAAAGGTCTTCTGATCCGGATTTTTTGTTACCGGACGGTAAGCCGGATTGAGCCCGGATAGCTGGGCTTCAGGAATCGCCCAAGGCGCTCCCTTACACGCCTGGTTTGCCTGGATGGCACCACCGGCGATCAGACGCAACACCGTCATCTTGCTGACCTGTAGGCGTGTGGCCGCTTCCTCCAAGGTCAGTTCCCCTCGTTCAGCGATCTCGCCCTCCCTGTAGACGGCTATGCCATGGGCGCTGCGGAAGCTGCGCACCCGCGCTTCGGTCCAACTATTACCCTTGCCGGTACGTTTACCGGCCCGGTTCAGGATCGCGGCGATACCCCCGTCCGGCTGCTGCCGTGCCAGGGTCCGAATGAGGTCACCGGTGTCGGCGTCGGTTCGCCAACGGTGTTTGCCGGTTTGGTTCTTCGGCACGGTCAGACTGGTGTGATCGCCTCCCTGCCAGTGAATGGTGAGGTGGATCGTGTCGGCGGCGACCCTCGCGACAATCTCGATGATGACCGTGCGCAGGATACGCTTGCGCGTCTCCGCCGTCGCGCCAGCATGATGCCAGAGCGTATGGATGTCGGCGCCCAGCGCCATCAGGCGGGCACGGTCCTGGGCCTTGAAACTGGCCCGTGGGTTGGCGTCAAACGCCCCTATGCGTTCCTCCAGCCGGTGGACCTCTACCAGCCGGTCATTCCACCGACGCTCAAGCTCGGCCGCCACGAGACGGTTGCCGGGATCAACCGCATCATACTGGCGGCGTGCCAACTCGGCCTCATAGCGGGCCTGGGTCAAAGCGAGTTCCGTCTGTCGGCGCGCCTCGGACCCCTCGGCCTCGCGGGCTTCGATCGCCTGCAAGGCCGCCTCGATGCCCAATGGGGCCAGAAACCTGAGGACCTCTGTCGCAACGGCACCATCGACCCGCAAGCCGCCAAACGAGATGCAGCGTTCGCTTCCATGATTGATGTGTGCGCCACGGCAGTTGTAACGCACACAATAGCCGCCCGTGCCGCTGTAGGAGACGTGCAGTCGTCGACCACAGTGCCCGCAGCGCAGCAGCCCAGCCAACAGCGCGTCACCGCGGCGCACCGAACCGCGGGCCATAAGCCCTTTGCCGTTGGCGTTATCGGCGATCAGTGCCTGGTTCCTTCCGAACTCCGCCCACGAGATGTAGCCCTCGTGATGCTCGGGGATCAACACCTCCCATTCCGACTGGGCGCGACGGAAGCCGCGCACGACATGTTTGCGCCCATCCCGCACGCTGACCCGGCTGCCGGTCCGACCAAACACGTAGGCGCCGCCATAGACGGGATTGGTCAGCAGATGGTGGATGGTGTTGTAGACAGGCAGCTTCCACGCGATGCGGGGGCCGTCGGCGGTCTGTTCGACAGCCGGTAGCCTGATCTGCTCCTGACGAAGCCAGAGGTGGACCTGCCGGATACTCTGGAACTCGGCGAACTTGCGAAACACCAAGGCGAGCGCCTCGCGCACCCGTTGGTCCGGATTCAGGGCGATCCGGTCATGGCGGGTTTTGACGTAGCCGACCGCCACGGTCAAAAACAGCTCGCCCCGGCGGGCCTTCTGCCGCAGAGCTTCCAGCGATCGCTGGCGCAGGATGGAAAGCTCCATCTCGCTCATGGTGCCCTTCATGCCCAAGACGAGACGGTCGTTCGGAAGCCGCGCGTCGTAGACCCCGTCCTCGTCCGCCAGCAGGCAGTCAACGAGGCCGCAGAACTCCAACAGCGTGTGCCAGTCCCGGCCGTTGCGGGCGAGCCGCGACGCTTCGATCGCCAGGACAATGCCGACCCGCCCTTCGCAGATCGCCCCCAGCAGCCGCTCGAACCCGGGACGCGCGATGCCACCACCTGATCGCCCGAGGTCATCGTCAATCACCACCACATCCGTCCAACCGAGTTGGCGGGCACGATCCGCCAGTCCGTATTGGCGCCGTCGGCTCTCATGGTTGTGCAGGAGCTGGTCGGCACTGGATTGACGGACGTAGATGTAGGCGCGACGGGCCAGGTGGTCAGGGGTGATCTTGTTCATCGTTCCCCTCCAGCGTCACGGCCTCGCTCGCCAGGACTTCCAGCAAAAGTTGTTCCAGAAGCGGCAAGACTCGGCGCGCAACCTCCTGCGGAAGAGCTGCCAGTGGCCGGGTCGCCGTGAACAGATCCGTCTGCACCATCATTCCGCGATGCCTCATGCCGCCCTCCGTTGCGTCGTTCACACAGCAACGATAGGGCCGCGTCAGCGGTCAGACGCAGAGCCTGCAATACCTCCATGGGAAAGCGGGGAGCGTCACGGATGGCGGCGTCACGGGCTGCAGGGGCGGTCATCCATTCCGGCACATGGGTCAGCGTGCCGTCCGGTTGCTCGACCACCAGCATGACGCTACCGCCAAGGCAATGGCGCCGGATGATGCCTACGCGTTCACCGCATCGCGGATGAAACGGATAATGGATCGTCGCGTCCTGCCCCTGATATCGGGCAGTATGCCGCTGCCTCGACCGGCACCGGCAAGAGCCACCTCGCCACGGCCCTGGGCGGAGGCCGTCAAGGCGGGACGCTCCGTCTACTTCACCACCCTGGCCGACCTCATCGCTTCCCTGGCCAAGGCCGAACGCGAGGGCACCTTGCGCGAACGCCTGCGCTTCCTCTGCCGCCCCCAACTCCTCATCGTCGATGAGATCGGCTACCTCCCCGTCGTCCCCGGCGGCGGCAACCTCTTCTTCCAGCTCGTCAACGCCCGATACGAAAAGGGCGCCATGGTCCTCACCTCGAACCGCGGCTTCGCCGAATGGGGCGACGTCTTCGGCGACACCGTCGTCGCCACGGCTCTCCTCGATCGCCTTCTCCACCACGCCATCGTCGTGCAGATCGAGGGCGCCAGCTACAGGCTACGCCAGCACGCCGACCTCATCCCCGAAAACGTCCGGCGAAGACCCGATACCGCGCCGCTCCAAGCCATTCGGAAACGCGGAAGACCGCCGGAAGTGAGGCCCGACGACACCCACCCAATCAATTAGCCAACCAAACCATTTGGGGATTTTTAAGTCGCCACTTCTGGGGAAAATCACTTCGCCATTTACACCATGGGCTTGCAGCGCCGGCAACACCAGGTCGCGCACCGCGCTCAGCACCGCCGTATCATCCCAGGCCGCCTTGGCGACAAAGTGATGCAGGGACTGGTGCGCCGCCCCAACCCGGCCCGGCTCCACCCGTGCCGCCATCGGCTCCACGCTCTTCCGGTCGCCTGGTAGCACCAGCCCGGTGCAGTAGCCCCGGAATGGAGCCACCCGATCCGCATGCCCCAACGCGGAGGCCAAATGCTCGACATAGGTCGCAAACCGGCCTTCGACGCCGCTTCCCTCTGAAGAAAGACCCATGCCAGCCCTCGAACAGAACATGAATCTCTCTTATACTCTTCACCTCATTTAATCGCTATATTTATGACATAGTAGAACTGAGAGGCTGTTTGGAAAATAGCATAGGCCCTTGCGGTGTCGGCGATGTCATGATTCAAGCTGTCGATGTGGACGAAGCAGAGCCGTGGTCGGATGACCGAAATCGCCAAAAAGACGAAGCGCTATCCGTCTGACCTGACGGACGAGGAGTGGGAGCGGATCGCGCCACTGATGCCGAAACCAGGCCGCCGCGGCCGGCCGCGCGAGGTTGACTTTCGGGAAGTGATCAACGCGGTTCGCTATGTTGTCCGGTCGGGTTGCGGGTGGCGGATGTTGCCGACCAATTCCGGCCCCTGGCAGACGGTCTACGGTTGGTTCCGCGAATTGGCGCGCCGGTTTCTGTTCCAGACCATCCACGATGTCGCGCTGATGGTTGATCGGGAGCGGGCGGGTCGGGAAGCGAGCCCCACGGCCGGGGTGATTGACAGCCAATCAGTCAAAGCACCGCATGCGGAAACAAGGGGTTACGACGCGGGCAAGACAGTCGTTGGTCGCAAGCGGCACATCGCCGTCGATACCGATGGGCGCCTGCTGATGGTCAAGCTGACACCAGCCGATATCTCCGACAGCGCCGGCGCACAGGCGATCCTGGAGGCGATCCGCAAACGCTGGCCTTGGGTGAAACACCTGTTCGCCGATGGCGCCTATGATCGCATGAAGCTGATGAACAAAGCCGCTTACCTGGATTTCGTCGTCGAGGTCATACGCCGGTGCGATGATCAGAAAGGATTCCGGGTGCTGCCCCGCCGCTGGGTTGTCGAGCGCATCTTCGGCTGGATGATCCGTTGGCGACGTCTCGTTCGTGATTATGAACGGCGAACCGATGTCTCACAGGCCATGATCTACGTCGCCATGGGCGGCAATCTGCTACCACGAAACGCTCATCCCTGATTTCCAAAACGGACTCTGAGGCGGCCAAGCAACCTAAGGTCATTTGAAGCGACTGAGACCTGGTAATTGCCGGTCATTGGTCGAGGCTCGACCCAACTGATCACATAACCGCGATAAGTCTCTTCACGATGCGCCATGGCGTCACCCTTGAGTTGAATATCACTATCGTATCACCAGCACTCAAGGTTTCTCATCTGGCAAATGAGGCTGGCAAGCCGTTGATGCGAATCAACGTTTCCGGCCAGTTGACCGACTTTCGAAACAGTCTCTAAGAGAAAATCCACCTGGTGGCCCCTTCCCCAGAGGCGGCGTTTGGTGCCATAGAGGGCGCCTCGCCCTTACCAACCGCCGGCCCATCCCATGAACCGCCTCGACAAAATCGCCAGGATCGTCCTGTGGGTATTGGGCCCGCTGCTGATCGTCGCCGGGTGCTGGGCCATCTTCCCGGCGCTGTTCCTGACGGTGGTGGCGGCCAACGACACCGCGTCGGATGCGGCGGCACCCGGCATGGCCTTCCTGCTGCTGCCCCTGGCGGTGGGGTGCGTGCCGGTGCTGATCCTGCTGTCGGCGCGCAAGTTTCCCCGCCTGGTGGCCTATCACGCGGTGACCATGGTGCTGGCGTGGGTGGGCGCGCTGTACCTCTACTCCCAGCTCTGGCTGCACCGCTGAGCGGTCAGCGCCCGTCGGGCACGTAGTCGTCCCGCTTGCTCATCATCTGGCACAACTGCTTGCCGAAGGTGGCCATGAAGGCGTCGATCGTCGGCTCGTTCCGGCGATAGTAGGTCCACTGGCCCACGCGCTCGGACGTCAGCAGGCCGGCGCGGTGCAGCATGGCGAGGTAGGTGGAGACGGTGGATTGCGACAGCCTGGCCTTGTCCAGGATGCGGGAGACGCACACGCCCCGCTCCAGCGGATAGCCTTCGGGCTGCGGCGCGAAATGGGCGGCGGGGTCCTTCAGCCACATCAGGATGTCGCGGCGCACCGGGTTGGCCAGGGCCTTCAGGATTTCTTCCACGTCCATGGCAGCGCCATACCTCACTTAATCAAACGCCCCCTCAAACGCCGGGCGGCGGACATCCGTCCGCCTTGGCTTATCCTCGATTTCCAGTCCGCCTTCGGCTTCCCGGAAATCTGCGGCGGATGCGGTCGCATCCTACAGCGGCACGAGGCCGTTGGTGACAACCGGGGGGCGAAGGCGTCCCCGCCCCCCGGTATCGGCCTATAAAGCCGTCAGACCACCAGCCGGTCCAGGGACGCGCGGTCGAAGGGCGTCACCTCGTCCACGCGGCCGTCGCGGACCTTGATGGCCCAATCGGGATCGCTGAGCAAGACCCGGCCCACGCCCAGCAGGTCGAAATCACCGCGCGCCAGGGCCTGCGCCGCCTCGGCCACGTCGGTGGGGCGGACGTGGAAGGCGTCGCGGCTGGCGAACATGCCGACCTTGAAGGCATCATCCAGGCCGACACTGCCCACGGCGATGACCGGCTTGCCCGTCAGGCGCCGGGTCAAGGCGGCCAGCGTCTCGTCCGCGCCGTCGAACGCCGGTTCCCAATAGCGCCGGGTGCTGACGTGGAAGACGTCCACGCCGGCCTCGGCCAGGGGCAGCAGGATGCGGGCCAACTCGTCCGCCGTCTCGGCGATGCGGGCCTTGTAGTCCACGCCCTTCCATTGGGAGAAGCGGAAGACGATGGGGAAGTCCGGGCTGACCGCCGCGCGCACGGCGCGCACGATCTCCACCGCGAAGCGGATGCGGTTTTCCAGGCTGCCGCCGTACTGGTCGGTGCGCTGGTTGGTGACCGACCAGAAGAAATCGTCCAGCAGGTAACCGTGGGCGCCGTGCAGTTCGGCACCGTCGAAGCCCAGCCGTTCGGCATCGGCGGCGGCCTGGGCGAAGGCGGCGATGACGGCGTCGATGTCGGCCTGGGTCATGGCCTTCACCACCTCAACCCCGTTCTCCACCACCGCGGAGGGGCCATAGCCCGGCACGGTCGCGTCGGGCTCGATGCCCGGGCGGCGGGCCACGCCCACATGCCACAGCTGCGGGATGATGCGTCCGCCCTCGGCGTGCACCGCGTCCACCACCTTCTGCCAGCCGGCCAGCGCCTGACCATAAAAAGCCGGGACCTGTGGATAACCGTTGGCACCCGGGTGGTTGATGTAGGTACCCTCGGTGATCAGCAGGCCGACACCGCCCTGCACCCGGCGGCGGTAATATTCGACCACGTCGGCGCCCGGCACGCCGCCCGGCGACTTGTTCCGGGTCATGGGCGCCATCACCACCCGGTTGGCCAGGACGTGCCGACCAAAGGGGAAGGGCTGGAACAAGGGGGCGACGGTCGCGTTGACCTGATGAGTGTCCGGAGTCGGGCCTGAAGAGGGGCTTTGCGCCGGGGTCAGGGTATCCATGGATGTGACCTTGCGTGGGTGACGTTAAGGGACGCTTCGATATATCGCACTTTCTCGATATATCAAGCCCCTGGTTTTGCGGCGTTTTTACACGGCTGAAATGTTGCGGCGCAAACCACGGGGATCCCAAGGATTCCTTAACCCTTGATCCCCTATGGTATCGGCCAAGGATGCGCTACGCTTTCGTGACAGGGCCTTTACAGTTCAGGTGAAAAACCAACGGCAGCTTGATTTTCCAGCGCCCGTCGGGCGCGTGAACGGTAGGAGGACGGCAGTATGGCGGCACCCGTGGCAGCCCGTGGGACCCCTTTGGAAACCGCGCGCAATGATGCGCTGCAACGGAGCCTGATCCCCTGCTTCGACGCCTTCTACGGTGCGGCCCTGACCCTGATCGATGACTGGACCGCCCCCACCCGGCCGCGCGTGCTGGATCTGGGATCCGGCGGCGGGCTATTCGCCTCGCTGGTGCGCAGCCGCCTGCCCCACGCCCACCTGCACCTGATCGAGGAGACCCCGGCCGCGCTGGAGCAGAGCCGCAAGCGTTTCGCCGGCGACGCCCGCGTCAGCTTCGCCCTGGCGGAACTGGAACAGGCCGACCTGAAGGGCCCGTGGGATCTGGTGATCTCCACCCTGGCCATCCACCGGCTGGAGCATGGCGCCAAGCGCGACCTGTACGGCCGCGTCGCCCAGGTGCTGTCCCCCGGCGGGCTGTTCATTTCCGCCGAGCAGGTGCTGGGCCCCACGGCGAACCTGGAAAGCCAGTATGATCGCCTGTGGCAGGCGGAGGCCGGCGATTTGGGCGTGCCGGCGGTGGAACTGTCCCGCGTCCGCGACCGCCTGCGCCAGGACCATTGCGCCACCATGGGCGAACAGCTGATGTGGATGGCGGAGGCCGGCCTGAATGACGTGGATTGCGCCTTCAAGGCCTGGCGCTTCGCGGTGCTGAACGCGCGCCATCATTGATGCCTTCGGCGTTTGATCATGATGGATCAAACGCCCCCTCAAGCGCCGGGCGCCGGCATCCGCCGGCTTGGGCTTCCTCCCTTTTCAGTCCGCCTTCGGCTCCCCGAAAAGGTCCGGCGGCGCCGGTCGGCGCCTACAGCGGCATGAAACCATGCCGCTGGTTAAGGCATACGTGCCACCCATGGTGGCGCGCCCTGCCGCCGACCGGTAGGATGGTCGCCCCTCTCCCACCGGCCCTGAGTCCCCATGATCAAAAGCCTGGTCCGCCGCCTGCATGGTCGGGTGGAGCGTTTCCTGCCCCTGGACAATTGGGGTGAGGTCCTGCTGCTGGCGGCCTCGCTGGCGGGGCTGGCGGCCGCGAATTCCCCCTGGGCGACGAACTATTTCCACCTCTTGCACGCGGCCGTCGGCGTGGGCGACGCCACGCTGTCGGTGGAACAATGGATCAACGACCTGCTGATGGCGTTGTTCTTCCTGCTGGTCGGGCTGGAGATCAAACGCGAGATGGTGGGGGGCGAATTGTCGTCCCTGGGCCAGGTGGCCCTGCCCGGCATCGCCGCCCTGGGCGGGGTGCTGGCCCCGGTGCTGATCTATATCGGCCTGAACCGGGGCGACGCCGACGCCCTGACCGGCTGGGCCACGCCGGCCGCGACGGACATCGCCTTCGCGCTGGCCGCCCTGTCCGCCTTCGGGCGCGGCCTGCCCCGGTCCGCCTTCCTGTTCCTGTCCTCGCTGGCCATCTTCGACGACCTGGCCGCCATCCTGATCATCGCCCTGTTCTACAGCGGCGGCCTGTCCTGGCCCGACCTGGGACTGGCAGCGGCGGCGCTGGCCGTCCTGGCCGGCATGAACCGGCTGGGCGTGCGGCGGCTGGCGCCCTATCTGCTGGTGGGGCTGGTCCTGTGGGTGGCCGTCCTGCGGTCCGGGGTGCATGCCACCATGGCCGGCGTGCTGCTGGCCCTCACCATTCCCTTGGGCGATACGGAGGCGGAGAGGGGGTCGCCCCTGCACCGGCTGGAGGGGACGCTGCATCCCCTGATCTATTTCGGTGTCCTACCGCTGTTCGGTTTCGCCAATGCCGGCGTCAGTTTCCAAGGACTGGGCTGGGCCGATCTGCTGGCGCCCGTGCCGCTGGGCATCGCCCTGGGCCTGTTCCTGGGCAAGCAGGCGGGCGTATTCACCTTCACCATGCTGGCCCTGCGGCTGAAACTGGCGCGCCCGCCGACCGGGGTGGACATGCGCGCGCTCTATGGTGTCGCCATGCTGTGCGGCATCGGCTTCACCATGAGCCTGTTCATCGCCACCCTCGCCTTCCCCGATCCCCGGCTGGTGGGTGAGGCCAAGGTGGGCGTGTTCGCGGGCTCCCTGTTGTCGGCGCTGGCCGGCGGCGTCTGGCTGACCGCAAGCCGACGCCTGGCCGCGCGACGCACCGGAGCACGGTGATAACTACTCTTGGTAAGCGCTCCACATAAAAATTCTCATAATGGTAATTTATCGCGCGACGAACTTGGCCTAGGCTGTGCCCATCCTACAACCATGGGAGGTGGCCATGATCGAGGCTCAATTCGGTTTATCGCTGCAGTACGACACCGGCTTTCAGCCGTCGGTGGCCCTGAACGCCAACGGCCTGGTGATTGAGGTTCATCAGTCCGAGGGCGCCTCGAGTGACCTGTGGTCCCGCGTGGGCCGGGTCGAGGGCCTGTCGGTGATCTGGAGCGGCGCCAAGCATTTCGACGAGGGCAAGCCCCCCGTCTGCGCCCTCAACAACAACGGCATCGCCATCGAGGTGCATGAGACCAACAGCCCGTTCAGTTCCGCCCTCTGGTACCATGTCGGTTATGCCAACGCGGACGGCCTGGAATGGGGCGGCAGTCACAAGTACCAGGACGGCGCCCAGCCGGCGGTCGCCGTCAACGACGGTGGCGAGGTGGTGGAGGTCCACAAGTCCCAGTCCAATTCGGGCCTGTGGTACCTGGTGGGCAAGGTCGCCAACGGCGGCATCACCTTCGGGTCCAGCGTCCATTTCGGCGATGGTCGTGAGCCCAAGGTGGCGATGAACAATCGCGGCGGGGTCGTGGTGGTGTACCGGGACGCGAACGGCGACGGGCTGCATTACAGCGTGGGAACCCTGCGCAACGGGACGCTGAGCCTGGGCCCGGCGCGATCCTACGACGCGGGCGCCCTGCCGGCGGTGGCGCTGACCGATGATGGCGTGGTGGTCGAGGCGCACGAATCCCAGAGCCTGAACGGCGTATGGCAGCGCACCGGCCGCATCGTCGGCGACAGCATCGAATGGGCGGGCGGGGCCACGCAGTTCGACAACGGCGCGCAAATGTCGGTGGCCGCCAGCGGCACCCGCGCCATCCAGGTCCACCGGGCGGAACTGGCTGGCCGGTCGCTGTGGAGTTCGGTGTGCCTGCTGGTCGACCGGGCCAACTGGATGCGGGACAACCGATCGACGGTGGGCCAGCGGCGGCTGCGCGATGTCGTCACCTCCGCCTCCCACGACGCCGGCATGTTTGACGGCGGCCTCGCCGGGCGCACCCAGGATTTGAGCCTGTACGGCCAGATGAACTACGGCGTGCGTTACTTCGACCTGCGGCCCAAGCTTTTCCTGGGGGATTTCTATATCGCCCACGGCATCGTGCTGGGCCCGCTGTTCGCCCGCGTGCTGGACGACACGGCGCAGTTCATGAGGGAGGGGCATCAGGAGCTGGTGATCCTCAAGATCTCCCACTACGATTCCTTCGATGACACCGTCTATAAGAACTTCACCAAGCTGGTGGAGGAGAAGCTGGGCCCCTGGCTGGTCAAGGATTTGCCCGGCCCCTTGCGCGACCAGACGGTGGCGGACCTGACCGCAAACGGCGGCCGGGTCCTGGTGCTGTGCGACGGCGATTATCCGGTGAACACGGACACCAAGCGTCCCGGCTTCTGGGTCTATCGGGACTGGCAGAGCGAAACCGCCGACAAGGGCGACCTGGTCGTCTTCGACCAGTATTCCGACACCACGTCGTTTTCGGGCATGCAATCGGACCAGTTCAAGAAGTTCAACGAGTATACCGGCCGCACCAAGTCGGGGGACCATGTCTGCGACATGTTCCTGCTGTCCTGGACCCTGACGCCGGTCACCGACGTCTGGGCCTTTTCCAAGGAAGCGAACCGGAACCTGGACTTCTCACTCCGGTCGCTGACCATCCCCAACGGCCATGGCCAGATCGTCAACCTTATCTATGTCGATTACGTCCAGTACTCACGGGCGACGGACGTCGCCATCCTGCTGAATCAGAAAGTCCGGGTCTGATAAGCGTGGCCTTTGATCGTGACCGATCAAAGACCCCCTCAAACGCCGGGCGCCAGCATCCGCTGGCTTGGCTGTCCTCGTTCCGCCCTGCGGTGCTCACTCCGGGGCCGGCAGTCGCCCGCCTCCAGCGGCATGAGTTAAAATTTCGTGCCGCTGGTATGGAGCATTGGCTGGAGCCGCGCCTGCCCGGGGTCGGGTGGGCGCGGCTTCGCAACAGCTTGATTCTGCTCTACAGCATCGCCCCCGCCAGGGCGCCGTTGGCCAGCAGCATGCGCAGCATCTCCTGCAAATCCAGTTCCGGCTCCACCGCCAGGCCGGCGGCGGCGGCGTCCGCCAGGGGCCGGCCGTCCAGCAGGGCCTGGATGGCGGCCGCGGCGCCCGGCGGCAGGGCCACGCACAGCACGCCGTCGCCGGGACGCAGCACCAGCACCTCCTCCGCCCCGTGCGCGGTCCAGGACAGGTCGGCGTCCTCGTCCTCCTGGGCCGACCGCCACAAATCCAGCACGGCGTGGTCCAGCCACACCAGGCGGGCGGCGGGGTGGGGGGTGAAGCACAGGCCGGCGTAGTCGCCGGGTGGGAAGGCCGCCACCTCCTCCGCCGTCAGGGGCACGGCATCGGCGGCGAAATAGGCCTGCATCACCGCCCATTCCAGCCGCGCCATGTTGCCGGCCATGGGATGGTCGGCCACCAGGGACCCGGGCAGGCCACCGCCATAGGCCGACAGCTGCGGCCGGTCCGGCGGCTGGCGGCGCACATGGGCCAAGGCCGCGCGGCGGAATGCCGGCACGCCCATCAGGCGCACCGTCACCGGGAAGGCGGCGGCCAGCGCCTCCACCAGCGACTGCTGGACATTGGCGCGGTAGATGTTCAGGCGCGCCTGGGCCAGCGAGCCAGCCGCCAGGTCGACCGCGCCGTCATCGGCCGACAGCAGGGCGCGCCGCATCTGTTCCTGGAACCGCTCAAGCATGGGCGACCCCCAGCAGGGCATCGGCCTTCGCCGCCTCGGCCAGCAGCACGTCCAGCGGCGGCACGTCGCGATCCCATTCCACCAGCACCGGCAGGGGACCGGTGCGGGCCAGCACCCCGGCCAGCAGGTCCCAGACGGCGTCCGACACCACGCTGCCGTGGTCGTCGATCAGCACCAGGCCGTCCGGCGTGCCCGACCAGGCGGGATAAGCCTCACGCCGATGGCCGGCCACATGGATTTCCCCCACCGCGTGCAGCGGGAAGTCCGCCAGGTAGGCGGCCGCGTCGAAACCCAGATTGTGGGCGCAGACCACCACGTTGTTGACATCCAGCAGCAGGCCGCAGCCGGTGCGGGCGACAAGCTCCGCGAGGAAGTGCGGTTCCGGTATCGCCGCCACCCCGGCCGGCAGGGTCAGCGGCATGTAGAGGGAGGGGTTTTCCACCAGCAGGCGCCGGCCCAGCGCGTCCTGGGCGTGGGCGACGTTGGCGGCCACCACCTCCAGCGTCTCCGCCGTCAGCGGCAGGGGCAGCAGGTCGTTGAGATAGGTCCCGTCCGTGCCGGCCCAGGCCAGGTGGTCGGACACCTGGTCCGGTGCCAGGCGGTCGTACAGGCGGCGCAGGGCGGCCAGATGGTCGCGGTCCAGCCCGGTGGCGGAACCCAGGGACAGGCCCACGCCGTGGCAGGACAGGGGATGGTCGCGGCGGATGGCCTCCAGCGCCGCCAGCCGGGGGCCGCCCGCCACCAGATAGGTTTCGCTGTGCACCTCCACCCACGCCACCGGCGGCCGGTCGTCCGCCAGCAGCGCCGCCACGTGTGGTGCGCGCAGGCCGATGCCGGCCCGGCGGGGCAAGGTCACCGCCGTCGGGGATTGAAGCGTGGGGGCGGCGGTGTCCATCGTCTGGGTATCAGCCCTGGTGCGGCCCGGCCTTGTCGGCCGTGGGCTTGGGCGGGCCGCCCACACCCTTGAAGGGCTTGAGCTTGCCGCCCAGGGCGACGCACTGGCCCTTCTTCACGTCGCTGAATTCCTGGCCGTCATAGTCCACCTTGGACAGCGCGCCGCAGCCGTGCGTGCCGGCGGCCGACCCGCATGAATTCTCCCCCGCCTTGGCGATACCGTAGCACTTCTCCATACCCTTGGGCGCCGGGCCCTCATGGGCGGCGGCCGGCCCGGTGAGGGCGGCCAGCGCGCTGGCCAAGGCCAGGGCGGCGACAGTGGCGATGGGGGGCGGGGGTTTCTGCGTCATGCGGGGTCGTTCCTTGGATAGGATTGCGGGCGCCAACGCGCGCCCCGGGGGCCATCGCCAACCGGCGGGCCCGCCGACCCTACCCCCTTTGGGCCACGGGCAAAACCCCCGCGTTACGTGCAAAATCGTCCCATGGGGCCGGCAATTGGTGCGCCGGGCAGAACAATTAATTCCTCGCGCGCTTGATTGTGCGCCCAAGGGGACCGACTTAGATTATCGCTCGTACCGCCCACGGCGCCTTTGACGGGCATGCCGGGGCCCTTCCACCCGTCTCATTGCCCATTCCATCCCAACCGATCCAAAGGATCCCGTCCCATGAAGCGCACTTCCGCCCTGCTGCTGGCCGCCCTGCTGGCCGCCGCCACCCCGTCCCTGGCGCTGGCCCAGGCCAGCACCGACGCGACCAAGCTGGAAAGCGGCCACTTCACCATCGACAGCAGCCACGCCAAGGTGGTGTTCGCCATCACCCACTTCGGCTTCTCCACCTACTACGGCGCCTTCCCGGACCTGAAGGGCACGCTGGACTTCGACGCCAAGGCCCCGGCCAAGAGCACGCTGGACGTGGAGATCAACGTCGCCGGCCTGGCGACGATGAACCCGAAGTTGGACGAGCACCTGAATTCGAAGGACTTCTTCGACACCGCCCAGTTCCCCAAGGCCACCTTCAAGGCGACCAAGATCGAAGTGACGGGTGCCGGCAAGGGCAAGATCACCGGTGACCTGACCCTGCACGGCGTGACCAAGCCCGTGACCCTGGACGCCACCCTGCACGGCGGCGGCACCAACCCGATGACCAAGGCCTATGTCATCGGCTTCGACGCCAAGACGGTCGTGAAGCGTTCCGAATTCGGCGTCAGCACCTATGTCCCGGCCGTGGCCGACGACGTGGAACTGCTGATCAGCGCTGAATTCGACCGCGCCCAGTAAGCCTTAAAGACTGAAATGAAGGGGGAGCCTGGACCCATGACCACCTCAGCGCGTTACAACGGCGTGGCCATGCTGGTTCATTGGCTGACCGTCATCGCCATCCTGGCCCTGCTGGCCATGGGCTGGACGATGACGTCGCTGCCGCCCGGCTCCCCCGATCAGTTCAAGCTGTTCCAGTTGCACAAATCGGTGGGCATCACCGTGCTGGCCCTGACCCTGTTCCGGGTGGTCTGGCGCCTGTCCCACCGGCCGCCGCCCCTGCCGGTCCACATGCCGGTCTGGGAAAGGGCGGTGGCCCATCTGGGGCACTTCGGCCTGTATGTCCTGATGCTGGGCATGCCGCTGACCGGCTGGGCCGTCGTCTCCACCTCCGCCTTCAACATCCCGACCGTGCTGTATGGCGTCATCCCTTTCCCCCACATGCCCATCCTGGCGGAGCTTCAGGACAAGGCGGGCGTGAACGGCGTGGTGTCCACGGCGCACGAACTGGCCGCCTGGCTGCTGGCCGCCCTGATGGCGGGCCACGCCCTGGCCGCCTTGCGCCACCATTTCCTGCTGCGCGACGACGTGTTGCTGCGCATGATCCCCCGTTTCGGCAAGCGGGCCTGACCGGCCCCCCACCCCCCGAGATTTCCCCAGAGGATGCATCCCATCGAAATTCCTCACCCCCGTTTTCGCCGCCGCCCTGACGCTCGCCGCCGGCACGGCCGGTGCCGCCAGCTGGACCGTCGATACCGCCCACAGCAAGCTGGGCTTCACCGGCAGCCAGAGCGGCACCGCCTTCAGCGGGCAGTTCAGCCGCTGGGACGCCGCCATCGATTTCGACCCGGCCAACCCCGCCACCGGCCATGCCACCGTCACCATCGACATGACCAGTGCCACCACCGGCGACGTGCAGAAGGACCAGTCCCTGCCCCAGGCCGAGTGGTTCAGCACCAAGGCCTTCCCCAAGGCGGTGTTCGAGGCCACCAGCTTCCGCGCCAAGGGCGGCAATGCGTACGAGGCCGTGGGCACCCTGACCATCCGCAGCATCAAGAAAGACGTGGTCCTGCCCTTCACCCTGGACGTGGCCGGCGGCAAGGCCCACGCCGTGGGCAAGCTGGACCTGGTCCGCACCGACTACGGCGTCGGCCAAGGCGCCTGGAGCACCGGCCAGATGGTGGCCCTGAACGTGGGCGTCACCCTGGACCTGACGGCCGCGACCAAGCCCTGAACCGGCCGTTAAGTCCCTCTCACATTTATATCTTTCACCTATGGGTAGCCCCACTCCCCCGTCCGGGAGTGGGGCTTTTTGATGCAGCGCAAAGACAGCGCACCTTTCGCCGGGCTATCCTTCCGCTGCCGGACCCATCGTGAGAGGAGAAGCCGCCCCCATGCGCGCCCATGACGTTATGACCGCCGACGTGCTGACGGTGACCGCCGATACACCGGTCAGCCGCATCGCCACCCTGCTGCTGGACCGTGGTGTCAGCGCCGCCCCGGTGGTGGACGACCATGGCGCCGTCATCGGCATGGTGAGCGAGGGCGACCTGCTGGACCGCGGCCAAGAGGAAGCGGGCGAGGCCCGGCGCGACTGGTGGCTGGCCTGGGTGGCGGAAGGGGAGCAACTGCCCCCCGGTTATCTGGCCGACGCGCAGAAGCGCGAACGCACCGCCCGTGACATCATGGCGGCCCCCGTCATCACCGTCGATCTGAACACCGACACCGCCGACATCGCCCGCCTGCTGATCACCCACGCCATCAAGCGCGTGCCGGTCATCCTGGACGGCGCCCTGGTGGGCATCGTGTCGCGCGCCGACCTGCTGAAGGTGCTGGCGGCCGAACCGGCGGAGAAGGTGGAGACGCCGCACCGCACCGGCTTCTTCCATCGCGCGGAGAAGAAGGCGCCACCGCCGGCGCCGGAACCGGTGCACGAACCCCTGTTCAGCGCCGCCGACTTCCGCCACCTGGTGGGCGATTTCCACGACGTGCACGCCCGCGAGATCGTCACCCAGCGCAAGGAGGCGCTGGCCCGCCGGCAGGACCAGGTGAAGACCCTGATCGACCATCACGTCGCCGACCACGGCTGGCACCGCCTGCTGGAGGAGGCGCACGACGCCGCCGTGCGGGGCGAGAAGGAATTCCAGCTGCTGCGCTTCCCCAGCGAACTGTGCAGCGACGGCGCCCGCGCCATCAACGTGCCCGAGCCCGACTGGCCCCGCACCCTGCGCGGCGAAGCGGCCGAGATCTACCAGCGTTGGAAACATGAGCTACAGCCGGCGGGCTTCAGCCTGACCGCCCGTGTCCTGGACTTCCCCAACGGCTTCCCGGGCGACGTGGGGCTGTTCCTGGTCTGGGGTGAGGGCGACTCACATGACTGACGAGGAAACCACCGCCTTGGCCGCAGCCGTCGCGGAAGCCGATGCCGATTTGCGGGCGGTCCCGCACGAGGAAATGCGGGCCTGGCTGCTGGAACTGGCGGCCGGCAACTTCGCCGCGCCACCGCCGGTCGCCCGGTTTTTGTAAAAGCGCTGGACTGGGGAACGGCGCGCCTTCCCCAGTCCAGTGCGTGCGACCGATCAAATCCCCGACGTGTCGCGTACCGCCCCGCGCGAGGCGGAGGTGGCGAAGTAGGCGTAGGCCTTGAGCGCGCCGGAGACCTTGCGGTCGCGGTTGGCCGGCTTCCACGCCGCCGACCCCTTGGCCTTCATGGCGTCGCGGCGGCGGTCCAGTTCGACGTTCTCCACATCCAGGTGGATGGACCGGTTGGGAATGTCGATGACGATGCGGTCGCCTTCCTCCACCAGGCCGATGGTGCCGCCCTCGGCCGCCTCGGGCGAGATGTGGCCGATGGACAGGCCGGAGCTGCCGCCGGAGAAGCGGCCGTCCGTCACCAGGGCGCAGACCTTGCCCAGGCCCTTGGACTTCAGATAGCTGGTCGGGTACAGCATTTCCTGCATGCCGGGGCCGCCGCGCGGGCCTTCATAGCGGATCAGCACCACGTCGCCCGCCGCCACGCGATTGCCCAGGATGGCGGACACGGCGTCGTCCTGGCTTTCGAACACGCGAGCCTTGCCGGTGAAGGTCAGGGCCGCCGGGTCCACGCCCGCCGTCTTCACGATGCAGCCGTCGACCGCCAAATTGCCGTACAGCACGGCCAAGCCGCCATCCTGGCTGAAGGCGTTTTCCTTGTTGCGGATGACGCCGTTCACCCGGTCACGGTCCAGGCTGGTGTAGCGCGACGCCTGGCTGAAGGCCTGGGTGGTGCGCACGCCGCCGGGGGCGGCGGCATAGAATTCGGCGATGTCGGCGTCGTTGGCGCGGGTGATGTCCCAGCCGTCGATGGCGGCCCCCAGGGTGGGGGCGTGCACGGTGGGCACGTCGCGGTGCAGCAGGCCGGCGCGGTCCAGTTCACCCAGGATGCCCATGATGCCGCCGGCGCGGTGCACGTCCTCGATATGCACGGTGGCCGAGGATGGCGCCACCTTGCACAGGTGGGGCACGCGGCGCGACATGCGGTCGATGTCGGCCATGGTGAACGGCACCTCGCCCTCGTACGCCGCCGCCAGCAGGTGCAGCACCGTGTTGGTGGACCCGCCCATGGCGATGTCCAGCGCGATGGCGTTCTCAAACCCCTGGAACGTGGCGATGGAGCGCGGCAGGACGCTGGCGTCGTCCTGTTCGTACCAGCGGCGGGCGATTTCCACCGCCGTGCGGCCGGCGCGCTGGAACAGCGCCTTGCGGTCGGCGTGCGTCGCCAGCACCGTGCCGTTGCCGGGCAGGCCCAGGCCCAGCGCCTCCACCAGGCAATTCATGGAATTGGCGGTGAACATGCCGGAGCAGGAACCGCAGGTGGGGCAGGCGTTCTGTTCCAGGGCTTCAAGCTCGGCATCGCTGACGCTGTCGTCGGCGGCGGCCACCATGGCGTCGATCAGGTCGATGGAGCGGATCTCGCCATGCACCGGGGCCTTGCCGGCCTCCATCGGGCCACCGGAGACGAACACCGTGGGGATGTTGAGGCGCAGGGCCGCCATCAGCATGCCGGGCGTGATCTTGTCGCAGTTGGAGATGCACACCAGCGCGTCGGCGCAGTGGGCGTTGACCATGTACTCCACCGCGTCGGCGATGACCTCACGCGACGGCAGGCTGTACAGCATGCCGGCGTGGCCCATGGCGATGCCGTCGTCCACCGCGATGGTGTTGAATTCCTTGGCCACGCCGCCGGCCGCCACCACCTCGTCCGCCACCAGCTGGCCCAGATCCTTCAGGTGCACGTGGCCGGGCACGAACTGGGTGAAGGAATTGGCGATGGCGATGATGGGCTTGCCGAAGTCGGCGTCGGTCATGCCCGTGGCGCGCCACAGGCCGCGGGCGCCGGCCATGTTGCGGCCATGGGTGGAGGTGCGGGAACGAAGCTGGGGCACGGAACCAGATCCTGAAAGATTGTTACCTGACTGAGGCCAATTTCTAAAACTATCTGGCCGATGAGGCAACCTTCCCGATGCGCCGCGACGCGCCCGGCCGTCATGCCGTGGATGCGGGGCCCTGCGGCCGACGCTTCGGGATAGGGTCCCCGCCGCACACCAGAATTTAACCAATTAATCATTCCCACCCGCCAAGGTAGGTCTATCGTATTAGGACGTATGGGAAGAACGGCATGCGGGGCGGACGGTTGCTGTGGGCGACGGGCGCCATCCTGGCGTCATTGCTGCCGGCCTTGGCGGCCAGCGCCTTTTCCGGCCCGGGCGGCGGCTTCGCGCTGGCGGTTTTCCCGCCCTGGGTGGCCTTGCCCGACCAGGTGGCGGCGTTGGCCGGGGCCGACGCCCTGCTGGTGGACGGCCGTCCGGGACGCTGGGTGGTGAAGGTCGGTGACGGGGGATTGCCCCGACCGATCACAGCGGGCCGGCCGCGCAACGCCGGCTTGCTGTTGCCGTTGGGCGGTTTCAGGGGATGCGGCACGGGCAGGGGCTCGGCCGCGTAAAAGTTTCGCAAAAGCGGGGCGACGACATGATCAACATGATTTCCATCCGGGCCACGGCCCTTCGGGTGTTCATCGTTTTCCTGTGGGTGTGCGTGCCGGCGGCGGCGCTGACCGGCGTCCTGGCCGGCAATGGCTGGCTGGCGCCGGGCCTGTCGGCCCTGGGCCTGGCATTGGTGCTGACCGGCGGCGTGGCCGTCGGCTTGCCGCGCCAGACCCTGGAATACATGACGGCGGTGTTGGCCATCGCCCAGACCTCGATCCTGGTGGCGGCGTCCGCCGGTGACTGGCAGGTCGATTTCCACATGATCTACTTCGCCGTCCTGGCCATGCTGACGGCCTTCTGCGACTGGCGCATCATCATCCTGGCGGCCGGCGCCACCGCCGTGCACCATCTGACGCTCAGTTTCCTGGTGCCGGCCTGGGTGTTCCCGCACGACCGGGGCGACATCGGCCGCGTGCTGTTCCATGCCGGCATCGTCCTCATGGAGACCGGCATCCTGGTGTGGCTGGCCTGGAGCCTGGAGCAACTGTTCGCCGCCATGGACACCGCCCTGGGCAAGGCGGAAACGGCGGCGGCCGAAACCGAGGCCCTGCGCAAGCAGCAGGAACAGCAAAGCCAGCAGGCCCGCCAGCAGCGCGTGGCCCTGCGCCTGGCCCTGGCGGACCAGTTCGCGACGGAGATCGCCGGCCAGACCGACCAACTGGTCGGCGCCATGACCGACCTGTCGGAAAACGCCGTGTCGCTGGACCAGCTGGCGGACACCGCCCGCACCTCCGCCACCGGCGCCACGGCCGAGGCCGACGACGCCATGAGCCATGCCGGCACCGTGGCGGCGGCGGTGGAGGAGATGGCCGCCACCATCGCGGAGATCGTGCGGTCGGTCGATGACGCCGCCGGCCGCGCCCGGTCGGCCGCCACACAGGTGGAGGCGGTGGACCGCCAGGTCGCGACCCTGAGCGAGGTCGCCACCCGCATCGGCAGCGTGGTGCAGATGATCCAGGACATCGCCGGCCAGACCAACCTGCTGGCCCTGAACGCCACCATCGAGGCGGCCCGCGCCGGGGAGGCCGGCAAGGGTTTCGCCGTCGTGGCATCCGAGGTGAAAAGCCTGGCCAACCAGACGGCCAAGGCGACGGAGGACATCGCCCGCCAGATCCAGGAAATCCAGACCGCCGCCCACGGCACCGCCGAGGCGGTGGCGGAGATCGGCCAGTCGGTGGCGGCATTGGACGCCAGTTCCGGCGAGGTCGCCAACGTCATCGGCCAGCAGAGTGCGGCGGTGGACGAAATCTCCCGCAGCATCCAGCTGGTGTCCGACCGCACCCGCCGCCTGGGCGAGGCGGTGGGCGGCATGAGCGACCTGGCCGGCAAGGTCGCCAGCCAGGTGACCGCCACCCGCAGCACCGCCGACCACGCCGACGGCACCGCCGCCGCCATGCGCAGCGGCATCCAGGGCTTCCTGACCCGCCTGCGCGAGAACGCCTGAAGCGTCCGATTTTCCTACGCACAAACAACGCCGGCGGCATGAGACGCTCATGCCGCTGTAGCCCCCGACCGGGGCCGCCGGAGCTTTCCGGGGAACGTCAGTGGACTGGAAAGCGAGGATAGCCCAGCCGGCGGATGCCGGCGCCCGGCGATTGAGGGCGACAGGCATAAGTACGGCCCGGTTCCCGCCGTGGGGAACCGGGCCGTGAACCGACGGCAGGGTGCGGGGGAGGATGCCGCCGGTAATCGGGCTTCTGCGCGGCGCCTGGCGCGGCTACAGTTTCCCTATGCCGAATGGGCCGTCGCGGGGGATATTTCGCTATGGTCCGTTTCGTAAGTGTAGGATAGTGTCATCCAGCGGGTGGGAGCACTGCGACAATCGAAACGCTGTGTAGCGTTTCTGTCCTTTGGGGAGGACGTCGCGAACGGCCGGCCCGCGCATTGGATGCTGGCGCCTTCAGGGGAAAAGGAGACAGGGTGACGGACAAAGCCATGCGGGGACCCGGACGTCCCCGATCGGATCAGGCGCGCGACGCCATCCTGGAGGCGGCGTTTCTGCTGCTGGAAGAAAACGGCCTGGAAAAGTTCACCATCGAGGGCGTGGCGGCGCGGTCCGGCACCGCCAAGACCACGATCTACCGCTGGTGGCCGGGCAAGGGCGCCCTGGCGATGGAAGCCCTGCTGGCCTATGCCGAGCTGACGGTGCCCTTCCCCCACACAGCGTCCGCCGTGGCCGATCTGCGCGCGGTGCTGGACGGCATCGCCCGCAATTTCGCCGGCGCCACCGGCCGGGTGGTGGCCAGCATCGTGCTGGCCGGGCAGAACGACCCCGCCACCCTGAAGGTCTATCATGAGAAGGTGGTGGAACCCCGCCGCCAGCGCCTGCGCGACATCCTTGAACGCGGCAAGAAGAACGGCGAGTTCCGCACCGACCTGGACGTGGAGACGCTGGTGGAGGCGCTGTACGGCGCCCTGTACGCCCGCCTGCTGATCCGCTTCGCCACGCTGGATGAGCCCGGCTGGATGGACCGGCACATCACCCAGCTGCTTGAGGGCGCCCTGCCCCGGCCCTTGTGCGGCCAAGCTTCCCTGTAAGACACCCGTACAGCTTCCCGTGCGAATGGGATATTTTCCGGTGGCGGAACGAAATATACTCCGCCGGCACCCGCCCCTCTCCTGGTAGAGGTCGGATGGGACTGGATTTTACAATGGGTTGGGGCGGGGGCCTCGGGTGGGCATGATCGACAATCAGAAGCAGGATGCGGGCGAGGACGTGCCGCTGGTCGTGGATTTGGATGGCACGCTGATCCGGACCGACCTGCTGGTGGAATCCTTCTTCGCCCTGCTGACCACGTCGCCGTTGGATGCGCTGGCGGCCTTGCGCCACCTGGGCGACAAGGCCCGCTTCAAGGCGGCGGTGGCCAAGCGCGCCCTTCTGGATTTCCACACCCTGCCCCTGAATGAGGAACTGGTGTCCTGGCTGCATGAGGAAAAGGCCAAGGGCCGCCGCATCTACCTGGCCTCCGCCTCCACCCACGCCCACGTCCAGGCCATCGCCGACCGCGTCGGCCTGTTCGACGGTATCTTCGCCTCAACGCCGGAAAACAACCTGGCCGGTGCCGCCAAGTCGGCCGCGCTGTGCGCGGCGTTCGGCCAGGGCGGATTCGACTATGCCGGCAACGCGGCGGTGGATTTGGCCGTGTGGAAGGACGCGCGCGGCGTGGTGGTGGTGGACGCCGCCGCCGGCCTGCTGCGCACCGTCAAGGCGCGCCATCCCGACGCCCAGGTGATCACGCGGAAAAACACCGGCCTGGCGGAATACCGCCGCGTGCTGCGCGTGCATCAATGGCTGAAGAACCTGCTGATCTTCGTGCCGGCCTTCACCGCCCACCATTTCAGTTTCGCCACCTTGGCCGCCTGCGCCGCCGCCTTCCTCAGCTTCAGCCTGTGCGCCTCCAGCGTCTACATCCTGAACGACCTGCTGGACCTGAAAAGCGACCGGGAGCATCCGACCAAGCGCTGGCGGCCGTTCGCGGCGGGGCAGGTGGACATCCTGCACGGCCTGTTCCTGCTGCCCCTGACGCTGGTGGGGGCCGGCGTCATCGCCCTGTTCCTGCCCTGGCATTTCCTGCTGGTCCTGGCCGGTTATTACGCCGTGACCATGGCCTATTCCCTGGGCGTGAAACGACAGCCGACCCTGGACGTCATCACCCTGGCCTGCCTGTATGGCAGCCGCCTGGTGGCCGGCGCCGCCGCGACGGACGTGCCGCTGTCGTCCTGGCTGCTGACCTTCTCCGTCTTCCTGTTCCTCAGCCTGGCGCTGGTCAAGCGCTGCTCGGAACTGCGGGCGCGCGTCCTGCGCGGTGCCGCAGCCCCGCCGCGCTACGCCTACCGCCTGGACGACCTGCCCATCCTGGAAATGATGGCGGCCTCCAACGGCACCGTCGCCGTGCTGACTTTCTTCCTCTACCTCACCAGCGACACGGTGGCGCAGCTGTACAGCCGGCCCGAGGTGCTGTGGGGCACACCGGTGGTGCTGCTGTACTGGATCGGCCGCATCCTGATCAAAACCCATCGGGGGGAAATGCACGACGACCCCGTGCTGTTCGCCGCCAAGGACCGCGTCTCCTGGATCTGCGCCGGGCTGATCGGCCTGATCATGCTGACCAGCATCTGATATGGCCCTGACCGAACAGACACAGGCAAGCCTGAGCGGCTGGGGCAATTTCCCCCGCCTGCGCGACGCCCGTGTGCTGCGCGCGCGGGGGGAGGCCGAGATGCGGGCCGCCATCGCGCAGGAACGGTCGCTGATCGCGCGCGGCAACGGCCGGTCCTACGGCGACCCCGCCATGGGCAGCCGGGCCACCCTGTCGCTGCTGCCCAGCGACCGCCTGATGGCGTTCGACGCCGACAGCGGCGTGCTGACCTGCGAGGCCGGCGTGATGCTGGCCGATATCCTGGACGTGTTCGTGCCGCGCGGCTGGTTCGTGCCGGTGACGCCCGGCACCAAGTTCGTCACCGTGGGCGGCGCCATCGCGTCCAACGTGCACGGCAAGAACCACCACGGCGCCGGTTCGTTCGGCAACCATGTGGAAAGCCTGACCCTGGCGCTGGCCGACGGCCGGGTGGTGCGCTGTTCGCCGCAGGAGAACGCCGACCTGTTCGCCGCCACCTGCGGCGGCATGGGCCTGACCGGCGTGATCGTCAGCGCATCCTTCCGCCTGATGCGGATCGAGACGGCCTACATCCGCCAGGAAACCCACCACGCCGCCAACCTGGAAACGGTGATGGCGATGTTCGAGGCCAACCAGGCCTGGACCTATTCCGTCGCCTGGATCGACTGCCTGGCGCGGGGGCCGGATCTGGGCCGGTCGCTGCTGTACCTGGGGGAACATGCGCGGGCCGACGAATTGCCGGCGGGAAACGGCCAGCCGCTGGTCCTGCCCCCCAAGGCGACGCGGCGGGTGCCCATCGACTTCCCCGCCTTCGCCCTGAACCGGTGGAGCGTGCGGGCCTTCAACGCCCTGTATTACCGCCGTGCCCAAGCGGGCGGTTCCCTGATCGACTACGACAGCTATTTCTACCCGCTGGACGCCATCCTGGAATGGAACCGCATCTATGGCCGGCCGGGTTTCCTGCAATTCCAGTGCGTGCTGCCCAAGGCCACGGCGGCGGCGGGCCTGCGCCTGCTGCTGGACCGGGTGGCGCGGTCGGGCCGCGCCTCTTTCCTGGCGGTGCTGAAGCTGCTGGGGAAACAGGACGGCCTGCTGTCCTTCCCCATGGAAGGCTACACCCTGGCGCTGGACTTCCCCGCCGACACCGGCACGCTGGGCCTGATGCTGGAACTGGACGCCATCACCGCCGACCATGGCGGCCGGCCCTACCTGGCCAAGGACAGCCGCTGCGGCGCCACCTTGGTCCGCCAAGGGTATCCCCACCTGGGTGAGTTCCAGTCCATTCGCGCCCGGGTCGACCCCACGGGCAAATTCTCCTCCCTGCAATCGGAACGGCTAGGCCTATGACCGCCGCATCATCCCAGACTGTCCTTATCCTCGGCGCCGCCAGCGACATCGGCCTGGCCCTGGCCCGCGCCTATGCCCGGGGCGGCGCCCGGCTGATCCTGGCGGCCCGCGACGCCCGGCGGCTGGAGACGGACGCCGCCGATTTGCGCCTGCGCAGCCAGGCGGAGGTGCGGCTGGTGGATTTCGACGTGCTGGACATCGCCGGCGCCGGCGCCTTCCTGGACGGGCTGGGTGACTTGCCCGACGTGGCCGTCAGCATGGTGGGCCTGCTGGGCGACCAGGCGGCGTCGGCCACCGACCCGCTGACCGCCGACCTGGTGATGCGCAGCAACTACAACGGCCCCGCCGCCATCCTGGGCGAACTGGCCCAGCGCATGGAAAAGCGCGGATCCGGCATCCTGATCGGCGTCAGTTCCGTGGCCGGCGACCGGGGCCGGGCCACCAACTATGTCTACGGGTCCGCCAAAGCCGGCTTCACCGCCTTCCTGTCCGGCCTGCGCCAGCGGCTGCAGGGAACGGGCGTGCACGTCATCACGGTGAAGCCCGGCTTCGTCGATACCCGCATGACCGCCGGCATGCCCCTGCCCAAGCCCCTGACCGCCCAGCCGGCGGAGGTGGCGGACGCCATCCTGCGCGCCCAGGCGAAAGGCCGGGACGTGGTCTACGTGCGTCCCGTCTGGCTGCTGGTCATGACCATCATCCGCCTGCTGCCGGAGGCGGTGTTCAAGCGCACGCGGATCTGAGGATTCATACGCGCGGCATTTGATCTTGATCGATCAAATGCCCCCTCAGGCGCCGGGCGCCAGCATCCGCTGGCTTGGCTCACGGACCTGGCCGGTCCGGGCCGGCGGTCGCCGGCCGAAGAACGGCATTACGGCACCGACAACAGTGTCGCATACCGGCCACAGCAGGCCAGCCATCCGCCGACCGGCACCCGCCAACCCTTTCCACTCCCTATCCTGGAAGTGATATGGTCCCGCCGTCTGACGGATTGGGGATCTTGGGGCCGATGGCCGATAAGCAGCGATTGTTCATCACCGGGGCGACGGGCTTCGTCGGCGCGGCCGTGGCCCGTGCGGCCTTGGCGCGCGGCCACGACGTCACCGTGCTGAAGCGCCCGGCCACACCGCCCACCAACCTGGCCGGCCTGGACGTGCGCGTGGTCGAGGGCGATTTGGGCGACCGCGACAGCCTGGCGCGCGGCATGGAGGGCGCCGACGCCCTGCTGCACGTTGCGGCCGACTATCGCCTGTGGGCGCCCAACCCGGAAGAGATCGTCCAGAACAATCTGCGCGGCACCCGCGCCATCATGGAACTGGCGCTGGAGCGCCGCCTGAAGCGCGTGGTCTACACCAGCAGCGTCGCCGTGCTGGCACCGCGCACCGACGGCGTCGCGGTGGACGAACGCGCGGTGATGGCGCCGGAGGCGGCCATCGGCGCCTATAAGCGCAGCAAGATCCTGGCGGAACAGGCGGTGCTGGACATGGTGGCCAAGGATGGGCTGCCGGCCGTCATCGTCAACCCGTCCACCCCCATCGGCCCGCGCGACCTGCGCCCCACCCCCACCGGCCGCATCATTGTCGAGGCTGCCACCGGCAAGATGCCGGCCTTCGTCGACACCGGCCTGAACCTGGTGCATGTCGATGACGTGGCGGAGGGCCACATGCTGGCCTTTGAGAAGGGCCGGTTGGGCGAACGCTACATCCTGGGCGGGCAGGACGTGTCGCTGCAGCAGATGCTGGCCGACATCGCCGGCCTGGTGGGGCGCAAAGCCCCCACCGTCAGCATCCCGCGCGGCCTGATCTACCCCATCGCCGTCGGCGCCGAGGCCGTGGCCAAGATCACCAAGCGCGAGCCCTTCGTGACGGTGGACGGCCTGCGCATGTCCAAGTACCGCATGTTCTTCTCCTCGGCCAAGGCGGCGGCCGAGCTGGGCTACACCGCCCGCCCCTACGGCCAGGCCCTGGCCGACGCCCTCACCTGGTTCAAGACCGCGGGGTACCTTGCATGAGCGTGCTTTTCCTCATCGGTGCCATCGCCTTGGCGGTGTGGGTGGTCCTGGTCTTCGCCCGCGGCCTGTTCTGGCTGGGGCTGGAGCGGGACGACATGGCCGTCGTGCCGGTGGCCAAGCCGGGCGAGGTGCTGCCCAGCGGCTTCAGCCACGGCGGGCTGGACGGCGGCTGGCCATCCGTCACCGCCGTCATTCCCGCCCGCAATGAGGCCGACGGCATTGCGCGGGTGATCACCTCCCTGGGCGCGCAGGATTATCCCGGCGCCCTGAACATCGTGCTGGTGGATGACGGCAGCGACGACGGCACGGCCGACATCGCCCGTCACGCGGCGGAGACCTCGGGCTCCACCGCCACCCTGACCGTGCTGACGGGGGCGGAGCTGGCGCCGGGCTGGACCGGCAAGATGTGGGCCGTGCGCCAGGGCATCGCCCATGCCCAGGCCGGCGATTTTCCGCCCGATTACCTGTGGCTGACCGACGCCGACATCGCCTACGCCCCCGACACGCTGACCCGCCTGGCGACCCGGGCGCAGACGGAAAACCGCGTGCTGGTCAGCCTGATGGCCAAGCTGCGCTGCGACAGCTGGGCGGAAAAGCTGTTCATCCCCGCCTTCATCTATTTCTTCCAGATGCTGTACCCCTTCGGCCGGGTCAACGACAGCGGGTCCACCGTGGCCCGCAGCTGCCGGCGGCTGCATGCTGGTGGACCGCCAGGCGCTGGCGCGGGCCGGCGGCATCGACAGCATCCGCGACGCCCTGATCGACGATTGCGCCCTGGGCCGCCGCATGAAGACGCAAGGTTCCATCTGGTTGGGCCTCAGCGACCGCGCCGTCAGCCTGCGCGCCTATGACAAGGTGGACGACATCCGCCGCATGGTGATCCGCAGCGCCTACGCGCAGTTGAACTACTCCCCCATCCTGCTGGCCGGCACGGTGCTGGGCATGCTGCTGACCTATGTGGCGCCGGTGCTGCTGGCCCTGTTCAACCGCGAGGCGGCGGGGGTGTTCGGCGCGCTCGCCATCGGCCTCATGCTGGCCAGCTTCGCGCCCATACAGGCGTTCTATCGCCTGTCGCCTATGCGGGCCGTCACCTTGCCGCTGATCGGTATCGTCTATACCGTGTGGACGGTGGACAGCGCGGTCCAGCATTGGATGGGCCGCGGCGGCATGTGGAAGGGGCGCGCCCAGGCCCAGCATGTGCATCCGGTCCAGCCGACCACGGACCAGAACGGAACCACCACGCCATGACGGCAGCCAACCACCGCACCGGCAAGGGCCACAAGGACGAGAACTTCCCCGTCGCCTCGCTGATCATCCGTCCGGATGCGCGGGCGCCGGTGATGGCCTATTACGCCTTCGCCCGCGTGGCCGACGACGTGTCGGACAGCCCCATCCTGGCGCCGGACATGAAGCTGAAGCTGCTGGACGCCATGGGCGCCAGCCTGCGCGGCGACCGCCAGAACGAGCCGGAGGCCGTGGCCCTGCGCGAGGTGCTGGCCGAATACAAGCTGCCCGACCAGCATGCCCAGGATCTGCTGACCGCCTTCCGCCGCGACGTCACCCAACTGCGCTACACCGACTGGGACGACCTGATCGACTATTGCCGCTATTCCGCCATGCCGGTGGGGCGCTACGTCCTGGACGTGCACGGGGAGAGCCGCGACACCTGGGCGGCGTCCGACGCCCTGTGCGCCGCCCTGCAGGTCATCAACCACCTGCAGGATTGCGGCAAGGACAAGCGGGCGCTGGACCGCGTCTACATCCCCCTGCCCATGCTGATCGCGGAAGATTTGACGCCGGATGCGCTGCTGGAACCGGTCTCGCCGCCGGCCCTGCTGGACATCATCCGCCACCTGGCCAAACGCACCGACGCCCTGCTGGACCAGGCGGAGCCGCTGGCGGCCCAGGTGAAGGATCTGCGCCTGGCGATCGAGGTCGCCATCATCCAGCGCCTGGCCCGCCGCCTGGTGCAGGTGCTGCTGACCCGCGACCCGCTGTCCCAGAACGTGCACCTGGGCAAGGCGGCGACGCTGTGCATCGCCGCGCGCGCCACGCTGTCCACGCTGTGGCGGCGCCTGACGGGCAATGGCGCCACCGCCGTGGCCGCCGGGAAGAAGCCATGACCGCGGCCGCCGACATGCCCGCGAACACCCAGAACGAAACCGCCGCCAGGTCCGCCAGCGGCAGTTCGTTCTACACCGCCATGCGCGTGCTGCCGCCGGCCGAGCGCGACGCCATGTTCCACATCTACGCCTTCTGCCGGGCGGTGGACGACATCGCCGACGGCGACGACCCCACCATCGCCGCCAGCAAGACGGCCCGGCGCGAGGCGCTGGACAAGTGGCGCCGCGACATCGCCGCCCTCTGCGCCGGCAAGGGCCCCGCCGAACTGGCGGCGTTGCAGGCCGCCACCCAGCGTTTCGGCCTGCGCTACGACGACTTCATCGCCGTCATCGACGGCATGCAGATGGATTTGGACGCCGACATCCAGGCGCCGGACATGGCGACCCTGGACCTGTACTGCGACCGGGTGGCCAGCGCCGTGGGCCGCCTGTCGGTGCGCGTGTTCGGCATGCCGGAGGACAGCGGCATCGCCCTGTCCCACCATCTGGGCCGCGCCCTGCAACTGACCAACGTGCTGCGCGACGTGGATGAGGACGTGGCCATCAACCGCCTGTACCTGCCGTCGGAACTGCTGCGCGCCCAGGGCATCACCGCCACCGACCCCGCCACCGTGGCGGCCGATCCGCGCGTGGATGGCGCCTGCCGGGCGCTGGCCGTGCGCGCGGCCGAGCATTTCGCCGAGGCCGGCCGCCTGCTGGCGGCGGCCCCGCGCCGGGCCGCGCGCGCGCCCCGGCTGATGCGCGACGTTTACAAGATCTACCTGGACCGCCTGCTGGTGCGCGGCTGGGCCGGGCCCCGGCCCAAGGTCCGCCTGTCCAAGCCGCACCTGCTGTGGGTCGTGCTGAAGGCCTTCCTGTTCTGATGACCACCGCCCATCCATCCACCGGGCCGACGGTTCACGTCGTCGGCGCCGGCCTGGCCGGCTTGGCCGCCGCCGTCCGCCTGACCGAACAGGGCCGCCGCGTCCGCCTGTACGAAGCCGCCGCCCATGCCGGCGGCCGCTGCCGGTCCTATGACGAGCCCGCCCTGGGCGTGCGCATCGACAATGGCAGCCATCTGGTGGTCAGCGGCAACCATGCAGCCATGTCCTACCTGCGCAGCACGCACGGCCCCGGCCGCGCGTTCGGGCTGGAGAAAGTGGACTACCGGTTCTGGGACGGCGCCACCGGCCGCCGCTGGCAGGTGCGCCCCAACGAGGGCAAGCTGCCGTGGTGGGTGCTGGTGCCCTCACGCCGCGTGCCCGGCACCACCGCCGCCGACTATCTGGCCGGCATGAAGCTGATGCGTGCCGACCCGCTGGCGCCCATCGGTGAGGTGCTGTCCTGTTCCGGCCCGGCCTGGGACAATTTCTTCCGCCCCGTGCTGCTGGCCGCCTTGAATACCGAGCCGGAGCAGTCGGCCGCCGGTCTGGCCGGCGCCATCATCCGCGAGACCCTGGCCCAGGGCGGGGCGGCCTACCAGCCCCTGCTGGCCAGCGGCGGCCTGTCGCCCGTGTTCGTGGACCCGGCGCTGGACTGGCTGGCCGCCAACGGCGCCGAGATCGCCTGGCGCCGCCGCCTGCGCGGCCTGACGCGGGATGGCCAGGTCGCGACGGCACTTGATTTCGGCACCGAAACGATAGCGCTGGGCCCGGATGATGCGGTGGTCCTGGCCGTGCCCGCCTGGGTGGCGGCCGACCTGCTGCCGGGCCTGACCACGCCGACGGAACACCGGTCCATCCTGAACGTCCATTTCCGCCTGGACCGGCCGGCGGACATGCCCCGGATGACCGGCATGATCAACACGGTGGGCGAATGGGCCTTCGCCTATGACGACCACCTATCGGTGACGGTCAGCGGCGCCGACCGCCTGATGGAGTCGGACCGCGAGGCCACCGCCCGCACCATCTGGGGGGAGATCGCGGCCTTGGCCGGCCTGCCCGCCGACGCGCCCCTGCCCCCCTGGCAGGTGGTGAAAGAGAAGCGGGCGACCTTTGCCGCACTGCCGACGCAGGCAAAGCGTCGCCCGAATGCAACGGCCGCCGGAAAAAACCTTGTGTTGGCAGGGGATTGGACGGCTACCGGATTGCCTTCGACCATCGAAGGCGCCATACGTTCGGGATTCACCGCCGCGGATGCGTTGCTGCGCGGGGCGTGAAGCCTGGACGGTTCCCCGTCCAAGCGATTCAGGCATGAGACAGAGGTGTGCGCTTGCGCACAGCTTCCATGACGGTTTCTTGAAAAACCGATCTTAGGCATTCGCGTTCAGGTAGGTAGAGGTCTTTTGGTGATGGATGTTCGTATGGAGGCCGTCCCGGTTGGCGGTGACGTGGGCGATGCCCGCGCCGGCGAAGGGGCGCTGCAGCAGTCGATCGACCGCGCCGCCCGCGTCCTGATGGACAGCCAGGCGGCCGATGGCCACTGGGTCTTCGACCTGGAGGCCGACGCCACCATCCCCGCCGAATACATTCTGCTGAAGCACTACCTGGGTGAGGAGCCGGATCCGGAGGTCGCGCGGCGCATCGGCAATTACCTGCGCCGCATCCAGGGCGACCACCACGGCTGGCCGCTGTTCTTCAAGGGCGCCTTCAACATCAGCGCCAGCGTAAAGGCCTATTTCGCGCTGAAGGCCATCGGCGACGACATCGACGCCCCCCACATGGTGCGTGCCCGCCAGGCCATCCGCGACAATGGCGGGGCCGCCGCCACCAACGTCTTCACCCGCATCATGCTGGCGCAGTTCGGCGCCGTGCCGTGGACCGCCGTCCCGGTGATGCCGGTCGAGATCATGCTGCTGCCCAAGTGGTTCCCCTTCCACCTGAGCAAGGTCAGCTATTGGGCGCGCACCGTCATCGTGCCGCTGCTGGTTCTGATGAGCCTGCAGTCCAAGGCCAAGAACCCGCATAACCTGCGCATCGATGAGCTGTTCCTGGTGCCGGCGGACAAGGTCAGGTCCTGGCCCAAGGCGCCGCACGTCAAGAAGCCCTGGGGCGAGATCTTCGGCGTCATCGACCGGGTGCTGCGCCTGGCCCGGCCCTTCTTCCCCAAGAAGAGCCGCGACCGGGCGGTGGAGAAGGCCGTGGCCTTCGTGCGCGAACGCCTGAACGGCGAGGACGGCCTGGGCGCCATTTATCCGGCCATGGCCAACACGGTCATGATGTTCGACCTGCTGGGCTGGTCGCCCAAGCACCCCGAGGTCGCGACCGCGCGCTACGCCATCGAGAAGCTGCTGATCATCGATGAGGCGGCGGACGAGGCCTTCTGCCAGCCCTGCGTCAGCCCCGTGTGGGATACCAGCCTGCTGTGCCACGCCATGATGGAAGTGGGCACGGATGAGGCGCTGGCGCGTACCGGCCAGGCGCTGGAATGGCTGAAGGGGGAGCAGGTGCTGGACGTGGTCGGCGACTGGGCGGAACAGCGCCCCAACGTCCGCCCCGGCGGCTGGGCCTTCCAGTACGGCAACGACCATTACCCCGACCTGGACGACACCGCCGTCGTCGTCATGGCCTTCCAGCGCGCGCAGCCGCAGCTGGCCGCCGCAGGCCTGCCTTCCGACTACGGCACCACCATCGCCCGCGGGGCGGAGTGGGTGGAGGGCCTGCAGAGCCGTAACGGCGGCTGGGGCGCGTTCGACGCCGACAACACCCATTACCACCTGAACTACATCCCCTTCTCCGACCACGGCGCCCTGCTGGATCCGCCCACGTCCGACGTCACCGGCCGCTGCCTGGGCATGATCGCCCAGCTGGGCGCCGACCGGGACAGCCCGGCGATGAAGGAGGCCGTGGCCTACCTGCTGGACGAGCAGGAGAAGGACGGCAGCTGGTTCGGCCGCTGGGGCGTCAACTACGTCTACGGCACCTGGTCGGCCCTGAACGGCCTGAACGCCGCCGGCCTGGCGCCGGACCATCCCGCCATGGTGCGGGCGGTGGACTGGCTGGTGCAGATCCAGAACGCCGACGGCGGCTGGGGCGAGGATTGCGAAAGCTACGCCCTGGACTACCGTGGCTATCGCCCCTTCCCCTCCACCGCGTCCCAGACCGCCTGGGCCCTGCTGGGCATGATGGCGGCCGGCGCTGTGGACCACCCGGCGGTGGCGCGCGGCATAGCCTGGCTGACGAAGAACCAGGGTACGGACGGGCTGTGGAAGGAAGAGTTCTACAGTGGCGGCGGTTTCCCGCGCATCTTCTACCTGCGCTACCACGGCTATTCGAAGTACTTCCCCCTGTGGGCGCTGGCGCGGTACCGCAACCTGTCGCAGGGCAACAGCAAGCTGGTCGGCTACGGCCTGTAAAAGCCGCTGGTTTTAAATGTAAAGCGCCCGCGAGAGCGGGTAATAAAGACGCCTGGAAGGAACCCCCTTCCAGGCGTTTTCTTTTCCCCCTTGGAATCATCATGGTCCAGCCACAGCGGCGCGTGCTGGCGCGCCCCATCATCGTCGTCACCGGCCTGAAGCGGGAGGCGGACATCGCCCAGGGGCGCGGCTGGCTGCCGCTGGTCAGCGCCGGCGACCTGGAACGGACGGAGCGGGAACTGACGGCCCATGCGCCGGGCGCCTGCGGCTTCCTGAGTTTCGGCCTGGGCGGCGGCTTGCAGCCGGACCTGGCGCCCGGCACCCTGGTGGTGGCCAACCGCATCATTACCGACCAGGGCGACTTCCTGCCCGACGCCGACTGGACGGCCGGCCTGGCCGCAGCATTGCCCCGGGCCATGGTGGGGCCGGTGGCGGGCCAGGACCGCATCATCGACAGCGTGGCGGGCAAGCAGGCGCTGTACCAGGCCACGGGGGCCGCCCTGGTGGATACGGAATCGCAGATCGCCGCCCGGGTGGGGGCGCGCTTCGGCGTGCCGGTGGCGGTGCTGCGCGCGGTGTGCGACCCGGCCCACATGGCCCTGCCGCCGGCGGCGACCGCCCCCCTGAAACGCAACGGGACGCCGGACCCCTTGCGGATCCTGGCGTCCCTATGGCGTCAGCCGGGCCAGATCCCGCACCTGATGCGGCTGGCCCGGGATTCCGAGGCGGCGTTTAAGGCCTTACTCGGCGGCTTTGCTGGGGTCGCGCGCGCGGATGTCAGCCAGCGCCTTCTCGACATGGCGTGAGAAGACGAATTCCGGCGGGCGCTGGTTTTCCAGGCTGATTTCCGGCGCCATGGCGCCGGTGGTCTTCACACCGCGCAGGCCCACCCAGGCGGCCTTCAGCGGGTTGGTCAGGGTGTCGGTCACGGCCGACGCCTCATACCCGCAATGGACCATGCAGTCGGCGCACTTCTCATAGTTGCCGGTGCCGTACTTGTCCCAGTCCGTATCCTCCATCAGCTCCTTGAAGGTCTTGGCGTAGCCTTCACCCAGGAGGTAGCAGGGACGCTGCCAGCCGAAATAGGTGCGGCAGGGGTTGCCCCACGGCGTGCAGTGGTATTCCTGGTTGCCGGCCAGGAAGTCCAGGAACATGGCGGACTGGTTGAACCGCCAGTTCTTGCCACCGTTGCCGTGCTTGAAGATCTCACGGAACAGGGTCTTGGTGGCGGTGCGGTTCAGGAAATGCTGCTGGTCGGGCGCACGCTCGTAGGCATAGCCCGGCGAGACGGTGATGCCTTCCACGCCCATCTCCATCACGCTGTCGAAGAAGCGGGCCACGCGCTCCGGATCGGCGTCGTTGAAGAAGGTGCAGTTGATGCTGACGCGGAAGCCCCGGTCCTTCGCCGCCTTGATGGCCGCCACGGCGCGGTCGTAGGTGCCCTTCTGGCAGACGGACTTGTCATGCGCCTCGCGGTCGCCGTCCAGGTGCACCGACCAGGTGAAGTATGGACTGGGCTTGAACAGGTCCATCTTCTTTTCCATCAGCAGCGCGTTGGTGCACAGGATGGCGTATTTCTTCTTGGCGATGATCCCTTCGACCATCTTGTCGATTTCTTTGTGCAGCAGCGGCTCACCGCCGGCAATCACCACCACGGGCGCGCCACACTCATCCACCGCCGACAGGCAATCCTCCAGCGGCAGTCGCTGGTTCAGGATCTCGTCCGGATAGTCGATCTTGCCGCAGCCGGCACAGGCCAGGTTGCAACGGAACAATGGTTCCAGCATGAGGACCAAGGGGTAGCGCTTCACGCCCGTCAGCCGCTTCTTGAGAAGATACGAGCCGATACGGACGACCTGATGCAGCGGAATACCCATGCCTTCAATCTCCTTGAGCCCCAGCGCCTGTTGACTGCGGCGGCGCGGGTTTAAACGTTTTCTCTAGCGAATTGGCGGTCAAAAAACCATCCACCGCCATGCGCGTCAGGCCAGCGTTTCAGGCAGGCGGAACTGCACGTCTTCCACGATGCCCGGCAATGTCGATAGCTCGATGGGACCCAGGCGCCCAAGCGCCGCGATCACACCGTCCACCAGTACTTCCGGGGCCGAGGCCCCGGCTGTGACGCCGACCACACCGCATCCGGCCAACCAGGCCGGATCCAGCGCGTCCGCGTCGGGGACAAGGTAGCTGGGCACGCCCAGTTCCTCACCAATTTCCCGTAGCCGGTTCGAATTCGAACTGTTTGGTGACCCAACTACCAGGATAAGCTCCGCCACTTTGGACCAATTCGCGCACCGCCGCCTGGCGATTCTGCGTCGCATAGCAGATATCCTTGGTTTCAGGCCCCTGGATATCGGCGAATCGACACTTCAACGCCTGGATGATGGCCCGCGTGTCATCCACGCTGAGCGTGGTTTGCGTCACATAGGCCACCGGCGTGTCCGACGGCAGCGGCAAAGCCGCCACGTCATCCACGCTGGACACCAGATGGGCACGCCCGGGGATTTGGCCAAGGGTGCCTTCCACCTCCGCATGGCCGGCATGGCCGATCAGGATGACGGTGCGGCCTTGCGCCACGTACCGCTTGCCCTCGACATGCACCTTGGACACCAGCGGACATGTCGCATCGATGACCCGAAGATCCCGCGTCAGCGCCTCAACCTCCACCACCTGCGGCACACCGTGGGCGCTGAAGATGGTGAGGGATCCCGGCGGCACCTCCGCCAAATCCTCCACAAACCGTGCGCCCTTGGCCCTAAGCCCTTCAACCACATGATGATTATGGACAATCTCATGCCGCACATAAACGGGTGCGCCGTGACGTTCCAGCGCGCGCTCGACAATGTCGATGGCGCGGATGACTCCAGCGCAGAAGCCCCGCGGCTGAGCGAGAACTACCTGCATTCGGAAAACCCCTGAAGGCGCCCCCCTTGTACCTTCGGGAAGGATCCGGCTGGAAACAGGCCGGACCAAGGCGCCCCACTTCAACTTTGTTAGCGATACCAACCGGTTCCCGCCAAGCCAGGCCTGACGGTTCCCATTTGGCTACGGATGGTAAAACCGACCCCCCGCCCCGACCGAGCCCGGGTGATTCATACCCGCGCCAATCGAATCCGCTACCGCCCTATGGTAACGCCAGACTTGCACAAAATTCGAAAGGTGCCAACGCGCACCGATTGCTTGCGCAAGGTCTGCTTCAAGTGTGACATCGCCGCAACGGGGTGACTTGACCTTGGACTCGGACGCGCAAGTAGGTGCCGCATGCCGACATCTTCCTGAATCGGCAATCAAGCGGTGGCCTGCAAGTAACTTTTCGGATAAGCGGCGACGGGTGCCCGTCGTCCCGGACGCAACAAACCGCCCCGCCGGCCGCAAATGTGACAGCCCTGCTGCCCGGCGATACGGGTTTCCAGCGATCCCGGCGATGGCGTAAAGAATTGACATAACCGCTGTCGCGCAAAAAACCGCGCCCGTAAAACCGTACCGTGGTGGCTGTCGGCTGCGCGCGTTTGTCGCGTGCGGGCGCGGCGTGTAAGGGAATGGTTCCCGGCAGTGATCCGTTCCGTCCCGCAGCCCCGGGCCCCCTTGTGCGGGACCGCCTGCCCCCATACGTACGCTTCCTTAAGTCTTCGAGGAGATGTCGCAGATGACCTTCCGAACCCCTGTTTCCCACCCATCCCAGCCCGGGCGCCTGCGCCGGCTGGCCGGCGGCCTGACCCTCCTGGCCGGCATGGCCGTGGCCCCCCTGCTGGCCCCGGTGGTCGCGCAGGCGCATGCCATCGTCATCCAGAGCAATCCCAAGGTGAACGACACGCTGGGTATCGGCGGCAACGTCCTGACCGTGCACTTCAACAGCCGAATCGACCGCGCGCGGTCCAAGCTGACCATCATCGGTTCCGACAAGAGCGAGACCCCGGTGACGATGAGTGACAGCCCGGATGACGAGACCCTGAGCGGCAGCGTCACCCTGTCCATCGTCGGGTCGTACAAGCTGCGCTGGCAGGTACTGGCCGTGGACGGGCACACCACCCGCGGCGACATCCCCTTCACCGTCATCCAGCCGTAACCGGGGCCTGTCGCACGTGGATACCCTTGTCGATATCTTCGGTTACCTGACCGTCGTCATCAACGGCATCAACCTGGTGGCCATGACCATGGCCTTCGGCAGCGTGCTGTTCCTGGCCTGCCTGGCCCTGCCGCTGGCGCCCAAGCTGAAGCTGTCCGCCGACGCGGTGGCGGATGCCGGGGCCCGCTATGCCCGCTGGGGCGCCATCGCCACCGCCATCGCCACGGCCTCGTCACTGACGCTGAACGCGTTGGTGCTGGCCGGCACGCTGGGCATGCCGGTGCTGAAGGTGGCCGGCGCCTTCTTCATCGAGGCCGGCATCGTCCAGACGCTGGCGGCCGTCGCCATCGCCGTGGCGGCGCGCGGCCACATGACCCGCAACCGCGTCATCACCCTGACGGCCCTGGCCCTGCTGATGCTGGTGGCGTCGCTGGCCACCAGCCATGCCGCCGCCCGGCCGGGTGAGCGCGTGTGGATGCTGCTGGCCACCTTCTCGCACATCCTGGGCGCCGGGCTGTGGCTGGGCGGCCTGCCGGCCTTCCTGTCGTCGCTGGGCCAGGCCCAGTCGCGCGATGAGGGGGCCGCCATCGGCCAGCGCTACAGCCAGCTGTCCATCACCGGCGTCCTTCTGATCGTGCTGGGCGCCATCGGTATCGGCGTCGGCTTCATCGGCAGCTGGGACGGCTTCTACGGCACCGCCTACGGCGCCATGGCGGCCACCAAGGGCGCCATGCTGGGCCTGCTGCTGCTGCTGGGCCTGGGCAATTTCCTGACCATCCGCCGCTTCGCCGCCGGCCAGGGCGAAAGCCTGACCCGCGTGCGCCGCTTCGTGGAGGTGGAGATCGCCTTCGCCATCGCCGTGCTGCTGGCCGCGGGTTCCATCACCTCGCAACCGCCGGCCATCGACCTGACGGACGACCGCGCCAGCTGGGCCGAGGTGGTGGCGCGGCTGACGCCCGTCATCCCGCCGCGCCTGGAAAGCCCCACCCACGACAGCCTGGCCATCCCCGCCTTGCAGGAGAAGCTGGACAAGGAATGGCAGGACCACAAGGCGTCCAACCGGCCGGAGGCCTTCGTGCCCGGTGCCGGCGAATTGCCGCCGCGCAACGCCGACGACATCGCCTGGTCGGAATACAACCACCACTGGGCAGGCCTGGCCGTGCTGCTGGTCGGCCTGGTGGCGCTGTTGGAACGGGCGGGCGTGCGCTGGGCCCGGCATTGGCCGCTGCTGTTCCTGGTGCTGGCGGGGTTCCTGTTCCTGCGGTCGGATCCGGAAACCTGGCCCATGGGCGACGTCGGCTTCTGGGACAGCTTCCGTGATCCGGAGGTGGTGCAGCACCGCACCTTCGTGGTGCTGATCGTGGCGTTCGCCATCTTCGAATGGGGGGTGCGGACCGGGCGGTGGAAGAACCAGTCCCTGGCCCTGGTCTTCCCCATCCTGACCACGGTGGGCGGCGACCTGCTGCTGACCCACAACCACGCCATCAGCAACATCAAGGAACAGCTGCTGATCGAACTCAGCCACCTGTTCCTGGCGGTGCTGGGCGTGGCGGCGGGTGCCGCGCGCTGGATGCAGATCCGGGGTACCGGCCGTGACGCCCGCTGGGCCGGCTGGATCTGGCCGGTGTGCTTCGTGCTGGTCGGCCTGCTGTTGCTGGGCTATCGCGAAGCCTGATATATCAATCGTCTGCCATTGAAGGTTGGCCGGCCCGGACCCCGTTTCAGGGGAACCGGGCCGGCCCGCCCTTGATTGACACGGGCGCCGGGCAACCGGCGCCCGTTTCGATATCCGCAGAGTTTGGGCGCGTATAAGGGAAGGAAGCGACAAGATGGGCCTCAACGACCGCATCGGCGCCCTGGTGGCCGCCTGTTGCCGCCGCTGGCAGCTGACCCTGCTGGCCGGCCTGGTGCTGGGCATTGCCGCCGCGTTCCATGTCGCGACCCATTTCGCCATCGACACCGACGCGGTGAAGCTGCTGTCGCCCGAGCTGACCTGGCGCAAGCGTGAGATCGCCTTCGACGCGCTGTATCCGCAGAAGGTGCAGCAGACCGCCGTGGTGATCGACGGCGTCACGCCGGAACTGGCCGAACGCGCCGCCAGCGCCCTGACCGCGGCGCTGATCAAGCGCACCGACGTGGTGCACAACGTCTTCCGCCCCGACGGCGGCCCCTATTTCAACCGCGAAGGCCTGATGTTGCTGCCCACCGAAGAGGTGCAGTCCAACATGCAGTCGCTGATCCAGGCGCAGCCGCTGCTGGGCCCGCTGGCGGCCGACCCGTCGGCGCGCGGCCTGCTGGATACCTTGGGCACCTATCTTCAGGGCGTCAGCTACGGCCAGGCCAAGCTGGAGGATCTGGGCCGCGCCTTCGACGCCCTGGGCGGCACGATGCAGGCCGCGGCCACGGGCAAGGTAGTGCCGCTGAACTGGCGCGGCCTGGTGACGGGCCAGCCGCCCAACCCCATGGAACTGCGCCGCTTCATCCTGTTGCAGCCGGTGCTGGACTTCAACGACCTGCAACCGGGGCAGATGGCGTCCGACGCCATCCGCGCCACCGCCAAGGATCTGGGCCTGACGCCGGACAACGGCGTGCGCGTGCGCCTGACGGGCGAGGTGCCGATGGCGGATGAGGAATTCGGCACCCTGGGCGAAGGGGTGGCCTTCAACGGCACGCTGACCGGCATCGCCGTGCTGGTGCTGCTGTGGCTGGCGGTGAAGTCCTTCCGCATGGTGGGCGCCATCCTGCTGACCGTCATCGTCGGCCTGGCCGTCACCGCCGCCTTCGGCCTGATCGCCACCGGGCCGTTCAACCTGCTGTCCATCGCCTTCACGGTGCTGTTCGTGGGATTGGGCGTGGATTTCGGCATCCAGTTCTCCGTCCGCTATCGCGCCGACCGGCTGATGCACGACGACCTGGCCACGGCCCTGGCCGCCGCCGGCCATGGCGTGGGCCGGGGCCTGACGGTGGCGGCCGCCGCCACCGCCGCCGGCTTCCTGGCCTTCCTGCCCACCGACTATCGGGGCGTGTCGCAGCTGGGCATCCTGGCCGGGGTGGGCATGGGCATCGCCTTCCTGCTGTCCATCACCTTCCTGCCCGCGCTGCTGATGCTGCTGCGCCCGAAGGGGGAGCATGTGGAGGTGGGCTACAAGGCGCTGGCGCCACTGGACCATCTGATCGCCACCCGCCGCCGCTGGGTGCTGGGCGCCGCCGCCGTCGTGGCGGTGGCCTGTGCCGCCCTGCTGCCGCGCCTGACCTTCGACTTCAACCCGCTGAACCTGCGCAGCCCCAAGACGGAAGCGGTGTCGGTGGTGCTGGAACTGATGAAGGACCCGCTGTTCACGCCCAACACCATCGACGTACTGGCGGCATCGGAGGATGAGGCCAACGCCCTGTCCGACAAGCTGTCCAAGCTGCCGGAGGTGGCGCAGGCCATCACCCTGAACGACTACATCCCCACCGACCAGGACGCCAAGCTGGCCATCATTTCCGATGCCGCCACCCTGCTGGGCCCCAGCCTGTCGCCGCCGGAGACCAAACCCGCCCCCAGCGTGGAGGATGTGCGCCAGTCCATGACCGCCGTGGTGGCGGCCCTGGGCAAGCTGGCGCCCGACGCCGGCACCCCCGGCGGCGCGTCCGCCCTGAAGTTCAAGGCGGCGCTGGAGGCGGCCTTGGCCGCCCCGGCCGAAACGGTGGTCCCGGCCTTCCAGAAGGCGACGGAGCCGGGCCTGCAGACCCTGCTGGCCCAGGTGAACGACAGCCTGCAAGCCACCCCCGTCACCCTGGCCGACCTGCCGGCGGACCTGAAGCGCGACTGGGTGGCGGCCGACGGCCACGCCCGCATCTCCGTCTTCCCCAAGGGCGACAGCAACGACAACCAGGTGCTGAAGCGTTTCGTCAAGGCGGTGCGCACCATAGCACCAGACGCCACCGGCACCCCCATCGCCATCCAGGAAAGCAGCGCCACCATCATCCACGCCTTTTTGCAGGCGGGCATCCTGGCCGTCATCCTGGTGACCATCATCCTGGCCGTCACCCTGCGCAACGTGGCCGACGTGCTGAAGACCCTGGCGCCCCTGGCGCTGGCCTCATTGCTGACCCTGGCCGCCGCCATCCTGGCGGGCAAGCCCATCAACTTCGCCAACATCATCGCCTTGCCCCTGCTGTTCGGCATCGGCACGGCCTTCAACATCTATTACGTCATGGCCTGGCGGCAGGGATTGCGCGACCCGCTGGCGTCCAGCCTGACCCGCGCCACCATCCTGTCGGCCCTGACCACCGGCACCGCCTTCGGCAGCCTGTGGACCAGCCACCACCCCGGCACCGCCAGCATGGGCGAACTGCTGGTGTTCTCGCTGGCCAGCATCCTGGTGACGGCGCTGCTGTTCCTGCCGGCCCTGCTGGGTCCCCCCAAAGGCGAGGCTACCTGAGGGCGCTTCCCGTCCCATGGGGGGTGGCCCATAGTCCGGGCAACGCCTTCCCCTGAAGAGGACGAGGACATGCCCGCCATCACCCCCTTCCTGTGGTTCGACACGGTGGCCGAAGACGCCGCGCGTTTCTACGTCGGAATCTTCCCCAATTCCCGCATCACCACCATCGCCCGCTATGGCGAGGCTGGCCCCAGGCCCGCCGACATGGTCATGACCGTGTCGTTCGCGCTGGACGGCAAGCCCTTCATGGCGCTGAACGGCGGACCGCACTGGAAGATCAACGAGGCCGTCTCCTTCGTCATCGACTGCGCCACCCAGGCGGATGTCGACCGTTACTGGGACGTGCTGGGCGACGGCGGCCGCATCCACGCCTGCGGCTGGCTGACCGACCGGTTCGGCGTGACCTGGCAGGTGGTCCCCAGCGGCTTCATCGACCTGATCACCGACCCCGACCCGGCACGGGCGGCGAAGGCCATGAAAGCCATGCAGGAGATGATCAAGCTGGACTTGGCGGCGCTGCGCCGGGCGGTGGACACGGACACCGCCTGACCCGCCGACGGCGGGCCGGCAAGGTGAACGCCCGGCTGGGGGGCGGCTCATGGCCCCAGAGCCCCGGACCTTCATAGGAAATCCCCCCGTTCCGCGTTCAGGCGCGACGCTTCAGGCCGGGCCAGAAAGGCCTGGAAAACACCGGGACGGCTCGATTCACCCTCACAAAAATAACCTTTAAGTTGTATTTATAGACGATATGGCGCATTATGGTTGCTCTTCTGATGGGTAGTCACGCGACGAAAGGAACGAGAATCATGTCATACACACTCAGGTTAGCCGCAAATGTGCTTAAGATTGCAGAAAAAGAATGGGGAAAAGCCGGTGAAATCAAGTTCACCCTCTTTACATCCTGCATTGGTATCGTCGCCAAAAAGGCTGGTAGCAACGAAGTCATCGGTGTTCATCTCGTCATGACCGATGATCAACACGAATTTTTTACTGATGGTGATGCAGATGATGTGAAAAGACAGTTCGATACGTACGGCGCAGACGCAAGTACGATCGAATTTATCGGAGAAATTGGAACATGGGAGTCTTCACGTCCGAATCCGTATAAACGTCTCGTCGCCCTGATCAAGCCGGTCGCGAAAAAAGATCTCGGCGAGGGAACCTATGGTGCGAAATTGACCAACGGTAAAGTCGTGATCGTTACCTATTGACGGGCAGGGTTAAGACAAAATCCGCCAGCATGTACATTCAGCAACGATTGCCGTGCGGCGGCTTGGAAACCGCCGCCGCGCGGCAACCGGACATCACCGGAATTGCATCACCCCCAGTACAGAATCAGGGGCGCGCCCTCAAACACCGGCACTAAACACCTAGGGGCGGACCGAGCTTTCCCCGATCAGTTCTTCCAATTGGTCGAACGCTTCGGACAGCCCGCCGGCCATGCCATCCGCCGCGTCAGGCGCCTCCTTGGAGGGATAAAGCTCATGCAGGGCCAACAGGTCTTGCCGTCCTTCTCCTCGAAGGTCACCGTGGTGATCGAGTTCCCCCCTCGCTTTCGTCATTGGTCCAGACGATGCGCGAGTATGGCGTCACTTCCAGATATTTGCCAAAGAAGGCCATGGTCTTCGCCTCGCCGAGATCGAATTCCAGGCGATAACCGCCACCGATCCGGACGTCCATTTCGCAGGAACGCAGCGACAGGCCCATCGATCTCGGGACCCACCACCGCCTGAAGAGCCCGGCCATGCTCCAGGCTTCGAACATGACCTGCGCCGGAGCGTCGAAAGTCCGCGAGACGACCATTTCCCGGTCGGATGTGCGCTCCACCGCCGTGGGACCATTCATCGGCATTCCCGGCCCCTCTTTATTTTGCGCGCGCCCTGGCGATCCAGACGGCCGGCGCGCAACGATAAACCGCGCCGGCCGCCGGCTTCCAATGAGCGAAAGGGGGGGGGGGAGGAGATGGAATCCCCCTAGGCCCCTGTCCCTCCAGCCCCCTTCGCGCCCGGCCGGGCGAATTGCCAGGTCAGGCCGGTCAGCAGGCCCAGCGCCAGGTATTCGAAGAAGAACTGGCTTTCACTGAGCATGGCGGCCCCCAGGGGTGCCGGGATGAAGAAGCTGTACAGGAAGGGCCGCAGCACCAGCCCGCGCAGGAACAGGACCAGGAGCATGAACTGCGCCAGGCGGGTCAGCGGCCGGGCCGACAGCTTGTCCCAGATCAGCGCCGCCATGGCCAGGCAGCTGGCCACCGGCTCCACGAAGGTCAGGTAGGCGGGGATCTCCACCTGCCAGCCATAGGGCATCTGGTAGACCTCGTCATGGTCAAAGCCGCTCAGGGCCGCCATCACCGGCTTCCAGACGTGCGCGATCAAGGGCTGGAGGCCCAGCAGCACGATGGCACCGATGATGACACCCGCCACCAGCCGGGACACGGGGCCACGGGTGAACGCTGACGCCGCGACCACCAGGGCGGCAGAGCCCAGCGCGACCAACAGGCCGGGCACGGCCCCGGCCAGGGCATAGACCCAAGCCGTCGTCACCACGCCGTTCATGACGATCAGGCGCAGGCTTTCCCGCCCCATGGCCAGCAGCGCGAACAGCGCCAGGACGGCCAGGACGGGCCCGCGCTTGGCCAATGCCGGCCGTGCCATGCCATAGAAGACGCACGCCGCCGCCATCGCGCCCATCAGGATCGGCATCCGCGCCCAGGTTGGCGCGCCGCCGTCCTGCGGATAAGCGACATCCAACACCTGCAACATGACCACGTGAATGCTGAGGGAGATGAAGCCGGAGATCACCGCCCCCACGGCCAGGATTGTCCAGTTGACGCGCCGGTCCCCACCCGGGCCCCTGTCTTGGGACCCGTATTCCACTGCCGCCATTATTTTGTTCCTTGAGAGTTACCAGAGTGTGCCGGGCGCCTTGTCAGCAAGCCCCATGCCACCCCCTTAACCCTGGGGAAACCCTCAAAAACAGATAAACACTGTGCGAACTCCAGCCAAGAATTGGCGATTTTGACCATCGTAGGCGGCCCCAACTGTCCGCTTTTGATGAAAGCGGACAGTGATGGTCCGGTATCGGGATAGGGGGCGATCCTTGAGGACCGCTCCCCTCCCACACCACCCGGCATGCGGGTCCGCACCGGGCGGTTCGAGGAGTTGAGGTCAAGAGAGACGGGGCATTCCCAGGGCGTCCGCCCATTGCAGGGAGAGGACGGCATTGAGGGCCATCCCGCTGTTGCGCCACCAGCGGCGGCTATTGGCCGCCACCTGATGGAGCACCTTGGGTTTGGCCCCGAGTGCTTTCAGTTCCCTGTAGATGGTCGTGCCCCGTTTCCAATGCTTGAGCTGGATGGCCCGCAGCCGATGGCGCATCCACTTGTCCAGGTCGTTCCAGACCCGGGGTGTCTGCGCCAGGCGGAAGTAGGCCTTCCATCCCAGAACATAGGAACGCAGGCGCATCACCACCTCCTGCACACTGTTCCCGCCGGAACGGCGGGTCAGCTGCCGGATGCGATGCTTGAAGGTCGCCAGCGGCTTGTCGGCAACCCGCCGCTTGATGACGCCACCGGGCGCCACCCAGAAGCCGTAGCCCAGGAACTTGCGGCCGAACACGCTGGTCACCGCGCTCTTGGTCTCGTTGACCGAGAGACGCAGTCGGCCGTAGAGCCGCCGCAACAGCGCCATCACCCGTTCACCCGCCTTCCGGCTGCGAACGTAAACGTTCGCATCGTCAGCGTAGCGCACGAAGCGATGACCCCGGCGCTCCAGTTCCCGGTCCACCTCGTCGAGCAAGACGTTGGCCAGCAGCGGCGACAGCGGGCCGCCCTGCGGCGTCCCCCTCTCCCGTGCCTGGACCACGCCCCCCACCATGATCCCGCTGTCCAGGTACGACCGGATCAGCCGGACGATGCCGGCATCCCCAATGCGCTTCCAGAGACGGTCGATCAGGATGTCGTGGTTCACCCGGTCGAAGAACTTCTCCAGGTCCACGTCAACCACAACCCGCCGGCCCGACTGGACGTACGACTGTGCCTTCAGCACCGCGTCGTGCGCCCCTCGCCCCGGACGGAAGCCGTAGCTGTACTCGCTGAAGCTCGGATCAAGGAGCGGCTGCAACACCTGCAGCAGCGCCTGCTGGATCAGGCGATCCGTCACCGTCGGGATGCCGAGTTCACGCTCGCCACCGTCCGGCTTCGGGATCGCCACCCGTCGTACCGGCCAAGGCCGGTACGTCCCCGACAACACCTGGCTCCGGATCGCGGGCCACACCGTGCGCAGATGGGCCGCCGTCTGGTCAATGTCCAGACCGTCAACCCCCGCCGCGCCCTTGTTGGACCGCACCCGTCGCCAAGCCCGTTGCAGGTTCTCTCGCGTCAGGGCCGCCAGCAGCAGCCCTGACCCCGTGTTTTCCATTTCCGGGCACGGGCGCAAGGCTTCGTCGCTGCCGGGCCCGGGCAAGGCTTCACCTCGCCCCCCTCCCGACCGCCCCGCTTGCGCGGACATCTGACGCTCTGCCTTCCGCATCGCCACGGTGGATCAACACTCCTCCTCGTTCGGTCCTTCGGCACCAGTTGAACCGGCCCCTACTATGACCTCTGCTGACTTCCCGCTCCGGCTCGACACCGTCACCCTTTCAGGCATAAGGCGGGATCTCCCCAGGTAAGAGCGCGCTCCTTCACCACACAACCGCCGGATCTACGGCGCCGACCCTTGATCACGAGAGCTTCGCGGTTCATGGCCCGCTCGCCCTGCTCGGCACCGCCTTCTATCCGGTTCTTGTTCATCGGCTCGTGGTTTCGCTCCACGCTTCCTCCCCACGATCAGTCGCCCTCTCGCAGTTGCGTTTCGCTTCGTTCACCGTGATCAGCTTACGGAGGGACTTCCACCCTCAAGAACGCGCCCATGCTGGGCGCACCATGAAAAAACCCAGGGCCGCCGGGGCGGCCCTGGGTCTTGGTCATTCCGACGCCCGTGTCCCGGGGTCTCAGAACACGTGGCGGAACAACCAGAACAGGCTGCCGGCCAGGACGATGGACACCGGCAGGGTCAGCACCCAGGCCATGGCCATGTTGCGCACGGTGGCCCATTGCAGGCCGGAGCCGTTGGCCGCCATGGTGCCGGCCACGCCCGATGACAGCACGTGGGTGGTGCTGACCGGCAGGCCGAAGGCGTCGGCCGCACCGATGGTGGCCATGGCCACCAGTTCGGCCGAGGCGCCCTGGCCGTAGGTCAGGTGGTCCTTGCCGATCTTCTCACCCACCGTCACCACGATGCGCTTCCAGCCCACCATGGTGCCCAGGCCCAGGGCGATGGCGACGCCGACCTTCACCCAGGTGGGGATGAAGCGGGTGGCGTTGTCGTAGCGGCCCAGCAGTTCCTTCAGCACCGGCTGGTCGGCGGCCTGGATCAGGTCGCCCTTCTTCTGGATTTGGCGCAGGGCCTCGGCCGACAGGTACATGTCGTTGCGGACGTTGCGCACGTTTTCCTGCGGCACCTGGTCCAGGGAGCCATAGGCGCGGATCTGGTCGGCGATGCTGGCCGTCAGGTCATGGACGCCGCCCATGGTGCTGTCGGTCATGGTGCGGGTGCGGACGAAATCCTCCACCGCCGCGCGGGGGTCGGCCGGCGTCTCCTTGACGTAGTGGCTCAGCACGTCGCCGGCATGGTCGAAGGTGGCGATGTAGGCGGGGGTGTCGTGGATGGTGACGGCACGGTTGAGGGCGTAGGCGGTGGGCACCGTGCCGATCAGGATCAGCATGATCAGGCCCATGCCCTTCTGCCCGTCGTTGGAGCCGTGGGCGAAGCTGACGCCGGAGCAGGTGAGCACCAGCAGGCCGCGGATCCAGGAAGGCGGCGCCTTGTTGCCCTCCGGCGCCTTGAACAGGGCCTTGTCCTTGATCACCGTGCGCATCAGGACCAGCAGGGCGGCGGAGCAGACGAAGCCGATGACGGGGGAGATCAGCAGGGTCTGGATGATCTTGGTCGCCTGGCCCCAGTCAACGCCGCTGGTGGCGGTGCCGCTGGTCGCCATCATCTGGTTCATCAGGCCGACGCCGATGATGGAACCGATCAGGGTGTGGGAACTGGAGGACGGCAGGCCCAGGTACCAGGTGCCCAGGTTCCACAGGATGGCGGCGATCAGCAGGGCGAACACCATGGCGAAGCCGGCGTCGCTGCCGACCTGCAGGATCAGTTCGACCGGCAGCAGCGAGACGATGCCGAAGGCCACCGCGCCGGTGGAGAACAGCACGCCGGCGAAGTTGCACAGGCCCGACCACATCACCGCCACGTTGGCCGGCAGGGAGTGGGTGTAGATCACCGTCGCCACGGCGTTGGCCGTGTCGTGGAAGCCGTTGACGAATTCAAAGCCCAGCGCGATCAGCAGCGCCACGCCCAGCAGGACGAACGGCAGGGCGGATCGGGTGTCGACCCCGCTGAGGTCACCGATCAGGTTGACCGCCATATAGCCCAGGCCGACGGCCATCAGGACCAGGAACGCCAACGTCCCATAACGCGCGGCCGGTCCGCCGGAGGTTGCGACGGGTGAATGCACGGCTTCCGCATGGGCCATGGTGCCAGTCCTTTTCCAAATGAGGTCCGGAACCGTACGGCAAGACTCATGACAACTTTATGTCGCAGAGGGCATTGTATGGTTAATAAATGGACGTGTGCCCTTAACCATTGAAAACCGCGACCAGCCGCCGCAGGTCGGCCAGACCCCGGACGTGGTGATCCGTTCGGCCGTCCCACACCACGCCGTCGCGCAGGGTCTGGACGGTGGGCGCGCCCAGGCAGCGGCCGGCGGCCAGTTCCGCCTCGGGATTGTCGCCCACCACCAGCACGGCGGCGGGGTCCAGCCCGTGGCGGGTCATCAGGTCACGGAAGATCGCCTCCTTGCCCCGATGGCCCGGCTGGTCGATGGCATCGACATGGATTTCGCGGAAATGGGGGGCGATGCCCATGGCGGCGATCTTGCTGTCCTGCAAGCGCCGGAAACCGGTGGTGACCAGGAACAGCGGCAGGTCGAAGGCGGGCAGCAGGCCGATATCGTCGTAGGCCGCCATGGGCCCCGTCACCACCACGTCGCCGGTGGCGGCCCAGGCGGCGTCGCGCATGGCCGGGGTGAAGCCATGCACCGCCGCCACCACGTTCAGCGGCAGGCGCCAGATGTCGGCAAAGGCGGCCAGCAAGGCCGCCCCGTCCAAGGTGCCGGCGTTGGTGGCGCGGATGGCCTGGAACACGGGGTCCATCAGGCCGGGCCCGATGGCGTCGGCGGCGCTGAGGCAGTTATCCAGGTCGAAGATGATGGCCTTGATCATGAGGTGTCGGCTCCTGCGTGAGGCCCTAGCATGGGACAGCGCTGTCCCCAGGGCAACGCGCCCCTGGGGATTGCAGCCATGAGGGGTGTCAGAACAGGTGGCGGAACAGCCAGAACAGGCTGCCGGCCAGGGCGATGGAGGCCGGCAGGGTCAGCACCCAGGCCATGGCCATGTTGCGCACCGTGGCCCATTGCAGGCCCGAGCCGTTGGCCGCCATGGTGCCGGCCACGCCGGACGACAGCACGTGGGTGGTGCTGACCGGCAGGCCGAAGGCGTCGGCCGCACCGATGGTGGCCATGGCGACCAGCTGGGCCGACGCGCCCTGGCCGTAGGTCAGGTGCTGCTTGCCGATCTTCTCGCCCACCGTCACCACGGTGCGGCGCCAGCCCACCATGGTGCCCAGGCCCAGGGCGATGGCGACACCGACCTTCACCCAGGTGGGGATGAAGCGGGTGGCATGGTCGTAGCGGCCCAGCAGATCCCTCAGCGCCCCGCGCTCATCCTCATTCAGGATGGGGCCGCCCTGTTTCTGCAGGCGACGCAACGCCTCCGCCGACAGATACATGTCGTTGCGCATCTGGCCCGGGGCCACGCCGGACAGGGCGCCGGAGAAGCGCAGCTGGTCGGCGATGCTGGCCGTCAGTTCGCGCAAGCCGCCCAGGGTCGTGCTGGTCAGGGTGCCGGTGCGGACATAATCCTCCACCGCCACGCGCGGGTCGGCGGGCGTGTGTTCCACATGGTGGCTCAGCACATCGCCGGCGCGGTCGAAGGTGGCGATGTAGGCCGGCGTGTCGGCGGCGGTGATGGCGCGGTTGAGGCCGTAGGCCGTGGGCATGGTGCCGATCAGGATCAGCATGATCAGGCCCATGCCCTTCTGCCCGTCGTTGGACCCATGGGCAAAACTGACGCCGGAACAGGTCAGCACCAGCAGGCCGCGGATCCAGGAGGGCGGCGGCGTCTTGCCCTTGGGCGCCTGGAACAGCGCCTTGTCCTTGATGGTCGCGCGCATCAGGACCAGCAGCAGGGCCGCGCAGACGAACCCGACGACGGGGGAGATCAGCAGCGTCTGGATGATCTTGCCGGCCTGGCCCCAGTCCACGCCGCTGGCGGCGGCCCCCGGGGCGGCCATCAGCTGGTTCATCAGGCCGACGCCGATGATGGACCCGATCAGGGTGTGGGAACTGGAGGACGGCAGGCCCAGGGCCCAGGTGCCCAAATTCCACAGCACGGCGGAGATCAGCAGGGCGAACACCATGGCGAAGCCGACATTGCTGCCCACCCGCAGGATCAGTTCCACCGGCAACAGCGAGACGATGCCGTAGGCGACGGCACCGGTGGACACCAGCACGCCGGCGAAGTTGCACAGGCCCGACAGCACCACCGCCGCATGCGCCGGCAGGGAATGGGTGTAGATGACGGTCGCCACGGCGTTGGCGGTGTCGTGGAAGCCGTTGACGAATTCAAACCCCAGCGCGATCAGCAGCGCCACGCCCAGCAGCAGGAAGGGCAGCGCCGAGCCGGTGCCCAGGCCGCGCAAATCCCCCGCCACGTTGACCGCGACATACCCCAGGCCCACCGCCAGCACGGCCAGCAGCGCCAGGGACCCCAGCCGGGCGGCGGGGCCGGCGGCATGGGCCGCGATCGGGCTTTGGACCAGCGGGGATTGGACCGCATCAAGATGCGCCATGGGAATGCGAGGCTCCGGTTGCGTTAGCCGTTGGCAGCGCGCAACGGCGCCGGAAGATCGCGCGAACCCGCGCGGATGGCGTTGATCATGATCATGCCGCCTTGGCCTTTCCCAGGGCGGTCCAGGCGACCAGGCCCGGCAGGAACACCACCAGGTCACGCAGGCGGCGGGCGGCGGCCAATGCCAGGGCCGTGGGCGCGTCCAGGCCCAAGGCCGCGCCCAGCAACAGGAAGGCGCCTTCCTGCACGCCCAAGGCACCCGGCACGATGAAGGCGGCACTGCTGACGGCCTGGATCAGGCCCTCGATCACCAGCGCCTCGACGATGCCCAGGGGGTGGCCCAGCGCCCACAGCGCCAGCCAGACCTCGCCGGCACCCAGGGACCAGCCCAGCAGCTGCCACAGGAAACAGCCGGTGATGGCGCCGGTGCGGCGGTACATGGCCTTGGAGGCGCGATCGATGCGGGCACTGTGCGCCATGATGCCGGCCAGGCGGCCGGACGCCGCCTTGTCCAGCACGCCGGTGACCTTGGCGAACAGGCCGGCGCGCTGCACCAGGATGAACAGGGCGACCAGCGGCACCATGGCCAGCAGGCCCAGGGTGACCTGGCCCGCGATGCCCACCGGGCCCTTCAGCGCCACCAGCAGGCCCACCGCCAGCAGGGAAAAACCCAGCTGGCTGAGGATGGAGATGGCCATGTCCACCACCAGGCTGGCGGCGGCGGGTGCCACCCGCACCCCATCCAGGCGCAAAATGCGGAAGGAGACGATCTCCCCCCCGATGCGGGCCACCGGCAGCAGGCCGTTGACCGATTCGCGGATCCAGACATTGCGCGCCATGGCGCCCAGGCTGGGCCGCTTGGCACCCGGCAGCAGGACCTGCCAGGCGCGCGCGTTGGCCACCATGGGCACGGCGTGGAACAGGCCGGCGATCACCAGGCCGACGCCGCCGGTCTTCAGCAGGGCCCACAGCGTGCCGGTATCCTCACGCGCCACCAGGACGACGGCCAGGATCAGGCCCAGAAGGGCGAACAGGCGCGCGGCCTTTTCCATCCGGGTCCGTCCTATTCCAGGGTCAGCGGCAGGTCGCGGAAGCCGCCGCGCGGGAACGGGGCCGCCAATTGCTGCACCTCCGGATCCAGCAGGGCCGCCAGTTCGTCGCGATAGCGGTAGCCGGGGGCGCCACCGGGCACGTCGTCGCTGACCGACGGATGCATGTAGATTTCGGTCACGCCCGGGGGCAGATGGGCCAGGGCGCCGCGCAGGCGGTCGGCCGTGACGGTCCCCGGTCCAGGCCAGGCCCAGCACCTGGTCGGGTGCGGCCAGGCCGGCGCGGCGCACCTTGGCGCGCAACAGCTTGGCCCAGGGGCCGGTGACATGGTGCAAGCCCAGGTCCGCGTCCGGATCGACGGCGCGGATGACCGACGCCGGTTCCACCGGCACCCGCATGGCGGTGGCGCCGTGGCGGCGCGCGGCCGCCAGCAGGATGCGGCCCACGGTGGGGTGCAGATGGTAATGCTTGTGGGCGTTGACGTGGTCCAGCTTCAGCCCGGTGGCGCGGAAGGCCTGGAACTGCGCCTCGACCTCGACCGCCACCTGGGCCGCGACCCGGGGCCGGAAGAAGATGGACGCCCCGACCTTGGCCAAGTCGTTGCGGAACCAGCCGTCGGGACCCACCAGGTCCGGAATCTGATCGGGCGGCAGGAAGGGTTTGCCATCCACCAGCACCACATGCAGGCCCACCGCCAGGCTGGGCAGGCCGTGCGCCAGGGCGGCGGCGGCATGCGCGGCCTCACCCGCCACCATCAGGCTGGCGGCGGTCAGGATACCTTGGGTGTGGGCTTCGACCACGGCGGCGTTGACGGCGGCCGACAGGCCGAAATCATCCGCGGTGACGATCAGGCGCCGCCCGTCCGCCCCGGGGGGGGCGGACGATGCGGCGCCTGTCTGTAGGACAGCCATTTTAGGGGGCCGGTTCGCCTTAGGCGGCGGTGCGGCGTTCGCGCAGGAACTGCCAGAACTCCACGCCCTCACGCAGACGGCGCTTCATCATGTCCCGGTCACGCACCATCTCACCGACGATGGAGGCGATCTTGCCGCTGCGGAAATAGAACTTCTTGTAGAAGGTCTCGACCGAGTTGAAGATTTCCGTGTGGCTCAGATGGTCGTAATGCAGCGGGGCGATCTGCACGCCGTGCTCGTCCACCAGCTCGGCGTTGGAATCGTCCAGCCAGCCGTTCTCGATCGCCTGCTGGTACAGGAAGGTGCCGGGGTAGGGGGCCGCCAGCGACACCTGGATGGTGTGCGGGTTGATCTTGGCCGCCCACTTGATGGTGTCCTGGATGGTTTCCTGCGTCTCACCCGGCAGGCCCAGGATGAAGGTGCCGTGGATCTGGATGCCCAGCTCATGGCAATCCTTGGTGAACTTCTCAGCCACCTCGACCCGCAGGCCCTTCTTGATGTTATGCAGGATCTGCTGGTTGCCGGACTCGTAACCGACCAGCAGCAGGCGCAGGCCGTTGTCGCGCAGCACCTTCAGGGTCTCACGCGGCACGTTGGCCTTGGCATTGCACGACCAGGTGATGCCCAGCTTGCCCAGTTCCTTGGCGATGGCCTCGGCGCGCGGCAGGTTGTCGGTGAAGGTGTCGTCGTCGAAGAAGAATTCCTTCACCTGCGGGAAGTTCTTCTGCGCCCAGGCGATCTCCTCCACCACATGGCCGACGCTGCGGGTGCGGTAGCGATGGCCGCCCACAGTCTGGGGCCACAGGCAGAAGGTGCAGCGCGACTTGCAGCCACGGCCGGTGTAGATGCTGAGGTACGGTGCCTTCAGGTAACCGATGAAGTACTTCTCGATTTCCAGGTCGCGCTTATAGACCGGGCTGACCCACGGCAGGCTGTCCATGTTCTCCAGGATCTCGCGATCCTCGTTATGGATGACCACGCCCTCGGAATTGCGGAAGGACAGGCCCTTGATGTCCGACCACTTCTTGCCGTCGGCCACGTCCTTGATGGTGAAGTCGAATTCATTGCGGGCGACGAAATCGACGACGGGGGCCTGGATCATGCTCTTGTCGGCCTCGACCGCCACCTTGGCGCCGATCAGGCCGGCCTTCAGGTTGGGGTTGACGGCCTTCAGCGCCTCGATCGTCGCCACGTCGGACTTGAACGACGGGGTGGAGGTGTGCAGCACCACCATGTCGAAGTCTTTGATCTGGGCGGTGATGTCGGACAGCTTGGTCTTGTGCGGCGGGGCGTCGATCAGCTTGCTGTTCTCGATCAGGGCCGCCGGCTGGGCGAGCCAAGTCGGGTACCAGAAAGACTTGATTTCGCGGCGCGCCTGGTAGCGCGAGCCGGCGCCGCCGTCAAAACCGTCGAAGGAAGGCGCCTGGAGAAAAAGCGTCCGCATCATGACCCACCATTTTCGCCGACCGGCACCATCGTGCCGTCGGATTTGACCGAAAAGCGCTGTCCGCGCCAACTCACGTTTCGAATGCCAAAGCTGGCAACGAACACCACAAATGACAAGACGTCTCTGATCAATCCAGGCCATTGCGGCCGGGACCGTGTGATCCGTGCATCAATCGTCACCTGAAGCACGACCCGGGCCGCCACCGCAAGCCCAAGCAGCAGGATGGACCACGCATGCCAGCCCGCGAAAATTGCCCCAAGCAGGGCCAAGGGCACGGGATGGGTGACGACGGACCCGGCATAGCCGCCCGGATCCAGGCCACGGATGGTGCGCGCCCAGCGCAACTCATGCCGCAGCACCGCGCCCAGACGTGACTCGGAAGCCAGGTGCCCCACCACGAAGGGCGGCACCGCCACGCTCAACCCCAGGCCGCGCACCGCCATGCCGATGGCATGGTCGTCGGCCAATATGTCGCGGAATGCCGGGAAGCCGCCGATGCGGTCCAGCGTGTCGGCCGTCAGCGCGATGGTGGACCCGAAGCAGGGCTTGGCCATGCCAAGGCGCAGGCCCACCAGCACGTTGGGCAGGAAATGATGATCCACGGCCCGGGCCGCCTGATCCTGCCAGAACGACCGGGGATCCGACGGCTCCCCCCGGTAGAGGCAGGTGACCAGGCCCACGCCCGGCCCGGCCAACGCCGCCGTCACCCGCGCCAGATAGTCCGGCGCCACGGCGATGTCGCTGTCGGCCAGCACCAGCACCTCATGCCGGGCGGTCGTCATCATGTTGATGACGTTGGAAATCTTGGCGTTGGCGCCATGCCGCGTAGGGTCGATCACCAGATCGAGCCGGACCGGCGCACCCGCCGCTTCCAGGTCCGCCATCACGGCGCGCACCACGGCGATGGCGGCATCATCGGCCGACTGCACCCCGCACACGATCTGGACGGGGCCGGCGTAGTCCTGGGCGGCCAGCGCCCGCAGGCGATCGGCCAGGCCGGGCTCGGCGCCGTGCAGGGGCTTCAGCACCGTCACAGGCTGCACCTCCGTCACCGTCACCCGGTCAGAGGGCGCGAAAAAGCGCCGCGCGCTGTCGGCGGCGGCCACGCTGTACAGCGTGCCCACGCCGGCCATCGCGCCCAGGCCATAGGCCAGCACGTCCGTAACAAGGGTGGTGGGAAACGACATCCGTCAGCGACGCTCTGGGGCAGAATTCAGGCTGGCGACACTATTTCGACCGCCATGACCGCCGTCTTATCGCAAGCACGCGACCGGCGCCATGGCCGGTGTTCGCCAGCGCAACAATCCGATACACCAAATGCCAAGGCGGCACCTGTGACGAATGGCATAGCGGCCCCATTCCCGTGCGCTATTGCCTTTGTGTCGTATCATCCGGCCGGCATTATTGCGCCGCGTGCTCCGGTATTGCGCGGATGGCGTCGTAGGCGGAAGGTGGCGGTCGGAACATTCTGTTGTTATGCACCTTGTTACACTTGGCGCGACGCCAGCGGCGCCCATTTCATTCCAGTCCCTTCCCTATTTTCCCCATCCCCTTTGGCCTTCCCTCCCAGAAAGCATTATCCCCATGATCAGACAGTCCCGCGCGGCATTGGCCGCCTGCCTCCTGATGGGCCTGATGGTGGCCGGCTGCGCCGCGCCGCCGAACGGCGGTCGCGATGAATTGGGGGTGATCGAACCCTGGGATCCGTTGGAAAACGTCAACCGCGTCACCTTTGACGCCAATATGTGGCTGAACGACAACGCGGTGGGGCCGGCGGCGCGGGCCTATCGCTGGGTGACGCCGGAATACGTCCAGGTGCGCCTGCGCAACGGCATCGGCAACCTGAATGAGCCGATGATCTTCGGCAACGACCTGGCCCAGGCGCGGGTCAAGGCCGCCTTCACCACCTTCTGGCGCTTCATCTTCAACAGCACCATCGGCCTGGGCGGCCTGTACGACGTGGCGACCGACATGGGCCTGCCGCGCCAGACCGGCGACGTCGGCCAGACCCTGTACGCCTGGGGCGTGCGGGAAAGCCCCTATCTGGTGCTGCCGCTGCTGGGACCGTCCACCCTCCGCGACGGTGCGGGCGTCGGCGTGGAAATGTGGGCGGACCCGATGGGCCGCATCTTCGACGCCAACGACGGCGGCGACGCCAACATCCCCATCGCCATCGTCTATGGCCTGGATCGGGCGCGCGAGCTGGAAACGCTGGATGAGCTGAAGAAGGGCACCATCGACTTTTACGCCCAGCTGCGCAGCGTCTGGCTGCAGAACCGCCAGGCGGCGCTGGACGAAGCCATCGGCGCCACCCCCACCACCAGCATGCCCGACATCCCGGACGCGCCCGCGCACTGAGACGCGTGGCCGTTGATCGTGACCGATCAACGGCCCCCTCAATCGGCGGGCGCCGGCATCCGCCGGCTTGCCTTCCTCGATTTCCAGTCCGCTACGCTCCCCGGAAATCTCCGGCGGCCGCGGTCGCGGCCTACAGCGGCATGAGGCAAGGCCTCATGCCGCTGATATGAAGGTGCCTTAGGTTGCGCCCACGGGGGCGAGCGCCAGATCCTCGCGCAGGCATTCCAGCAGGGCGCGGTCCAGCTGGTGGCCGTCCACCGCCTCGTAGCGGACGTCGGGCCGACGGCTGTCCATCACGCCGAAATCGCCCCGCATGTTCCATAGGCACCAGCCCCAGCCGGCCGCGCGCCAGGCGGCCAGGCAGTCCCGTGTCCAGGCCAGGACCACCGGGTGCGGGGTGTAACGATAGGCGCCCCATTCCCCGACGATGACACCCACACCGGTGGCCGCCAGGTCCGCCCAGGGCTGGATGCATTCGCGCTGAAGGCTGGCGACATCCGTCACCGGCAGGCCGTCCACATGGGCGCCCGGCACCAGCGGCGGCATGGGCCATGTCGGCACGGGCCAGGCATCCGACCCCTTCACCCAGCCGGCCTTGTAATGGCTGATGTGGAAGGGCTCATAGCCCCGGGTGCCCTGGGCCAGGCCCAGGGGGCGCAGTTCGGGAACGGGCCGGCGACCGCCCTGGGTTCCGTCGGCGATGATGACGCGGTCCGGGCTGGTGGCGCGGATGGCGGCCACCGCACCGGTGACCGCCCGGACATAGGCCGCCCCCGTCACGTCCGGCGGCTCATTGATCAGGTTGAAGGACAGGTGGCGGGCATCGACCGTGCGGTAGCGCTGCGCGAACAGGCCCCATTGCTGGGCGAAGCGCTGGCGCACGGCGTCGTTCTCCGGGCTTTCCGGCCCCCACAGATCGCCCGCCTCCTTCGGCGGGTTGACGCAATAGCCGGGCGCGCGGTGCAGGCACAGCGCCACGTGGATGCCCCGCTGGCGCGCCCAGGCCAGGGCCTCATCGATCTGGCGCAACGGCCGTTCGCGGATGCCGCCGTCGGGCCGCGTCCAGATGCGGTAGTCCAGGGGCAGGCGCACGAAGTTGAAGCCCCAATCGGCGATCAGGTCGAAATCGGCCTCGCGATAGGGCTGGTCATGGGCCAGCGTGAATTTTTCCAGCAGGTTGAAACCGCGCCAGCGCGGCAGGCGCGCGTTGGTGGCCAGCGGCCAGGACCCTTCCGCAGGCCCGTCGGCGGGCCCGTCGAACCGTTCCTGCGAACAGCCGGCGAAGGCGGTCATGCCGGCCAGCCCCGCCGCCGCCAACGCCACGTCGCCCATCCGCGCCAACAGGCGCCGACGATCCGGGTCATACACCTGGCCAATCAACATCATTCCTCCCTTTTTTATTTGTTCCCCAGACGCCGGCGCCGGTGTCCACCGGCTTGGCTTCCTCGCCTTTCAGTCCACTCCGTTCCCCGAAAGGCTCCGGCGGCCGCGGTCGCGGCCTACAGCGGCATGAGGTTTCATGCCGCTGGTACCAGGACGCGCCCCATCGCGGACCAGCGCGGCGCCGCTTCCGATGTCGAACAGAATGGTTGGTGATCTTGGTGGCGCCGGCCTTCAAGGCCGCGTTCGCCCGCTCCCGTTTATCATATTAATCGCCCGTTAATTGCACTATGGCGACGACTCGGAAGGGCGTCAATCCTATACGATTTTTGTTTTATTAATTCGGCCACCCAAAACGCCAAAGGGCCCGGCCCTCCCTTCGGAAGGCCAGGCCCCTCTTTTCCACAAACCTGAATCGCTGGCCTCAGCTGCCGGAAAGCAGCTGCTGCGCCTGCTTCTTCAGGCTTTGGGCCAAACCATCGGGGCCGCTCTGCGCCACGACGGAGGTGAACTCCGACCGGCGGGTGGCCAACTGGCTGATGGTGCCGTTCAGGTAGACGTCGACGACGCGGGCGTCGCCGCCGGCACCACGCATCAGGTAGTTCAGCGGCACCGCCGGCTGGTCCTTGGGCGTCAGCTTGGTCTCGACGATCTTGTCGGCCCCGCGCGCCTTGGGCGCGGGTGCCACGTCGAACGTCTCACCGTTATAGCCGTCGAACTGGTTGGCGTAGGTCGCCACCGTCACCTCGGTGAAGGCGTCGATGGCGGCCTGCTGCTGTTCCGGCGAAAACTTGGCCCAGCCCGGCCCCACGGCCAGGCGGGTCATGGTGCCCATGTCAAAGGTGTCCTTGACGGCCGGGGCCAGCTTTTCCGCACGGCCCTTCACGCCCAGCTGCTTGGCGTTCTTCATGCAGCTGAGCAGCACGTCGTAGAAACCCTTGATCCGGGCGACCGCCGGATCGCCCGCCTCGGGGGACGCCGCGTCCTGGGCGGCGGCCGGCATGGGCATGCCGACCATGGGCCCGGCCAGGGCCAGGGAAAGCAGGGCCGCCGCCACAGCGCGGCCCTTGGCAACGTCCACCCTTACGGTTCGTGTCATGCGGTCCTCACCTGCGCGTTGGCGCCCAAGGCCTTCAGCACGGTATCGACGATGCCGTTGGCGTTCAGGCCGGCCTCGTCATACTGCTTGGCGGGGCTGTCGTGCTCCTGATAGCGGTCGGGCAGGACCAGGGGGCGGAACTTCAGGCCGGCGTCGAACAGGCCCTCTTCCGCCAGGTACTGCATCACCTGGGCGCCGAAGCCACCCACGGACCCTTCCTCGATCGTCACCAGCACGTCATGCTCAACCGCCAACTGGCGAACCAGTTCCCGGTCGATCGGCTTGGCGAAGCGCGCGTCCGCCACCGTCGTCGACAGGCCGCGCGACCCCAGCTCTTCCGCCGCCTTCAAGGCCTCACCCAGGCGCGTGCCCAGGCTCAGCAGCGCCACGGTAGTACCCTGGCGGACGATGCGGCCCTTGCCGATGGGCAGGACCTCGCCCTTCTCCGGCATCTCGATGCCCACGCCCTCGCCACGCGGGTAGCGCAGCGCGATGGGGCCGCTGTCATGGGCGACGCTGGTCGCCACCATGTGCACCAGTTCCGCCTCATCCGCCGCCGCCATCACCACCATGTTGGGCAGGCAGCAGAGATAGGCCAGGTCGAAGGCGCCGGCGTGCGTGGCGCCGTCCGCCCCCACCAGGCCGGCACGGTCCATGGCGAAGCGGACCGGCAGGTTCTGCAAGGCCACGTCGTGCACCAGCTGGTCGTAGCCGCGTTGCAGGAAGGTCGAATAGATCGCCACGAACGGCTTGTAGCCTTCCGTCGCCATGCCCGCCGCGAACGTCACCGCGTGCTGCTCCGCGATGCCCGTGTCGAAGGTCCGCGTCGGGAACGCCTGGCCGAACAGGTCCAGACCCGTGCCCGACGGCATCGCCGCCGTGATCGCCACCACCTTGTCGTCGGCCTTGGCCTCCTTGATCAGGCTGTCGGCGAAGACGCGGGTGTATGTCGGCGCGTTCGCCTTGGCCTTGGCCTGGGCGCCCGTCACCACGTCGAACCGCCCCACCGCGTGCAGCTTGTCGGCCGACGCCTCCGCCGGGGCGTAGCCCTTGCCCTTCTGCGTCACCGCGTGGATCAGCACCGGACGGCCGTTCGGCTCATCCCGGATGTTCTCCAGGATGGGAACCAGCTGGTCCAGGTCATGCCCGTCCACCGGGCCCACGTAATAGAAGCCCAGTTCCTCGAACAGCGTCCCGCCCATCACCATGCCGCGGGCGTATTCCTCAACCCGGCGGGCGGCGTTCTGCAGGGGACGCGGCAGGCGTTCCGCCACCTGGCGGCCGATGTCGCGCAGGTTGCGGTACTGGCTGCTGCTGACCAGGCGGGCCAGGTAGCCGGACACGGCACCCACCGGCGGGGCGATCGACATGTCGTTGTCGTTCAGGATCACCACCAGGCGGGAGCCCAGGGCGCCAGCGTTGTTCATCGCCTCATACGCCATGCCGGCGGAGATGGAACCGTCGCCGATCACCGCGATGACATGGTTCTTGGCACCCGACAGGTCGCGCGCCAGCGCCATGCCCAAACCGGCGGAGATGGAGGTGGAGCTGTGGGCGGCCCCGAACGGGTCGTACTCGCTCTCCGACCGGCGGGTGAAGCCCGACAGGCCGCCGCCCGTGCGCAGGGTGCGGATGCGGTCGCGGCGCCCGGTCAGGATCTTGTGCGGGTAGGCCTGGTGGCCAACGTCCCAGATGATGCGGTCCGCCGGCGTGTCGAACACGTAGTGCAGCGCCACCGTCAGTTCCACCACGCCCAGGCCGGCGCCCAGGTGGCCACCCGTCACCGACACCGCGTCGATCGTCTCGGACCGCAGCTCATCCGCCAGCTGGACCAACTGCTCCGGACGCAGCTCGCGCAGGCGGTCAGGCGTCGGACACAGGTCCAACAGCGGGGTCTTCGTCGCCATTCATCGGCTCCCAAATAATTCTAACCGGCCTCTGACGGGCCGGTGCCAGAAAAACACTTTTGCACAGGTCGTGAAAAATCACGACTCCCGGTCGATCAGCATGAAAGGCAGGCCGCGCAACGAATCCGCCGCCGGACCGAAACCATCCAGGCGGGCCGCCGCCTGTTCCGCCAGCTCGACCACCTTGGCCCGCGCGGCGTCCAAACCCAGCAGGGAGATCAGGGTGGCCTTGCCCTGGGCATCGTCCTTGCCCACGGTCTTGCCCGCCTTGGCGCTGTCGCCGACGGCGTCGATCAAATCGTCGGAGATCTGGAAGACCAGGCCGAAGTCCGCTGCATAATCGCGCAGGATGGCCCGTTCCGTCTCGCTGGCGCCGCCCAGGATGGGCCCGGCCTCGCAGCAGAACTCAAACAGGGCGCCCGTCTTCAGCTTCTGCAGCGTCAGGATCTCATCGTAGCCGAAGTCGGAATTGGGCGCTTCCATGTCCATCATTTGGCCGCCGATCATGCCCAGCGTGCCGCCGGCCTGGGCCAGCTTGGCGATCAGGGCGCAGCGCACCGCGGGATCGGTGTGGGCCGCCGGCAGGGACAGCACCTCGAACGCCAGGGTCAGCAGGGCGTCGCCGGCCAGCAGCGCCGTCGCCTCATCGAACTGGACATGGGTGGTGGGCTTGCCCCGGCGCAGGGTGTCGTCGTCCATGCAGGGCAGGTCGTCATGCACCAGGCTATAGGTGTGCACCATCTCCACCGCCGCCGCCGCCTGCAGCCAGTTGTCCTCGGACACGCCGAACAAGGCGGAGGACGACTTCACCAGGAAGGGGCGCAGGCGCTTGCCACCCGCGAACACGGCGTAACGTGCCGCCTCCTGCACCCGGCCGATGTAGCGGGCGGGCTGGGGCAAAAGGGATTCCATGCGCTGTTCGGTCTGGCGGGAGGCGAGGCCCATGGCCTCCAGCAATTCACGACCCGAGGGGTAACGGCCCGAGGAAGTGGAGGAGGACGCCGGGGAAGAAACAAGGCCGGTCACTGGAAGAAACCTCGAAGATGGATGCATCAATCAATGCTGGGCACACTCCGCCAGCGCCGGGCCAGTGTCAATTACTGGCGTCCGCAAGGCGCCGTTGCGCCGGCCGTAACAAACGCTGGGGCAGGAACGAACGCGCAAGCGCAACGGCGCGTAATTAATCGATCATTCCGACATTGTCGGTGTCGGCCGACACAGCGTCGACCGACGGGGACTCGGACAAGGTGTCGCTGCTGGCGTTTCCCCGCCGCGGCGACACCGGCGTCATCCAGGGATCGGCCCGCGAACCGTCGGCCGAAACGCAGACACCCAGGGCGGCGATGCCGTCGGCCTCCAGCATGCCGCCGCGCCGAATCCACAGGTCGCGCTCCGCCCCCGACGGAACGGAGGACGCCACGCGGTAGCACTGTTCGGCGGCGCGCAGCAGCGCCTGTTGCCTTGCCTGCCCCATCGGCTCCGTCCCATGACCTTGGCTGATGTCACGCCCCAAGAACCGCCCATGCCCGGCCGGCCCCGCGTGAAGGCGGGATGCTAATACTACCATGCCGATAGATTCAACGGCGAACACGCCCCCGGACCCAATAAAAAACAGGGGGATAGCGGCTGGCGGCGGATCGCCCCCATGCGGGAACGGGACAGTGCCACGCCCCGGCCGACGGCCGCCTGGACGGGATGCCGAGACGGGGCAAACAGCCGCCGTTAGGATATTGCTATAAAATTAATACAAAATTAGACTATCCCCATACAATAGTACCGGCCACCGCGCCGGGCGGGGGGCTGACTGAATCAATTCAGTCATAGAACCAACGAACCACAAACAGTCTCGGCACCTTTCAGTAGAAAAGATCACCATGGCAGACCTGGATGCGATATCAGAGGCCGACGCCCCACGCGTGGTCCTGGTGGAAGATGATACCGACCTTCGGGAATTACTGGCCCAATGCTTGAGCAGCCAGGGGTTGTCCGTGGCGACGGCGGGGTCGGGTCTGGAGCTTTACCGCCACATCGCCAAGGAGCCGGCGGACATCGTCATCCTGGATATCGGCCTGCCCGACCAGGACGGCTACGCCATCGCCAGCTTCCTGCGCGCCAACACCAACATGGGCCTGATCATCCTGACCGCGCGCTCGCGCGTGGATGACCGGCTGAAGGGCTTCACCAGCGGCGCCGACCTGTATTTCGTCAAGCCGGTGGACTGCCGGGAACTGGCGATGGCGGCCGTCAACCTGGCCCGCCGCGTCGGGACCCAGCCGGAAAACGGCGAGATGCAGCCGGCACCCGCCCCGTCCGCCGAGGCCTGGGTGCTGGACAACGCCCGCTGGGCCATCCAGTCGCCCCGTGGCCTGCCCGTGCGGCTGACCGCCAAGGAATTCGACCTGGTGATGGCGCTGACGCAGGAACCGGGGCGGGCGGTGGACCGCACCGCTTTGCTGGACATGCTGGACTACGCCAACACGGTGCAGGGCAGCCGGGGCCTGGACGCCCTGGTCAGCCGCATCCGCCGCAAAATCGAGAGCGCGGTGGGTGAGCCCTTCCCTATTCAGACGGTCCATGCCAAGGGTTACCTGTTCTCCGCCCCCATCAAGCACCTTTGACGATCTTTTAGACCCATGACGGCGTCCGGCCCGCCCCCAAGACAGACGCGCCTTCCCCGCACGGCCTGGCCGGCGGGGGTATGGCTGCTGCTGCTGGCCTGGGCGCTGCTGGCCTGGATGCCCGTCGCCGCGAGGGCGGCCGACACCGGGCCCTGGGGGCAGGCGCCGCTGGTCCTGGACCAGGACGCCGATTCCCTGCCCATCGCCGGCCATATGGAATATCTGGTGGATGCCGGCGAGACGCTGACCCTGGCCGACGTGGCCATGGGGCCGGCCAGCCGCCACTTCCAGCCGGTGGAGGGCAACCTCAGCCGTGGCTTCACCCTGACCGACACCTGGGTGCGCCTGCGCGTGGTCCGGCCCGCCGGCGCCGACGACACCTGGTACCTGGAGTTGCTGCCCAGCTTCCTGGACACGGTGGAGATCTACGTCGCCCTGACGCCGGCCGACGCCCCGCCGCCCAGCAGTGCCGCCGCCTACGGCCGCACGGTGCAGGGCGACAGCGAGCCCACGGAAAACCGCCTGGTCCGCTACCGCGCCTTCACCCAGGCGCTGGCCTTCAACGGCGCCGGCCAGGCGTGGATCTACGTCCACATCCACACCACCAGCACCACCATCCTCAGCGGCCAGCTGTACCGCCACATCCCGCTGATGAACCATCTCGGCGGCTCATCCCTATGGCTGGGCTTCCTGCTGGGGGTCGGGTCGGCGGTGCTGATCGCCAACCTGATCTACAGCTTCTGGCTGAACGACCGGGTGTATTTTTATTACAGCGCCTACCTGATCAGCCTGCTGGGCCTGGCCATGGGCTCCTTCGGCGCGCTGGCGCAGATCTTCCCCGGCGTGGCGCCGCAACTGGCCAACATGGTCACCGGCTGCGCCGTCTGCGGCGGCATCCTGACCGGGGCGCTGCTGACGGAGCATTTCCTGCGCCTGCGCGAGATGCTGCCCCTCATCAGCCTGCTGAACCGCATTCCGGCCATCATGGGGGGCCTGGGCATCATCGCCACCTTCGCCGGCTACTACACCATGGCCGGCGCCTCGCTGGCCACCGTGTCCTCCGCCTACATGTTCATTTATCTGGGCTCGGCCATCTACCTGGCCCGGCGGGGCCAGCACGGCGCCCTGATGTACAGCCTGGCCTTCGGATGTGCCTGCATGGCGGCGCTGATGGGCTTTATGCGCACCCTGGGCCTGATCCCGGAGTTCCAGGGCATGGAGGTGGTATCCCAGGCGTCGTCGATGGTGCACATGATCCTGATGAACATCGCCATCGCCTACCGCGTGCGCCGGCTGGAGAAGGAACGCAAGGCCGCCCTGGCCACCGCCCTGTCCGCCTCCGTCCATGCCGAGCAGCGGGCCCTGGACATGGTGGCGCTGCGCACCCGCGAGCTGTCGGCCGCCAAGGAAAGCCTGGAACAGGCCCTGGCCGCCGAACGCCAGGCGGTGCGGGAGCAGATCCAGTTCATCGACATGGTGTCGCACGAATACCGCACGCCGGTGTCCATCATCCGCACCGGCATCGACATCATGCAGTTGCGCGGCCCCGCCAGCCTGGCGGACGAGAGCAAGGGCCGCGACCTGCTGAAACGCATGGGCCGCGCCGTGGACCGGCTGGTGGAGATCATCGAGGTCGGCCTGCGCCGTGAGACCGACCGGTCCCCCGGCCTGCACCTGGAAACGCGGCCCCTGCGGCTGGAGGCGGTGGTGGGCGAGGCCGTGCGCTCGCTGCGCGCCTCACACCCCGAGCAGGCGGTGCAGATCAGCGGCGACGTGCCGGCCGACGTGCAGGGCGACCCCGCCCTGCTGAAGACCTCCATCCTCAACCTGCTGGAAAACGCCGCCAAGTACGGCCCCAGCGGGGCGCCCATCCGGGTGGAACTGGCGCAGACGGACGGGCGCAGCGCCGTGCGCGTGATCGACCAGGGCGGCGGCGTGGCCCCGGCCGACCGCGAGCGCATCTTCGGCAAGTTCGTGCGCCTGTCCTCGGCCGAGCGCATCCCCGGCATCGGCGTGGGCCTGTACCTGGTGCGCCGCATCGCCGAACTGCACGACGGCCGCGCCTATTACGACCAGGGCCGGATCGACGGCTGCTGCCTGGTGCTGGAAATCGCCAACACCCCCTTGCCCAAGGCGTCTTGATACATAACGCCGCGCAGCGGCACGAGGGTTTGCCTCGTGCCGCTGTAGGCTGCGACCGCAGCCGCCGGAGCGTTTTGGGGAGCGTAGCGGACTGAAACGCGAGGACAGCCAAGCCGGCGGATGCCGGCGCCCGGCGTTTGAGGGAACCTTAACGCGGCGCGTCCACCACCACCTCGCTGACCTGCAGCACGGGGGCGAGGTCGGTGTAGTTGGCGATGTCGGCCACGATCTCTTCCGCATGCGCGCCGAAGGCCGCCCAGAAGGTCTCGGGCGATTCACTGAAGATGTGGCACATGCCGACATAGGGCGGCGGCACGTCCGGACCGTCGCCCGACAGGCCTTTGTCCACGGTGTAGTACAGGCAGGCGCCGCCCAGCAGCCGCTGCACCAGCGGCATGTGGGTGTCTCGGTAATAGGCGTGATCGAAGCGGGCACCGGGTTTGTTGGCGTAAACCACGCTGACTTTGATCATGACGGCATCCTGTGAGGGTGGCCCAATGCGGCCGGGTCCCCCCTTGTATGCCGGCCCGGCACCGGGACGAATTGTTCCATAGTCGTATGCCGGGGTGGGGGTGCGGGGTCAGCCCTTCAGGAAGTCGCGCTCCAGCAGGTCCACCGGCATGGGCCGCGCGAACAGGAAGCCCTGGACCTCGGCACAGCCCTGGGCCGCCAGCCAATGCCACTGTTCCTCCGTCTCCACGCCCTCAGCCACCGTCTTCAGGCCGAAGCTGCGCGACAGGTCCAGCACGGCGGTGGCGATGGCGGTTTCGGCCGGGATGTCGGTGACGAAGGACCGGTCCAGCTTCAGCGCCGTCACCGGCAGGCGGCGCAGATAGGCCAGCGAGGAATAACCCGTGCCGAAATCGTCCACGCTGATGCCCACGCCCAGGTCACGCAGGCGGGCCAGCAGCGCCTCGCTGTGGTCCAGGTCGCGCATCATGCTGGTCTCGGTGATCTCGATGTTCAGCAGTTCGGGCGGCAGGTAGGACTTGGCCAGGCAGTCGGCCACCAGGTCCACCAGCCCCGCCTCCTGCAACTGCCGGGCGGAGACGTTGACCGATACGGGAACGGAATGACCCGCCGCCAGCCAGCGCGCCGCCTGTTCGCACGCGGTGCGCAGCACCCAGGCGCCGATGGGCACGATCAGGCCGGTTTCCTCGGCCAGCGGGATGAAGTCGCCCGGCATGACCAGGCGCTCCGGCTTCTGCCAGCGCAGCAGCGCCTCGACCCCGGCCATCTTGCGGGTCAGCGTTTCGAGCTTGGGCTGGTAATAGAGGACGAACTGTTCCTCCTCGATGGCGCGGCGCAGCGCCGTCTCGTTATGCAGGCGGGCCACCGCGCGTTCCATCATCTCGCGCGCGACGAAACGATGAGCGCCCGCCGCCGGCGTCCTTGGCGGTGAACATGGCGACGTCGGCGCCGCGCAGCAGCGGTTCCGGGTCGCGGCCGTCGCCGGGGAACAGCGCCACGCCCACGCTGGCCGTCAGGGTCAGGGTATGGCCGTCGATGACGTAGGGGGCGGCGATGGTTTCCAGCAGGCGGTCGGCCAGGCGGGCCGCCACCTCGGGCTGGGGGATGTCCTCCGCCACCACGGCGAATTCGTCGGCGCCCAGGCGGGCCACGCTGTCGCCGGCGCGCAGCACGCCGGTCAGGCGGGCGCCCACCTCGCGCAGCAGGCGGTCGCCCACCTCCAGCCCGTAACTCTCGTTGACGGTCTTGAACCGGTCCAAATCCAGGTGGAAGACGGCGACGTGATAGCCGCCCCGCGCCGCCTTGGGCAGGGAGCGGCCCAGCTCCTCCGTCAGCAGCACGCGGTTGGGCAGGCCGGTCAGCAGGTCGCGCGTCGCCATGCGCCGCTGCGCCTCCTGGCTGGAGGCCAGGCGGGACAGCAGCTCGTTGGTGCGCGCCGCGATGTAGCCCAGCTCATCCCGCTCATGCCCCACGGGCAGCGGCAGGGCCGTTTCCAGCGGCCGGTCGGGATCGATGCGGGCGATGGAGCGGCCCAGGCCGAACAGGGGCCGGGTGACATAGCGGTGCAGCACCGCCACCAGGGCCAGGCCCAGCAGCAGGTTGCGCAGCACGCCGCTGAGCAGGCCGGTGCCGGCCAGGATCAGCAGGTCGCGGGCCAGCACCACCGGGTCCAGGTCCAGGCGCAGTTCGCCGATGACCTCGCCCTCGCCGGATGCGTTGGCGCCCGGCACATTGGGCCCGGACGCGTTGGGCTGGTGCAAGGGGCGGCGGATGGTGGACAGGTCGCCGAACACCAGGCGCGACAACGGCCCGGTCAGCCAGCCATCCGGCGCCGGCTTGCGCCGCATGCCGGCCAGCCGCTCGTTATCCTTCAGCAGGATTTCCACGTCGGACACGGCATGGAGCTTCAGATTGTCCAGGATCACCTGATTGGCCAACTGCGCGTCCAGGTTCCAGGCGGCGATGGCCGCACTGCCCTCCGCCTGGGCGGCGATGTCGTCGATCAGGGTCAGCACCTTCTCGCGCTCACGGCTGGCGGCCCAGCCGATCTCCACCGCGGAAAAGGCGAAACCGATCAGCAGCGCCGCGACGGCGCCGCGCACACCTTCCTTGAAGGACAGGGACGACCAGAAGGACCAATGGAAACGGGCGCCGTCCGCCCCCGTGCCCGATCCCTTTTTGTCGGGCGGGGTTTCCCCCGGGGCTGGATCCTGGCCATGAGCGGACGCGGCGTCCGGCGCCGATCCGGCCGGATCCCCCGCCGGGTGGTGAAAAGAGTACCTGACCAAGGAAAATAGCGCCCCAAAAGTCCCGTATCGCGATGGACGCCCCGAAACCGGCGGGGTCGCCCGGCTGACGGCCAGCCCCGTCATCCTGTCACCATGAACAGATTGTCGGGCGCCGCCTTGGCCGCAGTTTTATGGACCGCGATCAGTTCCACAAGTGTTTCCAGTCCGGGGCGGCTGGCACCGGCGCAAAGCGGCACCATGACGGCGCTGACCCGCAGCAGGGGATAGCGCCGCATGGCGCCCTCGCGGTCCTTGGCCTCGAACCAGCCGCGCTCGCGCGTTTCCACGTCGTACAGGCTTTCGGCGTCGGAGCGGAAGCGGCCCAGGAAGGCCGCCAGGCGTTCCCGCACCCGCTCGGCCGGCAGGCCGCTGACCGACAGGAAAAAGTCATCGCCGCCGATGTGGCCGACGAAGCCGCCCAGGGCGGACGCCTGAACCTTCAACTGCTCACTGAACATCAGGATGGCGCGGTCGCCCTGGCGGAAGCCGAAATAATCGTTGAACGGCTTGAAGTTATCGAAATCCAGATAGACCAGGACATGGTCGCGTTCCCCATCCGCCACCAGGGCTTCCACCTGGTTGGTGATGGCGTTGTTGCCGGGCAGGCGGGTCAGCGGGTTCTGGTCCACGGCACTGGCCAGGCGGTGTTCATGCAGCAGGCGGACCAGCGACTGGCTGCTGAGGAACCCGACATATTCCCCACCCTCGACAATGATGACGCCGTCGCTGTCGGTGGCCTCGGCGAACAGTTCGATCACCCGCTCCAGGGGCGTCCCGATGTCGCAGACGGGACAGGGGATGACGAAATCCTTCAGGGTGTTGCCGAAGGACCGGTTGCGCAGGATCTCCGTCCCATAGCGGGAATAGACGAAGGGCTTCAGGTGGCGTTCCCGAATCAGGCCGCGCGGCACCCCGGCGCGATCCACCACCGGCACCACCGGCGGGGCCGCCAGGTTGCCGAAATACTCCAGCAGCTTGGCCTTCGGCGCCTCCAGCGGCAAAGGCGTGATGCGCTCGATCAGTTCGAACAGGCGCTGGCGGGCGGGGGCCGGGCGGCGGCGGTCGCCGCGCATCAGGGATTCCGCGATCTCGCTGCCCTCGGCCATCAGGCCGGGGTTGGGGCGGCCCAGCAGGTAACCCTGGGCATGGTCGCAGCCCAGGTCGCGGCAAACGTAGAATTCGCGGGCCGTTTCCACGCCCACCGCGATGGTGGCCAAGCCCAGGGCATGGGCGCTGCCGATCAGCTGGCCCAGCAGGGCGCGCTTGGCCTGGTCGCCGTCCACCCCGGCGATGAAGGCCCGGTCGATCTTCACGTAAGAGGGGGTGTCGGCCAGCAGGCGCTGGAAATCGGCGCCGCCGATGCCGAAGCGATCGAAGGCCACGTCCACCCGGCCGCGCCGGTCGCCGCCATCACGGCCGGTCCGCGTCGCCACCGGCGCGCCCCCGCGCACCTCATAAACCAGGTGGAGTTGGTCGGCCGCGGCCGGCGGCGGCAGTTGGCCCTGGACTGCCGGGTGCACGTTCAGGAACAGCCGCCCCTCCGCCGTGCCGCCCGCCGCCAGATAGGTGTCCACCGCCAGGGCATGGACGTAGACCTCGACCAGGGCCAGCACGCCATCGGCGGCGGCGGCGTCGAACAGCGCGTCCACACCCGCGAAGCCCGCCGCCTCCGCCCCGCGCAACAGGGCCTCATGCCCGTGCACCCGGGCGGTGCGCAACTGGACGATGGGTTGGAAGACGGGATGCAGCTGCGCCACAACGTCGCGCCAGCGCGGCGGCATGCCCATGGGCGGCACGGGGCGGGTGGCGCCGCCACCGGCAAGCGGTGACACGGCGGCCCCCGCCGTCCCCGGGGACGGCCTTCCGGCGTCGCTCTCTTCAGGCATCAAGATCAAGGCCGATCGGACCTTCTGGCCGCAATAAAGAGTGTGTCCTTCAGTAATAGCGGGCCTTGGTGACAGTTGTGTGATGCCCTCGCGGACTTGGGACCGTATCGCCGGCGGGCTCCCCCGCGACGCTACACCGCACCCGCGCCGTCTTTTGTCTGTTTGGAACGCAATCAACCGGCAATCGGCCTATGACAACGGCTTAGGCCGTGGGCGGGGCTTTCGGCGGCGCACACATCGTCTTATATCAGGGGCGGTCGCAAGGCGCCGTCCCCCGGTCCCGGCGCGGCACGAGAAGTTATCGCCCAAAAAGTCCTCACCCGTGAAAACGTCCTCAATCGAGAAGGGGTAGTCATGCTGAAGGGTAAATCCGCCGTCGTCACCGGTTCCACCAGTGGCATCGGCCTGGGCATCGCCCGCGTGCTGGCGTCCAAGGGTGCCAACATCATGCTGAACGGCTTCGGCGACGCGGCGGAGATCGAGAAGATCCGCAGCGGCCTGGAGACGGAGTTCGGCGTGCGCGCCGGCTATGACGCCGCCGACATCTCCAAGCCCAGCGACATCAAGGCCATGATCGACAAGACCGTGGAATCCTTCGGGTCGATCGACATCCTGGTGAGCAACGCCGGCATCCAGTACACCGCGTCCATCGAGGATTTCCCCGAGGACAAGTGGAACGCCATCATCGCCATCAACCTGTCCGGCGTGTTCTGGGGCATGCACTACGCCCTGCCCTACATGAAGAAGCAGGGCTGGGGCCGGCTGATCAACATCGCCTCCACCCACGGCCTGGTGGCCAGCCCGCACAAGGCCGCCTACGTCGCCGCCAAGCACGGCGTCGTCGGCCTGACCAAGGTGGCAGCCTTGGAAACGGCGGAGATCAACATCACCGCCAACGCCATCTGCCCCGGCTGGGTGCTGACCCCGCTGGTGCAGAAGCAGATCAAGGACATGGCGGCCAAGGACGGCATCAGCGAGAAGGACGCCGAACTGAAGCTGCTGTCGGAAAAGCAGCCGTCCAAGAAGTTCACGACGCCGGAAGAGCTGGGTGAACTGGCCGCCTTCCTGTCCACCGACGCCGCCGCCCAGATGACGGGCGTGCCGCTGCCGATGGATGGCGGCTGGACGGCGCAGTGATGCGGGTGCCCTGCGGGCGCGGCCATCCGGCCGCTTGCCATCCTCGCTTTCCAGTCCGCTCCGCTCCCCGGAAAGCTCCGGCGCCTGCGGTCGCAGGCTAGGAAAAAAGGAAGCAGGAAAAAATAAGGGCGCGCCCGGGTGATCGGGCGCGCCCTTGTCTTTCCAGAACCGCCTCATGCAAGCGGCACGAGATTTTGCCTCGTGCCGCTGTAGGCTGCGACCGCAGCCGCCGGAACTTTCCGGGGAGCGGACTGGAAAGTGAGGAAGCCCAAGCCGGCGGATGCCGGCGCCCGGCGTTTGAGGGGGCCTTAATTAAACAGCGGCGCCGCCTTTTGCAGGGTGACCCACACGCCCCAGAGGATGGGGATGCCCACCGCAGCCCAAGCCAGCGCCGCCTTGGCGTCCAGGCCGCCCCGGCCGATGCCGAAGGTGCCGCCGGCGGCATCGGCGTTGGCCGCGGCCACCACCTTGGCCTGCAGGGCCGCCACCTGCCCATCGGTCATGAACCATTTGGCCGACAGCTGCCGGATGGCCAGGTTGCACAGCAACCCCACCACCAGGAAAACGGCCAGGACATAGAAGGTGACGTCGTAGACGTGGTCCTTCGGTATCCCCAGCGCCAGTTCCACCTCACGGATTTGGGCGACCACGATGGGGCCGACGATGCCCGCCACCGACCAGGCGGTCAGCAGCCGGCCGTGGATGGCGCCCACGAACTGGGTCCCGAAGATATCGGCCAGGTAGGCCGGCACCGTGGCGAAGCCGCCGCCGTACATCGACAGGATGATGCCGATGGCCAGCACGAACAGCGACACGCTGCCGGCGCGGGCCAGGCTGGGGGCGGCGGCGTACAGCGCCAGGCCCAGGGCGAAGAAGATGACATACGTCACCTTGCGCCCCAGCCGGTCGGAGATCGAGGCCCAGAAGAACCGGCCGCCGATGTTGAACAGCGACAACAGGCCGGTGAAGGCAGCACCAATGGTGGCGATGGAGGTTTTCTGCGCCGCGTCCAACTGGTCAAAACCCAGATCCGGACGGCCGATCAGGCGGCCGGCGAAAATCTCCTGCAACATGGGCGAGGCCATACCGATGACGCCGATGCCGGCGCTGACGTTCAGGCACAGCACGGCCCAGATCAGCCAGAACTGCGGCGTGCGGTGGGCGTCGTTCAGGTGGACATGGCCGTGGGTGATCATGGCCTTGCGCGCCGACACCGGCGGCGTCCAGCCATCGGGGCGCCATCCCGCCGGCGGGATGCGGTAGCCGAAGGCGCCGGCCAGCATGAAGACGAAATAGAGGACGGCCAGCACCAGGAAGGTCTGCCACACGCCGGCACCGTCCGGCCCCTTGAACTGGTTGATCAGGATGTTGGCCAGCGGCGAGCCGATCATGGCGCCACCACCAAAGCCCATGATGGCCATGCCGGTCGCCATGCCGCGCCGGTCGGGGAACCATTTGATGAGGGTGGAGACGGGCGAGATATAACCCAGGCCCAGGCCCACGCCGCCGATCATGCCCCCCACCCACAGCAGCCACAGCTGATGGACGATGATGCCGGCGGCCGACACCACCATGCCGCCGCACCAGCAGAAGGCGGCCACCACGCCGGCGCGGCGCGGCCCCACCCGTTCCAGCCAGCCGCCCCAGACGGCGGCGGAGGAGCCCAGGAAGACGAAGAACAGCGTGTACATGATCTGAATGTCGGCCACCCGCCAGTCGCAGCTGGTGGTGCTCAACGCCGCAAACAGCGAGATGTTCTTGCACGACGGATCCTGCACGCCACCCAGCGCCTTGGAGAGCGGCAGCCAGAAGACGCTGAAGCCGTAGGCCATGCCGATGCAGAGATGAATGGCCAATGCGGCCGGCGGCACCAGCCACCGGTTGAAGCCCGGCCGGGCGACGATGCGCTCACGATCCAATAGGGACCCGGTCGGGTTTCCGGATACGGAACCCGAGGTTGCCACGCTCATGGGACGCCTCCTGTTATGTTTTTATGCCCGCCCGCGCCGCCGACAAGATGGCCCTTCCGCCCCCGGAAGCCATCCACCCCAAACAACGGCCGCGTATTTACTCGGTTTTATTTTAGAGGGGATCACGAAAAAGCGGAATCGCTTTGAGATGCGAATCCTTCGTCGAACCCGAAATTCAGATCGAAAACGTTTTTGACCGGGTGCCACGGGCCTTGGATCCCGGGCAGTTGGGACAGAATCGCAGAAAGTGAGAAACGCGCGATGGAACAAGCGCTTAAGCTTTCCCGCGACTCAACGCGGGCACCGAAAAACCTTAGTTGACGCGGGGCAGGCTTTCCACCGCCTTCAGCACCTCGGGATCCAGGCCGGCGCCGCCCTCGGCCACATGGGCCTGGATGGCCCGGCGCATGCGCGGTTCCCAGAACTTGGCGATATGGTTGGCGATGCCGGCCGCCGCCTTGTCACCCGGCTGGCTGGTGAAGAACTTGCCGATTTGATTGGCCATGTAGACCAGCTTGTCAGGCGACATGACGCACGTTCCCTTGCTGAATACTATCCCCCTGTCCAGTGGGGGCGACGATGCGGCCGGGATGGGTGAAGACCTCGAACCCGTCGCGCCGCGCCACGGCCACCAGGGTGATGCCGGCCGCCTCGGCCGTGCGGATAGCGAGTGCCGAGGGGGCGGACACCGCCACCAGCACCGGCACGCCCATGGCCGCCGCCTTCTGGATCAGTTCCACCGACACCCGGCTGCTCATCACCACCACGCCGGCCGTGGCATCGACGCCGCCCCGGATCAGGGCGCCGGCCAGCTTGTCCAGCGCGTTGTGGCGGCCGACATCCTCACGCACCGCCACCATGCGGCCGCCATCGGCCTCCGGCGCCCAGAAGCCGGCGGCGTGCACGGCGCGCGTCTCTTCAAACAGGGGCTGGTGGTCGGACAGGGCGTCGCGCGCGGCGGCGATCTGGTCGGCATCGACGGTGAAGCCGGGCGCCACCACCGGCAGGGCCTTCACCGCCTCCGCCAGGCTTTCCAGGCCGCACAGGCCGCAGCCCATGGGGCCCGCCAGCCGGCGGCGGCGGCGTTCCAGCGCCTCCCCGGGGGTCTTGGCCAGCCACAGGCGGACGTTCACACCCTCGGGCACCACCACCAGGTCCAATTCGGCGATGTCGTCCAGGCCGCCGATGATGCCCTCGGTCACGCTGAAACCCAGGGCGAAGTCTTCCAAATCCTGCGGCGTGGCCATCAGCACGGCGTAGGCGGCAGCATCGTAGCTGACGGCCACCGCCGTCTCCTCCGCCACCACGCGCTCCCCCGCCTGGGGCACGCCGTCGCGCCACGCCACCCGGGGGGCGGGCGTGGCGGCGGGGGGCAGGGGCTTAGGCGCCGTCGTCATTCAGCGGCATCCACGGTGACGATACGGCGGCTGAGGTCGCTGTGGTTCTTGTACTTCGCCTGCCAGTCGGACGGGCCGTTGCTGGGACTGACCTGCACCGCCGTCACCTTGTATTCGGGGCAGTTGGTGGCCCAGTCGGAATAATCGGTGGTGATCACGTTGGCCTGCGTCATGGGGTGATGGAAGGTCGTATATACCACACCCGGCGCCACCCGGTCGGTGATCAACGCCCGCAGCGTGGTCTCCCCCGCCCGGCTTTGCAGTTTCACCCAATCGCCGTCGCGCACGCCCCGGTTCTCGGCGTCGTGCGGGTGCAGTTCCAGCCGGTCCTCCTGGTGCCATTCGCTGTTGGGCGTGCGCCGCGTCTGGGCGCCCACGTTGTACTGGCTGAGGATACGGCCGGTAGTGAGCAGCAGGGGGAAGCGGGCACCCGTGCGTTCGTCCGTGGGGATGTATTCAGTCACCACCAGCTTGCCCTTGCCCCGCGCGAAGCCGCCGATGTGCATGATGGGCGTGCCGTCGGGTGCGGCGTCGTTGCACGGCCACTGGACGGAGCCCTTCTCCTCCAGCAGCTCATAACTGACGTTGCGGAATCCCGGCGTGGTGGCCGCGATCTCCGCCATGATCTCGGACGGATGATTGTACTTCATGGCGTAGCCCAGCGCGTTGGACAGCAGCTGGGTGATTTCCCAATCGGCGTAGCCGTTGCGCGGCGGCATCACCTTGCGCACGCGGTTGATGCGGCGTTCAGCGTTGGTGAAGGTGCCGTCCTTTTCCAGGAAGCTGCTGCCCGGCAGGAAGACGTGGGCGTAGTTCGCCGTCTCATTGAGGAACAAATCCTGCACCACCACGCATTCCATGGCCTCCAGCCCGCGCGTCACATGGTGGGTGTCGGGGTCGGACTGCACGATGTCCTCACCTTGGACGTACAGGCCCCGGAAGGTGCCCTCCACCGCCGCGTCCAGCATGTTGGGGATGCGCAGGCCCGGCTCGTTATCCAGGGTGACGCCCCACATGTCCTCGAAAATGGCGCGGGTGGCGTCGTCATGGACATGGCGATAGCCCGGCAGTTCATGCGGGAACGACCCCATGTCGCAGGAACCCTGGACATTGTTCTGACCCCGTAACGGGTTCACGCCCACACCGCGCCGGCCCAGGTTGCCGGTCACCATGGCCAGGTTGGCGATGGCCATGACGGTGGTGGAGCCCTGGCTGTGTTCCGTCACGCCCAGGCCGTAATAGATGGCGGCGTTGCCGCCGGTGGCGTAGAGGCGGGCGGCGGCGCGCAACTCGGCCGCCGGCACGCCGGTGTAGACCTCCACCGCCTCCGGGCTGTGGCGATCTTCGGCGGCGAAGGCCGCCCAGTCCTGGAACTCATCCCAGTCGCAACGCTCGCGCACGAAGGCCTCATTCACCAGGCCCTCGGTGACGATGACGTGGGCGATGGCGGTCATCACCGCCACGTTGGTGCCGGGGCGCAGCGCCAAGTGGTGGGCCGCCTTCACATGCGGGGTCTTCACCAGGTCGATGCGGCGCGGGTCGATGACGATCAGCTTCGCCCCCTGGCGCAGCCGCTTCTTCAACCGCGAGCCGAACACCGGATGGCCGTCGGTGGGATTGGCGCCGATGACCAGGACGACGTCGGTGTCCTCCACACTGTCGAAGTCCTGGGTGCCGGCCGAGGTGCCGTAGGCGGTGCCCAGGCCATAGCCGGTGGGCGAATGGCAGACGCGGGCGCAGGTGTCGACGTTGTTGTTGCCGAAGCCGGCGCGGATCAGCTTCTGCACCAGATACGTCTCTTCATTGGTGCAGCGGGATGAGGTGATGCCGCCGACCGAGGCGCGGCCGTAGGTGGCTTGCAGGCGCTTGAACTCGCTTGCCGCGTAACCGATGGCCTCTTCCCACGACACCTCGCGCCACGGGTCGGTGATCTTGGTGCGGATCATGGGGTTCAGGATCCGCTCGCGGTGGGTGGCGTAGCCCCAGGCGAAACGGCCCTTCACGCAGGAATGGCCCCGGTTGGCCTTGCCATCCTTGTAGGGGACCATGCGCACCAGTTCGGTGCCGCGCATCTCCGCCTTGAAGCTGCACCCCACGCCGCAATAGGCGCAGGTGGTGACGACCGAGTGTTCCGGCTGCCCAATCTCGATCACCGACTTTTCCATCAGCGTCGCGGTGGGGCAGGCCTGGACGCAGGCGCCGCAGCTGACACACTCGCTTTCCATGAAGGGTTCATGGTTGCTGGCCGAGACCTTGCTGTCGAAGCCCCGCGCCTCGATGGTCAGGGCGAAGGTGCCCTGCACCTCCTGGCATGCACGCACGCAGCGGGAACAGACGATGCACTTGGACGGGTCGAAGGTGAAATAGGGGTTGGAGGTGTCCTTGGCCTGGCCCAGATGGCTGGCGCCTTCCATGCCGTAGCGCACCTCGCGCAGGCCCACCGCCCCCGCCATGTCCTGCAACTCGCAATCGCCATTGGCGGCACAGGTCAGGCAGTCCAAGGGATGGTCGGAGATGTAGAGTTCCATCACCCCCTTGCGCAGGCGCTTCAACCGCTCCGTCTGGGTGGATACCACCATGCCCGGCGCCACCGGCGTGGTGCAGGAGGCGGGGGTGCCGTTGCGGCCCTGGATTTCCACCAGGCACAGCCGGCACGACCCGAAGGCGTCCAGCATGTCGGTGGCGCACAGCTTGGGGATGGTGACGCCGCCGTCCATGGCGGCCCGCATGATGGAGGTGCCCTCCGCCACCGTCACGCTCTGGCCGTCGATGGTCAGCGTCACCATGGCCGCCCCGGCGTCGCCGTTCAGGCCCTTGGGGTGCGGGGTGCCGTAGTCGATCTCGGATACCATGCCCATGGCGGGGGCCTCCTTCACTCGGCCGCGACCGGCAGGCGCCGGCCGTGAAAATCCTCAGGGAAATGCTTGATGGCGCTCAGCACCGGATAGGGGGTGAAGCCCCCCAGGGCGCATAGCGAGCCGAACTTCATGGTGTTGCAGAGGTCTTCCAGCAGGGTGATGTTGGCCGCCACATCCTTGCCGGCCAGGATGCGGTCCACCACCTCCGCCCCGCGGGTGGAGCCGATGCGGCAGGGCGTGCACTTGCCGCAGGATTCCTCCGCGCAGAACTCCATGGCGAAGCGGGCCATGTGGGCCATGTCCACCGTGTCGTCGAACACCACCAGGCCGCCATGGCCGATGAGGGCGTCGCGGGCGGCGAAGGCCTCGTAATCGTAGAGGGTGTCGAACTGGCTGGGCGGCAGGTAGGCACCCAGGGGGCCGCCGGCCTGCACCGCGCGCACCGGGCGCCGGCTGGCCGTGCCGCCGCCGATCTCCATCACGATCTCACCCAGGGTCAGGCCGAACGCGGTCTCGAACAGGCCCCCATGCAGGATGTTGCCGGCCAGCTGGATGGGCATGGTGCCGCGCGACCGGCCCATGCCGAAATCGGCGTAGAACTGCGCGCCCTGGTCCATGATCACCGGGATGGTGGCCAGCGACAGCAGGTTGTTGACCACGGTGGGCCGGCCGAACAGGCCCTTCAGCGCCGGCAGCGGCGGCTTCGCCCGCACCATGCCGCGCTTGCCCTCCAGGCTTTCCAGCAGGGCGGTTTCCTCGCCACAGACATAGGCGCCGGCCCCCACCCGCAGTTCCAGGTGGAATTCCACGTCGCTGCCCAGGATGCCCCGGCCCAGCAGTCCCTCGGCCCGCGCGACCTGGAGTGCCGCCGCCATGGTGGCGTTGGCGTGCGGGTATTCGGAGCGGGAGTAGATGAAGCCCTTGGTGGCGCCCACCGCCAAGCCGGCGATGGTCATGCCCTCGATCAGGCAGAAGGGGTCGCCCTCCAGGATCATGCGGTCGGCGAAGGTGCCGCTGTCGCCCTCGTCGGCGTTGCAGATGATGTATTTCTGGTCGGCGGCGGCGTCGCGCACCGTCTTCCACTTGATGCCGGTGGGGAAACCGGCGCCGCCGCGGCCGCGCAGGCCCGACTTGGTCACCGCCTCCACCGTCGCGGCGCCGCCCAGCTCAATCGCCTTGACCAGGCCGCGATAGCCGCCGCCGGCCTTGTAGTCGGCCACCGACAGGGGATCGACGATGCCGCAGCGGGCGAAGGTCAGGCGCGTCTGCGCCGCCAGGAAGGGATGGTCCTCCGGCCGGCCGACGCGCAGGCGGTGGCTGGCGCCTTCCAGCCAGCCGGCGGCGAACAGGCCGGGCACGTCCGACGGTTCCACCGGGCCGTAGGCGATGCGGCCCTGGGCCGTCTCCACCTCCACCATCGGTTCCAGCCAGAACATCCCGCGGGAACCGGTGCGCACCAGCGCCACCTCGGCACCCAGGGTGGCGGCCTGCGCCGTCACGGCGCGCGCCACGTCGTCGGCGCCCACCGCCAGGGCGGCCACGTCGCGGGGGATGAAGATACGGGTCACAGCCATCACGCACCCACCCGGCCCGTATGGGACCAGTCGTTGCGGACCTCGTTGACCACGGCGTCGAGTTTTTCGCGGTTCAGGCGGCCCACCGGCCGGCCGTCCACCAAGGCGGCGGGGGCGGTGGCGCACAGGCCCAGGCAATAGACGGGTTCAATCGTCACCTGGCCGTCGCCGGTGGTGCCGCCCCATTGCAATCCAAGGCGGTGCAGCAGCCCTTCGGCCAATGCATGGCCCCCCATGGACTGGCAAGCCTCCGCCCGGCAGACCTTGACCACATGGCGGCCGGCGGGGGCGTGGCGGAAGTCATGGTAAAAGCTAATGATGCCATGGACATCGGCGCGCGAAAGGTTCAGCGCCTCAGCCAAGAGCGGGACGGCGTCATCGGGCACGTGGCCAAAGGTTTCCTGCAAGGCATGCAGTATCGGCAATGCAGGCCCATCGAGATTCCGGTGTTCCGCAATGACTTCAGCGGCCTTCTCGCGGGTCCAGCCGGTGGTTGTTGTGGCAAGCGTCACAGCCTTGGCCTCATGTCTCAGGCAATCTCCCTGTCATTAGAAGTTGGCTATCGCCCCGGCTTAATCAACGAAGCCGTTCCATGTTGCGATAGACAAATTCTATCAACGCTGCCCGGCCGGCGTACCGCCCGACCCTCCAGCCATCAATAACACCCTAGGACGCCCGGGGAGCCGGACGCCCGTCGCTAGGACATGGATCATGCGCGCCCGTAAGTTAGTTGTGATGTCAACCTTGTTGAGCCTGATGCTTTCCTCCCCCGTCGCGGTGATGGCCGCCTCGGTGGACAGCCCGGCGGCAAATGCCGCCACGGTCGCCGCCAGCCTGCCGGCCAACCCGGCCATGGCGCAGGATGTGGCGCAGCTGACCCGCGACTGGGCGGCCATCAAGTACCAGATGCACGACGACGCGGCGCAGTCGGCCAAGATGCGGGACCTGCTGCCGCGCGCCACCGGCCTGATCACCCAGTATCCCGGCCGGGCGGAGCCGCTGATCATGAACGCCCTGATCCTGGGCAGCATCGCCGGCTACGACCAGAACGCCGGCTCGCTGGAACTGGTGCGCAAGGCGCGTGAGCTGTTCGAGCAGGCCGACAGGATCGACCCGGCCGCCATGCAGGGTGCCGCGGCCGTCAACCTGGGCTCGCTCTACTACCTGATGCCGGGCTTCCCCATCGGCTTCGGCAGTGACAGCAAAGCCAAGAAGTACCTGGAACGCGGCATCGCGCTGAGCCCCGACGGCCTGGAATCCAACTACTTCTATGGCGAGTTCCTGTCGAAGCAGGGCGAGTATGAGAAGTCGGCACGGGTGCTGGCCCACGCGCTGGAGGCCCCGGTGTCGGTGGAACAGCCGGTGTGGGACGCTGGCCGCCGCGCCGAAGCCCGCGACCTGCTGGCCGAGGTTCGCCAGAAGCTGGTGGCGTCTAATAGTTAAGGGTTCCCTCAGGCGGCGGGCGCGGAGTCTTTTGGCCTCAAGCGCCGGCGCCACCTGACGGTGGCTTGGCTTCCTCACCGCGCCCTGCGGTGCTCGCTCCGGCGGCCCCGGTCGGGGCCTAGGAACGGGGGGTGACAGGCTCAATGCGAAAAGCCCCGGAGGTGCCGCCTCCGGGGCTTTTCCTTGTGACCTCAGGCCACGCGCATCACGCCACGCGCTCCAGGCGGCCGATCACCAGGCCGGCCAGGTGCAGCGCGTCCGCCCCCGCCAGGGGCGGATCGAAGCACAGATGCTCCCCCTCCTCCCCGGCCATCAGCACGCGCACCTCCAGCCAGGGGCCGGCATGGTCGATCTGCAGGCGGCCCCGGCTGCCGGCGGCGACGGCCTCGTCGAAGGCGACGCAGGCGCCGCCCTGCGACAGGTCGCGGACACGGCCGGCGACGCAATGCCCCTCCAGCGTCAACAGGCAGGGCAGGTCCACGGGCGTCCGGTCCTCGGCGCGGCGGTCCACCTCATCCATGCTGGTGCGGATGACGCGCACCAGCATGCCGCGCAGGTCGGCGACGGACTGGGCCACGTCGGCGACGGCCGTGCGCACGGTGATGGCGCGATCGCCGGTGGCCCCGGCCTCGCCCGAGACCTCGCTGATGCGCACGGACACTTCCTGGGCGGCGTCGGCGGTCTGGGTCACCGTGCGGCTGATCTCCTGCGTCGCGGCCCCCTGTTCCTCCACCGCCGCGGCCACGGCGCTGGAGATCACGTCCATCTCGCGCACCACGCCGCCCATCTCCGCCATGGCGGCCACGGCCCGGCCGGTGATGGCCTGGATCTCCGTGATCTGGCGGGTGATATCCTCCGTCGAGCGCGCCGTCTGCCCGGCCAGGCTTTTCACCTCGTTGGCCACCACGGCGAAACCCCGGCCGGCATCGCCCGCCCGCGCCGCCTCGATGGCGGCGTTCAGGGCCAGCAGGTTGGTCTGCGCCGCGATCTCCGCGATCAGCGAGGCGACGGCGCCGATGCGGCCCACCGCGTCGGACAGGGTGCCGATGGTGTCCTGCGCCGTCTGGCCCTTGGCCACCGCCGCCTGGCTGACGGCGCTGGCGTGCATCACCCGGGCCGAAATCTCGCGGATGCTGGCCGTCAGCTGTTCCGTCGCCGCCGCCACTGTCTGGGAATTGGCCAGGGCCTGGTGGGCCGCCGCCGCCACGCTGGTGCTGTTGTCGGCGACACAGTCGGCCGACTGGGCCATGGCGGCGGCGTGGCCGTCCATGGCGCGGGTGGTGGCGGCCACGCGGTCCACGGCCAGCCGCGCCTCCTTCTCCACCCGCTCGGCCATGGACACCAGGGCGGCGCGCTTGCGGCCCTCCGCCGCCTCGGCCTCGGTCCGGGCATGGGCTTCCAGCTGGCGCTTCTCCTGCGCCTGGGTGCGGAAGACCAGCAGGGCGCGGGCCAGGTCACCCAATTCATCCCGGCGCTCAACCCCCTTGACCGAGGCGTCCAGGTCGCCGGCGGCGATGGCCGTGGTGGCGTTGGTCAGGCGCCCCACCGGCCGCACCACGCCCAGGACGAAGGCCGCCACCGCCATCAGGATGGCCAGCGCCACGCCGCTGCCACCCGCCGCCATCAGCAGGATGTCGGTCTGCCGCCGGGTGGCGGCGGCCTGCGCCGCCAGCTCGCGGATGGTGCGGTCCTGCGCCTCGATGAAGGCGTCGGTGATGGCCGACGCCTGGCGTTCGGCCGGGCGCACGCCGTCGCGGAACAGGGCCATGGCCTCCTCCCGCCGGTCGTCCAGCCCCTTGGCCAGGGCCTGGTCCAGCGCCGCCAGCACGGTGGCCTGGGTGGCGGCGAAGTTGCCCAGCCCCGCGCGCAGGGCCGGCGCCAGGGGCGCCTGGGCCACGGCCGTGGCGAATTCCGCCACCCGTTCCCGCATCTCCGTGGCGCGGCTGCGCGCCCGCTCCGCGAAGGGCGCCCTGTCCGCCGGCGTTTCCAGGATGGTGTTCAGGGTATCGCGCTGCACCGCCCGGCTGAGCGCCCGGATTTCGGAAGCCGCCAGTTGCAGGCCTTGCGCGTCCTCCAGCGCGCGGGACACGCGCTCGGTACGGGCAAGGCCGGCATGGCCGGCGGCCACCAGGGTGCCGGCGACCAGCGCCAGGCCGATGACGGGCAGAAGAAGCTTGAGGGACAGTTTCATGGGGCTCGTGGTCTCTGAGTCGATGGTGGCGGAGCCTGAGCGCTTCCTGGCACGGGTGCGATGATATCGATGTCATGCACCGCCGCGATCCCGCGGAGGCCTGGGCTGGCGCTTGGGCCAAACGGATGGAACACTGAAAAGCGAAAGGCGCGCCGGCGGGCACGCTGGGCATTGGGCAAAGATGAAACGCCGTCCGTGCCCCACGGACCCAAAGCGGGTTCAGCCCCGATACCGGGGCGCCCCGCTTTTAAAGGATCAGAAGGCCGGAAAGCCGAAAGCCGCACCGCCGGACGGTGCCGGCCGCTGCGTTGCGGCGGACTGTGATGATCCGTGACTTTCCTGTCAAACCCAATATCCGGCCGGCCACCACCGGCAAATCTGCAATTTGTGACACGTTAACGGGATATAAATACTGTTGGCGCGCGCCGATACACAGAAGATGCGTGTTTCATTTTACGTAAAAGCCGTTTTTATAAGACGCCAATACATCACGAAACCCCTATGGCAAATAATTGTTTTGCCGGAAAATCAATGCGCCATGAACGGCACGCCGCTGCATGCAAGGCTGGGGTGCGGCCGCCATCTGGTAACGCAACCATTCAAGGCGCGACCGGCTCACCAAAAGTGCGCGCCACCTTGCGCGCCTCCGCCACCAGGGCGGCGGCCAGCGGCGTCATGGGGTCGCGGTAGGGGACAACCAGGCCGATGTCGTGCACGGCAGACGGCTCCACGATGGGGATGGCGCGAATCCCGTCGGGGAAACCCAGGGCGCCGGTCAGCACCTCCGGCATGATGCTGGCCCACTGGCCGGTGCGCACATGGGCGAACAGCACGATCATGCTGTCGGACTCCAGCATGGGGGCGGAGACGGCGCCGGCGATGGACAGCAGCCGGTCGATGATGCGCCGGTTCTGCATGTTGGGGGTCAGCAGGCACAGCGGTATCTCCCCCACCTCCGCCCAGGTGACCCGCTCGCGCCCGCCCAGCGGGCTGTCGCGGCTGATCAGCAGGCGGTATTGCTCCCGGTACAGGGGCACGGTGCGCACCCGGCCCAGCGGCTCGTTGTCCAGGTAGGTGATGCCGGCATCGATCTCCAGCCCTTCCAGCAGGTGCAGGATTTCGACCGACGTGCGCGACTGCACGGTGAAGCGCACGCTGGGGTGCTTCTCACGGTAAGGGGTGGTCAAGGCCGGCACCATGGCGAGTGCCGTGGGGATGACGGCGATGCGCAGATGGCCGCTGAGGCCATGGCGCAGGGCCCGCACCTCCTGCTTCATGGCGCGGGCGTCGCCGACGATGCGCCGCGCCCAGTCCAGCACCCGCTCCCCCTCCGGCGTCAGGCCCAGGTAGCGGGCGCCGCGGTTGACCAGCAGCACGCCCAGTTGCTCCTCCAGCTGTTTCAGGCCGGCGGACAGCGTCGGCTGGGTGACGCCGCAGGCCTCGGCCGCGCGGCCGAAATGCTGTTCGCGGGCCAGGGCGATGAAGAATTCCAGCTTGTCGATCATGCGGCCATCGCCATCCGGTTATTATGTGCGCGTTCCCCCACCCCATGATGATCGGTGAAGACGGGCGGGACATACAAGACGGCAAAGATGCGTCGGCCCAGGATGGGCGATCGAAACCGGGCCGGGACCGGCCCGCAGCGGGGGCTGTACCATGTTCGATCCCTTATCCTATGTGGGTTTCCATACCGACCTCAGCCTGGTGGCGCTGGCCATCGGCCTGTACCTGGTCGCCGCCTTGATCACCAACCGCGTGCCCCGCACGTTGACCGCCGTCTACCTGGCGGCGGCGGTGCTGACCGACCTGACGGGCTTCGGCTTCCCCTTCACCGGCTTCCTACCGTCCCACGGCGTGGGCGTGCTGTCGCTGCTGATCCTGGTGGTGGCCATCGTCGCGCTGTACCTGTTCCACCTGCGGGGCTGGTGGCGGGTCCTCTATGCCGCCAGCCTGACGGCCAGCGTGTTTTTCCTGGCCTTCGTCGCCGTCGCCCAGTCCTTCCAAAAGGTGGCGGCGCTGAACGCCCTGGCGCCCACCGGATCGGAACCGCCCTTCGCGGTGGCGGAGGGCGTGGTGCTGCTGCTGTTCATCGCGTTGGGCGTGCTGGCGGCACGGCGCTTCCGGCCGGCGGCCCTGGCGCACGCCTGACCTCCCTTCGCGCGCTGGACAGGGCCCCGTTTCAGCACCACGCTTGGGGTGAGACGGAACGGCGGAGGGCGCACGCTCAAGCGCGGATGGACGGTGCGGCAACGGCTGTGCGGAGTGATGATGCTGGCCTGGATCACCGCCGGCGCCCCGGCATGGGGGCTGTCGGCGGAACCGCCGCCTGCGACCACGGCCGTCCTGACCGGTGATTGGCAGGGCACGCTGGACACCGGCCTGACCCGCCTGCGCCTGGTGTTCCACATCGCCGCCACCGGCGGGCCCGCCGTGGGCGGCGACAGCACCCTGTCCGGCACGGTCGACAGCGTGGACCAGCAGGTGATGGGGGTGGCCATCGGCGCCGTCACCCGCGACGGCGACCGGGTGGCATTCAGCATCCCCGCCATCCTGGGCGGCTTCACCGGCACGCTGACCACCGACGGCCGTGCCCTGACCGGCACCTGGACGCAAGGGTCCCAGATCCGCCCGCTGGTGCTGACCCGCCTGACCACGGCGCAGATCCGGGCGGAGCAGGCACGGCCCCAGACGCCCCGGCCGCCCTTCCCCTACCGCGCGGTCAACGTCACCTATGCCAACCCGGCGGCACCGGCCGTGCGGCTGGCCGGCACCCTGACCCTGCCGCCGGGCAAGGGCCCCTTCCCCGCCGCCTTGCTGATCACCGGCTCCGGCCCGCAGGACCGGGATGAGACCATGGACGGGCACAAGCCCTTCCTGGTGCTGGCCGACGCGCTGACCCGGCGGGGCATCGCCGTGCTGCGGGTGGACGACCGGGGCGTGGGCCGCTCCACCGGCGATTTCGACGCCGCCACCACGCCCGACTTCGCCACCGATGCCGAGGCCGGTGTCGCCTATCTGCGCGGCCGGGCCGACATCGACCCCCGCCGCATCGGCCTGATCGGCCACAGCGAGGGCGGCCTGATCGCCCCCATGGTGGCGAACCGCGATCCCACCCTGGCCTGGCTGGTGCTGCTGGCCGGCCCGGCCTTGCCGGGGGAGGACATCCTGTTGAGCCAGAAGCGCCTGATCTCCTACGCCAAGGGCGTGGGTGCCGCCGGCACGGACCGCCTGGTCGATCTGGACCGCCGCGAATACGCCATCGTGAAGAATGAACCCGACCCCGAACGCGCCCGCGCCCGCCTGCGCCTGCTGCTGCAAGGCGGGGTGGTCGGCGGCGACAACCACATCGCCACGGCGGAAGCGGTGATCGACGCCGTGACCCGGCCCTGGTACCGCTGGTTCCTGACCTACGACCCGGCGCCCGCCCTGCGGTCTTTGCGCCTGCCCGTGCTGGCCCTGGTGGGCTCCAAGGATTTGCAGGTCTCGGCCGCCGAGAACCTGCCGGCCCTGCGCGCGGCCCTGGCCGATGATCCCTTGGCGGAGGTACGCGAGGTGGCGGGCGTGAACCACCTGTTCCAGACGGCCGACACCGGTTCCCCCGCCGAATACGCCCGCATCCCGGAGACCATGGCGCCCGAGGTGCTGGAGATGATCACCGGCTGGGTGGTGGCGCGGAGCGGGGTGGGCCAGCCACAAGCACTATTGCCAGATAAGAAGGATTAAATAATTATCAGATAGTTCTTTGGTTTCGGGCCTTTACCTATAGTAATATTTCTCAGGTTAGGATTTGTGAATGAAATGTTCGTATTGTGGATTGAGCGAGAAGAAGATGACACGTGAGCATCTTTGGCCAAGAGCTCTCCACAGAAGAATTTTATCTGTTAATGAACAGAATGAAAATTATTTTTGGATGAGACGCACTAATTCTGTAATAAAATCAGAACCAACAATTAAAGATGTTTGCGAAGTATGTAACAATGTAATTCTATCTGGTCTTGACGAATATATATGTCAACTATTTGACAAATATTTCCATAAAATCATGGAGAGGCACGAAAGTTTTGATTTTCATTACGATTATGATAAGCTAAAGAGGTGGCTTCTTAAGATGTGTTACAATTCATCAAGAACAACGTCTTCTATCGAGAAAAAATCTCCAGATATAGAAATATATCAGCAAATACTTCCGTACATTTTGGGCAAAAATAACAGCATAGGAAGATCTTCACAAATGTACCTCCAAATATCTTATCCATCTTTAATTCCATCGAAATTCATCAAAAACAAACCAGAAACAGAAAATAAAGATATTATATTTTATCCAAGCGGCAATCGCGTTGGCTTTACATTTTTCAAACTCGATAATGTTGGCAAGAAATTGCTAAGAACCGTCCATTTACGCAGCTTCACATTCTACATAGCTTTTTTCGAACCTTCAAAAGGAGCATCAGATATATATGATTTCTCTAATGAATTCACGAAAACCATGCCAGGAACACATCTGTTAAAGAAATCGAAAACCAGCATAAGAATTTCATGCAATGGCGCAGACTCATGGAAATCATTCTATGAAGCTCGCGCAAATGAATTTGTGTTCGATGAATAAAAAATTGCAATAACAATATTATATCACCGTCTATCATATAATATTAATGATAAAAATGAACAAATCCAGGCGCATTCACCTGGATTTGTTCCGCTCTAGACCTGTATTCCTGGCGGCAGAATGCGAACAACCTACTCGTATTGACCTATTCATCATCAATGAATGACGTGCACTTTACGAGTCACGCCCACAGCAGAAATGGCGCCGCCAGGCCCATGGCCAGGCCCGCCAAGCGCGGCGCCAGGCGCAGGCCGGCGCGGGTGGCGGCCAAGGACAGGCCGACGCCGGCCAGGTGCAGGGTGGCGGAGGCGGTGACGAAGCCCAGGCCGTAGGTCAGGCCATCGGCATCGGCCGGCATTTCCACCCCGTGGGCGGCGCCATGGCAGAAGGCGAAGGCGGCGATCAGGGTGGCGCCGGCGGCGAGCGGCAGGCGGGCGCCGAAGGCGGTCAGCCAGCCCAGGGCCACCACCGACAGGGCGATGCCCCATTCCACCCCGGGCACCGCCAGGCCGTTGGCGCCGGCGATGGCGCCCACCACCAGCAGCGCCAGGAAGGCCAGCGGCCACAGCCAGACGGCGCGGCCGCCCTGCTGCCCGGCCCACAGGCCGACCGCCGTCATGGCGGCCAGGTGGTCCCAGCCGGTCAAGGGGTGCAGCAGGCCATCGCCGAAGCCATGGGTGTGGCCGGGCATGCCGGGGTGGGCCATGGCCACGGCGGGGGCCAGAGCGGCGGCAATGGTCAGCGCGGGCAGCAGGCGGCGGTAGGTCATGGTCGGGTTCCCCTGTTCGATGGCGTTTCTTGAAACTCAGGCGGCCAGGCCGCCGGCGCGTTCGATGAATTGGACCACGGTGTCCAAGCCGTGCGCCGTCTTCAGGTTGGTGAAGACGTAGGGGCGGGTGCCCCGCATGCGTTTGGTGTCGCTGTCCATCACCTCAAGGCTGGCGCCCACCAGGGGGGCCAGGTCGATCTTGTTGATGACCAGCAGGTCGGACCGGGTGATGCCGGGGCCGCCCTTGCGCGGGATCTTCTCCCCCGCCGCCACGTCGATGACGTAGATGGTGATGTCGGCCAGTTCCGGGCTGAAGGTGGCGGCCAGATTGTCGCCGCCGGATTCGATCAGGATGATGTCCAGCCCCGGGAACTTGGCGTTCATGTCCGCCACCGCCGCCAGGTTGATGGACGCGTCCTCCCGGATGGCGGTGTGGGGGCAGCCGCCGGTTTCCACGCCCAGGATGCGGTCGGGATCAAGCGCGCCGACGCGCGTCAGGATCAGCGCGTCCTCCTTGGTGTAGATGTCGTTGGTGATGGCGACGATGTTGTAGATGTCGCGGAAACGCTTGCACAGCGCCTCCATCAACGCGGTCTTGCCGGAGCCGACGGGGCCGCCGATGCCCACGCGCAGGGGGCCATTCGGGGATCGGGCCGGGGATGCGCCGGTGGGGGAAGCAGGCGTGCTCATGAGCGGAACAACCTCGTGTATTGCGTCTCGTGGTTCATGGAGGCGATGTCGGCCACCCAGGCCGCCCCGCCCAGATCATCCAGGGTGCTGACGGCCGCCCGTTCAGCGGCGGCCAACACCAGCGGTTCCAGCCGCGCCAAGGCCCGCTGCCCGTCGGTCTGGCCCAGCGGCACCAGGCGCAGGGCGGCCGACACCAGATTGCCGACGAAGCCGTGCAGGTAACCCAGCAGGGTGGCCGGCAGGGTCAGGCCGTGACCGGCCGCGACCGCCCCCACAGCCACCGGATAGGCGGCGTTGGGACCATACGCGACCAGGCGGTCCACGGCGGCGCAGGGCCAGGCGGACGCGATGGCGGCGGCGAAGGACCGCCCCTGCGACAGGGTTTCCAGCCGCCGTTCCGCCGTGGGCACCAGGGCGCCGGCCAACTCGTTCACCCCGTCCAGCACCGCCCAATCCTCAATCGCGGCCGCGCGCCAGGATGCGGCCACCAGCACGGCGTCGTTCCAGGCGGAACCCACGGCCAGCAGATCGTCCAGCCAGGCGACCAGGGCATCGACATGGCGCACCGTGCCATCCTCCACCACCCACTCCAGGCCGTGGCTGTAGGAGAAGGCGCCCACCGGGAATGAGGCCGTCAGCCAGGTCATCAGGCGGTAGACATCGCCCGCCTGGGCGGTGAAGGGCGCCTCAGCCATGGCCGTGCCCATGATGATGGCCGTGATCGTGCCCCCCGTGCCCATGGTCATGATCGTGATCATGGCCGTGGTGGTGGTGCCCATGTCCATGACCGCCGCCGGCCGGGCTGTCGCCATAGGCCCCACCTTCCGGATCGAAGGCCGCCGACACCGGGCTGACGATGGCACCCAGGCCGACCAGCATGTCGGCCAGCACATGGTCGGCGCGGATGCGCAGGCGGTCGCCGCGCAATTCGGCCGGGATGTGGCGGTTGCCGATGTGCCAGGCCATGCGCAGCAGGTCGCCGATGGCCTCGCACCGCACCTCGATCAAATCCTCTGGTGCCGCCTTGACCCGGACGATGCCGCCGCCGGTCAGCACCAGCCCATCGCCGTCGCGGATGTGGCGGGGGGTGGGCAGGTCCAGCAGCAGGGGGCCGCCGCCGTCATCGCGTTCCAGGCGCAGGCGCCGGCGGCAGCGGTGGTCGAAATCCAGGGTGACGGTGCCGGCTTGGCGTGCGGCATCCCAGAAGCCGGCGGCCAGGACGGTGTGGGCGTGGGGCAGGTCGCTCAAAGCCAGGGTCCTTGCATCAGAACAGGAAATAGCGCTGCGCCATGGGCAGCACCTCGGCCGGCTCACAGGTCACGATACGGCCGTCCACCCGCACCTCATAGGTTTCGGGATCGACCTCCACCACCGGCGTCGCACTGTTATGGATCATCGCCGCCTTGCCGATGCCGCCGCGCGTATTGCTGACCGCCAGCAAGGTCTTCTCCAGCCCCAGGCGCTGGCCGATGCCGTCGTCCAGCGCGGCCTGGCTGGTGAAGGTGACGGCGCAGCGGCGCACCGCCCGGCCATAGGCGCCGAACATGGGGCGGTAGTGCACCGGCTGGGGCGTCGGGATGCTGGCGTTGGGGTCGCCCATGGGGGCGGCGACGATGGTGCCCATCTTCAGCACCAGATCCGGCTTCACCCCGAAGAAGGCCGGCGACCACAGCACCAGGTCGGCCAGCTTGCCGGCGGCGATGGAGCCGACATGCGTGCTCAAGCCCTGGGCGATGGCGGGGTTGATGGTGATCTTGGCGATGTAGCGCTTCACCCGGGCGTTGTCGTTCTCACCCACCTCCTCCGCCAGGCGCCCGCGCTGCACCTTCATCTTGTGCGCCGTCTGCCAGGTGCGGATCAGCACCTCCCCCACCCGCCCCATGGCCTGGCTGTCGGAGGAGATGATGGAAAGCGCGCCCAGATCGTGCAGCACATCCTCCGCCGCGATGGTCTCACGCCGGATGCGGCTTTCGGCGAAGGCCACGTCCTCCGGAATGTTGGGGTCCAGATGGTGGCAGACCATGAGCATGTCCAGATGCTCATCCACCGTGTTCACGGTGTAGGGCCGCGTGGGGTTGGTGGAGGACGGGATGACGTTGGGCAGGCCGCAGACCTTGATGATGTCCGGCGCGTGGCCGCCGCCCGCCCCCTCGGTGTGGTAGGCGTGGATGGTGCGGCCCTTGAAGGCGGCGATGGTGTCCTCCACGAAGCCGGACTCGTTCAGCGTGTCGGAATGCAGCATCACCTGCACGTCGAAGCGGTCGCCGACGTCCAGGCAGGTGTCGATGGTGGCCGGGGTGGTGCCCCAGTCCTCATGCAGCTTCAGCGCCGCCGCCCCGCCGCGCACCTGTTCCTCCAGCGCCGCCGGCAGGGCCGCGTTGCCCTTGCCCACGAAGGCCAGGTTCATGGGGAAGGCCTCCGCCGCCTCCAGCATGCGGGCCATGTGCCAGGGACCGGGCGTGCAGGTGGTGGCGGCCGTGCCGGTGGCCGGGCCGGTGCCGCCGCCCAGCATGGTGGTGACGCCGGACATCAGCGCCTCCTCGATCTGCTGGGGACAGATGAAATGGACATGGGCGTCGATGGCGCCGGCGGGTCAGGATCTTGCCCTCGCCGGCGATGACCTCCGTCCCCGGGCCGACGATGATGTCCACGCCGGGCTGGACGTCGGGGTTGCCGGCCTTGCCGATGTGGTGGATGCGGCCGTCGCGCAGGCCCACGTCGGCCTTGATGATGCCGCCATGGTCGATGATCAGGGCGTTGGTGATGACGGTGTCCACCGCCCCTTGCGCCCGGGTCGCCTGCGACTGGCCCATGCCGTCGCGGATGACCTTGCCGCCGCCGAACTTCACCTCCTCGCCATAGAGGGTCAGGTCCCGCTCCACCTCGACGATCAGGTCGGTGTCAGCCAGGCGCACGCGGTCGCCGACGGTGGGGCCGAACATGTCGGCGTAGGCGGCGCGGCCGATCTTGATGGCCATCAGTTGCCCCCCTTCAGCGGACCGGAAACCTTGGCGTTGAAGCCGTGGACCACGCGGGCGCCGCGATAGGGCACCAGGGTTACGGTGCGGGTCTGGCCCGGCTCAAACCGCACCGCCGTGCCGGCGGGGATGTCCAGGCGGTGGCCGTAGGCCTGTTCGCGGTCGAAGCTGAGACCGGCGTTGGTCTCGAAGAAATGATAGTGGCTGCCGACCTGGATGGGCCGGTCGCCGGTGTTGGCCACGTCCAGGGTCACCGTCGGCAGGCCGGCGTTCAGTTCGATCTCGCCCTCGGGCGTGAGGATCTCTCCGGGGATCAGGGTCATCGGCGGTCCCTTTAGCGGATCGGGTTGTGGACGGTGACCAGCTTCACCCCGTCGGGGAACGTGGCCTCCACCTGCACGTCGTGGATCATCTCGGCGATGCCCTCCATCACCTGGTGGCGGCCCACCACGTGGGCGCCATGGTCCATCAGGTCGGCCACCGCCCGGCCGTCACGCGCCCCCTCGACCACGAAGTCGGTGATCAGGGCGATGGCCTCGGGATGGTTCAGCTTCACGCCGCGTTCCAGCCGGCGGCGTGCCACCATGGCCGCCATGGCGATCAGCAGCTTGTCCTTCTCACGCGGGGTCAGGTTCACCAGTGCTCTCCCTCAACAACGCCAGACGCGTGGGACCGGCATCCCGCGCAAGAATTCGATCACCGGCGCCAGGGCGCGCAGCAGGGCCTGGCCGTCGGCCGCCACCAGGCGCAGGGCCAGCAGGCCGTTCCAGGCGCTGGCCCCGGCGGAAACGCCACCCAGCAGGCCGCGCACCGCGTCCACCTGGGCCTCCGCATCCGGCGCCACGTACAGGCAGGACGCCGCCGCCCGGGCCCTCGCCGCCACGGCGGGCCGCGACAGTTGGGCATCGATGTCGCCCGACAGGCGCACCCTGTCGGCATAGGCCAGGCGGCCGTCGCGGCGGATGCGCCAGTCATCGCGGAACAGGCCGCTGGTCACCCGCTCACCCCGCGCCGTGCGGCCGAACACCACCGATTCCACCGCCAGCAGGGTGGCGCCGGCGTCCATATCGACATCCAGCCGGCGGGCCAGGCGGGCGCCGTCGAACAGGATGGTCTCCTGCGGCAGCCAGTCCAGCCGGCCACCCACGGTCAATTGGTTCAGCACCACCGCCTCACCCCCGCTGGCGCGGTAGATCTTCTCCGCAGCCTGGGTGGTGACGGTGGCCCGCGCGCCGACGGGCACGATCACCTCCGTCTCCAGCACGTCGCCGCCGGTAAGACCACCGCCGGTGTTGATCAGCACGCCCTCCAGGCCCGGCCCCTTGGGCAGGCGCAGGCGGGCGGAGCCGGACTGGTACAGGCGGTCCAGGCGGGTGAGACCGTCGTCGCCCACCTTCACCCCCAGGACCACGCGACCGCGCAGGCGTTGCAAGCGGGCGGGCGGCTCATGCAAGCCGGCGGCGTCAGGCATGACACCCCGCCCTGTCCCCACCGCACCGCGCATGCCGCCCCATTCCAGGCCACCCCGTTCTGAATTCCGCCCCAGGCCCCACCCCAGGGTCGCAACCGCCGTGCCAAGGCCGCCGGCGTTAACCATGTGCCGCCCAGCATGGCACGGGCGGCATCTTCGCAAAAGGCAAACGCCCTGGTCGTCGCCCAGAAAATGGGCGCCCGGCGATGTGCGCTTAAATCTTGGGCAGGCCCCATACGTCATTTGACGTATCGGGGGGCACGGGGTCCCTACAGCAGGGCGTCGGGATGGGTGGCGGCCAGTTGGGCGCGGATGCGCGGCACCAGGAAGTCGGACAGCGACTGCACCTTGGCCGGCAGCAGGGCGCGGTGGGGGTAGACCACCGCCAGCTGCACCGGCTCCGGCGGATGGTCGGGCATGATGATTTCCAGCGCGCCGGCCTTGATGTCGTCCGCCACTTCCCACAGCGGCTTCAGCGCGATGCCCTGGCCGTCCAGCGCCCAGCGGGTCAGCACGTCGCCGTCGTCGGCGTCGATGGGCCCGGCCACCGACAGCTTGGTCGTCTTGGCACCTTCGTCTTTTCCAGGGGGCCCCTTGCCCACCAACGGCCAGCGGTACTGCTGCGTGCCGGGGAAGCGCAGCAGCAGGCAGTCGTGCTCCAGCAGATCGGACGGCGTCTTGGGCCGGCCGCGCGCCGCCAGGTAATCGGGGGCGGCCACCAGCACGCGGCGCACGTCGGCGATCTTGCGCACGACGAAGCTGCTGTCCTTCAGGTTGGCCATGCGGATGGCCATGTCCACGGACTCGCGCAGCAGGTCCAGCAGATGGTCCGACAGGCGCAGGCGCACGTCCACCATGGGATAGGTCTTGCGGAATTCGGGCACCAGCGGGCCCAGCACCCGCCGGCCGAAGCCCAAGGGTGCGGTCACCCGCACGCTGCCCGAGGGCACGCCGCCTTCGGTGGCGATGCTGCTGTGGGCGCGCTCCACCGCCTCCAGCACCTCCAGGCAGTGCTGGTAGAAGATCTGGCCGGTTTCGGTGGCCTGCAGCTGGCGGGTGGTGCGGTTCAGCAGCCGGGCGCCCAGATGCGCCTCCAGCTGCTGGATACGGTGGCTGACCAGGGCCGGCGACATGCGCAGGTTGCGCCCGGCCGCCGACAGGCTGCCCAGCTCCACCACCCGCACGAACACCTGCATGTTTTCCAGCAGGGCCATCAGCCCATCCCCCTACGCCACGCTTATTCCAACGGCATTTGATCGCGGCCGCTCAAATGCCCCTCAAACGCCGGGCGCGGCCATCCGGCCGCTTGGCTGATCCTTGACTGCCAGTCCGCCTTCGGCTCCCCGTAAGTCTCCGGCGGCCCCGTCGGGGCCTACAGCGGCACGAGGCCGAGCCTCGCGCCGCTGCCTTTGCCAAAGACGGCGCGGAATCCCCTGCAAAGTCCGGGCCCAATCTCAAGCCTCCGGCCAGGTTTCCGGCGGCCAGTCGCGCGCGCCATGCACGATGTGTAGGATCACCAGGACCTCGCCCCCCGTTGGCCCGGCGATGAATTTGTACGCGATGATATACGGCAGGTCGGGCACCACCTTTTCATAGGTGCCGGTGACCCGCCCCTTGCGGCCCAGGGCCTGCCGGCCCAGGGCGCCCGCCCAGGGCGTTCCCGGTGGCGCGAATGGTGGCCGCCACCTTGCGGGCGGCATCGGGGTTGTCCTTGGCGATGTGGCGCGCAATGCCGATCAGCTCATTCAACGCATCGCGGGACCAGGAGACAGCGCGCTTCACCCCCGGCTCCGCGCCACTTCCTCAATCGCGGCGTCCAGCTCGTCCATCGCCTGGTCATGGGGAACCAGCCGGCCCGCCTCGATATCGGCCAAGCCGCGCTGCACCCCTTCCACCAGGGAGATTTCGCGCGCCACGTAGTCCGCGATCGCCTCCGCCGCCAGGTAGGAGCGGGTACGGTTGGTCTGCGCGGACAAGGCGGCAAGCTGGTCCTTGACCTCAGGCTTCAGCCTGACGGTCAGCGTCGTGCTGTTGGACATGGGGAAACCTCCTCACAGCAGCCTGTATTCAGATGTACACATCCTCGCACAGGCGCACCTGAGGCGCCATGTTAATCCCGCCGGTCGCGGTCATGCACCCGCCGGCCCTGGACGTAGGTGGCGCGCACCGCGCGGTCGTCGCCCAGGGTCATCAGCAGGAACAGCTCCTCCTCCAAATCGCCGCCCATCACCTCGCGCCGGTGCGCCATGGCGGGGGTGGCGCCAGGATCCAGCACCACCAGGTCGGCATAGCGGCCGGGGGCGATCTGGCCGATCTCATCACTCAAGCCCAATGCGGCCGCGTTGCCGCGGGTCATCAGGTCGAAGGCGGCCAGCGCCGGCCAGCTTTGGCCGCGCAGTTGCAGGACCTTGTAGCCCTCGCCCGCCGTGGCCAGCAGGGAATAGCTGGTGCCGCCGCCTACGTCGGTCGCCAGGCCCAGGCGCACCGGCCGCGCGGGGTTCTCCAACGCCGCGCGGTTGAACAGGCCGCTGCCGATGAACAGGTTGCTGGTGGGGCAGAACACGGCGACGGAGCCGCTCTCACTCATCCGCGCCATCTCCCGCTCGCTGAGATGGATGCAGTGCCCGAACAGCGAGCGGTCGCCCAGCAGGCCGAAGCGGTCATAGACGTCCAGGTAATCCGCCGCGTCCGGATAGAGGCGGGCGACCTGGCGTATCTCCTCCACATTCTCCGACAGATGGGTCTGCATGTAGACGCCCGGATGCTCCCGCAGCAGCGCGCCCGCCGCCTCCAGCTGTTCGGGCGTGGAGGTGATGGCGAAGCGCGGGGTGACGGCGTAGCGCTGGCGGCCGGTGCCGTGCCAGGCGTTGATCAACGCCTTGCTGTGGTCGTAGCTGGTCTGGGCGGTGTCGGTCAGGGCGGTGGGGGCGTTGCGGTCCATCATGACCTTGCCCGCCACCAGGCCCACGCCGCGCGCCTCGGCCTCCAGGAACAGGGCCTTGACGCTGCCGGGGTGGACGCTGCCGTAGACCACCGCCGTGGTGGTGCCGTTGCGCGCCAGCTCATCCAGGAAGAAGCGGGCGTTGCGCGCGGCGTGGGCGTGGTCGGCGTAGCGCTGTTCCTCGATGAAGGTGTACTTCTCCAGCCATTCCAGCAGTTGCGCGCCGTAGGAGGCGATCACCTGGGTCTGCGGGAAATGGATGTGGGTGTCGATCAGGCCCGGCAGGATCAGGCCGTCGGGGTAATGCTCAACCGCCACCCCGGCCGCCAGGGTGGGCAGCAGGCTCGCCGCCGCCCCCACCGCCGTGATGCGCCCGCCCGCCACCACCACCAGCCCGTCGGCGATGTAGCGATAGCTGTCGCGGTCCCCGGGGCCCAACGGCGCCCGCAGGAAGGTCAGCAGCCGGCCGCGCAGGGCCGTGGAGGCGGGGGTGAAAGCCATGAAATCGGTCCTGCTTACGGAACAGTGGCCGCCCCGACGCGGGGCTCGGCAGCACCGGCGGACCAGGCGGCCAGGATGGCCCGTTCCGCCGGCGTGATCAGGGTGACGTTGCCGGGCGGCATGGCGCTGCTGAGCGCGGCCTGGCGCCGGATGTCCGCCGCATGGCGCAGGATGGCGCCGGGATTGTCAAGGATGACGCCGTGCGGCGGGGCGGTGATGCCGTCCCAGACGGGGGCCGCCGTGTGGCACATGCTGCACCGGTTCATCACCACCTCCTCCGCTTGCGCGAAGGTCGCAGCTTGAGCCGGCGCCGCGCTGACGGCGGGGCCGCCGTCGGCCGAGCCTTGGGCGCTGAGCCAGGCGGCCACCAGGATGCCGGCCGCCACCACCCCCCAGGTCCACCACGGCGCCGGCTTACCGGCATGCTTGGTGTTGAAGAAGTGGCGGATGCTGGCGCCCACCACCAGCACGACGGCGAAGATCAGCCAGTTGTAGCGCGTGGCGTAGGTCAGCGGATAATGGTTGCCCACCATCAGGAAGACGACCGGCAGGGTCAGGTAGTTGTTGTGCATGGACCGCTGCTTGGCGGCCTTACCCAGGCGCGGGTCCGGCGTGCCGCCGGCCAGCAAGGTGGCCACCACCTTGCGCTGGTTGGGGATGATCAGCAGGAAGACGTTGGCCACCATCATGGTGCCGATCAACGCCCCCATCTGCAGCATGGCGCCGCGCGGGCTGAACACATGCGTGGTGCCCCAGCAGGCCACCACCAGGAAGACGAACCCCACCCCCGCCAGCGCGCCGTTGTGCCGCCCCAGGGGCGAGCGGCACATCAGGTCATAGACCACCCACCCGGCGGCCAGCAGCGCCAGGCTGAGCCCGATGGCCTGCCATTGCGTCAGCGCCATCACCGACTGGTCGATCAGCAGCAGGTCCGCCCCGCGATAGTACAGCACCACCAGCAGGAAAAAGCCGCTGAGCCAGGTGGTGTAGGCCTCCCACTTGAACCAGGTGAGCTCGGCCGGCATCTGGCCCGGCGCCACCAGGTACTTCACCATGTTGTAGAAGCCGCCGCCATGGACCTGCCAGGCCTCCCCCTGCACGCCGTCGGGCAGGTGGGGCCGCCGGCGCAGGCTGGCGTCCAGCGCCATGAAATAGAAGGAGGAACCGATCCACGCCACCGCCGCGACCACATGCAGCCAGCGCGCCAGCGTGTTGACCCATTCCCAGAAGATGAATTCCATCGCCGCCCGTTGCCCCCGTTCTTTTCGCAACCGCAACAGGCTAGGGGGCTGTTCCCCCGGGCGCCAGGGGGGCGTTATCGGCAACAGCTTCAAAAATCATGGAAAGGCGGGGGGGATAATGACCCCAACGGGCTGTCAGGTCTCGTCGAACCGGCTGCCATGATACGTGATCTGCCATGTCGGTGCTCCGCCGCTGGTGAGAGTGTTTTGGAACCGAAGGGGCATCTCGGCCGAGCGCTGAGCGAGCGGTACTTCAGCTAAGGTGATGGCAGGCCTCATTCTCCGCTGAATGCCATGGGCGACTACATCCTCGACAAAACACAGTACTCTGTCGGTCTTGTCGGCGACCCATTCGGTTACCGGTATCCCGTCAATTGTCGGTTCGGTCGCGAAAATCTTGCCACCCACGTCGGTGATGGTGGTGCTGTGAAGAGCCCAGTTGCCGTGATCAAGAAGGTTTCGCGTGTTAACCAATATGTCGCCCCATCTGCGAGCTTCGCGCAGATATGCCGCTAATGCCGGGTCGGTCAGCTCGAGTGCCGCTAGACCGCGCTCAAAAGGGGACTGCTTCTGATACAGGAAACCGATGTCGAGCCCGAGCGAACGCGCAGTGGCTTGCATCCGTTCCTTGAAGGAGCGGGTTGCGCCGCTCAGGAATTCATTGGTCAATCGCCCGAGCTGCCGGTCCACATTTTCGGTAATCCGGATATGGATACCCACCCGCTCGACGATAGAACCCTCATCTACTTTGCGAGCATGGTCCTTCCAGGTCTTGGCGATGTCCTTCGCCATGTCCCGGATTTCGAGCAGAGTCTTCAGCAAGGTGTGATGAGCAGCCAGGAAAGGCTCCCTTTCGGCATCCAGGGTGTCCGCCATCTTCATCAGGCCATAGAAAACACGTGCCATGAAGGGCGTGCCAGTGCCTTCATCGGCAAGCTTTTGAACGACAAATTTTCCTTCGTTGGGCTTCACGTCGAGCCCACCACGCTGCTGGATGTTCCGCAGCATCGCTTGGTACTGCGACTCCCTGATCGGCAGCACGCTGGAAATCTGGAGCTTATCCCTGGTCACCTTTCGAATGGTTTTGAAGGCCTCGGCGTCGATGATGCCGCTAAGAAAGACCAGCATCCCTTCGAGCGGGAGCTTGCCCTGGAGCAGTACGACGCCACCATACTGCCAGGGGACGAAGCACATCGCGGCCAACGGCTCTTTTCCGCCTCGGGGGTAAAGGGCAACCGACTTCGGAGGCATGGCACGGTCGTTGTATTGATTGCGCGGCACCGGCCGCAGCTCACCCATGCGGTCGTACCAGTAACCGGTCGTAACCAGACCCTGTCGTTGCACGCTTTCCAGGATCGTTTCATTCCCTGGGAGGGCGTAGCCATGCGACCACCGGGCCATCTGCCCCAATAGCATGTGCATAGCCAAGTTGAACGTGCCCGCGCCTGACGCCGAAATCATCATGACGGCATAACAGGGAAACGCCGTCTTGAGATTGGCCCCTGGTGAAGGCGGCAGGAGCAAGCCCAAGGATTTATCGCCGACCCATTGAGCCATATAGGCGATCTGGCCCTTGGCGGCGATGACGACGGCGTCAACCCAATAGTCCGATGGTGTGCGAGCATTCAAGCGTTCGAGTTCGGCCGCAAGGTCCTCAAGAGGCACTGCCGCATCGATGGCAAAGACGACGCCCAATGTGGCCTCGATGGTATTGGCACCCGGCGCAGCCACAGTCTTCTTCATGGCCTTGACCGCAGCCACCCGGGAGTAGGCCGCAGCCAAGCCATCTAATACCAACGAGCGCTGATGGCGACTCTCGCTAAGGGGATTCCCTTCGGGCTGATTTTCTGATTCACCAGAGCAGGCAAAGAGGAGGCTTGCGATGGGTTCGGCAGTTGAGGTTCGTTCGGATTATTCAGCGGCGGCTTTGCGCCAATTCGCGCGCCGATGCGGCGATGCTGACCAGGTTCGGCGGTTGTTGGCCCTGGCGCAGATCCTCGACGGCCGGAGCCGGGGTGAAGCGGCCAGGACGGCTGGTGTGACGCTGCAGATCGTGCGGGATTGGGTTCTTCGTTTCAACGCGGATGGCCCGGACGGCCTGGCTACACGCAAGGCGCCCGGCAAAGCGCCGTTGCTGAACGATACACAGCGCGCGCGCCTGGCCGCGGCCGTCGAAGCCGGGCCGATCCCGGCCGTGCATGGCGTCGTGCGCTGGCGGCTTGTCGATCTGGCCCAGTTGCTGTGGGATGAGTTTGGTGTGTCGGTGACGCGCTTCACCCTTGGCCGCGAATTGCGCGCGCTGGGCTATCGCAAGCTCTCGGCCCGGCCGCGCCATCGCGGCCAGAAGCCCGAGGACATCACCGATTTTAAAAAACCTTCGCAACCCGCCTGGCGGGCATCCGGCACCACCTCCCGCCGGGAACGCCCATAGAGTTGTGGTGGCAGGACGAGGCGAGGATCGGCCAGCAGACCGAGCTCACCCGGCGTTGGGCCAGGATTGGTACCAGGCCGTCAGCACCGAAGGATCAGCGCCGGGCCTCGGCCTGGATCTTCGGCGCCATCTGCCCCGCCGAGGGCAAAGGGGCCGGCATCGTCATGCCCCGCTGCAACACCGCCGCGATGAACAGCCATCTCCAGGAAATCGCCGTCCACGTCGCGCCGGGCGCGCACGCCGTCCTCATCCTTGATCAGGCCGGTTGGCATAGCTCGGCCGAACTCATTGTGCCAGCCAACATCACGCTCATGCCCTTGCCGCCCCGCTGCCCGGAACTCAACCCCGTCGAAAACCTCTGGCAGTTCATGCGCGACAACTGGCTCTCAAATCGCATCTTCCAGAACTATGACGACATCGTCGAGCACTGCTGCCACGCCTGGAACAAACTCGTCGAACAGCCTTACCGCATCATGTCCATTGGACGCAGGCAGTGGGCACATGGGTCGTAATTAACGCTCTTTGGTATAAGTCCAGCGTATGGGAAACATCGACGGCGGCGGCCACACTTTCGACCGGCACCACGGCCCGCGCGCTACCGCTGGTCGGTTGGTCGCCGATGCAAACCAAGGTGGCAAACGGCTCAGACTCATTGCCCTGAGAATCTACTACGACGCCGGTTTCAATCCGATACGGCGCAGTAAGGAGTGACTGCATCTGCACTACAAGGGTCGAGCCCACTTGGTTGGCAGGGGCAGCAATCACCACCTGTCCGGCGCCCGCGATCTGGTTTCCTAGGGTCAAACTCGCCCTCGCTGCTCATCACAACTTTCGGAAGACGCAAGGTCATCTGACCTTATACTCTCTTTCTCTCCCAACTTTTCCCACAATCACCCCCGCCCCCACCACTTCAGCACCCGCAGCGCCCGCAGGGTGATCCAGCGGGACGGCCGGCCCGGCCCCTCGTCCATCTGGAACCACACCCGTCCCCGGATCTGCCAGTCCAGCGGCCAGGTGCCGTCCGCCCCCTGGCGGCAGCGCAGGTGGGCCACGGCCTCGGCCAGGCGGGGATCGGGGGCGGTGCCGGCGAACAGGCCGGCGGCGCGGAAATGGTCCAGGGCGCGCAGGACGTCGTAGCGCCAGCGGTTGGGGTGCAGCAGGTCGAGGAATTGGGGGTCGGCGGCCTCCCCGGTGGCCAGGCGGCGGAACAGGCCGCGGGTCAGCAGATAGTCCTCGCCCGAGGCGCGGGCCGCGCGGGAGGCGGGGGTGCCGCCGGTGGCCTTCTCATATTCCAGCAGGCCGTCCAGCACGTTGAGGGTGGTGGCGAAGGAGGAGCGGGTGGAGCCGTTGGCCCGTTCGCAGTTCCAGCCGCCGTCCGGCTGGCGTTCGCCCAGCAGGCGGTCGACGATGGCGGAGACGTCGATGCCGAAATAGGCGCCATCGGCCACGGTGCGGCCGTTGATGCATTCCTCCACCTCGCCCTGCCAGTAGGGCTGGCCGCCTTCGTCCCAGCGGGAATTGGCGCCCACCAGGGCCACGGTGCGTTGGGCGCGGGGGGTGGCCGGGTCCAGGCCGAATTCGCGCAGCTGGCTGAGCGCGAAGGCGGTGGCGGTCCAGGGCTGGCCCTCCGCCCGCCAATCCTCAGGGGTGAAATCGGCAGGAACGAAGGCGCCGCCCGCCCACTGGCCGTCGGCGTCCTGGCAGGCCAGCAGCCGGGCGCCCCAACCTTCGGTTTCCACCTTGGCCCGTTCCGGCGTCCATACCGCCTCGGGCAAATCCAGCAGGTCGCGCATCACCTGCCAGCGGATGGCGGGATCGCCCTGCATCAGCCAAAAGACAACGGCGTCATCATCGGACATCGGGTCATTGGACATCGGCCGCATGCTTCCCGTTCCCAGGCCCTGTTCTCAGCGGGCCGGCAGCGCCCCCGCGATCATTGCCGCCGCCTGGTCCACGGCGTCCGCCGTGGTGTCCCGGCCCAGGCCGAAGCGCAGGCTGCCATAGGTTGAGCTGGCGTCCAGGCCCAGCGCGGTCAAGACATGCGAGGGCCGGCCGGTGGCAGATCGGCAGGCGGAACCGGTGGACAGCGCCAGGTCGGGCAGGTCCAGCAGCAGGTCGGCGGCGTCCACGCCCGGCAGGGTGACGTTGAGGCAGCCGGGAAGGCCGTCGGCCGGACCGTTGCGGGTGATGCCGGGGATGGCGGCGGCCAGAGCGTTCCACAGGCGGGCGGTGAGTGCCGCCAGATGGGCGCGGTCGGCGTCGCGGCGGTCCAGCACCAGGCGGGCCGCCGCCGCGAACCCGACGACCGGGGCGGTGGGCGGCGTGCCCCAGGACCAGGGGGTGGCGGGGGCCAGGCCGGCACGCACCACCAGGGCGCCCACGCCTTGCGGCCCATAAAGCTTGTGCGCCGACAGGGTGACCAGGTCGGGGCCGCCGCCGTTTTCTCCCCCGAGCGGTAAGGAACCGGTCGCCACCCGCTGCACCCCGTCGCAATGCCACAGGGCGCCGTGGCGGCGGCAGAGGTCGGCGATGGCGTCCATGGGTTGCAGGCTGCCGACCTCATTATTCGCGGCCATCAGCGACAGGAAGGCGGGACGCGGGGCGGCCTCAAGGGCGGAGGCCAGCGCGTCCAGGCGGATCACGCCCTGGCCGTCCACCGGCACCCAGGTCACCGACCGGCCCTGGGCGCGCAGACGGTCCACGGCGCGCAGCACGCTGTCATGTTCGATGGATGAGATCAGCAGGGGTGCCGCCGCCGGCGCCAGGCCTTCCAGCGCCAGGCGGTTGGCCTCACTGGCGCTGGGAGTGAAAAGCACGGTGGCATCGGCCGGGGCGTCCACCAAGGCGGCCACGGTGCTGGCGGCATCCTTGAGGGCGCGGGCGGCTAGGCGACCGGGGGCATGGTGGACGGACTGGGCGTTGCCGGCATGGTCCGGCTGGAACCAGGGCAGCATGGCGGCCAAAACATCAGGGTCCAGGGGCGTACTGGCCAGATGGTCCAGGTAGATCATGGCGCGCCCCTCTAAATGCCCCCGGCGGCGTCCAGCATCACCGTCGCCTCCGGTGCGCGGCGCAGCAGGGCCACCAGCACCTCCGCCGCCGCCAGGGTGGCGATGACCTGCGGCCGCTTGTCGGAGAGCTGGTTGCCGCCGATGGGGCAGACCAGGCGCTTCAGAGGATCGGGGTCAAACCCCTGCGCCGTGTACCAGCGGGAGAAACGCTGGCGTTTGGTGTGTGACCCGATCATGCCGACATAGGCGGCATCGGTGCGCTGCACCGCCGCCGCCGTGATGGCGAAATCCAGATCGTGGTTGTGGGTCATGATCAGGAAGCCGGTGCCCGGCGGAGCCAGCGCCACCTGCCCCGGCATGTCGGTCGCGACGCGAATGTCGGCATCGGCCGGCGGGTCGGGCGGGAATTCGGCCGCCCGGCCATCCACCCAAACCAGGCGCAGCGGCAACGGCGCCACGGCATAGGCCATGGCCTTGCCGACATGGCCGGCGCCGAACAGCATCAGCCAGGGCTGGCCGGCCAGGGCCGTGGCCTCCGCCGCGCGCAGGCGGTACAACACGGCACCATCCACCCGTTCCACCGTCAGCACCACGTGGCCGCCACAGCACTGGCCCACCGCCGGCCCCAGGGGCACGTCCAGGCGCACCGGTTCCCCGCCCTCGACCAACAGGCGCCGGGCAGTTTCCAGGCCCAGATGTTCCAGCCGGCCGCCGCCCACCGTGCCCAATTGCCAGTCCAGGCCCACGGCGATGCAGGCGCCGACCTCACGCGGGGTGGAGCCGCGCGCCTCCACCACCGTCACCAGGGCCAGGGCCTCGCCCGCGTTCAGGTGGGCGGCCAGGGTGGCCGACAGCGGGCCGGGAGCGGACAGGGGAATCCTCGTCATGGTGCACTTCCGGCCGCGCGGGCGCGCAGGCGTTCGATGGTGGCCAGTACCCGTTCCGGCGTGGCCGGCGCGTCCAGCTGCGGGCAGAATCTATGGTCCGCCACGCTGGCCACCGCGTCGGACAGGGCGTGCAGCACGGAAATGCCCAGCATCAGCGGCGGTTCGCCCACCGCCTTGGACCGGTGGATGGTGTCCTCCACATTCGGGCTGTTCTGCACCAGGCGGACGTTGAAACGGCGGGGGCGGTCGCCGCAGGCGGGGATTTTATAGGTGCTGGGCGCGTGGGTGCGCAGGCGGCCCTTGGCATCCCACCACAGCTCCTCGGTCGTCAGCCAGCCCATGCCCTGGATGAACCCGCCCTCCACCTGGCCCTGGTCCAGGGCCGGGTTCAGGCTGTCGCCGCAATCATGCAGGATGTCCACCTGGTCCACGGTGTATTCGCCGGTCAGGGTGTCCACCGTCACCTCCGCCACCGCGGCACCATAGGCGTAGTAGAGGAAGGGCCGGCCCTGGCCCTTGGCCCGGTCCCAATGGATCTTGGGTGTCTTGTAATAGCCGGTGGCCGATAGGGACACCCGGCCCATGTAGGCCAATTTCACGAAATCCCTGAAGGCCACCATCTGCTCACCCACGGCCACGCCGTCGGCGGTGAAGGCCACAGCCGCCGGATCCACCGACCAATGGCCGGCGGCGAAGTCCACCAGCCGGGCCTTCAGTGTCCGGGCCGCGTTCTGCGCCGCCTTGCCGTTGATGTCGGACCCGGAGGAGGCGGCGGTGGCGGAGGTGTTGGGCACCTTGCCGGTGGTGGTGGCGGTGATGCGGATGCGGCCGATGTCCACCTGGAACTCATCCGCCACCACCTGCGCCACCTTGGTGTTCAAACCCTGGCCCATCTCCGTCCCGCCATGGTTCAGATGGATGGACCCGTCGGTGTAGATGTGGATCAAGGCCCCGCCCTGGTTATAGGGCGTGAAGGTGAAGGAGATGCCGAACTTCACCGGCGTCAGGGCCAAGCCCCGGCGCAGGTAAGGGCTGGTCGCATTGAATTCACGGATGGCCCGCCGGCGGGCGCGATAGTCCGACCATTCCTCGAGATCCGCCACCAGGGACGGAATGATGTTGTCCTCCACCGTCTGGTGATAGGGCGTCACGTTGCGGTCGGTGGTGCCGTAGAAGTTGCGTTGCCGTACGTCCAGCGGGTCCAGGCCGGTGGCGAACGCCACCTCCTCCACCACCCGTTCGGCCGCCACCATGCCCTGCGGCCCGCCGAAACCACGAAAGGCGGTGTTGGACACCGTGTTGGTCTTCAAGGGCAGGGAGGACATGCGGGCGTTGCCGTAGAAATAGCAATTGTCGGCATGGAACAGGGCGCGGTCGGTCACCGGCCCCGACAGGTCGGCGGCGAAACCGCAGCGCGCGGCGAACAGCATGTCCGCCGCCTGGATGCGGCCGTCGTCGTCGAAGCCAATCTTATAGTCGACCTCGAAATCATGGCGCTTGCCGGTGATGCGGAAGTCATCGTCGCGGTCGGGGCGCAGCTTGGCCGCCCGGCCGGTCTTCTTGGCCACCAGGGCGGCACAGGCGGCGAACAGATTGGCCTGGGTTTCCTTGCCGCCGAAGCCGCCGCCCATGCGCCGCACCTCCACCGTCACCGCGCCGTCGGGGATGTCCAGCACATGGGCCACGATGTGCTGCACCTCACTGGGGTGTTGGGTGGAGACGTGGACCAGCACGTCCTCATCCTCCCCCGGGATGGCCAGCGCGATCTGGCTTTCCAGGTAGAAATGCTCCTGCCCGCCGATGGCCATGCGGCCCGACAGGGTGCGGGGGGCGGCCTTCATCGCCGCATCCGCGTCACCCAGGCTGAGCGTCATGGGGGCGGTGACCAGCGTGCCGCCGGCATCCCGCGCCGCCTGGATGTCCAGCACCGGGTCCAGGTCGTCATACTGGACCTTGGCCAGCAGCACGGCGCGGCGCGCCGCCTCCCGCGTTTCGGCCGCCACGGCGAACAGGGGATGGCCGTCATATTCCGCCAGGCCCTCGGCGAACAGCGGCTCATCATGGCGCTGGCCGGCGCCGATGTCGTTGACGCCCGGCACATCGGCGGCGGTGAACACCGCCACCACGCCGGGGGCCGCGCGCACGGCGTCCAGGTCCAGCGACAGGATGCGGGCATGGGCGCGGGCGGCCAGGCCCAGTTGCACATGCAGCAGGCCCGCCGGTTCCGCGATATCGTCGATGTACAGCGCCTCACCACTCACATGCTTGTGGGCGCTTTCGTGGCGGCGGCTGACGTGGACGGCGCCGTCGATGCGGCGGGTTTCCACGGGCCCGGGAATATCAATCGGCGTCTTGTCAGGCATGGGACATGCCTCCGCTTGCGACATCGCAATGCCCAGTGGGGCAATGCCGGCCCGCCAGCACCCGCGTGGCCGGGGCGTCCGGTGACGACTCAACCTGGAACTTCAGCAGAAGGTTGCCGGCCACCGTCAGACGATAGGTGGCACTGGCGCGCCAGTCGCTCAAGGGCGCGAAGTCCTGGGCCAGGGCGGCCTTGGCCGCCAGCGCCGCCGCCGCGTCCCAGGGACGGCCGACCAGCGCCGCCTCGGCCACGGTGGCGCGCTTGGGCGTGCCCGCCATGCCGCCATAGGCCAGGCGGGCGCGGGTGACGATGCTGTCCCCATCCACCGTCACCAGGAAACAGGCGCACAGGGCGGAGATGTCCTGGTCGAAGCGCTTGGAAATCTTGTAGGCCGCGAACCGGTCGCCGGGGTCTGGCTTGGGCACCGTGACGCTCTCCACGAATTCACCCGGCAACCGGTCCTGTTTGCCGTAGGCCAGGAAGAAATCCTCCAGCGCCAGGGTGCGGCGGGCGGCCCCCCGGCGCAGGGTCAGGCTGGCGCCCAGCGCGATCAGGGCCGGCGGCGTGTCACCGATGGGGGAGCCGTTGGCGATGTTGCCGCCGATGGTGCCGGCGTTGCGCACCTGTTCCGCCCCCACCCGGCGCAGCAGTTCGCCCAAATCGGGGTGCAGGGCGCCCAAGGCCGCCTTGGCGGCGGTGAAGGTGACGCCGGCCCCCAGTTCCAGCGCGTCGCCCCCGTCGCGCACCTGGGCGAGATCGGTGACGCGGCCGGTGTAGATGATTGTGGGCAGCACCTTCTGGTGCTTGGTCACCCACAGGCCCACGTCGGTGGCGCCGGAAACGATGGTGGCGCCGGGTTCGGCCAGCACCAGGTCGGCCAGCTGGTCCACCGTGGCCGGCGCCAGGAAGCGGCGGCCATCCCGCCCGGTTTCCACCACGCGGGCATCGGCCAGGGCGGTCAGGGCGCGGGTGACGGTGGGCAGGGCGGCATCGATATGGTCGGGCGCGCGCTCGGTTTCCGCCAGGCGCCGCGCCGCCGCCACGATGGGGGCGTAGCCGGTGCAGCGGCAGAGGTTGCCGGCCAGGGCGTCGTCGATACGGCCCTCATCGGGGCACGCCTCCGCCCTATCCAGGGCGTACATCGACATGACGAAACCGGGGGTGCAGAAGCCGCATTGCGACCCGTGGCAGTCCACCATCGCCTGCTGCACCGGGTGCAGGCCGCCGTCCGGCCGCCGCAGATGTTCCACCGTCAGCAGCTGGCAGCCATCCAGGGTGGCGACGAAGCGGATGCAGGCGTTGATGGCCTCATACCGCACCGCGCCATCCACCAGGCGCCCCACCACCACGGTGCAGGCGCCGCAATCGCCCTCGGCACAGCCTTCCTTGGTGCCGATGCGCCGTTCGGCGCCGCGCAGCCAGTCCAGCACCGTCAGGGTGGGATCGACGTCGGTCAGTTCCCGCAATTCCTCGCCCAGCAGGAAACGGATGGTGCGGCGATGCGCCATCTCAACTGCCCCGGTAGGTGGAATAGGCGTAGGGGGAGATCAGCAGCGGCACGTGGTAGTGCTGGCCGGCGTCCGATATCGCGAAGCGGATCGGCACCTCATCCAGGAAGGGCGGCTCCGTCAGGGGCACGCCGACGGCGCGGAAATAGGCGCCGACGGCGAAGGTCAGCTCATACCGCCCCACCGCCAGGGCGTCGCCCGCCAGCAGCGGCGCGTCGCAGCGGCCATCGGCGTTGGTGCGGGCTGTGGCCACGCGGGTGCGGGCGCCGGCCGCGTCCAGGCGGTCCAGGGTCACGGCGATGCCGGCACCCGGCCGCCCGGCCATGGTGTCCAGCACGTGGGTGGTCAGCCGCCCGCCCGTTTTCCCTGATGAATCCGTGGAGCCCGTACTCATGCCATCCGCCCGTTCGTCGCCCTATTTTCGCTTGTGCACAAAAGGTACATGGGGTGCGGTGCCCCGTCAGCCCAGCCACCCTGGAAAGACTTTCAAAACAATCAGGAAAGCGCCCGGCGCCCGGGGCGCGATATGCTGGCCCCCCATGCTGGACCCTTCGGTGTCCCGGCGGTAAGAAAACAGGGGATCCAAGGGCATGATGAATGCGGACTATCCCCGCGACCTGATCGGTTACGGCGCGCGGCCGCCCCAGGCGGACTGGCCGAACGCCGCCCGCATCGCGGTGCAGCTGGTGCTGAACTATGAGGAGGGCGGCGAGAACTGCGTGCTGCACGGTGATGCCGCGTCGGAGGCCTTCCTGTCGGAAATGGTGGCAGCCCAGCCTCTGGCCGGCGTGCGCCACATGTCCATGGAATCGCTGTACGAATACGGATCGCGCGTCGGCGTCTGGCGCCTGCTGCGGCTGTTCGAGCGCAAGGGCATTCCCCTGACCGTCTTCGCCGTCGCCATGGCGGCGGAACGCCATCCGGAAATCATCCGCGCCATGGTGGACCAGGGCCATGAGATCGCCAGCCACGGCTATCGCTGGATCAACTACCAGTATATGGACCCCGCCGAAGAGGCGGCGCACATGGCGCGCGCCATGACCATCCTGGAACAGATCAGCGGCACGCGGCCGGTGGGCTGGTACACCGGCCGCACCAGCCCCAACACCCGCCGCCTAGTGGCGGAGCATGGCGGGTTCCTGTACGACGCCGACGCCTATGACGACGACCTGCCCTATTGGCAGCGGGTGGGCGACCGGCCGCAGCTGATCGTGCCCTACACCCTGGACTGCAATGACATGCGCTTCGCCCAGGTGCAGGGTTTCAACTGCGGCGACCAGTTCTTCACCTATCTCAAGGACAGCTTCGACGCCCTGTATGCCGAGGGGGCGGAGACGCCGCGCATGATGTCCGTCGGCCTGCACTGCCGCCTGGTGGGCCGGCCGGGGCGCATCCAGGCGCTGGAACGCTTCCTGGACTATGCCCGGGGGCATGAGGGCGTGTGGTTCGCCAGGCGGGCCGACATCGCCCGGCATTGGCATGCGCGCCATCCGTACAAGGGCGGTGGCGAATGAGCGGGCGCGACGCCTTCGTTGCCCGCTTCGGCGGGGTGTTCGAACATTCGCCCTGGATCGCGGAAGCCGCCTGGGACGCCGGCCTGCCCGACGATGCCGACACGGCCGAAGGGCTGCACGCAGCCTTGGTGGCCCAGTTCCGCGCCGCATCGCGTGAGCGGCGCCTGGGCGTGCTGCTGGCCCACCCGGACCTGGCCGGGCGCCTGGCCATCCGGGGGGAACTGACGGCGGACTCGTCGGCGGAGCAGGCGTCGGCCGGCCTGGACAAGTGCACACCGGAGGAATACGCGCGGTTCCAGGAATTGAACGACACCTACAAGGCGCGCTTCGGCTTCCCCTTCATCCTGGCGGTGCGCGGCCTGACCCGCGCCGCCATCCTGGAGAACTTCGCCGCCCGCGTGGACAACGACGCGGAGGTGGAATTCGCCACCGCCACGGCGCAGGTGGAGCGCATCGCGTGGTTGCGCCTGAAGGAGATGCTGGCGTGAGCGGGGAATTCGGCGGGCCGCTGATGGCGCGGCTGGACGCCTTCGCCCGGCACACGGCCGAAGCGCCGGCCCTGACCCGCCTGTACCTGACGCCGGAGCATCGCGCCGCCGCCGATGAGCTGCTGGCCTGGATGGGTGAGGCCGGCATGGCGGCACACCTGGACGCCACCGGCACGGTGGTGGGGCGCTATGAGGGGACGGTGCCGGGCCTGCCCGCCCTGCTGCTGGGCTCGCACATCGACACGGTGCGCAACGCCGGCAAGTATGACGGGAACCTGGGCGTGCTGGCGGCGGTGGCGGCGGTGGCGGAACTGAACCGCAGTGGTGAGCGCCTGCCCTACGCCATCGAGGTACTGGGCTTCGGCGATGAGGAAGGGGTGCGTTTTCCCACCACCCTGACCGGTAGCCGGGGGGTGGCCGGCACCCTGGCGCCCGGCGCCCTGGACATGCGCGACCGCGATGGCGTCACGCTGGGCGACGCCTTGCGGGCCTTCGGCTGCGACCCCGCCGGCCTGGGCGGGGTGGCGCGCGACCCATCCCGCGTGCTGGGCTTCGTCGAGGTGCATATCGAGCAGGGGCCGGTGCTGGAGGCGCAGGGCCTGGCGCTGGGCATCGTCACCGCCATCAATGGCGCGTCGCGCTATACCGTCACCGTCACCGGCCTGGCGGGGCACGCCGGCACCGTGCCCATGGCCCTGCGCCGCGACCCGCTGGCGGCGGCGGCGGAGATGGTGCTGGCGGTGGAGGCCTGCACCCAGGCCGAGCCCGACCTGGTGGCGACCGTGGGCCGGATCGAGGCCAGGCCGGGTGCGGTCAACGTCATCCCCGGCCAGGCGATCTTCACCATCGACCTGCGATCCCCCCGCGACGCCAGCCGCAAGGCCGCCGCAGCCGGGCTGCTGGACACCCTGGCCGCCATCGCCGCGCGGCGGGGGGTGGGGCTGGCGGTCCAACCGGCGCACGACGCCCCCGCCGCCCACTGCCACCCCGACCTGATGCGCCAGCTGGGCCACGCCGTGGCGCGGGCCGGCATCATCCCCCACCACCTGCCCAGCGGGGCGGGGCACGACGCCATGGCGCTGGCGCCGCTGTGCCCCATCGCCATGCTGTTCGTGCGCTGCAAGGGCGGTATCAGCCATCATCCGGATGAGGCCATCACCGCGGAAGACGCCGATTTGGCCGTTTCCGTTTTATTGGAATTCCTGCGCCGTTTCGAACCCGCCAAAGGACCGCTTTAATGACCGAAAATAGCGCCATCGTGCACGAATTCCTGACGGAAAAGCGCGACGACCAGGTGCGCTTCCTGGCGGAACTGGTCAAGGTGCCGTCCGACAATCCGCCCGGCGACTGCGCTCCCCACGCCGCCCGCGCGGCTGAACTTTTGGAGGGCCTGGGCTATGCCGTGGAGCGGCACGTCGTGCCCGACGCCCTGGTCCGGGCCAACGGCATGGTCAGCGCCGCCAACCTGATCGTGCGGCGCAGCTTCGGCACCGGCGGCCCCACCATCGCGCTGAACGCCCACGGCGACGTGGTGGCGCCGGGCGAAGGCTGGACGGTCGATCCCTATGCCGCCGCCATCAAGGACGGCTGGATGTACGGGCGCGGCGTCGCCGTCTCGAAATCCGATTTCGCCTCATACACTTACGCCCTGATGGCGCTGGACGAGTTGGCGCGCCGGGGCGTGGCCCTCGACGGCACGGTGGAACTGCACCTGACCTATGACGAGGAGGTGGGCGGGGAGATCGGGCCGCGCTGGCTGCTGGAACAGGGCTTGAGCAAGCCGGACTTCGCCGTGTCCGCCGGCTTCAGCTACGGCATCGTCACCGCCCACAACGGCTGTTTGCATCTGGAGGTGGAGGTGCGGGGCAAATCCGCCCACGCCGCCTTGCCCGCCACCGGCATCGACGCGCTGGAGGCCGCGACCCTTATCCTCAGCTGGCTGTACCGGCACCGCGCGGGATACGCCGCCACGGTGTCGGCCGTGCCCGGCATCGGCAGCCCCCAGCTGACGGTCGGCCTGATTTCCGGCGGCATCAACACCAACGTGGTGCCCGACCGCATCACCTTCCGCCTGGACCGCCGCATGATCCCGGAGGAACAGGGTGCGGCGGTGGAGGCGACCTTGCGGGAGGTGATCGCGGCCGCCGCCGCCGAACGGCCGGAGGCCACGGTGACCGTCCGCCGCATCCTGCTGGCCGAGCCCTTGAAGCCCATCCCCGGCACCGACCGCCTGACCGACACCCTCAGCCGCCACGCCAGCCGCATCCTGGGCGAGGCGGTGGCGGCCAAGGGCGTGCCGATCTACACCGACGCCCGCCATTATGCCGCCGCCGGCATCCCCACCGTGCTGTACGGCGCCGGCCCCCGCACCATCGAAGAGGCCAACGCCCATCGCGCGGATGAGCGCCTGCCCCTCGATGACCTTTACGCGGCGACGGAGGTCATGGCGCTGACCCTGGCGGATTTCCTGACGGGGTCGTGAGTTTTTCCGCCAGATAGGTGAACACCAGGGCGTCGCGCCGGGCGAGTTCCTTCAGGTTGGCGCTGCCCAGGTGCCCGCCCTCGCTGTTCTCATAATAGAGGTAGGGCAGGCCCATCTCCTTCATTTCCGCCGCCATCTTGCGGGCATGGCCGGGGTTCACCCGGTCATCCTTGGCGGAGGTGACGAAGAAGGGCTCCGGATAGGCCACCCCGGCCTTCAGGTTGTGATAGGGGGAGATGCCGGCCAGGAAGGCGCGTTCCGCCGGCACCGCCGGGTCGCCGTACTCCCCCATCCACGACGCGCCCGCCCCGATGACGGGGAAGCGCAGCATGTCCAGCAGGGGCACGCCGATCACCACCGCCCGCCACAGCTCGGGATGCTGGGTGAATTCCACCCCCATCAGCAGGCCGCCGTTGGACCGGCCCTCGATGCCCAGGTGCGGGGTGCTGGTCAGCTTCGTCGCCACCAGGTCGCGGGCGACGGCGGCGAAGTCGTCATAGATGATCTGGCGCCGGGTCTTCAGCCCCGCCTCATGCCAGGCGGGACCGAATTCGCCGCCACCCCGGATGTTGGCGGAGACATAGGCGCCGCCCCGCTCCAGCCACAGCTTGCCGGCGGCCCCCAGATAGTCGGGCAGTCGCGGCACCTCAAAGCCGCCGTAGGCCGTCAGCAGGGTGGGCGTGGTGCCGTCGAGCGGCACATCGCGCGGCCGCACCACGAAGTACGGGATCCGGGTGCCGTCGCTGGACACCGCCTCGCGCTGTTCCACCACCGCCTTGGAGGCGTCGAACTGCGGCGCGCTGGACTTCAGCTTTTGTACCGATCCGCTGTTGGTGTCGGCCAGATACAGGCTCTTGGGATCCAGGAAGCCCGTCACCGACAGGACCAGCTTGTCATGGTCGCGGTCGGCGCCGGTGACGTCGATGGCGGCGTTGTCGGGCAGTTGCAGCAAGGCGCGGCGCCAGCTGCCGTCGGCATTGCGGTCGGCGACGTAGACCCGGCCCTTCACGTTGTCGATCAGGGACAGCACCAGATGGTGCCGGGTGAAGCGCACGCCGGTCAGCGCCTGCCGCGAGGTCGGGGCGTAGACCACGGTCGGGTGGGGATGGTCGGGGTCGGCGGTCAGGGCCGCCAGGTCCAGGGCCACGACGCTGCCTTGGGCCACCGCCACGCCACCCGCGTCCCAATCCTGCTTCACCTCCACGATCAACTGGCCGTCGTGCAGGCCGTGGACGGCGGACTTCAGCGGCAGGGACAGCCGCCGGGGCTGGCCGTCCACCAGCAGGTACTTCTCCGACTCAAAGAAGCTGACGTTCCGGACGATCAGCAGGGCGCCATGGCCCTGGGCGTCGCGCAGCGCGTGCGGCGTGACACTCATGTCCGTCTTGCCGCCGCGGAAAACCTCCCGCGCCTGGTCCAGGGGCTGGCCGCGCTTCAGCACCTTGACCACCAGGGCATAGCCCGCCTGGCTCATGGTGCCGGGGCCCCAGTCGCGGGCCACCAGCAGGGTGTCGGCATCGGCCCAGGCCAGGTTCTGCTTAGCCCGCGGCAGGGTGAAGCCGCCGGGCACGAAGGCCCGCGTCTCCAGGTCGAATTCCCGCTGGGTGACGGCGTCCTCACCCCCGTTCGACAGGGACAGCATGCAGCGCCGCTGGGCGACCGGCTCACAAATGGGGTTGTGGAACACCCACTTCACGCCTTCCGCCTTTGACAGGGCGTCCAAATCCAGCACCGTCTGCCAGTCGGGCTTATCCTTGGCGAAACCGGCCAGGGTGACACGGCGCCACAAGCCCTGCACATGGGCGCTGTCCTGCCACAAATTGTACAGCGTCTCATGGTGGAAGTTGACCGCCGGCACCCGGTCCTCGCTCTCGGCGATGGCCGTCGCCTCAGCCAGCAGACTGGCATAGCGGGGGTCGGCCTGCAACCGGGTGACGGACCGATCCGTCTCGGCCTTGCCCCAGGCCTGCGCCTGGGGGTTGGCCATGTCCTCCATCCACGACCGGGGATCGTCGGGAATGCCGGTCGCGGGGTTGGGGTCGGCCAGGGCCCCGGCCGTCGTCATCAGGGCGATGGACAGGGCCAGCATGCGTGCCAAACGCTTCATCGTATGATCAGGCCTCAATTGGACAGTTCCTGGGGATCCTTGCCGCCGCCGGCGATGAAGCGGTCGATCTCCGCGTCCAGCACCGGCAGGGGGACGGAGCCGATGGCCAGCACGGCGTCGTGGAAGGCGCGGATGTCGAACTTGTCGCCCAGCGCCTGTTCCGCCTTGGCGCGCAGGCGTTCGATGTCCATCTCGCCCAGCTTGTAGGCCAGGGCCTGGCCCGGCCAGGTGATGTAGCGGTCGACCTCGATCTCGATGTCGTGGGAGGCCAGGGCGGTGTTGCTGGTCAGGAAGTCGATGGCCTGCTGGCGCGACCAGCCGTAATGGTGGATGCCGGTGTCCACCACCAGGCGCGCCGCCCGCCACATCTCGAACGTCTCGCGCCCGAATTCCTCGTACGGGGTCTCATACAGCCCCATCTCCCGCCCCAGCTTTTCCACGTAGAGCGCCCAGCCCTCGCCATAGGCCGAGATGTAGCTGTTGCGGCGGAACTCCGGCACGTCCTTGCGCTCGGCCGCCAGCTGCAATTGCAGGGCATGGCCCGGGGAGCATTCGTGCAGCACCAGGGAGGTCAGGTTGTACAGCGGGCGGGACGGCAGGTCATAGGTGTTCATCATGCAGTTCTCGCGCCCGCCGCGGCCCGAGGTGTAATAGGGCGCGATGGCGTCGGGCACGGGGTTGATGCCGAAACGTTCGCGCGACAGGTGGCCGATCCAGCGGCCGATCTTCCCGTCCTGCTTCTTGGAGATCCAGGACGCGCGCATCAGCAGCTCATCCGGCGTCTTGGCGTAGAACTGCGGATCGGTGCGCAGGAATTGCAGGAATTCCGCGAAGGTGCCCTGGAAGCCGGTGGCCTTGATGGTGGCCAGCATCTCCTCATGGATGCGGGCGACCTCCGCCTCGCCCATGCGGTGGATCGCCTCCGGGTCCAGATCCAGGGTGGTGTATTCCTTGATCTGGGCGCGGTAGTAGGCCTTGCCGTCGGGCAGCTTTTCCGCCGCCAGGGTGACGCGGGCGCCGGCCACGTATTCCTCGCGGAAGAAGGTCAGCAGGCGCTGGTGCGCCGGGATGACGGCCGTGCGGATGGCCTCCAGCCCCGCCTGGCGCAGGGCGTCGCGCTCCGCCGCCGGGACGCCGGCGGGGAAGGTCTTGAACGGCTGGAAGAAGGGGTTGTTCTCAGGTGCGGCCGGGTCGGCGGCGGCGGCGATGGCCCCGTCGCGGCCGTTCAGGGTGGCGCGCGGCAGGCTGAAGCCCCGCTTCAGGCCGGCCCGCATGTTGGCCGTCTGCTCCGCGTAATAGCGGGGGATGTCGTTCAGGCGGGCGATGTAGTCGCGGTACTGCGCCACTGTGTTCATCGGCCGGCCGGCGCTGCTGGCCAGGCCCGCCCAGAAGGAGCTGTCGCTGTTGAACGGCATCTCATACAGCTTGAACGTCTGATGGTCGATCTGCACCAGCAGCTGCTGGCGCAGCACGGCGCGGTTGATCCGCCCCTCCGGCGACAGCTGGTCGTCCGCCACGGCATCGACCGCCGCCAGCGTTTCCCGGGCGTGTTTCAGGCGGGCCGCCTGGCTGTCGGGGTCGACATGCGCCAGGTGATTCTCCCCCGGGCCGTCCTTGTGCCGCCACTCCCAGTCCGCCGTATAGATCGCCTTCAGCCGCGCGTCGGCACTGTCCGGGGTCGTGTCACCCGCGACCGCCCATCCGGAAACGGCGGCCAGAACCAGGGCCACCGCCCCGCCCACCATCAACGAAGCCTTCATCACCACACCCGTTATTGTTTGAACGGCGGTCCCCTTCCGGTACCCCGCAATCCCGACCGGGACCCACCTGCCCGGCAACGGTCGCAGGCGCCGGCCCGTCCGTCAAAATTTTCAGTGCTCTGTCGATGAAATTTGGCCGGCGGAGGCCGGCACACCGCGCTCAGCGGCGCGGCCGGCGCAGGGTCCAGCCCTTGCCGGTGACGATCTGCGCCAGCACCAGCAGGCCGTTGACCAGGCCCAGCACACCGATGATCACGGCGCCGAACCGCACCCCGTGCAAGGGGCCGTTGACCACCAGATTGTCGGCCACCAGCACCCCCACGGCCACGAGGGAAAGGCCGCCCAGCAGCAGATAGCCGTTGCGCCGCCCCGTCGCCGCCACCCGCCGCCAATCATGGACGCAGACAGCAAGGATGGAGAGCAGGCCCAGGGCGGCGAGGATGTCGAGGATCATGACTGTCTCAAAGGTGACCGGATAGAAGGACGGCAAAGTCGCGCGCGCCATGCAGGACGCGCAAGACCTCAACCTCAGTCTTTTTGACGCGGTAAAAAATCAGGTAATCGCCGACAACGCGGCGACGGATGCCCTGGGCCGCGAAACGGGGAACCACGGGGTATGCCCGGGGGTACTCACCCAACGCCAGGCATTTGCCTTGCAGGTCCACGACGAAGGGAATGGCCCGATCCGGTTCGCGTTCCGCGATCCAGTCCACGATGGAGGCCAGATCGGCCGCCGCCGCACGGGCGATGACGACCTTCAAGCCTTGCTGCCGCCCGCCTTGGTCCTGGCGAGCTTGGCCAGCAATTCATCGAAGACGGTTTCCGCCGGCAGCACATCACCGGCATCGGCGTCATCCAGCCCCCGTTGCAGGGCGGCATCCAGCGCGGCCAGCTTCAATTCCCGCTCATGCAGCAGACGCACCCCGTCCCGCAGCACCTCGCTGCGGGAGTTGTAGCGCCCGGAAGACACAAGCTGATCGACGATCCCCTCAAGCTGGGGGCCGAGACTGACACTGCTGGGCATGGGCACATCCTCCGCCGCCAAGCCATTCGCTTCGGATAACTATTATCACAACCCCGCCGGCACCGGCAGCGCCTGGAAGGCCGGGCGGCCGAAGAGGTAGCCCTGGAACAGGGTGACGCCCAGGTCGCGCAAGCTCGCCAGTTCGGCATCCGTCTCCACCCCTTCGGCGACGATGGCGATGCCCAGGGTGCGGCAGACCTGGACGATGGCGCCGACGATGGTGCGGGCCACCGGCTTTTCATCGATGGACCGGGTCAGTTCCATGTCGATCTTGATGATGTCCGGCTGGAACTTGGCCAGCAGGGTCAGGCCGGCGTAACCGGCGCCGAAATCGTCGATGGCCGACAGGAAACCCTGGCGGTGGTATTCGCGGAAGATGTCCAGCAGGTGGGTGGGATCCTGCACCGGCTCGTTCTCCGTCACCTCGAACATCAGGCGATCCAGGGGCAGGCCCATGGCGTGGCTGGTCCGCAAGGTCGCCCGCAGGCAGTTCTCCGGGCGGTAGACCGCCGCCGGCAGGAAGTTGATGGACAGCCGCGCGCCGGTCGCCACCAGGCCCAGGCGGGCCGCTGTCTCGATCGCCGTCACCCGGCAGGTCTGGTCGAAGGCATAGCGGTTGTGCGCATCCACCCGGGCCAGCACCTCCGCCGCCGGCTGGCCCTCCGGCCCGCGCACCAGCGCCTCGTAAGCGAAGACATTGCGCCGGTCCAAGTCGACGATGGGCTGGAACGCCATGGCGATAGGGAAAGGTGCCGCCACGCCGTCCTGGCAGGCGCCGCAATCAGACATCTTGGAATCCATTCAACTGCCGTCAGGCCCTAGATAAGGCCACGGCGCGCGGATTGGACAAGGGTAAGGACGATGGCGAAGGCCTACGCCTCCACCACCGCACGGGCATGGCGGCCGATGTGGGCGGTGACGTACTGCGCCAGGGTGGCCGCCTGCATGCGGATGTCCGGCACGGCGATCATTTCCCAGAAGGTGCCGCGCGTCACCGGGCCGATGGCGTACAAGCCGCTGACTGGGCGGCCGCCGGCGTCCAGCACCCGCGCCTCCTCATCCACGTCCAGGCCCAGATGCAGGGGATCGGGGCGGATCATGCCCTGGGCCAGCAGGTCGCGCACCAGCGGGTCGGTCACCCGCAGGATGTCGCAGCAGGGCCCGGAGCAGTTGATCACCTGGTCCACCGGGAAGGTGATGTCCGACGTCTCATTGCGGGGACGATAGGTCACGCGCACCTTGCCCTGGACGGCGTCCGGCACCTCTTCGATCGATTGCAGCCGGCCGGCGGTGACGATCAGGGCGCCGGTGGCCTGCAGGGCCGTCAGTTCCGTCGCCACGGCGGGCGCCAGGCGATGGCGGTGCACGTCCCACCAGGGGCGCAGGTGGCGCAGGAAACGCTTGCGCTCCGCCTGCGGCAGGGATTGCCAATAGGCCACGGTGCGGGGCCGCAGGCTGTCGATCACCGGCTGCCAGGCGCGGCCGGCCGCCTGTTCCTGGCGCACCTGCCGGCGCACCTGGGCCAGCGCGCGCGACAGCGAGGTCGGCATGTCTGGCGGCGGCGGCATGACGTGGGGCACGGCGTCGGTATGGCGGCGGGGCATCAGGCCGCGCCGCGACAGGGCGATGATCTGCCCCTGGTGGCCACGGGCGCGCAGCGACAGCACGGTGTCCACCATGGTCAGGCCGGTGCCGACCACCAGCACGCTGTCGCGCACGCCGATCTGCCGCGCCACGCTGGGCGCCCAGGGATCGGGGTGGAAGCGGTCGGACCGGAAGAAGGCGCCGTCGAACAGGTGCGGCGGCTGCGGCGGGAAATTGCCGATGGCCAGCACGGCCGCGTCCAGGGTGTATTCCCGGCCCACGTCCAGGCGCACCACCATGCGGTCGCCCTCACGCCGCAGGGCGACGGCGGTGTCGGGCACCAGGATGAGGCGGCCGGCGGAGCGCGACTGCCTGGCCGCGTCCGACACCATCCTTTGCAGGTACTGGCCGTAGGTCTGGCGGGCCACGAAACTGGCGGGGCCGGCGCCGGCGGCACCCGACACGCTGTCGCCCTGTTCCCGCAGCCAGGCCAGGAAATGGTCCGGCTGGTCGGGAAACGCGCTCATGTTGCCGGCGCGCACGTTCAGCAGATGGGCGGGATTGCCGGTGGCGTACGCCAGGCCCCGCCCGAAATCAGAGGCGCGTTCGATCAGCAGCACGCGCGGACAATCCGCCCCCCGGGACAAAAGGTGCAGCGCCAGCAATGATCCGCTGAAGCCCGCCCCGATGATGGCGATGGTCGGACGAGATGTCATGGGTGTTCCTGCCCAGCGCCCAATAGCGGGCCCCCAAGTTGAGCCCCATGCTCAGGTGGCACGGGGGCCACTGTCAAGCGACGTTTGGCTTACATCACACATTCGTTGCATGTGAAATAAGCGACACCCCAGACCGCCCGAAAAGCAAGGCCGGCCATGCCATCAGGCGCATCAGAGCGCCAGCCCCGGCCGGATACACCGCCGAAACCGGACCTGCGGCCAAGCGCCGCTAACCGCTGGGGGGTGTTGAAAAAACGCATATACGCAAATGATCATGTGATTATAGGCGAACTGCCGGACACGCCGTCCCGGGTTTGGCCGGGGCGTCGAGGGCGCAGGCGAACAATGACGATGGCGGCACCGCCGGCACAGGGGTGATTCCGGTTATAACCCCAAGGGTGATGGGGGATCCGAACCACAGGACCGGCCGCCACCCGGCCCATCCTTTATACGGCCCATCCCGCCGGATGCGGTTCCCTTTGCACGGACGGCCCCCGGGGGCGCCCTTCCCCCGGCACCGCGACAGCCCGGCCCCAAGGGCGTCTTCGGTATCCCCCAGGGGACCGGGCCCGATCCCCCATGCGGTAAGTACAGTCGCCGGGCGCCTTTTGATCGGCTTGAAAGTCTTCCCGCATTTGCCGGGGTGGCAAGCCTGGCCGTGACCCCTCATAATGTTCTGCACTGGCAAGGGCATAACGTCCCGGTGCCCACCCCTGGATCGTCGGCGGCCTGCACCCTGTCTGTCCCAGCGGCGATGGGCGTGGGGCGGTGACGGGGCCAGCCAAGAATGGCAAGGGGCATGGGTATGGACATGAGGGCGCGCGGCATTCACCAGGGGCGCGGATCGGGCACACGGCGGCCCCTGGCCTTCGTGGCGCTGCTGGGCAGCTTGTGGCTGGGCGCCTGCGCCGCGGACGGGGCCAAACCCACGGCCGTCCCGGCGCCCCCGCCCACCGCCCCGCAAGCGGCACCGGCCGACGCCACCGCCACCCTGTTCCAGACCCTGCGCGCCGATCCGGTGCGGCTGTCCATGTTCCTGCGCCGGTTCCCCAAAGGGGCTGACCTGCACAACCACATGACCGGCGGCATCTATGCCGAGAACATGGTGGATTGGGCCGCCCACACCGGCCGCTGCGTCGATCCCAAGGCCCTGGCCCTGAAGGCCGGCCCCTGCACCGGCGGCCTGCTGCCGGCGGCGGCGGTGAAACGCGACGTCGCCCTGTACAACCGGCTGGTCAACAGCCTGTCGATGCGCGGCTTCGTGGCGGGGCCGGAGTCCGGCCACGACCATTTCTTCGACACCTTCGCCAAGTTCGAAGCGGGCATCAACGACCAGATCCCCGAAATGCTGGCGGAGGCGGCGAACCGTGCCGCCGCCGACCACATCCTGTACCTGGAACTGATGTGGTCCAACGGCATGGCCAAGGCGGCCGGCCTGGCCTCATCCCTGGGCACACCCGCCCCGGGCGCCATCGCCGGGGATGACGCCATATTCGACCGCTGGCGGACGGCGGTGGAACCGGGCCTGCCGGCCGTCATCAGCGCCGCCAAGGCCGACACCGACGCGGCCGAGGCCGGCATGCGCCGCATCCTGGCTTGCGGCACGGCCCAGGCGCAGCCTGGTTGCGCCGTGCAGATCCGCTATCTGGCGCAGGTCATCCGCGTGCTGCCCAGCCCGCAGGTCTTCGCCCAGAGCCTGTTCGGGTATGAGCTGACCGCCGCCGACCCGCGTTTCGTCGGCGTCAACCTGGTGGCGCCGGAGGACAACCCGGTGGCGCTGGGCGATTACGGCCTGCACATGCGGGCGCTGGGCTATCTGGGCCATCGCCAGCCGGCGGCCAGACTGTCGCTGCACGCCGGGGAACTGGCCCTGGGCCTGGTGCCGCCGGAGGATTTGCGCGACCACATCCGCCTGGCGGTGGAGGTGGCGGGCGCCCGGCGCATCGGCCACGGCGTCGACATCGGCCAGGAAGACGACGCCCAGCAATTGCTGCGCACCATGGCGGAGCGGCGGGTGCTGGTGGAGATCAACCTGACCAGCAACGATGTCATCCTGGGCGTGAAGGGCCGCGACCACCCGCTGACCACCTACCGCGCCTTCGGCGTGCCGCTGGCCCTGTCCACCGACGACCAGGGCGTGTCGCGCATCGACCTGACCAACGAGTACGTGCGTGCGGCGGAGACCTATCACTTGGGCTACGCCGCGCTGAAGGAGATGTCGCGCAACGGCCTGACCTACGCCTTCCTGCCCGGCGACAGCCTGTGGGCCACCCCCGGACAGCCGGTCATGGCCTGCGCCGGGACGGACGCGGCGCCGTCGCCCGCCTGCCAGGCCTTCCTGGACCAGAGCCCCAAGGCCACCCTGCAATGGCGGCTGGAGGCGGACTTCCGCCAATTCGAGGCGGCCGTGACGATGGAGGCCGAAAGCGGCTTGTGGGGCCACTTGCCCACGCCTAAAACCCAGCCCAAATCCTGATTTCCCGAGCCCCGAGAGACCGCGGCCATGCGCCTACTGATCGATACCGACACCGCCGGCGACGACGCCTTTTCCCTGCTGCTGGCTCTGCGTAACCCGAAGGTCCAGCTGGACGCCATCACCATCTGCCACGGCAACGTCACCTTCGACCAGTGCGTGGAGAACGCGCTGTACACGGTGCAGGCCGCCGGCAGGGCGAACGAGGTGCCGGTCTATCCCGGCGCCCGCCTGCCCATGATGCGCAAGCCGCTGGACGCCGCCTACGTCTTCGGCCGGGACGGGATGAGCGACGCCAATTTCCCGCCCGCCCGGCAGCGGCCGGAGCCCAAACACGCCGTGGACGCCATCATCGACACGGTGATGGCCCACCCGGGTGAGGTCACCATCATCGCCCAGGCGCCCCTGACCAACCTGGCCCTGGCGGTGATGAAGGAACCGGCCGTCGCCCAGGCCACCAAGCACCTCTGGATCATGGGCGGCACCGACAACGCGGTCGGCAACGTCACCAGTGCGGCCGAGTTCAATTTCTATGTCGATCCGGAGGCGGCCAAGATCGTGGTCAACGCCGGCTTCAAGGCCACGCTGCTGACCTGGACACGCTCCATGGTGGAAGGCGTGATCACCAGCGCGGAACTGGACGCCATCGCGGCCTTGGGCACGCCGGTGTCCGACTTCTTCACCCGGGTGAACCGTGACAGCCTGGCCTTTTCCCGTGACCGGCAGCGCATCGACGGCAGCATCCACCCGGACGCCCTGACCTGCGCCTGCGCCCTGGATGAAAGCCTGGTGCTGGAGGCGGAGGAGTGCGTGGTGGATGTGGAGGTGGCGGGCACCCTGACGCGGGGTTATTCCAGCGTCTCAAGCGCCATCCTGCCCGACGCGGCGGATGCCGACCCCGACCTGGCACCCCAGCTGCCCAACATGCGGGTGATCAAGCGGGCGGATCGCGACGGTTTTGTCCGTATGATGACGGACGCTGTGCGCTGACCTTTCGACGTACCTAGTTCGGCTTTTTAGCCCTTCCCCAGCGGCGGGTCCTCGCCTATGTGACGGGTGGGTGTCCCGTACGTCAGAGACCCCTTTCTCAGCATCGTCGGGGTCGTGAAGCGGATGGGCGGGGTATTGGAGACGCGGACGGATCGCCGGCGCCTGCTGGCGGGTGCCGGCGGGCTGTTGCTGGCCGGCGCGCTGCCCCGCATCGCCCGGGCGCAGCCGGACCAGGCGGCCGTGCGTTTCATCCACCCGGCCGGGTTCGAGCCCATCAGTTATGCCGACGCGGACGGCAACGCCGCCGGCCTGCTGCGGGAGGCGCTGGACCTGGTGTTCCCCGCCGCCGGCCTGCGGCGCGACGATATCGTGGTCCCCTGGTCGCGCGGCCAAATGATGGTGCGCGAGGGCACGGCCGACGCCTTCTGCACCGCGCGCTCCGTCGAGCGTGAGCAATACGCCCAATTCTGCGACCAGACGCTGGTGACCATGGTTTCCGGCATCTGGCATCGGCGCGACGACACGCGCGCCGCCAATGTCCGGGACATGGCCGGGCTGATGGCGTTGCGCCAGGGCAACTACCTGGGCAACAGCTGGCTGCGCGACCATGTGCCCGCCGACGCCGCCGTGACCTGGGTGTCCGATCCCAACAGCGTGCTGAAGATGCTGGTGGCGGGCTACATCGACGCCTTCGTCCAGGGCGACCTGCTGGTCGCCTGGCTGGTGCGGCGCGCCGGCCTGACCGATCGCCTGGCCTTCACGCCCAAGGCTTTCCTGGAAGACATTCCCTGCGGCCTGGCGGTGCGGCGCGGCCATCCCGACTGCGCGGCGTTGGTGGCGGCGCTGGACACGGGCATGATGTCGGTGCGGGCGGAGGTCGACCAGTTGATCAACCGTTACCGCCCGGTCGATAGCTGACGCGCCCCCTTACGGCTGCTCCTCCGCCATTACCTGCGCCACCGGGGCCTCGGCTGCCGCCATTCCGCCGCGCAGGCGCTCCAGCTCCGCCCGGGCCGCGCTCAACTCACCCGACACCAGGTCGCGCTCCTGCTGGAGGAACGCCATCTCCGTCTCCAGGCGCCCTTGCGCCGCATGGGCTGCGTTAAGCTCAACCATGGCCTGATCGCGTTCCCGGCGCCGGGTCAGGGCGATGCCCTGCGCCACGTCCAGCCTTTCCTTCAGGCCGTCGCGACCGAAGACGTATCGGGTGAGGAAACCGGCGTAGTGCCGGTACCGCTCAAGGGCTTCCAGGAAATCATCGCGGCATTTCCTCACCATCGCCTGCCCGGCGGGGGAGGGCCCATCCGGGGACTGGTCCAGGGCCATGAACATGTCGGGGATGTTGTTCAGCAACTCCCGCATTTCGTTCATGTCCAGGTCATTCACGGTGGAAAAGCAGATGCTGGGGCGATAGCCGCCGAGATCGACTTCCGTGCCGCAGAAGGCCGACAGCTTTTCTTCCGCATCGACGCGGTATTCGTCATTGGTGAGCATGTCTATGTCGATCATCAGATCGGCAACGTCCATGTTCCTGTAATACAGATAAATGTGCAGGAACAGGAAGACGATGAGGGTCTTCCTGTTCGGTTCCTTATTGGCGCCGGGGTACAGCAACGCCAGATCCCGAAGGAATTTGTCCTGGCCGCAATGGGGTAGGATCCGGTCGATGGTTTCGACAAAATACTTCGAACCGGCGAGATAAAGCTGGTTGTATGAGCACCACTGATAGAAGGGGTTGCGATACAGCAGGACATGGGCGCCGCCGAACGCCTTCTTCAGGGCGGCGGACCGGCCCAGGGTCCGGGTATCGGTCAATACCGGACATTTGCCCACTGTCCGCGCATGGTCGATGAGCAGCCGGACATAAGCCACCTCACCCGGCGTCAGCGCGCCGTCAAACCCGTCGGGGGGCAGGAAACGCTCAAACGCCATTTCCGGGGTGAGGTGGGGGACGCCGCCATCCGCCTTCAGCAGCGGCGTATATTCCATGTAGGACGGCGCGCCGGTGGGGTGCCGGCCGCCCATCCAATTCTCCGTGGAAAAATTGGGCACGGCCTCGGTCCGCAGCCCGGCCAGATTTTCGTGGAAAATCTCACCATACGCCAGGATGGCGGGGTTTCTCCGGAAGCAGCTCCGCAGCCACGTGCTTCCGGTTCGGTAACCGGAATGGATGAACATCGTCACAGCAACAATTCCACGCATAAGGGCCCGCTGCCGTAAGCCGGCATGGGACGTTCAGGGGTGGTCGGTGGAATAACCATGCCCGCTAAACCGAAACGCGTCCATAGGTCGCAGGCCCCTGAACGTTTATTATCTGGACAAAACCCAATATGCGCAAAAGGACTGCCAACATATCCGGCATATAATGGGCGGTCCACAGAGGGATTTATATCGCATTACTGCGATATTCGCCATTTTGCTATCTCCGTGTGGGCGAATTCATCTCAGTGCTGAATCAGCAGACTGTTCATCAGCAGGCTCAGGATGCCGTCCTTGTCTTCCTTCAGGCAGACCTGCGCGTTGGCGGGGCCGGTCACCGGCGTGGTCTCGCCCTTGTCCCCCACCGCCAGCCGCAGGGGCGTGGTGGGGCAAAGTTTGGGATCCAGGACGTAGGCCACCGGCAACAGGTCGAACAGCGTGGGCGTGACCTGGCCCCAGGCGTTCAGGCGGCGCCACTGGTGGTACATCAAGGTTAGCGCGTCGGTCATGGGCGTGCCGGCGGCGAACAGGATGTCGCGCTTCACCTCGTCCAGCTTCAGCCGGGTGCTGTCCAGCGGCATCACCACCAGGGGCACGCCGCTGGCGAACAGCTTCCGGGCGGCGGCGACATCGGAATAGATGTTGTATTCCGGTGTGGGGCCCAGCACGGGGCCGTAGCCCGTGTCGTTGTAGCCGGCGTAGACCGACCCGCCCATCATCACCACCCGCTTCAGCTTGGCGAAGCCGGCGGGGTCGCGGTCGATCACGGCGCCCAGGGTGCTGGGCGGCGCCAGGGCGATCAGGGTGACCTGGCCGGGGTAGCGGCGCACCTGGTCCAGGATGAAGTCCACCGCCGGGGGTGCGGCCTGGGCCGGCACCGGCTGCCCCTCCGCCCAGCGCTTCTGGGTGTAGGGCGTGGTGTTGGCGGTGGATGGCCCTTGCGCCACGGGGATGTCGGGACGACCGGCGACGGCCAACAGGCGCTGCAGTTGGCGCACGCGCGTCCCCGTGTCGCCCCACCCCGCCGTCACACCCAGGATGTCCAGCCGGGGATCGGCCAGCGCCTGGGCCAGGGCGAAGGCGTCGTCGATGTCGTCGCCCACGTCGGTGTCGATGATGACCTTCTCACGCGCCGGTGCTTCCGCCGCCGGTGCCCGGGCGGCCAGCAGGCCGAGGGCCAGGGCGCCCAGGCACAGGGTTCGGACGAAGGACGGAAAACGGATCATGAAAGCCCCCAGGAACGGCTTGGCCGATATGAAGAGGGGCCCGCCGCTGCCACGGCCGGGCCCCTTCCCCTGTCCTAGCATGGTCCCCCTCTGCGGGGGACCACCAGCACTTAGAAATCGACCTTGGCCTGGACGCCCAGGATGCGGGGCTCGTTCAGCATGCCGGTCAGGTTGTTGAAGTCGATGGCGCCGATGACGCGGATCTGGTCCAGCACGTTGCGGGCATAAGCCGCGATCTCGTACCCGCCGGCGTAGTTCTTGTAACCGACGCGGATGCCGCCATCCAGGAAGGGCTTCCCGGTGAATTCCTTGGCGGTGTACAGGAAGAAGTTGTCTTCGCCGCGGTAGGCCCAGTCGGTGTAGAAGAACACCTCGTCGTTATGCGCCAAGGGGATGGCGTAGCGCAGGGTGGCGTTCAGGATCCACTGCGGCGCCTCGGGCAGCGGGTTGCCGTCCAGCAGGGCGTTGCCCTGGGCGTTCAGCTTGTTGGTCACGGTGCAGCCGCCGCCGCAGGTGGCCGCCGACACGTTCGGGTCCTGGATTTCGGTGTGGTTGTAGCTGCCGCCCGCCGTCACCAGCAGGTGCTCGATCGGCTTGGCCTCCAGTTCCAGTTCCACGCCGTAGCCGATGGCGTGGTCGGCGTTCAGCAGGTGGGCGGAATTGCTGGTGCCGCCCACGGCCGTCAGCTGCATGTCGCTGGTGTCGAAATAGTAGCCGGTCAGGTTCAGGCTGGCGCGGTGGTCGAACAGCGCCGACTTCACGCCCGCCTCATACGAAATCGTGGTCTCCGCCTTGGCGGTGGACACGCCGGAACCCAGGCGGTCCTGGATGGACGGCGCCAGATAGCCGGTGGCGACCCGGACATAGGCGTTGATGTCGCTGTTGATGGCGTAGTCGGCGCTGGCGTCCCACGAGACGTTGCCGCCGTTGACGCTGGTGCGCAGCAGCGGATCCTGGGTGTAGCCGAAGTTGTTGATGGTCTCGACCGACTTGTTGTCGTGGGAATACCGCACGCCGCCGCTCAAGGTCAGGGCGTCGGTGATCTTGTACTTCGCCGACCCGAAGACGCCGCTGGTCTCGCTGCGGTCCTTGTGGTGGCCCTGCTGGGTGACATCGCCGGTGGACGTGTCGAAGCCAAGATCTTCCGCCGCCATGTAGGAGTTGAAGTAGTAGACGCCGCCCTGCAACAGCCAGGGGCCCAGATCGTTGGTGGCGACACGCACCTCCTGGCTCAGCTCACGCGGGGAGGTGTAGCCGCCGGTCTCCACCGAGAACGGCGTGTCGGACGGCACGCCGCCGTCGATGTCGCCGCGGCTGAACACGTTGGCGCGCTCATAGCCGCTGACCGAGGTGACGGTGAGGGGGCCGGCATCGTAGACGACGTGCAGGTTGGACCCGAAGCTGTTCAGCTTCTGCGGGTTGGCGCCGTCCTGGTCGGTCTGTTCGATGTTGTAGCCGGACACGATGTCGTTCGTGCCCTTCTGGATCACGTTGGCGCGGAACACGCGGGCGGAACCGTCCAGCTGGCGGCCGTGGACGTTCAGCAGGATGTCCAGCTTCTCGTTGGGCGTGAACTCCAGCTGGAAACGGCCGGCGAGGTCGCGGTAGCCCTCGAAATCCGTGTCGTTCTTGGTGGTGATGTCCTCGTTCTGCACCCAGTCGTTCCGGCGCTGCATGTTGACCGAGGCGCGGTACTTCAGGATGTCCTTGACGATGGGGCCGCCCACGGCGCCGGTGAAGTTCACCGTGTCGTAGGTGCCGTAGCTGAGGTCGGCGAAGCCGCCGAATTCATTGGTGGGCTTGGCGCTGTCCAGCTTGACCACGCCGGCCGGGGTGTTCTTGCCGAACAGCGTACCCTGGGGCCCGCGCAGCACTTCCACCGAGGCTAGGTCGAAGGCGGGGAAGGCCTTCAGCATGGGGCTTTCCATGGCCACGTCGTCATAGACCACCGACACCGGCTGGGACGCGTTGGGGTCGAAGTCCGAATTGCCCAGGCCGCGGATGTAGAAGCGGGGATATGTCCGGCCGAAGGAGGATTCGGCCTGCAGGCTGGGCGTGCGCGCCGCCAGGAAGCGGATGTCCATGCCGCTGGAATTCAGTACGTCCAGCTTCTCACCACTGATGGAGGTGACGGCCAGGGGCACGTCACGCTCGCGCGCCGGCGTGCGTTCGGCCGACACGATGATCTCATCCAGCTTGTCCGACGGCGCGTCCTCGGCGCGCGCCACGCCCGTCAAGCCGGCACCCATGGCACCCAGCGCCGACACGGCCAGGAGCGTTGAGCGAAGCCCGCCCTTGTTCTGTACCTTCTTCATGATCGACCCCTTCATTTTTGCCACCTTTTTCGGCGGCTTGATCACGCGCGGGACCAGCGGCGGGACGCGAAACGCGGGCGTCCCAGGCTGCTGCGCGGCATTAAGGGGTGATATCAGCAAGAAGGGGGCCAACCAATGGCCCGGCCGTACTACATCCCTGTAAATGACAGGATTGTTGCGGTTCGGCATCAGTGGGCGATCGGCGCGCGCCGACCCGCAACCATAGGGTCGGGCCGGCAACCCGGAATGATTGCCCATATTCTGGGCACATCGCTGAACCGTTGTGCCCAGAATCTGATCGGATGGTCAGGAATTACACTCGGGGAATCAGACGTAGGGATCAGGCGTCGCCAGATAGTCCTGGACGTAGCGGCGGATGCCTTCCTCCAGCTCCGTGAACGGGGCGGTATACCCCGCCGCCCGCAGCCGGCCCATGGCGGCCTGGGTGTGGTACTGGTACTTGCCCTTCAGATGGTCCGGCATGGGGATGTAGTCGATGCGCTCGTCCACCCCCGCCGCCCGGAACAGGGCGCGGGCCAGGTCGTTCCAACTGCGTGCCTGGCCGGTGCCAAGGTTGAACAGGCCGTTGACGCCCGGGTTGTCGTACAGCCACAGCATGACGTCCACCGTGTCGCCCACCCAGATGAAGTCGCGCACCTGGCCACCATCGGCATAGTCGGGACGATCGGACGCGAACAGGCGCGCCGGCTGGCCGCCCGTGATCTGGGGGTACAGCTTGGCGGGGACGGAGCGCATGTCCCCCTTGTGGTATTCGTTGGGGCCATAGACGTTGAAGAACTTCAGGCCGGCGTGCTGGGGCGGTGCCGCCACCCCGTCGTCCAGGGCCGTGCGCACCCGCCGGTCCAGCAGGTGCTTGGACCAGCCATAGGGGTTCAACGGCCGCAAGGTGGCCAGCGCCGCCGCGGAGGAATCATCGTCGAATCCCAGCGCGCCATCGCCGTACGTCGCGGCGGAGGAGGCGTAGATCAGGCGGACGCCCTGTTGCGCGCACCAGGTCCACAGATCCAGCGTCAGGCGAAAATTGTTTTCCAGGATGCGGTCGGCATCCGTCTCCGTGGTCGCCGAGATGGCGCCCATGTGGAAGATGGCGGTCACGGCGCCGCCATGCCGGTCCAGGAATTCCGGCAACTGTTCCGGCGTGATCAGATCGTGCAGGCCGCGCTTGGCCAGGTTGCGCCACTTGTCCCCCTGGCGCAGGCGGTCCACCACCACGATGGGGCCGAGGCCGCGCGCCTCCAGCCCCGCCACAAGGTTGGAGCCAATGAATCCAGCGCCCCCGGTAACAATGATCATCGGCTAAGGCATCCCAACGTTTGGGGGCGACGGCGCCCCGGAATCTTTTTGATAAGCGCCCGGGGCTCCTCCAGCCAACCCCCGCGTGGGGGATAGGTCAGCGGGTAACCCGTATGCGCTGGGCGATGCCGGTGGTGCTCTGGTTCGGCACCAGATCCACCAGGGCGACGCGGCCCCCATTCTGCTGCACGAAGTCGGCGCCCACCACCTGATCGACGGTATAGTCCGCCCCCTTGATCAGGACGCTGGGCTTCACGGTGGTGATCAGCGACAGGGGCGTGTCCTCCTCGAACACCGCGACCGCGTCCACCGAGGCCAGCGCCGCCAGCACGATGGCGCGTGAGCGTTCGTCCTGGATGGGCCGTTCCGGCCCCTTCAGCCGGCGGACGGACTCGTCGGAATTCAGGCCCACGATCAGCCGGTCGCACTGCGCCCGCGACGCCGCCAGCAACTGCACATGGCCGGGGTGGATCAGGTCGAAGCAGCCGTTGGTGAACCCGACGCTGAGGCCCAGGCGGCGCCACAGGGCCACCTTCTCCTGCAACTCGCCCCAGCCCAGCACCTTGGATGTGTTGTGGCGGTCGTCCTGTTCGGCCAGCGCATGCAGCAGTTCCGGCGGGTTGACCACGGCCGTGCCCACCTTGGCCACCACCAGCCCGGCGGCGACGTTGGCCACATGCACCGCGTCATTGATGTCGGCCCCCACCGCCAGGGCGGCGGCCAGCACGGCCACCACCGTGTCGCCGGCACCGGAGACGTCGAACACCTCCTTCGCCTCGGCCTGGACGTTCAGGCAGGTGCCGTCCGCCTGGACCAGGGTCATGCCTTCCTCGCTACGCGTCACCAGCAGGCCACCGATGCCGTGTTCCCGGATCAGGGCCTGGGCCGCCGCCACGATGCCGTCCGTGGTGGTCGGGTTATGGCCCACGGCCATGGCCAGTTCGGCGCGGTTGGGCGTCACCAGCGTGGCGCCGCGATAGATGGAATAGTCGGGGCTCTTGGGATCGACGATCACCGCCTTGCCGGCATCACGCGCCAGGGTGATCAGTTCGCGCAACACCGGCGGGGTCAGCACGCCCTTGCCGTAGTCGGACAGGATGACCACCGACACCTGGTCCAGATAGGCCGCCACCGCCGCCACCAGCGTGCGGTGCGCGGCGTCCGCCACCGCCTCCTCGCTGTCCCAGTCGGAACGCAGCAGGTGATGGCCGTCGGCCACGAAGCGCGTCTTTTCCGAGGTCAGGCGGCCGCCGTCCACCTGCAGGATGGGGGTGATCTGGGCGTCCTCGGCCACCAGGCGGGTCACCCGCTGGCCCGCGGCGTCGTTGCCGATGACGCCGCCGAACACGACATGGCCGCCCAGCGCCGTGATGTTGCGCACCACGTTGCCGGCACCGCCCAGCATCATGTCCTCCTGCGCGTTGCGCAGCACGGGCACCGGCGCCTCGGGCGAGATGCGTCCGACCTTGCCGCGGACGAAGCGGTCCAGCATGACATCGCCGATGACCATGACCCGCGCGTCCGCCAGCGTTTCGATAAGCGAGCCCAATCCCACGGTTCCGTCCCCTGCTTTAAAGCGCCTGCGTCCAGGCCAGACATTGCAAACGGCCCCGGCAACGTCAAGGGCATCATCGGGATGGGGCTGCGGCCTAATGTAGGCCGGCCTTGGCCGGCGGCGTCAGGAAGCGGCCTATCAGGGTGCGCGTCATGGCCAGTCCCGCCTGGGGGTCGAAGTCGGGATCGCGGGTCATCATGGTCTTGGGCGCGTCCACCAGGCCCATCACCAGGCGGGCGGCCATGTCCGTGTCCAGGCCGGGATCGACCTGGCCCCGCCCCTGCCCCGCGCGCAGCAACCCGGCCACCAGGTCGTGCAGGCTGCGGCTGTGGGTTTGCAGGGTGGCGGCGATGGCGGGATTGCGCCCGGCCTCCGCCATCACGTCCAGCAGGACGCTGCGGTGCTCGGGCTTGTAACGTTGCCAGGCGGCCTCCACCACCGACATCAGGGCCGCAATGGTGTCCGGCCCCTCCATCAACGCCGTGAAACGGGACACCGCCTGCCCCATGGCGATGTTGGTCATGGCGGCCACGATCGCCTCTTTATTCTCGAAATAATAATAGAGGTGGCCGGGGCTGATCCCCGCCTCGACACAGATGCCGGCGATGGAGGCGCCACGGAAGCCGTCGCGCGAGAAACAGCGCCCCGCCGCCGCCAGGATCTCCTGCCGTTTCTCTTCCTGTTTGACCGGATCGACCTTGCGCAACGCACTGCTCCGTGAATTCTCATCAGCGGCCCCAAGCCGCTGTAGGACGCGAAGGCGTCCGCCGCAGGTTTCTGGGAAGCGTAAGCGGACCGGAAACCGAGGATAAGCCAAGGGCGCGGATGCGCCCGCCCGGCGCCTGAGGGGAAAAAAGATCCATATTAGAGCGGTCACTCTATCAAAGCTTGACGGCCATGGGAACCTGGGTGCTTAAATAGATTGAGCGATCGCTCTAATTTAAGGTTCGCGCCCATGCCCATGTCCCCGCAGGAACGCCGCGCCCTCATGCTGGAGGGCCCCGTCGGACGGGCACTGACCCGTCTGGCCTTGCCCATCATCCTAGCCAACATCCTGCAGGCGGGGTACCAGCTGACCGACGCCTTCTGGGTGGGCCGCCTGGGGGCCGCCGCCGTGGCGGCGGTGACGATCAGCTTCCCCGTCACCTTCCTGGTGATCGCGGCGGGGGCCGGCCTGGCCATGGCGGGGTCGGTGATGGTGGCCCAGCACGCCGGCGCCGGGCGGCAGGACCAGGTGAACCACGTCGCGGCGCAAACCATGCTGATGGTGGCGCTAACCTCCCTGGCGGCGGGAACCGTGGGCTACCTGCTGTCGCCCCTGCTGGTCCGCTTGCTGGGCGTGGCGCCGGAAGTGCACGACGGGGCGCTGCGTTTCATGCGCGTGTCCTTCATCGGCATCGGCTTCGTCTTCCTCTACGGCCTGTTCCAGGGCCTGATGCGCAGTGTCGGCCACACCCGGGCGCCGCTGATCATCCTGGGCGGCACGGTGGCGCTGAACTTCCTGCTGGACCCGCTGTTCATCTTCGGCTTCGGTCCCGTGCCGGCCCAAGGCGTCATGGGGGCCGCCCTGGCGACGGTGGTGACGCAGGGGCTGGCCACCGCCGCCGGCCTGGCCACCTGTCTGCGCGGCCGCCACGGCATCCATCTGTCCTGGCGCCATTTCCGTCCCGACCTGGACCATTTGCGCCGGGCGTTCCGGCTGGGGCTGCCGGGGTCGGTGGAGATGTCGGCGCGCAGCATCGGCCCGCTGGTCCTGTCCTTCCTGGTGGCCAAGCTGGGCACCGTGGCCATCGCCGCCTACGGCGTCGGGTCCAACGTCCTGCAGATGGTGGTCATCCCCGCCATGGGCCTGTCCATGGCGGTCTCTACCGTCGCCGGGCAGAACCGGGGTGCGGGCAACCTGGCCCGGGCGCATGAGGCGGTGATGCGGGCGTCCGTCTATTCGCTGGCCGGCCTGACGGCGGCGGGCCTGGTCGCCTACGCCGCGGCACCGGCCATCGCCACCCTGTTCGTACCCGGCGATCCGGTGGTGATTGCCGAAGGCGCGCGCTTCATCCGCATCATGTGCCTGAGCTGGGGCGGCATCGGCCTGCAATTGTGCGCCCTGTCCGCCTTCCGCGCCGCCGGCCGCATGGCCTACGCCATGGGCATCGCCCTGGTGGGCCTGCTGGTCATCCAACTGCCGCTGGCCTACGGCCTGTCCGCGACCGTGCACCCGGCGACCACCGGTTTCTGGCTGTCCTTCCCCATCGCCAACGTGCTGGTGGGCCTGGGCGCCTTTCTCTGGTACCGGCACAGCGAAAGCCGGACGCCGGCGGCGCCCCTGACGGCTTAATGCGTGGCAAGAGCGACTAGCAGCGCGTCCAATTGGTCGAAGGATTCGGGCAGCGCGCCTTCCATGCCTTCGGCCGTGTCGAGCGCCTCCTTGGAGGGATAAAGCTCATGCAGGACCAACAGGGTCTTGCCGTCCTTCTCCTCGAAGGTCACCGTGGTGACTGGGCCCCCGTCGCTTTCCTCATTGGTCCAGACGATGCGCGCGGGCGGCGTCACTTCCAGGTATTTGCCGAAGAAGGCCATGGTCTTGGAATCGCCGAGATCGAATTCCAGGCGATAGCCGCCCCCGGTGCGGACGTCCATTTCGCAGGAAAGCAGTGACAGGCCCAGCGATTTCGGCACCCACCACCGCCTGAAAAGCTCAGGCTTGCTCCAAGCTTCGAAGACAATGCGCGGCGGAGCGTTGAAGGTCCGCGTCGTGACCATTTCCCGTTCGGATTTGCGTTCCACCGTCGTACGATTAGCCATCCGCGTTCTCCTTCCCGTTCAATGCTTGCAGGTGCGCACACGCCCGATCTTTATCGGTCGTGACGAGCCCCGCCTGCCCTAGAACGCCGCGGGCTCCCGGAAGTCTCCGGCGGTCCCGGTCGGAATGGGCACGAGTCGAAATCCCGGGCCGCTACGTCCCCGAAACCTTCACCCGAACCGCTTGGCCACGGCGGCCCAGCCCTGGCGGCCGGCGTCCACCGCCGTGTCGGCCAGGCTGAGCGCCCGGGTACGGTCCTGGGCGACGCAGGCGGCGTGCAGCGTCTCACCCAGGGCCTGAAGCTGTTTCAGGCCGGCGTTGCCGGCGGTGGAGATCAGGTCGTGCGCCTCGGCCCGCAGGCCGTCCAGGTCGCCCCGGGCGCGCAGCGCCGCGACGCGGTCCAGCCGCTCCCCCCCGTGGGCCACCAGGCTGCCGATCAGGCTGAGGAACTGTTCCCGCCCGGCGATGGCCTCCAGCCGGTGCAGCACGGCGTCGTCCAGCACCACGCCGGCGGGCAGCGGCTCGGCCGCCGGGGCTTCCGGCGCCGGCTCATGCGGAGATTCAGCAGTCCATTGGGCGACGGCGCCCACGAACTTGCGCTGGTCGAAGGGTTTGGCCACGACGTCGTCCATACCGGCTTCCAGATATTCCTCGGCCATGCCGGCCATCGCGTTGGCGGTCAGGGCGATGATGGGCACGCGCGCCTCCCCCTGCCGGGCGCGGATCAGGCGTGTCGCCTCCAACCCATCCATGCGCGGCATCTGCACGTCCATCAGGATCAGGTCGAAGACGGCCCCCGGGGCGGTGGCGGCTTTCACGCCCTCTTCCCCATCCTCGGCCAGGGTCACGTCATACCCTTCCTTGCGCAGCATGAGCAAGGCCACCTGCTGGTTTATCTGGTTGTCCTCGACCAGCAGGATGCGCCGGCCAGCGCCGGCGCCCACCTTGGTGGGGTCGGGCTTGGCGGGGGCCGCCGCCACCTGGCTGAGGAACAGGCGGCTCAGCACGTCCAGCAGGGTCTGGCGGCGCACCGGCTTGGCCAGCACGGCGGCGAACACGTCCACGTCGGCGCTGCCCCGGTCCATCACCCCGAAGGAGGAGATCAGCAGCAGCTTGGTCTCGGCGAAACGGCCGTCGTCGCGGATGCGCTGACCCAACTGGTCACCGCGCACCTCGGCCATGGAGAAGTCGACCAGGATCAGGTCCGGCGGTTCCCCCCGGGTCCAGCTGTCGTCCAGCGCCGCCAGGGCGCTGGACGCCCCGTCGGCCAGGCTGACCACCATGCCCAGGTCGGTGAGCGCGCGGCTCAGGATCTTCTGGTGCAGGGGGATGTCGTCGACCACCAGCACCCGCAGGCCCTTGATGCCGTCCACCAGGGTGTTCTGGTCCACCAGGGTCGCGGCCACCGACCGCAAGGGCACGGTGAACCAGAACGTGCTGCCCTGGCCGGCGGTGCTATCGACACCGATGTCGCCGCCCATCAGATCCACCAGCTGGCGGCAGATGGACAGGCCCAGGCCGGTGCCGCCGAAACGGCGGGTGATGGTGCTGTCGGCCTGGCTGAATTTCTGGAACAGGCGGGTGCGCTGTTCCTCCGGAATGCCGATGCCGGTGTCGCTGACCGCCAGGCGCAGGACGCGGCGGCCATCGGCCAGGGGTGCGGACCCGGGATCCAGCCCCACCTCGATGGCGACCGTGCCCTCGCCGGTGAACTTGATGGCGTTGGACACCAGGTTGGCCAGGATCTGGCGCAGGCGGGTGGGATCGCCGCGATAGGCGCCGCGCGCCGCGTCATCGACGTAGCAGACCAGATCCAGGCTTTTCTCCGCCGCCTTGGGCGACAGCAGCATGGCGACGCCGTCCGCCAGCTCATCCATGGAAAAGTCAATCTCTTCCAGGTCGACCTTGCCGGCCTCAAGCTTGGAGACGTCCAGGATGTCGTTGATGATGGACAGCAGCATCTCGCCGCTGTCGTGGATGGCGGCGGCCAGGACACGCTGGTCGCCGTCCAGGTCGGTATCCAGGATCAATTGCGCCATGCCCAGCACGCCGTTCATCGGCGTGCGGATCTCGTGGCTCATGTTCGCCAGGAATTCGGACTTGGCGCGGCTGGCGGCCTCCGCCGACAGGCGGGCATGGTCGCGCTGTTCCGCCAGCGCGGCCATCTGCAGCGCCTGGGCCTGCAAGGCCGCCTCCGCCCGGCGACGGTCCGCCACCTCCGCCTCCAGCTGGTGGAAGGCGACCTGCTTGCCGAGCGCGCCACCCAGGGCGCCGGCCATCATCTGCAACAGGGCCACGTCCTCACCGGTGAAGAAGGACGGTTCCGTCCCCATCACCTTCAGCACGCCGACCACGCGGCCCGCCTCGAACAGCGGTGCGCAGATCATGGCGTGCACGCCCACGCGGCGGCAGGCGTCCTTATCGACCCGGTCATCGGTGTCGCTGTCGTCGCAGATCAGGACCTGCTGCGTTTCCACGCAATAGCCCGACAGGCTGCCCTTGCGTTTCAGCCGGACGCCGACGAACTGCGACACGGCCCCGCTGGCGGCGCGGTAGACCATGTCCTCGCCCTCCGCCAGTTCCACGACGGCGCCGCGGGCGTTGGTCAGCCGTTGCAGCCGATCCACCACCATCTGCATGAAGGCGTCCAGATCCAGTTCGGAGTCCGCCAACAGCGACTGCGTCAGCACCACCTCGCTCAGGCGTTCCACCTGATGCTCCAGGGCACGGATGCGGTCTATCTCGGTCTCCGACCGGGTCACGCCTACCTCTTCCAACGCTTGCACGCCAAAACCATCTGTTCTCATTCGCCCCAAGCCGGCCACTATACGTGGGCAGTGAGCCCCCGGCATCGGACAAGATGACGCCCGGCCAATATCTTTCGCAGTAATCGCCGCCGCCGTCGACCCCTGGATACCATCGATCCGCATTTCAACCTTCGCGGCAGCCTTCACGGATCGTTAACGAGCTGCCGTTATTGTCTTTTGGATTCAGGCGGCTCCCTTTCCTTCCGCTCCATTTCCCCGCCGCTGGTCCCCATGACCGGGCAGGGTGAGCGTAGCGGCGGGTGGGGCCAGACCATCGGCCCATCCAGCAAGGGAACACCCCCTCCCGTGAACATCAGCAAGACTGTCCTGTCCGGTATCGGCGGCCTGGCCGCCCTGGCCATCGCCCTGTCCGGTGTGATCGCCGTGGTCGCCGGGGGCGACCTGGCGGACCAGACGCGGGCCGGCCGCACGTTGGCGGCCTATGGCGACACGCTGAAGGTGGGCGCCCTGCTGGCGTCGGAACGCAGCGCCTGGAACGCCGCCTTCAGCGCCGACGGCCCGGCCGACCCGGGTGCGGCCTCAAAGGCCACGGCGGCCACGGACGCGGCACTGGCCGCCGCCCACGCCTCCACCGCCGCCGCCGGCCTGGACGCCGCCCCCCTGGCCCAGGCGCAAAAGACCCTGGCCGACCTGCGCGCCGCCGCCACCGCCGCCGTGGCCAAGCCCAAGGCCGACCGCCCGGCCGATGGCGCCGGCCGCATGCAGGACGGCATCGCCGCCGCCACGGCGCAGACCGACCACGCCGCCAATTCGGCCTTCCGCCGCACCGCCACGGCCGACGTCAGCCTGACCGTGCCCCTGCAAATCGCCGCGATGGCCCAGGATCTGCGCGCCACCGCCGGCACGCGCTCCGCCATCCTCAGCCTGTTCCAGTCGGGCCAGACCCTGGATCCTAAGCGCCTGGTGGCCGCCACACAGGCCACCGGCCAGGTCGCCATCCTGTGGCGCCTGCAGGCCCAGGCCGTCGCCAACCTGGACAACCCGCCCAAGCTGGCCGAAGCCCTGGCCAAGGAAGAAGCCACGCTGATGAAGGAGGGGGAGCCGAAGTACCAGGCCATCCTTGAGGCCGCGCGGACGGGCGCGCCCAGCCCCATGGACAATGCCGCCTGGCGCGCCTGGACCACGCCCATGCTGGACAACGCCCTGATCCTGCGCGACCGCGCGCTGGAAACGGCGCGCGACATGAACGACGACGCGCAAAGCCAGGCAGGCTGGCGTCTGGCGGCCAGCGCCCTGACCCTGGCCTTCGTCGCCGGCATCACCGCCCTGGTTGCCTGGGTGCTGCGCCGCCGGGTGACGGCCCCCATCGCCACCCTGACCGATACCATCACCCGCCTGGCCGATGGCGATCTGGACGTGTCGATCGACACCCCGCGCATCCAGGATGAGGTGGGGGCCATGGCCACCGCCCTGATCGTGTTGCGTGACAAGGCGCGGGTCGCCCGCGCGACGGAACGTGAGGCTGCGGTCGCCCGCCAGGCGGCGCTGGACCGCGCCACCGTGGTGGACGGCCTGTGCCGCGACTTCGATGGCCGCGCCACCACCGGCCTGGACGCCATGGAACAGGCGGCCGCCCACCTGGCCACCACCTCGGCCACCATGACGGAGTCCGCCCACCATTCCAGCCGCCAGGCCACCACCGTGGCCAGCGCCGCCCAAAACGCCTCGCTGGGCATCAACACCGTGGCGGCGGCGGCCGAGGAACTGTCCAGTTCCATCGCCGAGATCAGCCGGCAGATGGCGCAATCCACCATTGTCGCCAACGACGCCGTCGCCAAGGCGCAGGAGACCGACGCCGCCATCGCCGTGCTGGCCACCGCCAGCGCCAAGATCGGCGAGATCGTGGGCCTGATCACCGCCATCGCCAGCCAGACCAATCTGCTGGCCCTGAACGCCACCATCGAGGCGGCCCGCGCCGGTGAGGCCGGCAAGGGCTTCGCCGTCGTGGCCAGCGAGGTGAAGAACCTGGCCAACCAGACCTCGCAGGCGACGGAGGAGATCACCCGCCAGATCGGGGAGATCCAGGCGGTGACCCGCGATGCCGTGGCCGGCGTCCGTGGCATTTCCGACGTGATCAACACCATGGGCGGCATCACCGCCGGCATCGCGGCCGCCGTGGAGGAACAGGGCGCCGCCACCAGCGAGATCGCCCGCAACGTGCAGGAGGTGGCCATGGCCACCCACCAGATCACCGCCAGCATCGACGACGTGCGCACGGCGGTGGACCAGTCCACCACCGTGGCCGGTGACCTGCGCCAGGCCGCCACCTCCATGACCGACCGCACCGACCGGCTGAAGGGCGACGTGGCGGGCTTCCTCGGCGGCGTCAGGACGGCTTAATACCCGTTGCCTTTGATCCGTCGGATCAAAGGCCCCCTCAGACGCCGGGCGCCAGCATCCGCTGGCTTAGGCTTATCCTCGCTTTCCAGTCCGCTCCGCTCCCCAGAAAGCTCCGGCGGCTGCGGTCGCAGCCTACAGCGGCACGAGGTGAAATCTCGTACCGCTGGTATGAGAACCGGTGCTGGGCTCAGCCCCGCGCCAGGCCCAGCCCTTCGTCGATCCAGCCGGTCAGGCCGCCGATCATCTCCTTCACCGGGCGGCCCAGGCGGGCAAGTTTCAGCGCCGCCTTGGTCGATCCGTTGCAGTGCGGGCCGGCGCAGTAGACGACGAACAGCGTGTCCGGCGGATATGCGGCCAATCCCGCCTCGCTGATCTGGCGGGTGGGGATGTTGACGGCGCCGGGTACATGGCCGGCGGCGTAGAGCGCCGGTGTGCGCACGTCCACCAGCACGAAGTCCTTGGCCTCTTGAGTGGTGGCGTACCAGACATCGGCACAGTCGGTCTCGAAACCCAGCTTGGCCTCGAAGTGGGCCGCGGCGGCATCGGCCGGTGCGGCGGGCGTTTTGGCGACAACGGACGGCGTAGCGGCGGTCATGGGGGGCCTCCATCGGGCAAGGGCGACGACAGCCCCGTTGTCGCTCAACCGGCCCCGGCCCGCCAGGGACGCACCCGCCAATATGCGGGCAATTCCGGCCAATCCTTCCCTGCTGACAGATTCTGTCACTGGATGCGGGCTATCAAGCCCCCACTCAACCAACATTTGAACGGAGGCACCCCGCACCATGGCCCGGCCCAACTACATCGAGCTGCCCACCCGCGACCTGGCCAAGGCCCAGGCCTTCTACGAGGGCGCCTTCGGCTGGTCCCTGACCGGCTTCGGCCCCACCTACGCCTGCACCATGACGGGCGACGTGGACGTCGGCCTGCAGGCCGACGCGGATGAGGCGCCCAAGGCCCCCCTGCCCGTGATCCAGGTGGACGATCTGGAGGCCGCCCTGGCCGCCGTCACGAAAGCCGGCGGCACCATCGTCCGCCCCATCTTCAGCTTCCCCGGCGGCCGCCGCTTCCAGTTCACCGACCCCTCAGGCAACGAACTGGCGGTGATGCAGCCCAGCGGGGAGCATGGCTGACGAAAAGTCAGCTGACCTGCCTTTACTTCGACTTTGTCGCGGCCCGCCGTTGTGCAAATCGGGCCTCGACCTCTTCCTCATCCAGGACAGGTCGGGTGTCCTCCAACGCCTGGCGCACCTTGGCGCGGAACCAGGCGTCGTGGGCAGGACTGTCGGCCAGCAGGAAGGGCAATGCGCCCTCATTGGCGGTGCGGGTCAGCAAAATGCGCACAGCATCCGATACGGTCAGCCCCATGCTTTCCAGCACGGCGGCAGCCCTTTCCTTCACATCGGCATCAATGCGCGTCTGCACCAGAGCGTTGCTCACCATCAGGCCCTCCACCATCATTCGCATGACAATGTAATGCAAACGATTGACGATCGCCAATGTTTCATTCTTCGCCGGCCTGGCGCGTCCGCCAATATACAGGCATTTCACGCCAGCAGCCCAAACCCCGCTTGGCACCCGAACCGGGGCCGTGTTTCATCGACGCATGACGCCGCCCCACCCCTCCCCGCCGCCCTTGCGCAACCGCACCGTGGCCGTGCTGGCCTATGACGGGCTGTGCACGTTCGAGTTCGGGGTGGCGGTGGAGGTGTTCGGGCTGCCCCGGCCGGAGATGACGGACTGGTACCAGTTCCGCGTCTGCGCCGCGGAGCCCGGGCCCTTGCGCGCCGTGGGCGGCATCCGCGTGCTGGCGGACGGGGACCTGGATGAACTGGCGGGTGCCGGCACCATCATCATCCCGGGCTGGCGCGGCATGGACGCACCCGTCCCGGCTGACTTGGCAGACGCCCTGCGCGCGGCCCACGGCCGAGGGTCGCGGCTGGTGTCCATCTGTTCCGGCGTCTTCGTGCTGGCGGCGGCAGGATTGCTGGCCGGCAAGCGGGCCACCACCCATTGGCGTTATGCCGCCGCCTTGGCCCAGCGCCATCCCGACATCCGGGTGGCGGCGGACGTGCTGTATGTGGACGAGGGATCGGTGCTGACCTCCGCCGGCAGTGCCGCCGGTCTGGATTTATGCCTGCACATCGTGCGCCGCGATCATGGCGCCCGCATCGCCAACCAGGTGGCCCGCCGCCTGGTCATCCCGCCCCACCGCGACGGCGGCCAGGCCCAGTTCGTGGAAGCGCCACTGGCCGACGAGACCGCGCCGCTGTCGGCCCTGTTCGACTGGATCCGCCGCAACCTGGACCAGGATTTGCCGCTGGCCCGCCTGGCGGCCCAGGCGCGCATGAGCGAACGCACCCTGGTGCGCCGCTTCCGCGAGGCCGCCGGCACATCACCGAAGGACTGGATCCTGGGCGAACGGCTGGGCCGCGCCCGCACCCTGCTGGAGGCCACCTCATTGCCGCTGGAGCAGGTGGCGGCGGAGTGCGGCTTCGGCAGCGCCGACACCCTGCGCCACCATTTCCGCGCCCGCCTGCGCACCAGCCCGGCGGCCTATCGCGGGCGGTTCGCCAATCCGGCCTGACCCTTATTTCAGCGACACAAGATTCCGGCTTGTGTCGCTATAGGCTGCGACCGCAGCCGCCGGAGCTTGTCCGGGGAGCCGTAGGCGGACTGGAAAGCGAGGAAGCCCAAGCGACCGGATGGTCGCGCCCGGCGTCTGAGGGGCGTGTCAAACGTTGGCGCCGTGAGCGTTCAGCGAGGTCCGGACGGCGTCCACATCCTCGGCCACCGCCTGGTGGTCCCCCGCCACGAACAGCACCGCGCCCACACGGCCGCCCGGCGGCACGTCGCCCGGCAGCGGCTTGCGCACCAGCGACACGGCCCCACCCTTGATCCAGACGGGGCTGCCGTCCGGCCGGGTCAACCGAGCCAGCGGTGTCTTCAGGCGTAGGCGCGCCACCAGGACCGCCGCGTCCTCACGCGTGGAGATGTCGGCGGGGCCGGGCCCGCGCACCGAGGTGCTGCCCAGCCCGCCGGTCACCAGCACGACGCTGTCATCATCGATATGCATCACCGCGCCGTCCAAGGCCGTTATGTCCGACATGCCTTCCCGCCTGATCCACCTGTCGTTCCCAAAGGGAACATAGGGTGGGGAAAGCGCGCGTCCAAGATGCCCGGCGGCACCATGCCGCGCGGGAACGCCGACAAAGATGCCACAAACGGGGTTGCGCCGCCGGGGGCCAAACCCTAGAGTGGCCGCCATATGACAACCTTGTCATATGCCCCGCCGGGCCCACCCGGCGGCAATAAAACCAGGGAGTATCGCCGCCCCATGACCCGACAGATGACCCGCCTCATGTCCCGCCGCGGCATCGCCGCCAGTGCCGCCGCCTGCGCCCTGATGATCGGCGCGCTGACCGCCCCCGCCGGCGCCCAGATCGCGCTGGAGGCCGAGATGTCGGCCCGCGCCACCGCCGCCGACTTGGCCCCCACGCCTACGGTCGATGGCCCCTGGATGAACACCAAGCTGTCGCCGGATGAGCGCGCGCGCCTGCTGGAAAGCCAGCTGACCCTGGATGAGCGCATCGGCATGCTGCACGGCATCATGGCCATCCCCTACAAGATCGATGGGCTGCCGCCGGGCGTGGTGTGGTCGGCCGGCTACATCCCCGGCGTGCCGCGCCTGGGCATCCCGGCCCTGCGCGAGACCGACGCCAGCCTGGGCGTGGCCACCCCCCACCGCCTGCGCCCGGACGGCGCCACCGGCCTGCCCTCGGGCCTGGCCATCGCGTCCACCTTCAGCCCCGAGGCCGCCTACAAGGGTGGCGCCATGGTGGGGGACGAGGCGCGTGCCAAGGGCTTCAACGTCCTGCTGGGCGGCGGCAGCAACCTGACGCGGGAGCCGCGCAACGGCCGCAACTTCGAATATCTGGGCGAGGATCCCTTGCTGGCCGGCACGCTGGCGGGCCAGGCCATCCGCGGCACCCAGGACCAGCACATCGTGGCCACGGTGAAGCACTTCGCCCTCAACAGCCAGGAATCCAGCCGCCGCGCCGTCAACGCCGTGATCGGCGAGGCGCCTTTGCGCGAAAGCGACCTGCTGGCCTTCCAGCTGGCGATCGAGGCCGGGCAGCCGGCCTCGGTCATGTGTTCCTACAACCGGGTCAACGGCCCCTGGGCCTGCGACAACGACTTCCTGCTGAACAAGGTGCTGAAGGGTGACTGGGCCTATCCCGGCTGGGTCATGTCCGACTGGGGCGCCACCCCGGCGCTGAGTGCGGCCATGAACGGCCTGGACCAGCAGTCGGGCGAGCAGATCGACGAGGATGTGTTCTTCGACAAGCCGCTGAAGGCCGCCGTGGCGGCGGGCCGGATCCCCGAGGCGCGGGTGTCCGACATGGTGCGGCGCATCCTGCGGTCCCTGTTCGCCGTCGGCGTGTTCGACCACAAGGAGGCCGCCGGCCCCATCGACTTCGACGCCCATGCCGCCCTGACCCGTTTGGTGGCGGAAGAGGGCATCGTGCTGCTGAAGAACAAGGGCGACGTGCTGCCCCTGGTGACCAAGGGCAAGCGCATCGCCATCATCGGCGGCCTGGCGGATGCCGGCGTGCTGTCGGGCGGCGGCTCATCCCAGGTGCTGGCGGCCGACGGGCCCAACCACGACTACAAGAACGGCGCCTTCATCCACATCGGCGGCACCGGCGAACTGGCCCACATCTCCGACGCCGTCTACCAGCCCGACGCGCCCCTGGCCGCCATCGAGGCCAAGGTGGGGAAGGACAACGTCATCTTCGCCGACGGCCGCTACGCCAGCGAATCCGCCGCCGCCGCGAAGGAGGCGGACGTGGCCATCGTCTTCGCCACGCAATGGAATATCGAGGGCCAGGACGTGCCGGACCTCAGCCTGCCCCAGGGTCAGGACGCCGTCATCGCCGCCGTGGCCGCCGCCAACCCCAACACCATCGTGGTGCTGGAGACCGGCGGGCCGGTGGCCATGCCCTGGCTGGACCAGGTGGCCGGCGTGGTGGAGGCCTGGTACCCCGGCACCCGCGGCGGCCAGGCCATCGCCAACATCCTGTTCGGCGATGCCAACCCCTCGGGCCATTTGCCCATCACCTTCCCGCGCGATCTGGCGCAGACGCCCAGCCCGGTGCTGGCCGGTTTCTACAACCGCGACCGCAAGCAGCAGTTCGACGCCCATTTCCCCGAAGGCTCGGATGTCGGTTACCGCTGGTACGCGGCCAAGGGCCTGTCGCCGCTGTTCCCCTTCGGCTACGGCCTCAGCTACACCACCTTCAGCCAGGGCGGGCTGAAAGCGACCCCAGGCGGTAAGGATGGTGAGGCGATGAAGATCAGCTTCACCATCGCCAACACCGGCAAGCGGGCCGGCGCCGACGTGGGCCAAGTCTATCTGGTGGCGGGCCCGCAGGGGAACCGCACCCGCCTGCTGGGCTTCGGCCGGGTGGATCTGAAGCCGGGCGAGAAGAAGACGGTGACGGTCGGCGTCGATCCCCGCCTGTTGGCCGACTTCGACACCCAGGCCCACGCCTGGAAGGTGGCGGCCGGCAGCTACACCGTGGCGCTGGGCAGCGACGCCCTGACCCTGGGCGAGAAGCAGACCGTGACCCTGAAGGCGCAAAAGCTGAAGCCTTAAGTATTCCCTCAGGCGGCGGGCGCGGGCATCCGCCCGCTTGCCTTGTCCTCACGTTTCAGTCCGCCTGCGGCTCCCCAAAACGCTCCGGCGGACGCGGTCGCGTCCTACAGCGGCATAAGATGCCGCCGGTGTATGGGAGTGGGCGGAATCGGATAGCCGGTTCCGCCTGCTTGCGCTGGGGCGTCCTTCAAGCGGACACTGGTGTCCAGTGACCCGCCTGGGAGGGATGCCTGATGACCACGCCACATATCGCCGCCGAGGGCGACACCTTCGATTACGTGGTGGTGGGGGCGGGATCGGCGGGGTGCGTGCTGGCCAACCGGCTGTCGGCCGACCCCAATACCCGCGTGGCACTGGTGGAGGCCGGCGGCAAGGACGACTGGATCTGGTTCCACATCCCCGTCGGTTACCTGTTCGCCATCGGCAATCCCCGCGCCGACTGGATGTTCCGGACGGAAGCGGTGCCGGGCCTGAACGGGCGCAGCCTGGCCTATCCCAGAGGCCGGGTCCTGGGCGGTAGTTCCGCCATCAACGCCATGATCTACATGCGCGGCCAGGCCGCCGACTATGACGGCTGGCGCCAGATGGGGCTGGAGGGCTGGGGCTGGGCCGACGTGCTGCCCACCTTCCTGGGCATGGAAGACCATGTGGGCGGCACCAGCCTGTTCCATGGGGCGGGCGGCGAATGGCACGTGGACAACCCGCGCATCCGCTGGGCCCTGCTGGACGCCTTCATCGCGGCCGCCGAACAGAGCGGTATCCCGCGGACGGAAGACTTCAACCGCGGCGACAATGAGGGCTGCGGCTATTTCCAGGTGAACCAGAAGGGTGGCCGGCGTTGGAGTGCGGCCCGCGCCTTCCTGGACCCCGTCCGCCACCGCCCCAACCTGAGCATCATCACCGGCGCCCTGGCCAACCGCCTACTATTCGATGGGAAGCGTGCCACGGGCGTGCACCTCAGCGTCCCCGGCGGCAACCGCGTCCTGGCGGCGCGGCGGGAGGTGGTGGTGGCCACCGGTGCCGTCGCCACCCCGGCCCTGCTGGAACGGTCCGGCATCGGCGCCGGCCAGCGCCTGCGCGATTTGGGCGTGGAGGTCGTGGCCGACCGGCCGGGCGTGGGGGAGAACTTGCAGGACCATCTGCAACTGCGCCCCATCTTCAAGGTCACGGGCGTGCCCACCCTGAACGGGCTCTACCGGTCGCTGCCCCACCGGGCATGGATGGGGCTGGACTACGCCCTGCGTCGGCGGGGACCGCTGACCATGGCGCCGTCGCAGCTGGGCGCCTTCACCCGCAGCGGGCCGGAATACGCCACCCCCAACCTGCAATTCCATATCCAGCCGCTGTCGCTGGACAAGTTCGGCGACGCCCTGCACCCCTTCGGCGCCTTCACCGCCAGCGTCTGCAATTTGCGCCCCACCAGCCGGGGCGGCATCCACGCCCGCAGCCCGCACGCCGCCGACGCCCCCGTCATCCAGCCCAACTACTTGGGCACGGAGGAGGACCGGCGGGTGGCGGTGGACAGCCTGCGCCTGGCGCGCCGCATCGCCCAGGCCCCGGCATTGGCCGCCTTCCGGCCGGAGGAATACAAGCCCGGCAGCCATATCCAGAGCGACGGCGACATCGCGACCGCCGCCGGCGACGTGGGCACCACCATCTTCCACCCCGTCGGCACCGCCCGCATGGGATCGCCCGCCGACACCCTGGCCGTCACCGACGCCCGCCTGCGGGTGATCGGGGTGGAGGGCCTGCGCGTGGCCGACGCCTCGGTCATGCCGCGCATCACGTCCGGCAACACGGCGTCCCCCACCATGATGATCGCGGAGAAGGCGGCGGCCATGATCCTGGCGGACGGTTAGGACGTGGTGGTCCCGTCCGGTGCTCCCTCATTGAGCACCGCATCGCCCGCCGGTGCCACCGGCTTTTCCTTGGTCTTCTTCGGCATCGGCGCCGGCGGCGTGCTGCTGCCCTCGCCCAGGGGGCGGATCACCAGCACGGAATCCGTCCATTTGCCGAACTTGTACCCGACGGCGGGCAAGTAGCCGGCGCGGGTGAAGCCGAAGCTTTCATGCAGGCGCAAGGAACGCTCGTTGGCGGCGTCGATATAGCCGATCATCTGCCGGTATCCCGCCGCGGCGCAGGCATCGATCAGGAACTGCATCAGGCGGCGACCGATGCCGGCCGACAGATGCTGGTGATGCACATAGATCGAATGCTTCACGGCATAACGATAGGCCGGGCGCTTGCGGAAGGGCACGGCGTAGGCGTAGCCGACCACCACGCCGTCCAATTCGGCCGCCACGTGGGGCAGCCGCTTGCTCAGCATGTTCTTGCGCCGGTGCTTCATGTCGTTTTCATCCGGGGCCGCCGGCTCATAGTCGCCGATGCCCCGGTTGATGTGATGGGCGTAGATTTCCAGCATCGCCTCCACATCCGCCTCGGTCGAGGGGCGGATGACGAGGCCGGAGGAGGGGGACGGCGCGGGATCGGTATCAGGCGTCAGGGTCATGGGCGGCGATGGTCCTATTCGCGGACGACGTAGGTATAAAAGCGGGTACGGCCGTCCGGGTCCAGCTTGCGATAGACGCCCTGGATCTCATTGTCGAAACCGGGGAACAGGTTGGTGGCCTGTTCGAACACCTTCAGGTACTGGATCATGGGGGCCGCCCGCTCCGTCAGCCGCTCGCCCGGCAGGATGGTGGCGATGCCGGGCGGATAGACCAGCATCAGCGTGGCGGCGATACGGCCGGGCAGTTGGTCCAGGGTGACGAAATCCACCTTGTTGCGCACCAGCTGCTTGGCCGCCTTGTGGGGCAACATGGCCATTTCCGGCAGATGCTCGGGCCGGAACTGTTGGCGCTGCAAGGCGCTGATGTTGTGGCCGCGATAGAAGGCGTGGATGTCGCGGCACAGATCGCCCAGGCGCACGCCGTTGTAGCGTGGCGCCCGGCGGCGGACGAAGTCGGGCATGATGTCGTCCAGCACGGCGTTGTCGTCATGCAGGCGCTTGAAGAAGATCAGCGCGCTCATCAGCCCGCCGGCCTTGCTGCTTTCCACCCCGGGCGTCAGCAGGAACAGCAGGGAGTTCAGGTCGTTCTTCTCCGGCACGATCTGGTTTTCGCGCAGGTATTCCGCCACCACCGGGGCCGGTATGCCCTGGTCCAGATAGGCGCCGGTACGGCGGTCGAAACCGGGGGTCAGGATGGTCAGCTTGTTGGGGTCGGTCATGGCGTAGCCCGGCCCCAGGTGCTTGTAGCCATGCCAGGTGCGGCCCGGTTCCAGCATCCAGTGGGTGGGGTCGCGGGCCAAATCGTCGGTCGGCACGTCCTCCCACCGCACGTCGCGGCCCTCCAGCCGGGTGACGTCGGGCACGAAGGGGTCGAAGAACCACTGGCGGGCGGGATCGCTTTCCTTCTCCACGAACTCGCGGGCGATGGCGCGCAGCTTCTTGCGGGTTTCGATGCCCAGGCGGATGGTGTCGTCCCACAGCACCTCGCCCGACTTGCCCTTCATCATCTGCGCGCCCACGTCCAGCGAGGCGAAGATGGGGTAGAACGGGCTGGTTGAGGCGTGCTGCAGGAAGGATTCGTTGAAGCGGCGATGTTCCACCCGCCGCTCATGATCGCCGATGTGCTTGTCCTTCACATGGATCTGCGACGCCTGGCTGAAGCTGGCCAACTGCTTGTGCGTTGACTGGGTGGTGATGATGCCGGGGCTGTCGGGTCCTAAGTTCTTCACCCCCATGCCATAGCGCCCCTGGAACAGGGGGTGGAACTTCATGAAGCCGGCCCAGGCCTCATCGAACAGGATGTAGTCGCACAGCGGCCCCAGCTTCTGCACCAGCAGGTCGGCGTTGTTGATGGTGCCGTCATATGAGCATTGCTGGATGACCGCCACGCGGAAGGGGCGCGGCTTCTTCCAGGCCTCGGGATCCGTGACCATGGGATGGGTGCGGATCTTCTCGCGGATCGCCGCCTCGTCCAGCGCCTCGTAATCGATGGGGCCGATCAGGCCGTGGGCGTTGCGGTCGGTCTCCAGGAAGATGGGCGTGCCCTGGCCCAGCAGCAGGGCGCCATGATGGGCGGCCTTGTGGTTGTTGCGGTCGAACAGCACCAAATCGTCCTCCGCCACCAGGGCGCCCAGCACCACCTTGTTGGAGGCCGAGGTGCCGTTCAGCACGAAATAGGTGCGCTCCGCCCCGAAGATCTTGGCGGCTTCCTTCTGCGCCTTGAGCGCCGGGCCCTCGTGCACCAGCAGGTCGCCCAGATCCACGACCGAGTTGTCCAGGTCGTCGCGGAAGATGGCCTCGCCCAGATGTTCCACGAAGATGCGGCCGATGGGGCTGCGGTTATAGAAGATGCCGCCGTTGTGGCCGGGGCAGGTCCACATCTGGTTGCCTTCCTCGGCATAGTCCACCAGGGCGCCGAAGAAGGGGGTCTTCAGGGTTTCGGCGTACTGGCGCAGGCGGCTGATCAGGTTCTTGGCGATGAACTGCGGCGTTTCCTCCGCCAGGAAGACATAGCCATCGATCTCCCGCATCACCTCCACCGGGATGTCCTCCAGCCGCTTGCGCCGGACCAGCAGCACGATGGGCATTTCCAGGCCGCGGGCGCGCACCAGCGAGATCAGGGCCGCCGCCTTGCCCTCCGGCCCGCGCTTGCCCCAGTCCAGCACCATGCAGCCGATGGCCGCGTCGGTGCGGATGGCCAGCTCCGCGTCCTCGATGCGCCGGGCCTTGGCGACCTCGAAGCCCAGCCGCTCCACCTCGACGATGATGTCCTGCAACCGCGCGCCTTCCAGTTCATCGGCCTCGAAGGCGGGGGCGCAGACCAGGAAATTGAAGCGGCGGAAAAAATCCATCTGGAGGCTCCCGTGAGGATAGGCCGGAAAAGGCGGCAGCGGAGAAGGCGGCAAGCGAGGCTGAGGAAGCAAGCATGTCCCGCCGCCAGCCACAAAAGAAGTTTCAAAGAAATTTCACACCGGCATGCAGGTGGTGTCGCCACCGGGCCTATCCAAGGCGATGGGGGACGTTCCCGGCTTATCGAGCCCTACGAACAATTCCCGGAAGGGGGATGTGCCACAGCCTGGTCGGGGACCCTTGGTTCCGCATCGAAAACCACCTCCTCCGCCATCCAACCGGGCAGGGCTCCGCCCTCGCCCAGCCGCCTGACGACGTCTCGACGACAGAGTGTGCACGGCTCGTTTTCATAAAGCCAAAGTAACACCGGAACACTTTCCTGGATCACAGCTGGGCTTTGCTCGAGCAGGTGAAGCACAGAGAACCCGATCCTATGGCAGGTTTCATCATTCAAAACCGATCGTTCGATCGCCCTGCCAATAACCTCGAAGTCACCGGAATGATAGTTGGCCTGAAGCAGGTCCAGCGCATCTCTGACCCGGCCCGCCGCCAGGAAATCCAACGCCGCCGTTCGAACCTCCGGGGAACGGATGCGGCCAAGGATCCGCATGGCCCCATAAGCAATCATGGGGTTTTCATGCCGCGTCAGCGGGAAGAGTGTGGCGGCGGGCAGTGGAAAGGCCCGTTCGCGGAATACCCGCAGGTACGACCGAACTCTACGCTCATCTCGCTCGGCCAGCATATCCTGGGCGGCAAGGATAATATCCGTCTGATCCGCATCACGGACCCACGCGGTGCGCGGGCTTCTTCCGGCCTCAACGTTGGCCTTGAATTCAGCGTAGTTCTTTGGACCTGCCGGCGCCGGGCGAGGCGCTTTTTCCGCGACCAGAACCATCAGCCTGTCCAGTTCGGGACAAACCGTACGGGCATATTCCACCGCTTTGGATGACTGCTCTTCCCCGTCGCGTTCTTTCAGCGTTTGGATCAGTTGCTGCACCAGCCAGCCTTCGCCGTCCAAATCAGCCACCACACTTTCATAAATGCGGTGAATACCCAGCAGGACGCCGTCAATACCGTCCAGCTTCACCAGGGCCCACATGCAGGGCTCGACCAAATGGTCGGAGGCGCATTGGAGGAAAGTGCGCAATTCCTGACGGTCAAACCGCTGATCTTCCGCCGCGATCAGACATAAGATGGCAAATATCTGCGCCACATCGTGGTCATCATGGAAACCTGCCCCGAGGCGCCCCCGTAAAGCGTCCCAGAAAAAGGGCGACTGTCCCGACACACTGATCAAGCGATGAAGATAGCCATCGCGGGTGCTCTCACATTGACGGTCGTAAACATCGTTCATAATGCACGCGTCGAGCAGCGCATCCCTCAACGCCGGATTATCCGGATCGGATCGCAACATGAGCATGCTGCGCCCCAAACCCTTCTTGAGCGCCAGCCTGAAGGCAACCGCGTCAATGCTCATAAAAGGCCGCTCCATCCCGGGAGGATAGCCCCCAGCAAGCGCGCTGTGGGCTGACCCATAAAGTGAGAAGGGCGGGCGAGGCGGGCCACCAAAGCTCAGGCGAGCTTGCTGCATTTCCTGATCAAAGCCTCACCCAATTGATGCGAAAACCGAATGCTCTGACGCTGTAGCTTGAGAAAACCGCTTCTGTCCGCTTTGCGCCCCGTATAGGTCGTTCACACCGGCGACCAGCTATCCCGAAAGCCGCCGATTGTTCATCGGGCTCTTGGCGCGGCTCGGAATGGCCGGCTTTGGGACTTTGCTAGCTTTCAGCTTCTGGTTAGAATTGAGCATTGCAGACGGGTGAGAGGCAGAGCGCGAGATACCCAGCCCCCTTAGGCGACACGAGTGAACGCAATCGACTGGGCAACAATAAGCGAATATCGTCATGAGCAGGCCTGCGGCACCCACTTGGGGGGGATGAATGTTCTACTTGTTCAATGTGGACGCTTGGCTTGAGGAGGTTCTCGACCGCTGTAGCGAAAATGGCCTAGATCCACAGGCGTCAATCTTCGCTATCTTCCTCTTTTCATCGCTCGACATTGAGTATGTGGACTTCTCGACACAAAGCCCAGATTTCCGCTGCATCCGGGACAAGCGTTCATCTGTTTACACCGGTTGTTCACAACAACCAAACCATCCCTGATGATGAGTGGCGACACCTGCGCAGCCACTTTCGGAATGGTGGCATTCCGCTTCCACGCACTCCATCTGTGGTGCTGTTCAATCTTATAAAGCGAAGAAGCGCGACGGGGTTTGAACCGAATTACCTTGCTGCTTACGGACTCTCGCAAAAGCGCGATTTACCTGAACTGATGCGCGATTTCGTCGATGCCTGCATCGAGAATCGCGGGAGTATTCTCGGACTTCGCCGCGAAATCGGTGAAATTCTGCGTTCCAAAAATCTGATCACGACCCAACCATCCCACAAGAACCTGTTCGTCGAACCTCACTGGAACGATATCCTTCACTCGCCTCAGGTCTTCATAAGCTATTCCCATTGAACCGCGCCGGGATTGTCGGAGGCCGTTTGGTTTGAGTCAGGCGGCCATCGCCGGGGTGTCCGTCATGGCGTGGAAGCGAGCCTCAGCTTCGGCGGGTGGGATGTTGCCGATGGGGCCCAGGATCCGCCGGTGGTTGAACCAATCGACCCATTCCAGGGTGGCGTATTCGACGGCCTCGAAGGATCGCCATGGCCCACGCCGGTGGATCACCTCGGCCTTGTAGAGGCCGTTGATGGTTTCCGCCAGGGCGTTGTCGTAGCTGTCGCCGACACTGCCGACCGAGGGCTCGATCCCGGCGTCCGCCAGGCGCTCGGTGTACTTGATGCTGACGTATTGAACGCCCCTGTCCGAATGATGAACCAGGCCGCCGTGCTTGGCCGGTTGCCGTTCATGCAGGGCTTGCTCCAGTGCGTCGAGCACGAAGGCGGCATGGGCCGTCCGCGATACCCGCCAGCCGACGATGCGCCGGGCGTAGGCGTCGATGACGAAGGCCACGTAGACGAAGCCCTGCCAGGTGGCAACGTAGGTGAAGTCCGACAGCCACAGCATGTTCGGCCGGGGCGCATGGAATTGCCGATTGACATGGTCCAGCGGACAGGGTGCCGCCTTGTCGCTCACCGTCGTCCTCACCGGCTTGCCCCGGATCACACCTCGCAGGCCCAGGTCCCGCATCAGCCGGGCGACCGTGCAACGCGCGATGGCTTGGCCCTCCCGCTTGAGCTGGTGCCAGACCTTGCGCACGCCATAGACGGCGAAGTTCTCGTCGAACACCCGCCGTATTGCGACCTTCAACCGTGTGTCCCGCTTGGCCCGCGCCGGCAGGCGATCCGGGTTGGAACGCCGCGACGCATGCCGGTGATAGGTCGACGGGGCGATCGGCAACACCTGGCAGATCGGCTCGACCCCGTGCGCACCCCGATGCTCATCGATGAAGGCGATCATGGCTTGAACCGGCGGTCGAGCTCCGCCGCCGCAAAATACGCGCTCGCCTTGCGCAGGATGTCATTCGCTTGGCGCAGTTCCCGGTTCTCCCGTTCCAGCGCCTTCAGCCGTTCCGCGACATCGCTGGGAACACCGGCCCGCGTGCCTGCTTCAACCTCGGCCTTCTTCACCCATTCGTTCAGCGTCTGTCCGGAACAGCCGATCTTCGCCGCGATCGACATCACCGCCGCCCAACGGGACGGATGATCCTTCTCGTGATCCAACACCAGCCGCACCGCGCGGGCACGAACTTCGGGGGAAAACTTGTTCGTCGTCTTGCTCATCGTGGCTTCAGTCTCTCAGGAGTGAAAGCCTCCGACAATCCCGGCGCGGTTCAATCCCCGGCAAACCGTCTTTTCAAACGGCGGCCCGCCCCTTATAACGGCAATGCGAGTGATTTGCATTTGCCGCATAAGGCCACCGCCGTACCTGGGGATTTGAGACTTGACCAGCGTGACCAGAGATCACGCCGGCGACAGCAATGCCGTCGGCCAGCCCGCCATCGCCCCGTCGCCGGCCCGCCGGGGCCGATCGTGGACGACGCGACTGCCCACGCCGCGCTGGGTGCTGTTCCAAATCCACTGGTTCCTGGGCATCACCCTGGGCTTCGTGCTGGCGCTGATGGGCATCACCGGCGCCACCATGAGTTTCGAGGACCAGATCATGCGGGCGATCAGCCCCGGCGTGGTCACGGTGGCGGTGCAGACCACGCAGATCCTGTCGCCCGACACGCTGATGGCGCGCCTGCATGAGCAGCGCCCCGACGACAAGGTCACCATGCTGGTGCTGTCCCCCGCCCCCGACGAGGCGGCGCGGGTGATGTTCGACCGGCGCCCGGGCGAGGAAGGGCGCGGCACCCGTGCCTATGTCGACCCCTACAGCGGCGTCATCCTGGGCGGCGCCAACGGCGAGGCCTTTTTCGGCTTTGTGCGCAACCTGCACCGCTGGCTGGCCCTGCCCGGCGGGCCCAACGGCATCGGCCGGCAGATCACCGGCCCGGCCGTCTTCGCCCTGCTGTTCTTCTGCCTGTCGGGCCTGTACCTGCGCTGGCCGCGTCGCGTGATGGACTGGCGCGCCTGGCTGGCGCTGGACACCAAGGCCAAGGGCCGCGCCTTCCTGTGGTCGCTGCACGCCGTAGCCGGCACCTGGGTACTGGTCATCTACCTGGCCATCGGCCTGACCGGCCTGTGGTGGTCCTACGATTGGTACCGTCAGGGCGTGACCCAACTGCTGACCGGCCAGGCGCCGCAGCAGGAACGGGGGGGTGAGCAGCGGGGCGGCGGTCGTGAAGGGGGTGGCAAGGAAGGCGGCGGACGTGCCGGCGGCGCCCAGACGGCGGTGCCGATGGACACCGCCTGGACCGGCTTCCTGCAGCAGACCGGCGGCCATTACGAGATCGCGACCCTGACCCCGCCGGCCCGGCCCGGCGCGCCGGTGCGCATCCGCTATCGGGCCGAGGGCGCGCCGCATGAATACGCCACCGACGACATGACGGTGGATTCCGCCAGCGGTGCCGTGAAAAGCGAAAGCCACTACGCCGACAAGCCCACGGGCGCCAAGCTGGTCAGCAGCATCCTGGCCATCCATCGCGGCACCTTCTTCGGCACCGGCGGCGCCATCGTCTTCATGATCGCCGCCGGCACCATGCCGCTGTTCACCGTCACCGGCCTGATGCTGTACCTGGACCGCCGCCGCAAGAAGAAGGCGGCGCGGGCGGCCATGGCCGCCGCGGGCATCACCAGCGCGACGCCGGCGCCAGTATCCACCGCCCTGACCGTGGCCTATGCCAGCCAGACCGGCACGGCGGAACAGCTGGCCTGGCGCACCGCCGGCCTGTTGCGCGATGGCGGCCTGGCGCCCGAGGTCGTGCCGCTGCAAAAGCTGGAACTCGCCGGCCTGACCGGCCGCCTGCTGGTGGTGGCCAGCACCTATGGCGAGGGCGAACCGCCGGACGATCTGCGCATCTTCGCCAAGAAGGTGATGGCCAAGCCCGCCGCCCTGGCCGGCCTGGAATACGCCGTGCTGGCGCTGGGTGATCGGGGGTATGAGCATTTCTGCGGTTTCGGCCGCGCGCTGGACAAATGGCTGGGCGACAGCGGTGCCGTCCGCCTGTTCGACACGGTGACGGTGGACGCCAGCGCCGACGGCGGCGACACCGCCGCCCTGCACGACTGGCAGGCCCGCCTGCGCCAGCTGGGTGCCGCCCAGGCGCCCGACTGGGCCCCGCCGGTCTACGACCGCTGGCGCCTGGCGGAACGCCGCCTGCTGAACCCCGGCAGCCCCGGCAACCCGGCCTTCCACCTGGCGCTGGAGCCGGTGGACCAGCCGCTGCCGGCCTGGCAGGCGGGCGACATCGTCCAGATCCTGCCAGCCAACGGCGACGCCGCCGTCCAGGCCTTCCTGACGGCCACCGGGCTGGACGGTGCGGCCTGGGTGCAGACGCCCGGGGGCCAAGAGCGCCTGGATGCCCTGCTGGCCACCAGCCATCTGCCCGATGCGAACGACGTGCTGGCCCGGGGCCAGGCGGCGCAGGATGTGGCGGACGGCCTGGCCGCATTGCCCCACCGCGAATATTCCATCGCCTCCCTGCCCGAGGATGGGCGGCTGGACCTGCTTGTCCGCCTGCAACGCCGGCCCGACGGCACGCCGGGCCTGGGCTCCGGCTGGCTGACCACCTTCGCGCCCCTGGGGCACGAGGTACGCCTGCGCATCCGCAACAACCCCGGCTTCCACCCGCCGGCCGCCCCCTTGCCCATGATCCTGATCGGCGCCGGCACCGGCCTGGCGGGCCTGCGCGCCCACCTGAAGCACCGCCGGTCCCGCCGCCTGGGCCAGGCCTGGCTGGTGTTTGGTGAGCGCACCGCCACCCACGACCGCCTGCACGGGCCCGAGATCGACACCTGGCAGGCCGACGGCACCCTGGCGCGCGTGGAATGGGCCTTCTCCCGCGATGGCGGCGGGTATGTGCAGCAGCGCGTGGCGGCGGCGGCCGAGGAAATCCGCCAGTGGGTGGGCCAGGGGGCGACCATCTACGTCTGCGGCAGCCTGCAAGGCATGGCCCCGGCGGTGGACGACGCCTTGGCCAAGGCGCTGGGCCGCGACCAGCTGGACGCCCTGACGGCGGACGGCCGTTATCGGCGCGACGTGTACTGACGGCTTTTCCGGAGCCAGGGGCGGCATGGGTTCATGCTCATGCCGCCGTAGGCCGCGACCGCGGCCGCCGGAAGTTTTTGGGGAGCCGAAGGCGGACTGAAAACTGAGGACAAGCCAAGGGGCGGATGCCCCGCCGGCGCCTGAGGAAACTTAAAACCTCAGCTTTCCCGCACCACCAGGCGGGTGGGCAGGATGACGCTGTCGGGCCGGTCGCCGTTGATCAGGGCCAGCACGCTCTGCGCCAGGCGCACGCCGCCGTCCGTCCAGTTCTGGTGGACCGAGGTCAAGGCCGGGGTGTGGAAGGCGGCCATGGGCGTGTCGTCGTAGCCGATGACGGACACGTCGCCCGGCACCGACAGCCTGGCCTCCGTCAGCGCGCGGACCGCCCCCAGCGCCATGGCGTCGCTGCACGCGAACACGCCGTCGAAGCCGCCGGGTGTATCGGCCAGCAGGCCCTGCACCGCCGCCACGCCGGCGTTGAAGGTGAAGTCGCAGGGCACCAGGGCCACCAGCGCCGCCCCGGACGCGGCCAGCGTCTCGGTAAAGCCGTGCAGGCGTTCGGCGTTTTCGCGATGGCGGGTGTCACCCAGGAAAACCAGGCGGCGCCGGCCGGTCGCGATGAACCGCGCCGCCGCCAGCGCCCCGCCCTGGTGGTTGTCGCTGCCCACGAACACCGGATCGGCACCGGGGCCGGGCCCTGAACGCGGGGCGCCCCACACCACCAGCGGCACGCCCGACGGCGCCAACTGGTGCACCGCCGTGTCGTCCGCCCCCTGGCCCAGCAGGATGGCGCCGTCGGCCGCCTGCACGGCGTCGGCGGGATGGCCCTGCCCCGTGGTCAGCAGCACGTTGTAGCCGGCGGTGGTCAGTTCCTGGCAGATGCCGCCCAGCAGGTCCAAGGGGAAGGGGCCGGACATGGGGCGTTCCGGGCTGGGCTTCATGTCCACCACCACGGCGATGGTGTGGCTGCGCTGCAGGCGCAGGTTCCGCGCCGTGGCGTTGAAGCGGTAGCCCATCTCCCGCGCCAGGTCCTGGATGCGGCGGCGGGTATCCTCGCGCACCGATGGGCTGTCGCGCAGCGCGCGGGACACGGTGATGACCGACACCTGCGCCCGTTCCGCCAGATCGGCCATGGTCAGCCGCCCGGGTTCCACCACCGGAAAACTGTCCGCCGGGGCCGCCGGGCGGGGGGATTTGACCGAACGCGTGCTCATGCGGGGTTCCAAACCTGGAAAAAGGGCCGGCGGCGCCGGACGAATCCGGGCACGACTGTTCCACAAGCGGACGCCGCTTGCCAAGCGACGCGGGGCCCATAAGGCCGGTGGCGGTCCCTGAGTCGCAGCCGGATTTCGGCCGCATGCGCCGTCCCGTCCCCCATGCCCATCCCCACCCCTGGCGTCACGCCGATTGTCCTGCGGCGCGATGATAGGGCCATCATAGGGTGATATCGATAACAATCTGGCTGCGGGGAAGTCCGCAAATCGGAGACGGCTAGGCCTTTCCATCCAAAGACTTGGCAGCCATCTTCCTGGAAACGCTGGCATTATACCGCACCTGCGAAGTGCTGTTGCAGCAATGCCTTTACCCCTGTGGCCCGGTTTCAACGCCCCACGGGCAAATGAGACAGAAATGATATCGATGTCTTGTTATCGATGTCATTCGATGCTATCCGTCCTTTCATTCAAGCAGGGGTGGTATCGGCCCAACGTGGGCGTGCCATCCCGATAAGAAGCCTTGGGGCCAAGTCGACGGGCGAACCCGCACCGTCACAGCCCCCTGGCCGAGACAAAAACGGGAGGGAAAAATGTTGAATCCGAACAGGATAGCTATGTTATTGGCCGGCGTCGCCCTGGCGGCGCTGACGGTCCCCATGGCGGCCCGCGCCCAGACGGCCGCCGAGCCGGCGCCCCAGGCCGGCGCCTTGAGCAGCGCCACCGATGAGTTGCAGGAAGTCATCGTCACCGGCACGGCGCGCAGCGACGGCATGAAGAAGCTGGACGCCAGCTTCGCCATCAGCACCATCAAGGCCGAGGACATCGTGGCGCAGCAGCCCAACGGCACCGCCGACCTGCTGAAGCTGACGCCGGGCCTGTGGGTGGAATCGACCAGCGGCACCGCCGGCCCCAACATCGACGTGCGCGGTTTCCCCGGCGGCGGCGACGCGCCCTTCGTCACCATGCAGATCGACGGGTCCCCCATCTATCCGGCCCCCACCCTGTCCTTCATGGACAATTCCAGCCTGATCCGCCTGGACGACACGGTGGAACGGGTGGAGGTGCTGCGCGGCGGCCCGGCCACCGTCTTCTCCAACGCCCAGCCGGGCGCCACCGTGAACTTCATCCAGCGCAAGGGCACCGACACGCCGGAAGGCAGCATCCGCCTGACCGTGGGGGATGAGGGGCTGTACCGGGTCGACACCTATTACTCCGGGCCCATTTCCAAGGACCTGACCTTCATGGTCGGCGGCTTCTACCGCTATAACGAAGGCATCCGCAGCACCCAGTTCCCGGCCGACGACGGCGGGCAGGTGGTGGCCAACGTCACCAAGAAGTTCGACAACGGCAGCTTCACATTCTACGGCCGCCGCACCGACGACCGGAACGCCTTCTACACCGCCATCCCGCTGGTCAGCGGCAACAACGGCAAGGATATCTCCGCCTTCCCCGGCACCGATCCGGGCACGTTCAGCCTGTACAGCAACGACGTGCGCAACGTCACGATCGAGACCGGGCCGGGCCAGACCAAGAACCTGGACATCGGCGACGGCCGCGGCGTCCACCTGACCACCCTGGGCGACACGCTGGACCTGGACCTGAACGGCTGGCAGCTCAGCAACAAGATGAACTTCGTCACCGGCCGGGCCTACACCCAGTCGGAATTCACCGGGTCGAACCCGGAAACGCTGGGCCAGTTCATTTCCGACAGCGTGACATCCGCCAACGCCAGCGCCGCCGTGGTGGCGGCGGCCGGCGGCCTGGCCACCGGCGGGTCGGCCAGGATCGTGGGCACCGGTGCCGCCCTGACCAACATGAACCAGCAGGTCATTTCGGTCGGCATGTGGTCGGTGGACAAGCAGATCCAGTCCTTCACCGACGATGTCCGCCTGAGCCATGACCTGTTCCAGGGCAACACCCTGACGGTCGGCGCCTATTTCGCCCATTACACGTCCAAGGACCAATGGTACCTGGGCAACAACTACCTGCTGACCATGGCCAACCATCCGCAAGTGGTGGACGTGGCGCTGAACAACGGCGCCCAGGTGTCGCGCGGCGGCCTGGTGTCCGGGTCGTTCTACGCGCTGGACGCCAGCTATGACGGTACGGCGGTCGCGGGCTTCATCTCCGACGAATGGCACATCACACCGGACCTGCGCCTGGACGCCGGCCTGCGGGTGGAACACCAGACCATCAACGGCACCATCAACAACGACAGCACCGGTGATTTGGACAGCAATCCGCTGACCCTGTACGACAACGCCGCCAGCTACAACAACGGCACCTATTACGGCGTCAGTTCACACCAGACGGCGCCATCGTGGACGGTGGGCGCCAACTATTACCTGACGGACGACCTCAGCGTTTACGCCCGTGCCAACGGCGGCCATGAATTCCCGCAGTTCGATGCGCTGCGCGGCGGCGATTACCAGATGGTCGATATCCAGCAGCAGGAAATCGGCCTCAAGACCTCCTCCCACTACTACAGCGCCTATGTCACCGGCTTCCACAACACCTTCTCAGGATTGCTGTACCAGGCGGAGGTGGTGAACCCCGACGGCAGCGGCAGCCTGATCAACGAAATCTATGGATCGGAAGCCTGGGGTGCGGAGTTTGAACTGGCGGTGCGGCCGGTCACCAACCTGACCGTCACCTTCCGCGGCACCTACCTGGATGCCAAGTACCAGGACAACCCGACCTATAACGGCAATGAGGTGCTGCGCCAGCCCAAGTTCCAGTTCTCCATCGCGCCGTCCTACGAGATCCCGCTGGATTGGGCCAGCCTGCGCCTGTTCGGCACCTATACCCATGTCGGCGACCGTTACGGCGACCCGGACAACCAGCAGCCGCTGCCGGCCTACGACACCCTGGACCTGGGCGTGGCCGCCGACTTCGACCGCTATTCCGTCCAGCTGACCGCCACCAACCTGACGGATGAGCTGGGCATCACCGAAGGCAACGCCCGCGTCGTGGGGGCGGGCACCAGCACCGGCGGCGTCTTCCTGGGCCGGCCGCTGTTCGGCCGCTCCGTCCACCTCAGTGCGTCCGCCAAGTTCTAAGCGCCGCGTTTCACCGTTGAAGCCGTCACCCCCGAGGACGGCTTCCAGGATGGGTGGGCTGGACCTCGACCATTGGCCCACCCATCCTCTTTTCATCAATCCACCTTTGTAAGGTGCCCCGCCTTGTCCAGTGCCGCCTCGATCGCCCAACCCGCCCCTGCCGTCACGGAGACCGACATCCCCGCCCGGCTGGACCGCCTGCCCTGGGGGCGGTTCCATAGCCTGGTGGTGGGGGCGCTGGGCATCACCTGGGTGCTGGACGGGCTGGAGGTCACCCTGGCCGGCGCCGTCGCCGGCGCCATGAAGGAAAGCCCGGCCCTGGCCCTCAACAACGCCCAGGTGTCGGCGGCCAGCAGCGCCTATCTGATCGGCTGCGTGCTGGGTGGCCTGTTCTTCGGCTGGCTGACCGACCGGCTGGGCCGCAAGAAGCTGTTCAGCATCACCCTGCTGGTCTATCTGGCCGCCACCGCCGCCACCGCCTTTTCCTGGAATTTCCCCAGCCTGCTGCTGTTCCGCTTCATCACCGGGGCGGGCATCGGCGGGGAGTACGTCGCCATCAATTCCACCATCCAGGAACTGATCCCGGCCCGCGCCCGCGGCTGGGTCACCCTGGTGATCAACGGCAGCTATTGGCTGGGTGCGGCCCTGGGCGCCGTCGGCTCCGTCGTCCTGCTGGATCCGGCCCTGCTGGGGCCCGATCTGGGCTGGCGCGCGTCCTTCTTCACCGGCGCCATCCTGGGCCTGTTCATCCTGTTCCTGCGCCGCGCCATCCCGGAAAGCCCGCGCTGGCTGATGACCCATGGCCGCGTGGCCGATGGTGAGGCCATCGTGACCCGGATCGAGGACGGCATCCGGGCCCAAGGCCACACCCTGCCCCCGGCCGGCCCGCCGGTGCGCCTGCGCGAACTGGCACCCGTGTCCACCGGCGCCGTGGCGCGGTCACTTTTGCGCGATTACGGCCCGCGCACGGTGCTGGGCCTGTCGCTGATGACGGCCCAGGCGTTTTTCTACAACGCCATCTTCTTCACCGAGGCGCTGGTCCTGACCTCCTTCTTCGGCGTGCCGGCCAACGATGTCGGCTGGTACATCCTGCCGTTCGCGGCCGGCAACTTCCTGGGGCCGCTGCTGATCGGCCGTTTCTTCGACACCATCGGCCGCGTGCCCATGATCGCCGGCACCTACGCCCTGTCCGGCGTCCTGCTGATCGGCACCGGCGTGCTGTTCCAGCAGGGCCTGCTGACCGCCACCACCATCACCCTGGCTTGGAGCGTCATCTTTTTCTTCGCCTCCGCCGCCGCCAGTTCCGCCTATTTGACCGTCAGCGAATGCTTCCCGCTGGAGATCCGCGCCGTCGCCATTTCCCTGTTCTTCGCCTTCGGCACCGGGGTGGGCGGCGTCTGCGGCCCACTGGTGTTCGGCGCCCTGATCGACACGGGATCGCGCACCAACGTGCTGTGGGGCTATGTCCTGGGTGCCGGCCTGATGATCGCCGCCGCCGCCGTCGAGGCGGTGCTGGGCGTCAAGGCGGAGGGCAAGTCGCTGGAGGATATCGCCGCACCCTTGTCCACCACCCCCCATTCCTGACGCCGACAATCGGCGGAACCACCAGCGCCGCCAGACCGTTACCCCTTCAGACCTCGCCTGCCCGTACACCAGAAAAGCGTGATGCCCGTGACAGCCTCCCTCCCCCCCTTTTCGCCCGCCCCGCCCGCCACCGACGCCTGGACCGTCGTCGCCCAGGGCGATGACGCGGCGACGCTGAAACGCCTGGAATCCCTGTTCACGCTGGGCAACGGGTTCATCGGCGTGCGCGGCGTGGTGGAGGAGGCCGGGCGGTCGACGGCGCCGGTGGTGCACCTGAACGGCGTCTATGAGGTGACACCCATCACCTATCATGAAAAGGCGCCGGGCTTCGCCGAGGCCAGCGACACCCGCATCCCCGTGCCGGACGGCACCCGCATCGACCTGACCGTGGGGGGGGAGCCGCTGGATCTCACCACCGGCCGGGTGCTGGCCCACCATCGCTGGCTGGATCTGCGCACCGGCGTGCTGCACCGCGCCTTGCGCTGGCGGTCCCCCGCCGGGCGCACCGTGCGGGTCGTCAGTGAGCGGCTGGTGGTGGAGGACCATCCCGGCCCCATCGTCATCCATTACCAGGTGACGGCGGAGGATTTCAGCGATGAGGTCGCCGTCGCCTCACGCCTGGTGCCGCACCACGCGCCAGCGGCCAAGGCCCCGGCGGCGGAAGAGAACGGCGTGCACGACCCGCGCCTGGGCCCGCAGACCACCGCCCCGGCCTTCCGCCGCTGGGTCGAGGGGCCGGACGGCATCACCGGCCTGGTGCTGCGCACCCGGCGCAGCGGCCAGGGTGTCGCCGCCGCCATGGCCCACACCGTGACCGCCGACGGTGCCGTCCTGCCGGCCACGGTGCGCGACAACAGCGAACTGTGCCATATGCTGCGCACCACCCTGGCGCCGGGCGGCACCTTGACAATCGTGAAAAGCATCGCCTACGCCGCCGACAAGGACACGCACGGCACGCCGGCGGATGATGAGGCCGTGGGCCGCTCGGCGATCGCGGCCTTGACCCAGGCCCAGTCCATCGGCCTGCCCGCCCTGCGCCAGGCCCGCACCCAAGCCCTTCAGGAATATTGGCTGTCCGCCGACATCGCCATCGACGGCGCCCCGCATCTGGGCCGGGCGGTGCGCTTCAACCTGTTCCAGCTGCTGCAGGGGGCGGGACGCGACGGCCTGACTTCCGTCGGCGCCAAGGGGCAGAGCGGCGAAGGGTATGAGGGGCATTATTTCTGGGATGCCGAGATCTTCGCCCTGCCGGTGCTGGTCTACACCAAACCAGCCGTGGCCCGCGCCATGCTGGAATACCGCCACCGCACGCTGGACGGCGCCCGCACCCACGCCCGCCTGATGGGCCACCGCAAGGGTGCGCTATACCCCTGGCGCACCATCGGCGGGGCGGAGTGTTCGTCCTATTTTCCCGCCGGATCGGCGCAATACCACATCAACGCCGACGTGGCGCATGCCGTGCGCCAGTACATGGACGCCACCGGCGACGATGATTTCCTGGTGCGCCATGGCGCCGAAATCCTGTTCGAGACGGCGCGGCTGTGGCTGGACATGGGGCATTACAACCCCCGCCACGGCGGGCGCTTCTGCATCCATGAGGTGACGGGCCCGGACGAATACACCGCCATGGTGGACAACAACCTCTACACCAACGCCATGGCCCAGGCGCACCTGGAGTACGCGGCCGCCGTGGCCGAGCGCCTGGGGCGGGAACGCCCCGACGCCCTGGCCGCACTGGCCCAGCGCATCGGCTTGGGCGATGAGGAGGCGCGCGGCTGGCGCCAGGCGGCCGAGGCCATGTACCTGCCCTATGACGAGCCCAGCGGCATCCATCCGCAGGACGACAGCTTCCTGGACAAGAAGCCCTGGGATTTCGCCGGCACCCCGGCCGACCATCATCCCCTGCTGATGCACTATCACCCGCTGGTGCTGTACCGCCACCAGGTGTGCAAGCAGGCCGACGCCGTGCTGGCCTTCTGCCTGATGCCCCACCGGTTCGAGGCCGAGGCCGTGCGCCGGTCCTTCGCCTTTTATGAGGCGGTGACGGTGCACGACAGCACCCTGTCGGCCGGCGTGTTCGGCCTGCTGGCCGCCCGCCTGGGCCAGATGGGCAAGGCGCTGTCCTACTTCAACGCCACCGCCCTGGTGGATCTGGACGATTTGCACGCCAACACCGGCCACGGCCTGCACATGGCCGCCCTGGCCGGCAGCTGGATGGCCCTGGTGCAGGGCTTCGCCGGGTTCCACGCCCTGGGCGGCATCCCGCGCTTCAACCCCAGCCTGCCGCCGGGCTGGGATGGCTATCGTTTCCGCCTGGAATTCCAGGGCAACCGGGTGGAGGTGGCGGTGACTTGCGACGCCGCAACCTACCGCCTGCTGGCCGGGCCGGGCCTATCCTTACGCCATGGGGGCGAGGTGGCGCACCTGACGCCGGCGGCATCGGAAGCTACCTTCGCCCTGGCCGCGGTCACCGAGGGAGGCGCCCATGCCCCGCTTTGATGCCGTGCTGTTCGACCTGGACGGCGTGCTGGCCGACACCGCCCACATCCATTTCGCGGCCTGGCGCCGCCTGGCGGATGAGTTGGGCATCCAATTGGAAGCGGCGTTCGAGGAAAAACTGAAGGGCGTGGACCGCCTGACCTCGCTGGACCTGATCCTGGCCCAGGGCGGGGTGCAGCGCACGGCGGAGGAGAAGCGCGTGCTGGCCGACCGCAAGAACGGCTATTACAAGACCGCCGTGGCGGAACAGACGCCGGACGACCTGCTGCCCGGCGCGCGCCGCGTGCTGGAGGAGGTGCGGGCCGCCGGGTTGAGGACCGCCCTGGCCTCGGCCAGCCAGAACGCCCCGCCCCTATTGGAACAGCTGGGCATCGCCGACCTGTTCGACGGCATCGCCAACCCCGCCGCCGTCGCCCGGCCCAAGCCCGCCCCCGACCTGTTCCTGGAAGCCGCCCGCCTGACCGGTTTCCCGCCCTCCCGCTGCCTGGGGTTGGAGGACGCCGTGGCCGGCATCGCCAGCATCAAGGACGCCGGCATGGTGGCAGTGGGCATCGGCGACCCGGCCGTGCTGACCCGCGCCGACCATGTCGTGCCCACCATCGCCGACTTCCGCATCGGTGATTATCTGGGCTGACGACCGCAGCCCGTCGCCTCGAAAAAGGCGGTGGGAACATCCTCTCGGGGATCGGCCTTGTGGGCCATCACCTCAGACAGATCCGGCAGCAGGATGTAGCGTGGCGCCTTCGCCCCTGTCTTGGGTAGGGCGGCGGCGAAGGTCAGGTCGCCATCGGCCGCCAGGAAATGCTGTTCCCCCAGGGGCCGCACACCGCCATCGGCATTGGGCGGCTGCCATCCCGGGGCCACGACATCGGTGGTGGAGATCAGGTTGACGGCATGGGCGCTGCCCTGGTCGAACAGGAACCAGTAGGACCGCCCCGACCTCGCCGACGTGACGTGAAACGCCAGTGTCCCAGCCCATTCCCTGTGCTGCCCCACATCCCGGAAACCGGCGGTGACATCGGGACGGCCGCGCATGGTGTAAAGCGTGTCGGTGATCGGGCATTCATCAATCGTTGCCGCCGCAGGCGACTGTCCCGGCGCGCTGCACGCAGCCAACGCGACAATCAGGCACAAGGCCCTGACCTTCATTCCTTCCCCCATCCGGAACGGCGCCGCCAGCATGGCGGGCCAATGCGGATGATACCCTTCAAGATGTTATATTTAAGGCAATAACCCCTTATTGGTGTGTGCCGCCGCCATATCCTTACTGCCTGGGGGCGCCCTTATTCGGCGGTTTCCAGCGCCGTTTCCGCTCCGGCCTGCTGCGCGTGATGGAAGTAGGACCGCCCCCAGGAGGTGCGGATCTCCTCATGCCTTGGCGCGCGACTGAAGCCCGGTTGGCGCAGCGGCAGGGCCAGCAACTCCGCCCCCTCGCGCAGCAGCAGGTCATGGGCCTCCAGCCAGGCGAGGGCGGCAACCACCGCGGTCTCACCGAAGCGGGGCGCCAGGGCCTTGAGCAAAGGCCCCTGCCCCTGGATTTCCATGCAGGCGTCCAGGATGGCAGCGGCGCAGGCGTCCAACCTCAGGCGCTGGAGGGTCCCGAAGCGGCCATCCTCCACCACCGCCGTGCCGTCCGCGACGGGTGTGATGGTCAGCGTCGCCTCCCCCAGGCGCCACGCCTCCAGCGCCTGGGCCAGGGCGGCGTGGGCGGCGTCCAGGTCGGGGTCGGGCTGGGCCGGGATCATGTCGAAATGATAGGCCAGCCGGGCCAGGGCGCCGTCGCCATCGGCGTCCAGCGCCGGATAGATGTGACGGTAGCCTTCCACCGGGCGGATGGTGACGCCGAAGGCGGCGGGCGTGTTGAAGTAAGGACTGAAGCGGTCGGCGCGCACGCGGTTGAGGCCGCCGGGCGGGTGCAGGTGGGTCACCTTGGGCACCAATGCAGCCGCATCCCGGTAATGCGCCGCCGTCTCCCCCGGGAAACCATAGAGGTGGGACCAGTCCACCAGCACGCCGGCCTCCGCCGCCAGGCGCAGGGTCTGCACGTTGCGCAGCATGGTGGTGCCCTTGCGCATCAGGGCCAGCACGGGGCTGCTGAGCGATTCCACACCGGGCTGGATCTTGCGCACGCCGGCCTGGCCCAGCAGGGCCAGCTGGCCGGCGCGCAGGTTGGCCTTCACCTCATAATGCAGCAGCAACGGTTGCGGCAGGGCCGCCAGCCGGGGCAGGAAGTCGCCGAAATAACGGCTGTCCAGGATGTTGTCGACAACCATGATCTCGCGCCCGAAGCGGTCGGCCAGGTCGGTCAGTTCGGCATAGGCGCGGTCCTGGCTTTTGCTGCGGTAGACCATGCCCAGGCCGTTCAGGCCGCAAAAGGTGCAGTGGTGCTTCTGCCCCCACCAGCAGCCCCGGGCACTTTCGAACAGCGGGAAGGCCGGGTAGCGCTGCGCCGCCATCGGCACGCGGGCCCGATCAGCGAAGAAATCGGCGTAGTCCAGGCGCGGCAGGCTGTCCATGTCGGTGATCAGGGCCGCCGGTGCGGTGGGCGGCACGGTCGCCCCATCGGGACCCCGGATGGTGGTGCCCGGCAGGCCCGCCAGATCCTGGGCCAGTCCGTGGCGGCGCAGCAGGTCGGGCAGCACCTCCTCCGCCTCACCGCTCACCACCACGTCGATGAAGGGGTAACGGCGGTGCAGTTCCACGCCCATCTCGTCACTGCAATTGGCGCCGCCGAAGACGATCAGGATGTGGGGATGCGCCGCCTTGATGCGGCGGGCCAGCGCCAGCGAGGCCATGGTCTGCTGGAAGGAGGTGGAGAAACCGACCGCCGTATAGCGCGACCAGTCCACCAAGCCGAAACAATGGTCGATGAAACCCGCCGCCTTGGCCCGTGCCGCCAGGATGCCCATCAAGGCGTCGCGGTCGAACAGGTCGGCGTATTCCCCCGCCACCAGCGCGTTCATGAAATCGAAGGGGTCGGCCGGCGGCAGGGGCGCGCCATCCGGGCCGAGCATGCCGTCGTGCGCGGCGCCGGCGAACACCCAGTCGCCCACCATGGCCAGGAAATAGCGGTGGTCCTCCACCGCCGCGTAGGCGTCCAGGCCGATATACTCGGCGAAATCCAGATAGAAATGGCGGATATCGGCCGCCAAACCCGCCCGCGCCAAGGCACCTTTCAGCAACGACAGGCCGATGACCGGATAGTGCAGCGTGGCGATGGGCATGGCCACCAGCAGGGTCCGGCCCGATACGCCCACGCCGTCAAGGCCACCACCGCCCAGCGCGCCATCCGCCATGCGCCGCCTCCGCTCAACGCCCCACCGACAGGAAAAATCCCAAGGAATACGGCGCGCCCCGGCGGAACGCGCCGTATCCGCTCAATACCAGGGGAACGGAATGGGCAGGTCCTCGGGCGCCGATTGCGGGGCATGGTCGCGGCCGCGATCCGCCAGCGTCCGCAGGAAGCGGATGCCGGACTCGGTAACGGGCAGGCCCAGCGCCGTCAGCATCTGGGCGGGGTCACCGGCATGGGTGCCGGAGGTAAATTCCAGGCCTTTGCTCATACAGGACACTCCCTCGCGAAAGGCGCCCCGCCCCCATGGCGGAACGCGGTTTTCGAGGACGACGCAAAGCAACGGCGGCGACTGAAAAGGCGTGTTCCAGCCCCCTCAGCCCGATCGCAAACCGCAGCGTGATGTCATCCAACAAGGGAAAGTATGGGTTGCGCGTTTGTGCCGTTCAACCCAAAAAGAGTAATTTAACTCTCAAGAACAACTCGGGGTTAATGCGTTATTGCACATCGCCCCAAAAGGGTTGCCGCACATAGGCGGCGCGCGGCCATCGGGCGCGGGCGAACGGCCGGCCTGAAGGGAAAAAGCGATTGATAAGGATCAGGCGTCCAGGACCGGCAGCGACAGGGTCACGGTTGTACCAGCGCCCTGCACGCTATCCACGGCCAGTTGGCCCTTCAGGCGCTGGGTCACCTGGTTATAGGCGACATGCAGGCCCAGGCCCGGATGGCCGCTGCCCCGGGCGGTGGTGAAGAAGGGATCGCAGACATGGGAGACCGCGTCCCGGGCGATGCCACGGCCGCCGTCCGCCACGGTGACCGTCACCCCACCGGCCGCCGGCACGGCGGTCAGCGTCACCCGCCCCGGCTGCCCCGGGGTGAAGGCATGGTCGATGGTGTTGGACAGGATGCGGGTCAGCGCGTCGGTCAGCGATTCCGGCACGGTGCGCAGGACCAGACCCTTTTCCACCGCCAGGTCCAGCTGGATGCCGGCCCGGTCGGCCGCCGGGCGGAACAGCGCCAGCACATCGTCCAGCAGGACGGACAGGTCCGTGTCCACGGCCTTGCCCGCGCCCTCGTCCACCGCCACGGCGGAGAAGCTCTTGACCAGGGCGGCGGTGCGCACGGCGTTGCGTTCCACCACATTGGACAAATCGGCCCATTCGGCCATGCCCTGTTCCAGGTCGGCCCGGCTCAACCGGCCGCCGGCGATCTTGGCGCGCAGGTCGGCGACGCCGCCGTGCAGGCTGCCGGCGGCGGTCAGCACCACGCCCAGCGGCGTGTTGATCTCATGCGCCACGCCGGCCACCAGGCGGCCCAGCGAGGCCATCTTTTCCTGCTGCACCAACTGGTCCTGGGTGGCGCGCAGTTCGGACAGCGTCGCCTCCAGGTCGGTGTAGGAGCGCGCGTTGGCGATGGCGATGGCGGCGTAGGCGCAGGCCGACCGCAGGATCTCCAGCGCCTGGGGACCATAGGCGTCGATGTCGCGGCTTTGCGCCGTGATGACGCCCAGCACCCGGCCGGACACCACCAGCGGACGCCAGACCGCCGCCTGTATGGCGCCCGCCCCCTCCGCCACGCTGGCGATCCAGGCCGTGGCGTCACCGCCGGCCACCACCACCTCCGCCGCCAGCTTCAGGGCGCGGGCGGCCGGTTCCGCCGGCCCGTCGGCCGGACAGGTGAAGGCGGGCAGCGCGCGGTCGTGCAGGAAGAACTGGTCGAACGCGATCTCGCGGCCATCGGCGGACAGGCGGGCCAGGCCGAAGGCGTCCATGGGGATCAGGCCGGACAGATGCCGGTAGAGGGCGGCGTGCACCTCACCCAAATCCAGGGTGGCCGTCAGGGCCAGGCCGACATCGCCCAGATGGCGCAGGGTCTCGGCCGAGGCGGCAAGGTCGGCATTGGCCTGGCGCAGTTCGGCCGTCCGTTCCTCCACCTGCTGGCGCAGCATTTCGGAATTGACGCGCAGGCGCTGCTGATAACGGCCGATCAGCCAGGCCAGCAGCGCCACGCCCAGGATGACCGCCACCGCCGAATAAAGGAAGGTGCGCACCGTCGTCTGCGCCTGGCGCGTGGCGTCGGCCGCGCGCGACTGCGCGTCATGGCCGGTCTCATTGACGATGCCGGTCAGTTCCGCCTGCACCCGGTCGAACACGGCGCCGAACGGTTCGATGAAGCTGACCGTGCTGGCGAAATCGATGCCCAGCATGGACCCGACCCAGGCAACGGCGCCCTTGTAATCGACCAGGTTCCGCAGGATTTCGTCCAGGCGCGGCTTTTGCGCCGGGGTGGCATAGGTGTCGTGGTAGGCCTGCAGGTCGGCGATCAGGTCGTCCACCTGTTCGGTGATGCCGCCTAATTCGGCCTCGACGTTCACCGCCTGGCGACCGGCCGACTTCACGGCCAGCAGCCGGTTGAAACGGGCGTGCACCGCCTGGACGCGGGTGTTGATGTCGGACAGCTTCACGCTGCCCGCCAGGTTGCGGTCCACGATCTGGTCGATGGCGCTGGTCAGGCGATAGACCGTGCGTTCGCCCGTGCTGAACAGCACGACCATCAGCAGGCCGGCCGCGAACACGGGCACCAGGATGCGCAGGGCCGCCCGGATGCGGGCGGCCAGCCGCAGCGACGGTGCCACGGCACCGTCACGGCCCCAGCCGTCCATCCCATCATCCCGCGCCAAATCGCTCAACCCGTCCCCCGTCCCCGACAAAACCGCTGGCCCCGAACCCGGCAATCGCCCCCGGAAACCCCGCTCGTCGGGGCCCTCGCGGCGCAACACTCGCACCGGTTGCGTTACTGGACTATTAACGGCCGACTGGAAAGTGGGCGGTTTTTCCAAGGCGTCACTGCTTCAGATGCCAGTTTTCGATGGGGGCGGCGGCGAAGGTCCGGGGGTCCACCGTCCCGTCCAGTCGGTTGGCCGACAGGGTGATGACGGTGCCGAACCACAGCGGCAGGGCCGGCAGGCCATCGGCGTAGGCGCGCTGCACGTCCGCCAGCGCCGCGCGCCGCGGCTCCACCGCACAGCCGGCCGCCAGCAGCCTGTCCATGGCGGCGTCGAAGGATTTCACTTTGATTCCGAAGTAGTTGCTGCCCTCCCACCCGTTCTCCGCCGTGGGAATCATGGCCGAATGATACCAGTAGCGCGCGACTTCCACGCCCCCCAGCAGCCATTCCGAAAAGCCCACCATGCCGGGATAGCGCTGGCGGGAATCCAGGGCACCGCCCGACAGCTGCGGATCCTCCACCAGATCCACCTTTGCGCCCAGCGCACCCCAGGCCTCCGCCAGCCGCGGCGTCAGGGCGATCCAGGGCTGGGTACGGCGATAGCGCAGTTCGAACGCCAGAGGCTTGCCGGCGGCGTTGCGGCGGTGACCGTCCTTGTCCTTCAGCCAGCCCGCCTCATCCAGCAGGGCCGCCGCCTTCTGCGGATTGTAGGTGTAGCGGTCGACCACCGCGTAACCCGGCATGAAGGGGCTGAGCAGGCTTTGCGCCACGGTACCCTTGTTGTCCAGCAGGCTGGCCACCAGCTTCTCGCGGTCCAGCCCGTACATCAAGGCCTTGCGCACCCGCCCATCGGCCAGGATGGGATTGTCGAAATTCAGCCGCAAGTGCACCAGGAAGTCGCTGGGCGCGTAGAAGGCCGTGTAGCGGCCGGCCAGGTCCTTGGCCAGGCGGCTGCCGACATCGAACTCCAGGGTGGTGAAGGTGTCGATCTTGCCGCCGCGCACCAGCGCCTCCAGCGCCGCCTTGTCCGCCGCGATGAAGACTGTGACCCGGTCGAACGCCGGCGCCTGGCCCGCCCAGTAGGGGTTGCGGGCCAGGTTCAGGCTGCCGCTGGCCATGCGGGCCAGGCGATAGGGGCCGCTGTAGAGGCCCGCTGTCTCCGGCTTCACCAGGTAGAGCGAGCGCTGGAAATAGGTCTTGGGGTCGGCCCGCCAGATCGGCTCCTCCAGATGGCTGGGCAGGATGGGCGGCACGTTGAGGCGGTTGCCGCACAGGGTGCCGTCGTACGCCACCTCGAAGGTGCGGGCGTCCACCACCCGGATGTCCTTCAGGCTGGACGACCGTGAGTCCAGCGCCGCCAGCACCTCACCGGCGTTCTGCATCACGGTCCAGGTGAAGGCGACGTCGGCAGTGGTGACGGGATCGCCGTCCGCCCAGCGCGCGTCGGACCGCAGGGTGTAACGGGCGATGGTCTCCCACGCGCCGTCGGCGCCGCGCACCGTCCGCAGCGTGCCGTCGGCCTCGGCCGGCACGGCGACGCAATAGGTGCAGACACCGCCGCCGGCTCCCTGCTCCAGCACCGGGCGGTTGAGGTAGCGCTTGACCGTCACGTGTCCCATTTCATCGCCGGTCAGCGGATGCAGATCCACCGGCCAGCTGCCGATGATCGCCGTGGTCACGGCACTGTCGGTCTTATCGCCCGCCTTTTCCGCCCCCCACGCATAGATGGGGGCCAGCGCCAGCATGAAAACGACGATGAGGCAAAACGGAAGGCCGATGAAGGCCGGGCGCGACGGGGCACGGGAAGGACCGGTGGCGGACAACGGGATGCCCCTGGGCAACGGATACAAGCAGGATGCGTGTCAGGCAGAAACGATCCTGCACTATCGTCCATTTCACGGCGAAATTGCAAAGGGCCATTAATGTACCATTGACATGGCGCCACCCACCGTCCCATGCACCGCGACCATCTGCTGCCATATTCCATCTACCCGCTTGGGCTATGGACTGTTAGCTTATTTTTCCAACTACAAACTCAACCGATGGGGGTAATTGATGCCGGACAGCAGGATCGCCGATACGCACGCGTTGATGACTCAAGCGCGGGGCGGCAGCTTGACCATCGTGGGCACGGGCATCCAGGCCTTCGCCCACCTGACCCGTGAAGCCGAGGGCCATATCCGCCATGCCGACGTGGTGTTCCATTGCATCCGCGACCCGTTGGCGGTGGCCGACCTGCACGCGCTGAACCCGAACGTCATCGATCTTACCAGCCTGTACGGCGCTGAAAAGCGCCGCAGCCTGACCTACGTCCAGATGGCCGACGCCATGCTGGCGGAGGTGCGCGCCGGCCGCCGCGTCACGGGCGTGTTCTACGGCCATCCGGGCTTCTACGTGGCGCCCGCCCGCCTGGGCCTGGCCACCGCGAAGAAGGAAGGCTACGCCACCCGCCTGCTGCCCGGCATCTCATCGCTGGATTATCTGTTCGCCGATCTGCGGGTGGACCCCAGCCAGGTGGGTTACCAGGCGCTGGAAGCCACCGACTTCCTGCTGCGCAACCGCCCGCTGGTGACCACCGGCCACGTGGTGCTGATGCAGATCGGCCCGGTAGGCGACCTGTTCCAGGCCGTCACCGACAATCTGGAACGCCGCGCCATCCTGTTCGACCGTCTGATCGACATCTACGGCGCCGACCACCCGTGCGTCGATTACGTGGGCGCCACCCGCCCCGGCCAGAAGCCGGTGCTGCGCCGCCTGCCCCTGGGCGCCTATCGTGACCCCGCCGTGCTGAAGCGCGTCAGCAAGGCCAGCACCCTCTATATTCCGCCCAAGGACACGGTCACGGCGGACGCGGCGATGATGGCCCGCCTGGGCATCGGCGGCATGAAGGCCGCGCCGACGGCGGCCGACGAACCGGTCGCCCTGGCACCGGCCACCCAGCCGCTGGTGTCGGACGCCTTTTTCCAAGCGATGAAGGCGATCGCCGAGAATCCGGACGCCGCACAAGCGTTCCGCAATGATCCCGCCCGCTACGTCGCGACTTTTGGTATCGTCATGGATGCGGAGGGCCGCTGGCTGTCCGGTCTTGGCAAGACGGCCGCCAAGGCGGTTCCGGAAAAGGCGGAAGAGTTGAATGAGCACAACGACGTCGAAGAGCTCAACGAACATAACGATGCCGAGGAACTGAACGAGCACAACGACGCGGAGGAGCTCAACGAGCATAACCACGTCGAGGATCTGAACGAGAAGGCATCGTTGGAAGAACTGAACGAGCATAACGACGTCGAAGAGCTCAATGAGCACAATGACGTTGAAGAGCTTAACGAAGACAGCGACGTCGAGGAGCTCAATGAACACAATGATGTTGAGGAATTGAACGAGCACAACGACGTCGCGAGCAACTGATCGCGAGACAGAAAAGCAGAAACGTTCCCTTGACAGCGATAGGGGGTGGGGCATGCACCGAATGCCCCACCCTCATCCTTTTATTTCCCTTATTACGAATATCTGGACCAAGCGGTGAGTGGAATTCGGCGAATTATGATGATTAGAGAAATCTACCGCCGATTAAAATTATTAGCGCCAATAGTGGCGCTTGTTTCTTCCATGATTTCATACGCAAACGCGCACGCCCAAGGAATGTGGGAGAACGCGACGGCTGAACTGTTTAGCCAATACGGCGATCAGAAGTCGGTCGGTACGGAATATGTGATGACCATCGCGCAGGATCGCGATGGATTTATCTGGATCGGGACGGCCGGAAACCTCATCCGCTTCGATGGCTACCGGTTCAAGGCCTATAGCGGCGGACGGAACTCGGGCCCCGATACGTTGCCGGACAATTACATCAGATCCCTGCATACCGACAGTGCCGGCAGGTTGTGGATAGGCACAAGCGTTGGCGGCCTGGCGCGATACGACGCTGCGCAGGACCGATTCATCCGCGTCCCGACAGCCGCCCTCAGCCACGTCGAGATCGAATGCATCGATGATGACGGCGCGGATGGCGTATGGGTCGGCACGTACGATGGCCTGGACCATCTGAACATCACCACGGGTGTCGCCACGCATTTCCATGCCGATGGGGACGCCGGTCTGCCCAGCGGCAAAATCCAAAGCATCAAGCGGGATCGATTTGGCGGGTTGTGGGTCGGCACCGCCGGCGGCCTCGCCTATCTGGCCGCGGGCCAGACCCGATTCCAGCCCGTGGCGCTGCCGGCCAAGGACGCAGGCGGTGACGGCGTCAGCACCTTGGTCGTCGATGGACAGGATCGCCTATGGATAGGCACGGCGCATCACGGCGTCCTGGTCCTCGACATCGGCGCCGATGGCGCCCGGACTTTCGAACGGCTGCCTGCCAGCTTCAAATTGCTGAACGGTGCCTGGATTCAGTCCTCGGTCAATGTCCAGCCCGACGTCGTCTGGGTCGGCACGCTGGGTGGCGGCATATTCGAACTCAACCTCCGCGCTGGCACCGCCAAGAACATCCGGCGCGACCGCACGGTCCCCAACAGCCTGGTGAACGACAACGTTCTGTCGATGTACAAGGACAAGGCCGGACTCATATGGGTTGGCACGTATCTTGGCCTGTGCCGGTACGACTCCAACACGCAAGCCTTCCGCTCGATCATCCCTTCATCCGAATCCCCCGCAGGCGATGACCGCAGCGCACATGCCCTGATGGTCGCGCCCGACGGCAGCCTGTGGATCGGACACGGCCGGGGCGGCGTCGATGTGCTGGCGGCCGATGGTGACAAGCTGGCGCACCTTGCTTCCGACCCCGCCAATCCGGAACACGCCCTGCCGCCGAAATCCATCCGATCCTTCGCCGCCCAGGACAACGGGACGGTATGGATTGGAACGCGGGAGGGACTTTACCGGTCTGACGCGAACGCGACCAAGGTCCGGCTGGTCAGGATGCCCGGCCCCAATCCCACGCCCAGCATTTATGGTCTTTACTGGGATGGGACCAGACTGTGGATCGGTGATACGGACCGGGGCCTGTGGTCATTGGATCCCGCCACAGGCGCGGCCACACTGCTGACGTCGGATTCCGACGACCGGATGGACCGGCGCGTCACCGCCCTGCTTCCCAAGGGACCGCATCAGCTGTGGGTTGGAACCCGCAGCAATCTTTACATCGTGGACACCGACAGTGGCCATATCGAGCCGGCCGACTTGGATACCAACAATCCATCGGCCCTGTCCGGTCATAACATCGCGTCCCTGATGACGGACACGGCCGGCCGGCTGTGGGTGGCGATTTACGGGCAAGGTATCGCCATATCCGACGGCGTGAACGCGGAAGGGCACCTGAAATTCAAGTTCCTGCCTGACAACATCCTGCCCCAATTGGGGACGGCGGGCGCACTTGTGCAAGACGCGGCGGGATTCGTCTGGTCTTCCTCCGACGTCGGCGTTGTCCGGATCGACCCACACACCTTGGCGACCCGCACCTTCCAGCAGGCCGATGGCCTCTGGCTGACATCGCACTGGTCCAATTCGCTGGCGAAAGGCCCCAATGGTGAAATCCTGTTCGGGGCGGAGGATGGCATCACCGTCATCCACCCGGAACGGCTGGCGGAATGGAATTATGTTCCACCCTTGGTGGTAACGGAGGCCTATATCGGCCGGCGTCAGATACCGGCGTCCCTGATCACGCATGCCGCTGCGCCCCTGATCGTCCATCCGGAGGACCATGGTTTCCGGCTGGAGGTGGCGGCATTGGACTATTCGGCGCCGGAGCGCAACCGCTACGCCTACAAGCTGGAGGGCCAGGACAAGGACTGGCTGGAGATCGATGGCAACTGGCGGCAGATCGCCTATACCGGCCTGCCGCCCGGCGACTACACCCTGCGGGTGCGCGGCAGCAACCGGGCCGGCCAGTGGTCCACCGCCGAACTGACCATTCCGCTCAGCGTCCTGCCGGCCTGGTACCAGACCTGGTGGGCGCAGGTGCTGGCCGTGGCCGCCCTGCTGGCCGCCGTGGCGTTCGTGGTGCGCGCCCGCACGGCCTTCCTGCGCCGGCGCCAGCAGGAACTGGAGGCCGTGGTGCTGATGCGCACGGCGGAACTGACCAACGCCAACGCGGCCCTGACCCAGTCGGCCGCCATCCTGCGCCGCCTGGGTGACGCGGGCCAGGACATCACCGCCACCCTGATCCTGGACGCGGTGCTCAGCACCCTGAAACGCTATGTCGGCGAGCTGCTGACCGGCCATCGCCTGGTGCTGTACCGCCTGCAGGCGGCCTGCCTGGAACCGGCGACGACCGACGGCACGGTGCTGGAGCCCGTCTTCCTGGACGATCCCCTGTCCCTGCCCGCCCGCGCCGCCCGCGATCGGCAGGAGGTGACGGAACCGGTGGAGGACGGCATCGCGCTCGCCTCGCCCCTGGTGGTCGAGAACCGGGTGCTGGGCGTGCTGGTGGTGGTGGCCAACCATGCCTATGGCGACCGCGAGCAGATGATCTTCCGCACGCTGTGCGCCTATAGCGCCATCGCCCTGGAAAACGCCGAATCCTACCGCCGGGCGGAAACCGCATGGATGGAGACGGCCCAGGCCCTGGCCGACCTGCGCACCACCCAGTCCAAGCTGATCCAGCAGGAAAAGATGGCCTCGCTGGGCCGCCTGGTGGCCGGCGTGGCGCATGAGGTCAACACCCCCCTGGGCGTTGTGCTGACCGCTGCCGGCAGCCTGCGCGGCAGCCTGGAGGATGTGCGCAACGACATTTCACGGGGCCGCCTGACCCGCACCGCCCTGGAAACCGGCCTGGCGGAATGGTCCGGCCTGGCCGACCTGGTGGAACGCAACACCAAGCGCACCGCCTCGCTGGTCAAGAGTTTCACCGCCATCGCGGCCGAGGATGGCGAAAGCAAGGTGGTGGAGATCGATCTCTCCACCCTGTTGCCCGACGTGGCCGACGTGGCGCGCACGGCGCTGGCCCAGGGCGCCATCGAACTGGCGGTACAGGTGCCGTACGGCCTGACGGTTCATACCGTGCCGGAATCGCTGGTCAATGCCCTGACCCACATCCTGGCCAACACCGCCGATCACGCGTTCGATCCCGGTTGCCCCGGCCACGTCACGGTGACGGCGGCGGTGGAGGGCGGCGTGGTGCTGATCACCATCGGCGACAATGGCTGCGGCATCGCACCCGAGGCCCTGCCCCACGTGCTGGACCCCTTCTTCACCACCGCCCGGGGGCGTGGCCATCCTGGCCTGGGCCTGCATGTGGCCTACAACCATGTCACGCAGCGCCTGAAGGGCAACCTGATGGTGGACAGCGTGCCGGGCCGGGGCACCACGGTGACCCTGGTCATCCCCTCGCTGATCGGCGCCAGCCTGAACCTGGCCACGGCCGACCGCCTGCGCGCGTCACGGGCGTAACCCCTCTGCAGGGCCCCGCGGTCGCGATTGCGACGTCGCAATCCATTCCAGGAAGACGCCCCCGGGGAGTAAGGAAGCGCGCCCACCCTTACCTCTCGGGGGCTCCATGGCATCTGCCTGCCATACGGGGGTACTGTTGGCCGCCCCTATGGGCTGATATAAGGGCGCACGTTTCACCCATGCTCCACCGCCCCCAGCCCCGCCATTCCCCGAGACCCGTGATCCCATGCCGGCCCCCAAGACCAAAATAAGCCAGACCGACAGGGACTTGGGCCCCATGGGCGCCGGGGCGGTGGAAACGACGCTGGATTGTTCCAAGCTGACCTGTTTCATCGGTTTCAACCTGGTGCGGGCGGAAACCGTGATCCGGCGGCGGCTGATGGAACAGCTGGCGCCCTGCCAGCTGACCTTGGCGGAGTTCGCGCTGCTAAGCCTGATCAGCGTGAACCAGGGCGCCAATCAGCGCCAGGCGGGCGAGGTACTGGAAATCGCGCCCCCCAACATGGCGCACCTGGTGGACCGTCTGGCCGGCCGGGGCCTGCTGACCCGTGTCCGGGGCCGCCGGGACCGCCGTGTGCAACTGCTGAGCCTGACCGACGCGGGTTATGAGTTGCTGGTCCAGGCCGAAACCCTGGTGGAAGAGCAGGAGGCCGGGGTGTCCGCCGTCCTGACCCCAGAGGAACAGACCCAGCTGCTGGGCCTGCTGAACAAAATCCGGGCGCTGTAAGCGACTCGAGGCAACAGCACAAGCTAAAGCTCCATTAACTTTCTTTCCCGATCTCAACGCCCCGCGAATCGGCGAATCGCGCGCCGGTCATACCTGATTCGCCGCGCATTCCCGAGTCGCCCCGTTGCAGGAAACGCCAGGGTTGACAGAACGGCCGGCGGCTGGGTAAGAGCAACCTTGGCAATGGATTTCTGCCCGGTCGGTCCGCCGGCCAAACCGCCCCGTCCCCGGGGCTGATGATTCCTACCTTCGGGCGCCCCCATGGGCGCGCAACGGTAGGAGTCTGTCCAGTGTCCATGTCCATCCATCCATCCTTACTTGCCTGGGTCCCGCCCATGATCCCCCGTCGCCTTCTGGCTTCCTGGGCCGCGCAGTCGCGCGCCCTGTTGAAATGGCTGTGCCTGACAGCCCCCCTGGCCGCCGCCATCGGCAGCGCCTGCGCCCTGTTCCTCTGGGGGCTGGACCGTGCCACCCAGGCCCGCTTCGACCATCCGGGCCTGCTGTACGCCCTGCCCCTGGCGGGTGCCGCCATCGGCTGGATCTACAGCCGCATCGGCAAGCAGGCGGAGGGCGGCAATAACCTGATCGTCGATCAAATCCATGAGCCCGGCGCCGGCGTGCCGCTGCGCATGGCACCGCTGATCCTGGTCGCCACCATCGTCACGCATCTGTTCGGCGGCTCCGCCGGCCGAGAGGGCACGGCGGTGCAACTGGGCGGCAGCCTGGCCGGCGGTTTTGTCCGTTTGTTCCGCCTGCGGGCGGAGAATACGCGCCTGATTCTGATGGCCGGTGTCGCCGCCGGATTCGGCGCCGTCTTCGGCACGCCCATCGCCGGCGCCGTCTTCGCGCTGGAGGTGCTGAGCCTGGGCCGCATCCAGTATGAAGCGCTGCTGCCCTGCCTGATCGAGCGGCGCTGGTGGGTGACTGGGCCTGCCATGCCTGGGGCATCGAACACACCGCCTACGCCATCGCCGCCGGCGGGCCGGGCTTCCACCTGCAAGGCCTGCTGCTGGCCAAGGTGGTGGTGGCCGCCATGGTGTTCGGCTTGGGCGGCATGCTGTTTTCGGAAGGGTCGCACGCGGCCGGCGCCCTGTTCCGCCGCGTCTGCCCCCATCCCGTGCTGCGCCCCGTGCTGGGCGGCGCGGCAGTGATCGCCCTGGTGTTCGCGCTGGGTACGCGGGATTATCTGGGTTTGGGCGTCTGGTCGGCCGACCCCGGCGCCATCACCCTGCCCGGCCTGTTCCAGGGCCAGCCTTACCATCCCCTGGCCTGGCTGTGGAAATCGGTGTTCACCATCGTCACCCTGTCCAGCGGCTTCAAGGGCGGTGAGGTCACGCCGCTGTTCTTCATCGGTGCCGCCCTGGGCCATGCCCTGGCCGGCGTGCTGGACGCCCCCGCCGACCTGCTGGCGGGCTTGGGCTTCATCGGCCTGTTCGCCGCCGCCGCCAACACGCCGCTGGCCTGCACCCTGATGGGGATCGAGCTGTTCGGCGCCGCGCACACGCCCTACATCGCCGTCACCTGCTTCCTGGCCTATGGCTTCAGCGGGCACTCCGGCATCTATCTGTCCCAGCGGGTGGCCGTGCCGAAGATGAAACTGCCACGATCCTTACCGCCTGGGGGCACGTTGCGGCAGATCCGCGACGCGCCATCGGCGCCACTGGCCCTGCGACGGCGCCTGCATATCCTGCTGAAGCGCCGGGGCAAGTATCATATGTGAGCCCCACAGATCTGCATGTCATATCGGGGGCTTCAGCGCCCGGGGAATCCATCTGCGACCGCCAGGGCAAATAGCGCAGCAGAGCCAAAGGCCACCCACATGCTGATCCAGTGCTTTCCCGCGCCGCGATCCAACCCTACCCACATTATCAGAGCGACGACGGGCCAATAATTATGGGTGAACAAAGGGATAGCCAAGACGATCAGCGCCACCGCGCACTCAAAAGCAATCGGCACACGGCGGACCAAACTGAAAATCGGTTCGAATAGGTTTTCCATATTTCACCTATTTAGTGGCCACTAAGCCCCTATATGTTCCTTGATCTATGCTCTTAAGATACTCCCTACGAACAGCATCTATTGAATATAGACGTTTCATCTCTTTCGCTTCCCATTTATCCAGGAAATGGTCTGCTACGGCTTTGACAACACCTGCTACCATGAGCGGTAGGGAAAGTCGTTCGGCAACACCTTCTCCTATCAAAATAACCTTGGGCGCATATTGCTTTAGCATCTTCAGAAGAAAATATTGCCCTACAGGCATTCCAATGCCTAACCACTCCTGCTGGTCTTTATTCAGAAAGCTTTTATCAAATTCCTCTATAGAAACGGCATTTCCATCATTAACATAGACGTAACAATATTCAAATTCCCTGTCCGTTAAGCACCAGGGATTGGCGACTAGGTATGAGCTGTCATTAATACTCTTATTATCTGTATTAACACCAAACGCCCCAAGGCGCGTTTGGCGCAAGAGTCCATAGAAGACGTTCTCTCGACTGCGAAACGAACTTGTTTCAGATCGAAGTGAAGCGGCCTCGCTCACGGCAATATCCCAGGCGTGCCGGGCATCAAGGCTTAGAAAGCGGAAATTCAATAAGCCGTAGATGGCACCATAGGCGTTTTCCTCAAAACCGATGCACATCGCGGCGCTTAGAGCAAGATGCGATCACGCGTATCGCATCTTGCTCTTAAGCTGTTCATGATAGAGCGGATTTACACGATCAGGTGATGCCACCTGATCGCGTTCCGCTCTAATCCCAACGTCGCCAAGCTGTTGTGGAAGTCCTGTTGGTTTACCAACATCATGTTCCCCTACCCACTATCTCGACTTACGAGCGAGGTAGAGCAGCTTCCGCTATCGACAAGCGGCGACCTGCGCGAACTTTCATTCCCACGAAACGGCATGTCGATAAGCTTAAGCGGCCAGGAACCTATCCCAGCAGCGCATCCAACCTGTCGCGCAGCTGCGTCAGCCGCTCCCGATCCTTGGCCGCCAGGCCCTTGGGGCCGGGAACCAGTTGGGCCAGGTCGCGTTCCAGCCGGGTGATGACCCGCGACGGCGCGGGCAACGCCTTGGGTTCCGGCGTGGGGGCCGCTTCCGCTGGCCGGTTGGCGGCGCGCAGGGTCTTGATGGTGGCGCCGGCCTTGATCAGGCCCCACAGGCGCAGGCGGGCGATGTCATCTTCGGCATCCACCAGGATGAACAGGTGGCTTTTGCTGACTTGGTCGCGGTGGGCCGGATATTCCGCCAGGATGCTTTCCGGCAGGCGCGCCAGGGCCAGCAGGCGCGACACCTCCGACTTGCTCAGACCCACGGCACCGGCCAGTTGGTCCTGGGTGTAGCCATGCGCCTCGCCCAGGCGCGATAGGCCCCAGGCCACCTCCAGCGCGTCCAGGTCCTGGCGCTGCAGGTTTTCGATCAGCGCGATCTCATCCACGCCGCCCTGGGTCACGATGGCGAAGATGGTGGCCTTGCCCAACAGGCGGTGGGCACGCCAACGGCGTTCACCGGCGGCAATCAGATAGCCGCCCTCCGCCCGCTTGCGCACCACGATGGGCTGGATCAGGCCCTGGGCGCCGATGCTGTCGGCCAATTCCTTCAGCGCCGCCTCGTCGAAATGACGGCGCGGCTGGTCGGGGTTGGCATGGACCTGGTCCAGGTCCAGTTCCACCAGTTCGGGGAAATCCTCCGACGTGCCGTACAGCTTGTTCAGCGGCTTGGCCGTGGCCGGCAACAGGCCGGCCGCCGTCGCCGCCAGGGCGGGATTGCTGCGGGCCAGTTTACGCGACATGGGCGACGTCCTCTCCATCCGCCTCAAGCAGGGCTTGGGCAACTTCGCGGAAAGGTGCCACGGTTGCCGGGTCGGACGCCACATCGATGGTGGGCTGCCCCGCCGCCACCGACTGGGGGAAGATGGTGGCGCGCGGCACCGGCGTGAAGATGCGCAGCGCCCCGCCGAAGCGCGCCTCGAGGTCGGCCAGGGTGGCCCGGTCCTGGGTGTGGCGGGCGGTGAACATGGTGGGCAGGATGCCGATGACGCTGAGGTCCGGGTTGCCGCGCCGCCTTACCTTACTAATAGTGTCCAGCAGCAGCGGCACGCCCATGAGGGCCAGCATCTCCGTCTGCACCGGGATCAGCACGCTGTCGGCGGCGGCAAGCGCGTTCAGCGTCAGCATGCCCAGGTGCGGCGGGCAGTCGATCAGGATGTAGTCATAAGCCCGGCGGACCATGGCCAGGCGCTCGCGCAGCACCAGGGTGCCCATGGGCTCCGCGATCAGTTCCGTCTCCGCCGCCGACAGCAGGATGGTGCTGGGCAGCAGGTGGAAGCGTCCCTCGCACACCGGCACGGCCGCCTGGCCGGTCGCCTGGTCCTTCAGCATGACGTGATAGGTGGTCTTGCCCGCCTCCGACATGGCGGCCTGGCTGATTCCTAAGTGCACCGTGGCGCTGGCCTGCGGGTCGGCATCGACCAGCAGCACGCGCTGACCCAACGCCGCCAATGCTGCACAGATGTTGACCGACGCGCTGGTCTTGCCCACGCCGCCCTTCTGATTGGACAGGGCGATGATGGTGGCGGTCTGCCGCGCGCGGCGGCGGGGGGCGGTCAGCAGGTCGATCACCGCCTGGGGGATCTTCTCCCCGCCCGTTTCCCAGCGCGAGAGGCGGCCCTTGTCATACTTGCGGCCCAGGCTGGCGTTCAGCCAGTCGGCAAAGGTCTGTTGCGTTTCGCCCCGCGCTTCACGCGCGGCCCGCAAATCCGCCCCCTCCATGGGATGTCCTTTCTTATGACAAGCACCTAGAGCCGGCTGCGCTTAATCGGAACCACAGCCGGCTCTCGTTTGAGTCTGTCCGCGAGCAGATTCACGCTTCAAGGCGATTCCGCCTTTACGCGATCTGCTCTGATCCAAGGGCGCCAGCATAGGCAGGGACCCATACGGCCGTCAACGTCGCCGGTTGTGTTTCGTCAACGCAAGCCGGAGTGTTGCGACGTCGCAACCACCGTCGCACCAACCGACATCGCAGATGCCCGGCCGGCGATCCTTACGGCGTGGGGGCATCCTTACGGCGCGGGGGTGCGGTGATCTCCACCCCGGTGATGGAACCGGAGGTCAGCGATGACAGTACGCCGCGGATGCTGGCCTCATGGTTCATGCGCGCCGTCTGCGCCGTGGCGGGGTGACCGGCCAGCAGCACGAGCCGGCGTTCGCCGCGCGCCGTCTCCTCGATGCGTTCCACCTCCAGGTCGCGCAACAGGGGGGCGGGAACGTTCTTGGCCAGCAGGGCGTGGCGGGCGGCGGCCCACAGGGCGTTGGCGTCGTCGGCGTCGGGCAGGGGGGTGGCCTCCACCGTCGGCGCCTCCAGCTTCTCCACCTTGCCGATACGGCGGGCGCGACGGCCGACACTGTGCCGTTCCCGTTCCAGGAAGGTGTCGGCCACCTCATCCTCGTCCTTGGCGTAGAAGTCCAGGGTGACCTCTTCCACCTTGCGGCCCCGGCGCACCATCTTGGCATCCGCCATTTCCACGCGGAAGGGCGCCAGCTGGTTCACCTCGGCGATGGCACGGTCGATGGTGCGGGTGCGCAGGATGCCGAAATCCTTGTAAGCGCCTTCCGGCACGTTCAGCAGGCGGCGCAGGGTGTCGATATCCAGCGACAGCGACGGGAAATCCATCTGGTAACGCTGCATGCCGATCTCATAGAGCTTCAGCGCGTAGGTGCTGGTGACCTTGACCATGGCCGGGCCCGACAGCCGCGCCCACAGCTTGGACGCCCGCTGCAGTTCCAGGAAGGCGTCGGTGAACTGGAAGTGGATGTCGGCGCTGTCGCTTTCGATCTCCTCCTCCGGCCGCACATAGCTGCTGAGGATGCGCAACTCCGCCCGCGACCGGCGGCCGCGGAAGGGGCCGATGACCACCAGGCTGGACTCGTAAATCTCCTTCACCGCGTCGAAGATGCGCTCATTACCCTTGTGGTTGCCGCGCACCACCTTCTTGGGCAGGCGATAGAGCTTGTTGGCGAAGTTCTGGCTGCCGGCCAGGTGGATCATGAAGTTCAGCATCTTCTGCGCCGGCAGCGACAGGCGCGACCCGTTGGCGGGGTAGGAATACACAGCCTCCGCCGCCTTGATCAGGTGCTTGTAGCCGTCACGCTCGAACGTCGCCGCCGCCACCTTGGCCGTCAGGCCCAGCGCATTCTCTTCCGCCAGCGCGGGTACCGCGGGCTCCACCGTGCCGCCGGTGTCCATATCGATGACGATGCCGGGCCCCGTCAGGTCGCGCGTCCCCATCTCATGCGCCCGGTACGGCATCACGGCATCGCCGGACGACACCAGGCGGTCAGCCACCGGCCCGGATGCCTTCAAGACCGGTTTATCGCTTTTGCGCGCCATGCCATCATCCCACGAACGAATGGCGGCACTTTATGAGCTTCCTTACATGGGTCGCAAGTAAGGAAAGGCTGGAAAGGCCTGATTTGCCAGATCCTTACTTCGCGGGGGCGATTTCAGGATCATCCCCTTACGCCCTGGGGCGAAAGGCGACTCGCCCCCATCGGTAGGGATAACGCCCCCAACTGGTAAGCATGATGCCCTTGGAAGCCGCAGTTTCCTTAAGTTTGCCGGCTCTAGAATCCTTTTGAAAGGGAACACCTCTTAAAAAGGCTGCTTTGGTTGGATGAAACTTGGATGAAACAAGGCGACTTTCACCCCTCGATGGGCGCGTCCTGACTGCCGAGTGGCGACTCGCGGCAAAAAAGGCCAGCCGGATGGAGACCCGGCGAATCATCCGTCCGCCGTCCTGGACCGAATCGCCCTTACTCCATGGGGGAATCCTTACCGCTCGGGGCGAGGCCAGACCGCGATCCTTACGCCCTGGGGGACCGGGACTTACCATCCTTACCGCCTGGGGGTGAAAATGGGACGTGCCATCCGGCGTTGATCGGCGGCATCGGGTCGAAAAACGTCAGCCGACCCTCTCATGGGACCTGGAGATGAGGAAACACCGCTCAGGTGGCGCAGCCTTTCAGTGTCGTTCCCCCGGAAAGTAAGGACGCGACGGCCGATTCCGCCGTTCGCCCGGTTCCAAACGCGCCAGCGGTGCACCTTCCCCCGCCCGGTAAGGATCAAGACCGCCGCCGGCCGCCACCTGTGGCCTGACGCCCCCGCCCGGTAAGGATTGGCACTGTTCTGGTTAACCCCATATCCCCCGCCCGGTAAGGATGGCGGAGACATTGCGGGCTGCGTGGTGCACGAGTGCCGCATTAATTAGTTGAGGGATCCGCAACTGGGTCGTGTGCCGGATTTGGCGGTCCAATTCCAACCCCGTGCAAAGTCCCTTCTCACAAAATGAACATGTGGGAATAGGTAGTTGCACTTTTGTCGATTGATCGACACACAATAGAAGAAAGCCGGTTTAACCGGAAGTAAATAACGACAATCACAGGACCTGATTCGTTGTGAACATCCCCAAAACAGGTAAGCGCAGGGTGGGAGACGGAATGTCGCAGCATTGTGGCAGCCGATCGGAATGGAGACTTGTTGTCGTTAACCAAGCCTGAGGGCATTTAGCGGCGGCCCGCTTGCAAGGAAAAACAACCATCTGCACGTGTGTCGCGATAGCCTGGGAGATGGTGTTGCCGCCGGGAGACCATACAAATGGCGTTAACTCCAAAGGCCGGAGGCCCTCATCCTACGGTACGCCCGACGGGTTGGCGGCGATCCTTGGCATCTCCTGGCCGACAAAAGCGGCCCGCACCATATCTGGTTGATAAAGTGAGGGAAAACGGCAGCGCTCCGGGCGCGCCTGGTTGTGTTTTGGCTTTTCCTGCGGGCAATTCGAGCAGGCAAACCGGCATATTCGCGTGCAGCGTTATCGGGCTTTCACCCCGTCTGGCAGGCCAGTGTCGCTGGCCTGCGGGGCTACTACACAATGGCCTATTACCAACGGCATATTCCGACGGGATGTTAATACGTAAATTTGATGTGACGAATATGCCTCATCCGTAGGGGTTTCATTATAAATCCTGAAACTTCTTGATTCTGACTTGTGCCACTTAAGCTTTGTGCTTTATATCAACCCTGACGCATAACTGGCGGCGCCCTCGCAGAGGATCGCTGCCAAATTTAATTGGTTAATATTGGCGTGCATTAGTGTGCGCCTCATTCGAAAAAGTGGCAGTCGCAGCGGGGGTCTCAAGTCATGCCAACTCTTCCAGGTTCACAGCAACAGGTCGCCACCCAGGGTATTACCGATGCCGACCAGGTTGCGCTGACCAGTGCCCTGTCGCAGGTCGCGGGCACCAGCACAGTCACGGCGACGTCCGTCTCTGTGACGACCGGCGATACGACGTCCACCAGCCTGTCGACGCCGGTCACCTTCGGCACCAGCCAGGTGTCCTCGGTTTCCAGCGTGGTCGTGGCCAACACCGACACCAGCGGCAACCTGTCGCTGGCGGCGGTCGACCTGACCAGCACGAGCGCCGGTGACAACAGCGGCGGCACCGTGCTGACCAACGTTGTCGCGGACAGCAGCCTCACCTCCGTGGTGCTGACCGGCACCGCCGCCGGCAACACCACCGCCCTGTTCCTGGACGCCAACGCCGGCGGCAAGGTCGTGGTCGGCGACGCCGGCAACGATTTCCTGATCCTGGGTGGCAGCAGCAGCACTTCCGTGGATAGCCCCGCGAATACCGTTGTGGCCGGCATCGGCAACGACAGCATCATCGGCTCCTCGACCAACGACGTGATCTCGTCGTCCGCCGGTAACGACATCATCAACGGTGGCGCTGGCAGCGACAGCATCGTCGGTGGTTCCGGCTTCGATACGCTGGGCGGCGGCGCTGGCGACGACACCATCGTGGCGGGTTCCGGCGGCGGCTACATTATTGGTGAGGCCGGCAACGACAGCCTGGTCGGCGGCGCTGGCAGCGACACCTTCATCTACTCGCCGGGCGACGGCAACGACACCATCGTCGGTTTCGATCCGACGCAGGACGTCATCGGCTTCACCAGCACCGACTTCGGCACCTCGACCGCTCTGGACCTCGGCTCGCTGATCCAGAACGCCACTGTGTCGAACGGCAACACCGTTCTTTCTCTGCCGGATGGTTCCACCATCACCGTGCAGGGCCTGACCGGTGCCAGCCTGTCCTGGTTCACCAGCAAGGGCTGAACCGGTTCGCCCTAGGCGAAGGACAAAATGCTATGGCGGGCCTTGTGCCCGCCATAGTCGTTATTGCGCTATGCGTGCCGTGCAGGCAGGCTCTAGCGCCTATTTTCCTTTCCAGTGGTGGACGACATGTTGCCCAACGTCATCGCGCCGGCCAACGCAGCCCCGGCGACGGTTTCGACGCCCGACGCCGATCCCTTGCGTGCCGTGCCCAAGGTCGTGCCTCTGCCCGAGGGCATCTATTTCATCACCGCCCGCCTGTCGGCCAATATCCGACAGCAGATCAAGGGCGTCGGCTTTCCTTGTGCCCAACTGTCGTCGCTGCCGGAACCGGGGCATAAGCCCTTGCAGTTCCTGACCAGGGATGGGCTGGCCGCGTCGGCTTGGCTGACGGGGACGGAGGGGGTCACGGTGGTGGTGACGCCGGAAAGCGCCACCCTGCTGGTCACCACCCTGACGCTGACGGGGCAACTGTCGTCTTGCCTCAATGTCAGCATCCAACGGCTGGGGGATGAAACGGTTCCCGCCAATGTCGACCTGCAGGTGACTGCGCATATCCAGCGCCTGGGCGACCGCACCTTTTCTTCCGGCGAATGGGCATCCGCCGGGGATCATCTGTTCTGGATTGAAAGCTTCACCATCAACGGCTCGCCGGAACTGGCCGACGGCCTGGAATATTGCAGCGTGAACCCGACGGATCCGTCAGGAACGTGGGTGAAGCCCGGCACCCTGTCCGGTACCCGCCGCCAGGGGATGCCGTTGCTGGGCGCCGGTTTCCGCCTGGGCAGCGCACTGGCCGCCACCCACAAGGTGCACTATACCGTCCGCTTCCTGCGTCATGGCGATGTCGATGGTAGCGACGGTTCCGTCTGCCGCTCCAGCCAGCCGCAGGATCCGGTCATGGCACTGAAGGTGGCGGTCCTGCCCCGCTAAGGCGGCGATGATGGACACGGATCCGTTCGCGGGCCTTTTGGCCAGGATCGATGCGGCCCTGGCCAACCGGGACCAGCAGGCGGCGGTGGCCCTGGCCCGGCAGGCCGTGCCGACGACGGGGGCGGGGCAATCCGCCCTGCGCAAGCTGGTGCATGCCCTGATGGGCTTGGGCCAGTTTGATGAGGCGGCCTTGCAGGCCGGGCGCCTGGTTCGTCTGCCAACTCCCTTGCCCGACGATCTGGTGCTGGACGGCATCGTGGCGCTCCACCGGCAGCTTCTGCCCCAGGCCCAAGCCTCTTTCGTCCGGGCTTTGGATTTGGACCGTGCCCATCCGCTGGCGGCGGCAGGCCTATGGCGGGCCTGGGCGCCGGCGGTCCCGGATCCCTCTCTTCTGCGGCGCCTGGTGTCGGCGCTGGCCTGGAATGCCGAGACCAATGACGACTGCCGGTCGGCCCTTGCCGCGTTGGTGGCGGCGGGGCAATGCCCGGTGGTGGTATTCCCGCTTTACGGCCGCGTCGGCGGTTACGCCGCGCCCCGCAACGACGGGGTCGTCAGTCTGGTGTGGAACGGGCTTGTCCTGGGCCGCCGGTCCCTACGGCCAGCGCCATCGGATGCGGGTGGGGTTGTCGCTTTGGACTTCCCCGTGCCGACTGCCCTGGCGGGGCATGCCGACTTGCATGTGCTGGTGGACGGTATTCCCGTGCCGGGCAGCCCCATCGCCGCCGAGTGGACACGGGCACCGCGGCTGGTGGCCGAAATCGTCGAAACGGTGGAAACCGGCGGCCGCAAATGGTCGGTGCGTGCCCGGGACGCGGCGACACCCGGACGCCCCGTCGCCGTCTGCCTGGACGACGGCGCGGGCTGGACGCGGCGGCTGGTGTTCCGGCCCGGTCCCGATTCCGCGCCGGCTGATCTGCACGCCGTAAGCCCCCAACAGGTAAGTATGGGGCCGGCGGCGGCGCGCCCTGTTTTCCCCGGAACCGGCGAACCGGTTCCTTTGAGCCGCCCGCCGTCCGCAACGATGGTGACGGGTGCCATCCGGTGGCGGCCGATCGACATCATCGTTCCCATCTACGGGGATGCGGTGGCAACGGCCGCTTGCCTGAAGGCTCTGCGTGGGTCGATGGCTGCCACAGCGGGGCTCCGGTTCGAGGTGATCCTGATCGCCGACGGCCCGGCGGACGCCGACGTGACTGCCTTGGTGGATGCCGTGGAGTCGGAAGGGTGGGCGACCGTCCTGCGCAACGCCGGTAATTTGGGATTCGTCCGCACGGTGAACCGCGGCATGGCGTTGCATCCGGATCGCGATGTCGTCCTGTTGAACGCCGACACCGAGGTTCATGGCGATTGGCTGCGGCGCCTGGCGGCGGCGGCCTATAGCGGCGATGATGTCGGCACGGTGACGCCCCTGTCCAATGACGCCACCATCCTCAGCTATCCCGATCCTCAAGGTACCAATCTGGCGGCCGTGTCCGTGCCGCTTCTGGACGACCTGGCCGCCACCACCCTGGCCGGTCGGACGGCGGACCTGCCCACCGGCATCGGTTTCTGCTTCTACGTCCGCCGCGACTGCCTGGACGAAATTGGCTATTTCGATTCCGAAACGTTCGGCCAGGGCTATGGGGAAGAGAACGATTTCTGTTGCCGCGCGGCTGAGGGCGGCTGGCGCAACATCGGCGCGCTGGATGTCCTGGTGGGCCACATCGGTGGTTCCTCCTTCGGGCCCAGCAAGGCGGCGCGCATCGCGGCGGCGCTGGACCTTCTGGACCGGCGCCATCCTGACTATCAGGCGCAGGTCCATGCCTTCATCGCGGCCGATCCCTTGGCGTCTGCCCGGCGGGCCTTGGACCTGGCCTGGCTGAAGTTGTCCGGCCCCCGCCCCAGCCTGGTGGTCTGCCCCAAGCTGGGGGGCGGCACCGACCGGTTCGTGGACCAGCAGGTGGCGGCGTTGACCGCCCAGGGGATACGCGTCCTGCTGCTGCGTCCCGAGGGCACCGCCGCAGCGCCCCGCTTGCGGCTGGAGGCGCCGGACGTCCCCCTGTTGCGATCCGTCATTTATGATGCCGACACCGGCTTGGCCGACCTGATCCGTGACCTTCGGTCACTGGGGGTGGAGCGGGTCATCCTGCACCATGTCATTCGGGCGACTGACGCCACCTTGGTCGCGCTGGCGGACCATTGGCCCTATGACGTCCATGTGCACGACTATGTCTGGATTTGCCCGCGAATCGACCTGATCGATGGCAATGGCCGGTATTGCGGCGAACCCGCGGTCACGGTGTGCGAAACATGCATCCGGGCCAACGGGCACCGCCTGCGGCCAGGCCTGTCAGCCGCCGCATGGCGCCGGTTCGCAAGTGATCTGCTGGCGGGCGCCCGGCGGGTGGTGTGTCCGTCCCAGGACACGGCGCGCCGCATGGCCACATATGTGCCCCAGGCCAGGATGGTGGTGGAGGCGCATCCGGAAACGCCGTCAGCCCCGCCGACCCCCGTGGCTGGCGACTCGTCATCGGTGACCCGTATCGCGATCGTGGGCGCCATCGGGCGGTCCAAGGGATATGAGGTGCTGCTTTCCTGCGCCAGGGACGCGGCCGCGCGGGATCTGGCGTTGGAGTTCCGGTTGATCGGTTACAGCCAGGATGACCAGCCCCTGCTGGAAACCGGCCGGGTCCTGCTCACCGGTCAATATGCGGAGGGTGAGGTTGCAGCGCTGCTCCAGGCGGCCAATTGTCACCTGGGTCTTCTGCCTTCCGTCTGGCCGGAGACGTGGTGCTATACCCTGTCGCGGATGCTGGACGGTGGCCTGACGATCGCCGCCTTTGATCTGGGTGCCCAGGCGGAACGCCTGCGCGCCCGGGGGGCCGGCATGTTGATGCCCTTGGGCACCACGGCACCCCGCATCAACGACGCACTGCTGGAACTGGCGCGCCGCAAGCGGCTGGCGTCGGCCGCGCCCCCGGTCATCGGGTAAAGCGGATTTGGTTGGAAGAAGCGATGGTTCCTGAGTCTCCCGTGGTCCGCACCGTGCTGCATGTCGGTTGCGGCGTCGCAAAGCCGGAAAAACTGCACAGCCTGTTCCACAGCGGGGAATGGCGCGAGGTGCGGCTGGATATCGATCCCCGCGTACAGCCGGACATCATCGCCTCGATCACCGACCTGTCCATGGTGGACGCCGGCAGCGTGGATGCCGTGTGGTCGTCGCACAACGTGGAACATCTGCGGGCGCATGAGGTGCCGAAGGCGCTGGGCGAATTCCGGCGCGTGCTGAAGCCCGAGGGTTTCGCCCTGATCACGCTGCCGGATTTGCAGGCCATCGCCAAATGGGTGGCGGAGGACCGCCTGGACGATGTGGCCTACATGTCGCCGGCGGGGCCGATCACACCGCTGGACATGATTTTCGGGCTGCGGTCCGCGTTGGCGCAAGGCAACGATTTCATGGCGCACCGTACCGGCTTCACCGCCAAGACCCTGGGTGCCGCCTTGCTGGCGGCCGGTTTCGGCCATGTCCGGATTTCCAAGGATGACGGCTTCAACCTGTGGGCCATGGCCTATGTGACCCCGCCGGCCGGCATCGCGCCATGAGGCTGCTGTTCATTCACCAGAATTTTCCCGGCCAGTACCGCAACCTGGCGCCGCGCCTGGCGGCGGCCGGGCATGAGGTGATGTGCCTGGGCGACCAGGCCAACGTCCAGTACCAGGAAAGCCTGCCGCGCGGGATGACCTTGATGAGTTATCCCACCCCGGCGGGCGCCACCTCCGGCATTCATCACTATCTGGTGGGGTTCGAGGCGGCGGTGCGGCGGGGGCAGGCGGTCCTGCGGGCCTGCATGGAGTTGCGCCGCCTGGGTTTCGTTCCGGACGTCATCTGCGTGCATCCCGGCTGGGGCGAGGGGCTGTTCCTGAAGGATTTGTTCCCCACGGCCAAGGTGTTGGCCTACCTGGAGTTTTTTTATAATACGCAGGGTGCCGACGTCGGCTTCGATCCGGAATTCCCCGGCACCCTGGACGACCGTTTCCGTATCCGCATCCGCAACAGCACGCTGCTGCATGGCCTGCAGTCCATGGATTGGGGCATCACCCCCACCCGATGGCAGGCACAGCAGTTCCCGGCGGAGGTCCGCCCCCGGCTCACCACCCTGCATGACGGCATCGACACGGATCTCGTCAGGCCCGACCCGACGGCGACGCTGACCGTCACGCCCCTTGGCGCCACCGATCCCCTGGTGTTGAAGGCGGGGGATGAGGTGGTCACCTTCGTCAACCGCAACCTGGAACCCTATCGCGGCTTCCATACCTTCATGCGCGCCCTGCCGGACCTGCTGCGTCGCCGCCCGCGTGCCCATGTCGTCATCCTGGGTGGCGACGAGGTCAGTTACGGGTCGCGGCCGACGGATCATCCGCATTATCGCGCCCAATACCTGGCGGAGGTGGGGCAGGGGCTGGACCTGTCCCGCGTCCACTTCCTGGGCAAGGTGCCCTACGCCACCTTCCTGAACGTGCTGCAAGTCTCCGCCGTGCACGTCTACCTGACCTACCCCTTCGTGCTGTCCTGGTCCCTGCTGGAGGCGATGGCCGCGGGCTGCCTGATCGTGGGCTCGGACACCCCGCCGGTGCGCGAGGTCGTCCGCGACGGCCGCAACGGCCTGCTGGTGGATTTCTTCTCCGCCGAGGGGCTGGCGGCCACGGTGGCCGCCGCCCTGGAGAGCCCGGACCGGCTGGCGCGCCTGCGCCGCCGGGCGCGGGAGACGGCGGTCAGCCGGTATGATCTGGAAACCGTCTGCCTGCCGGCCCATGTCCAACTGATCGAAGACCTGGCCGCCGGCCGTCTGCGTGCCGGCAGGGCCCCCAAGCCGTAAGGATTGATGGGCCGGCCCGGGTTTCGACAGGCTGTTGTCAGGTTGGTCGTGAAAACTGAGGCGATGCGCCCCATATTCAGCCCTGGGCCGTTGCCGCTATCGTGCCCTGGCACGCCCTTGGAGTAACGAAGATGCCTTTCTCCCGCCCGCTCGCCGATCACCTGCCGCTGCCCCGCCTGGGTTTGGCGTCCGCGTGCCTGGTCGCGTTGCTGGTGGGTGCCGCACCGGCCGTGGCCCAGGTGCAGCCGGATCCGGTCAACACCTCCACCATGGGGCCGGTCAAGCCGGAGTCGATCAAGGCGGGAACGGCGCAGGCCGACGCCGCGCAGGCCCGTCCCGTCGCCGATGAGGGGCCGGCCCGGCCGCCCGTGCTGGATGGGCCGGGCCTTGCCGCCGCCGATGGCCGGGATGACGGTGTCATCACCCGCCCGCCCGAAGGCGGCCGCTGGGCGTCCCGGGATGAGGACGATGATTGCCGTGCCAGCGGCAGCGTGACCATGGGTGTCGGTTTCGGCGGCGGCATGGTGGAACGGGGCGGCGGCGCCACCCTGAACTATGGTGAGGGCGGCAACCCCTACCGGCCCTGCGCCGGCGGCATCGGCTTCTCCCTCTCCGTGTCGCAGACCACGATGTCCGGCCATCCGCGCGGCGGCTGGGGCGGCGGTCCTTATGGTTCCTATGGTGGCTATGGTCCCTACGGCTACGGCGCTTACCCGTATGCCGCCATGCCGTACGACATGCCCTATTCCGGCATCAACACGCCTTACGGCCGGTGGAGTTACGACGACGCCATGGACAGCTGGTTCGCCAGCCGCCTGCGGCCGTAATACGCGCGACATTGATCGCGTTCCGCTCCAAAGGCCCCCTCAGCCGCCGGGCGCCAGCATCCGGCGGCTTGGGCTTCCTCATTGAAGCCCTGCGGTGTTCACTCCGGCGCTGGCATCAGGTTCCGTTTACGACGGCGGGGTGCCGGCCAGGCCCGGCAGGCTGATGCGGATGATGGTGCCGGCGCCCTGGCGGCTGGCCACGGCCAATCCGCCGCCATGGGCCTTGATGATGCTGTGAACATTGGCCAGGCCCAGGCCGGTGCCCTTGTCCCGCCCCTTGGTGGTGAAGAAGGGTTCGAACAGGCGGGCCAGATGGTCCGGGTCCAGGCCCATGCCCTGGTCCGCCACCTCAAGCACCACCTGCGGCCCGGCGGGTGCCGGCAACACCTCGCGCACCGCCCCGTTCGCCTGGCCGTCACCGAAGGGCAGGGGGCCGTGGACCAGGCGGATCGCCACGTCCCCGGTTTCGCCCCGGCGGGCGTCGTGGGCGTTGATGACCAGGTTCATCAGCACCTGCATCATCTGGGTGGCGTTGGCCCGCACCGGCGGCAACCCGTCCTCCGCCATGCAGGCCAGGCGGGTGGTGGCCGGTATGGTGGAGCGCAGGACCAGTTGGGCACCGTCCACGATGTCGGCGGCCGCCATCGCCGTTTGCGCGCCGGCATCGGTACGGGCGCCACCCAGAACCTGACGCACCAGATCCTTGGCCCGGGCGCCCACCGCCAGGATGCGGTCGGCATAGCCGCGCGCGGTGGAATTGGGCGCCAGGTCGGCCACCAGGAATTCGGCATATCCCAGGATGGCGCCCAGCAGGTTGTTGAAATCGTGGGCCATGCCGCCGGCCAGGCGGCCCACCGTCTCCATCTTGTCCTGTTGCAGGATCTGGCGCTGCAGCATCTGGCGGTCGCGCTCCGCCCGGTCGCGGTCCGACACGTCGCGGGCCACCACCAGGATGTCGCCGCCGGCATCGTTGCTGGCGATCAGTTCCACCGCCTCGACATGGTGGCCCGACAGGGTGGTCCAATTGTCCACCCGGCCGGTCCACATTCCCCGGGTGGCCAGGTGGGCGGTGGCCTGGGCGCGCAGAGCCGCCAGGATGACGGCCGTGTCGGGGGAGACGAATTCCGCGATGCGGCGGCCGATGACGGCCTGGGCGTCCGTCACACCCAGCAGCCGCAGGGTGCGGTCGTTGGCGTACAGCACCCGATAGTCGCGGCTGACCATGTAGATGGCGTCGTGGGCGACGGCGATGCAGGCGGCCACCCGTTGCAGGTCCTGGCGCAGCCGGTCGCGTTCCACCAGGGTCAGGCGGAAGGTCTCCAGCCCCCGCGCCAGGTCGCCGACGACGTCCGGGCTGTCCAGGTCGGGCAGGGTCCGGGCGTAATCGCCCTGGTTCAGCCGCTCCACCCCCGCCTGCAGGCGGTGCAGCGGCCGGGCCACGACCAGGCGTACGGCCAGGATCATCAGGCCGGCCAGCAGCAGGCCGCACAGGATGCCCGCCACCAGGATGGCGGACCGGATGCCGGTGAAGGGCCGGGTCAGGCGGTCCAGCGGCACGTCCATGATCAGCAGGCGCCCGCCCTCGCCGGGGAACAGGTCCACCGGCCAGGCGAAGCGCCGCACGTGGGTGCCGTCGGCCAGCCGACGTTCCACGCTATAGGGCTGCGCCTGTTGCACATACACCCGCTCCGCCACGGAGAACTGGTCGTCGGGCCCGGTGCCGAAGGTGGCGGCACTGCCCAGCAGCACCGGGTCGGAATGGTAGCTCCACACGCCCGCGGTGTTGATCAGGGCGATGGGTGCCCCGAAGGGATGGTGGCCCTCATAAATCCGGGCGCGCTGGCCCTGGTCCAGGTCGATGCCGGCCACGCCGATCGGCCGGTCGCCCGCCATGACGGGAATGGCATGGGACACCACCACCGTGGGCTGGCCCTGGATGGGGAAGATGTGCGGCGGGACGATGGCCAGGCGGTGGCTGCGCGCTGCCAGGGTGTAGTAATCCTGCGCCGTGAAATCGTCGGGCGGCGATTGCAGTTGCGTCGCCCCTTCCTGGCTGGTGGCGTACAGGGCATAGCGGCCGCTGCCGGCCATGCCCACCCGCCGGTCGCCGGTCGCCAGCGCCGCGGCGTCGGGCCCCAGCGCGTCCGGTTCGGCGTAAAACCACACGCCGATGGCCTCGGGGTGCAGGGCGGCGGCCTGGCGCAGATATTCCGTGACCTGCCGCCGGTCGGCCAGTGTGGGGGCCCGGCCTTCGTCCATGCGCGTGGCCACCAGGGACGAAACCAGGCGGGCGGTGCCTTCGGCGATGGTGATTTCCTGGCGGATGCCGGCACTGATGGCCATGGCCTCGCGCTGGGCCGTGTCGCGGCCGTATTCGCCGACGAACCGTTCCACCACCTGCTGGCTCAGGGACAGGGTCACCAGGATCATGCCCCCCAGCATGACACCCGCCGCCGGCAGGATGGCCAGCAGCAGGCGCACGGGAAGGCTGAAGCGGATCATCCGCGGGTTCCATGGGCTGGTCCCGCCCCGCCTGGATGGCGTCGGCGGCGGGCTATGAACTGTCGGCTGGTGGCGGGTTGGAATGATGACCGGGAAAGCGTAACGCAACCGGGCCGGGATTGCGTCTTACCAAGAAGGTCAGGAACTTGACGCCGGCGCACCCTCGATGGCCGCCATTTCCACGGCCAGGGTCTCGGGTATCAGGATATCGGGGGTGATAAGCGGGGCTGCCGCCCCGGCCCCGGCCTTGGACCCGGCGCGCAACCGTCCGGCGATGGCGACGGCGAACAGCGGCGCCAGCCAGACCAGGCGGTTCTGGTAACGATTGTGGGGGTTGGACAGGGCGCCGCAGATGAAGGCGTTGCCGGCCAGCGCCGCCCACAGGAACACCAGGGCCCCCAGGGCGACGCCATCGCGACGCCTTACCGCTTGGGGGAGCAGCAGGGCCAGCACCGCCAGTGCCGCGAACCCGGCCGGCACCGCCAGATGGTTGGACAGTTCGGCCATGCCGGGTGTCGGCCCCTCGCTCTGCTGGTCGGCCCGCAAATAGGCCGGTTCCAGCGGGGCCAGGAAGTCATGCATCACCTGGCGGGTGCTGTCATGGTATTCGTCCAGCCCGTCGCCGGTGCGGAAACGGAAGAATTGCTCCACCCCCGCCTGCAAGGACGACAGCGCCAGCGCCAGCGGATAACCGCGCACCACCGCCATGTTCACGCGGGCCGCCTCGGGCGCCATGTCGTCCCATCCGCCCAGCGCCACCAGCGGCGAATCGCCCGACCACAGGAAGTCATCCGCCGTCCCGGGCAGGCGGTGGCGGTAAGGGCACAGGGTGTAGGCCTTGGGGTCGGCGGGACAGCGGTCATCCAGCAGCCGCCGTACCTGGCCCTGCTGCAGCAGGCTACCGAACAGGAACATGGGGCCGCCGGGGGTCAGCTGCGCCTCCCCCGCCACCAGGCCGTTGATCGCGGGCAGCAGCAGCACCGACCCCGCCACCACGGCCGCCGCCGGCACCAGGCGCAACGCCGCCCAGGACCGGGGACGCCCGATCAGCCCCAGCAGCTTCATCGCCGCCAGCACCGCCACCAGGCCGGCGCCCAGCGCCATGCACGACATGTGCGACATCAGCCCCAGCAGGGCGACGGCGGCCAGGCCGCCGCGGGTCCACCGCGACAGGCCGTTCCAGCGGAAGGCCAGCAGCCACAGGGCCGCGACCACCAGCGGGATCATCAGGTCCGGCATCAGCTGGGCGGTATACCAGGCCATGCCGGTGAACACCGACAGCAGCGCCACGATGGCCAGCAGCACCGGCCCGCCGCGCGGGGCGTCGGCGCCCGTGAGGCCCCGATACAGGGTGCGCAACAGCCATAGCGTGATGCCGGCCTGGACCAGCACCGGCCCCCACAGGCTGTGCCAATTCAGCGATGTCACCTGAAGGAACAGGCCGTAGACCAGGGACCGGCCATCGACCAGCTCCCGGCTTACCGCCGCCTCGATATAGCCGCCGGTGTCGAAGAACACGATGGGGAAGCCGTTCAGCAGCGCCGGCCACAGCATCAGGGCAAGGGCCGCCCCCATGGCTGCCGCAGTGGCCGCCAGTGTGCGCCAACCGCCCTGCCGCGCGCCTGCAACCATCCGCGCCACACGGCGCCGGATGCCGGACAGGCCGGACCGGATCGATGGATCCCCCAAAGCTGAAACGTCCCCGCAAATCTTATGGTTAAGTCCCCGACAAGACTTCAGTAGCGCCGGGGGGCGGCCTTCCTGTCAAGGGCAAAGCGGGGCCGCGTCGAGGGGTCGTTGCATTTGTGTGCGGGGCGTTGCCGTCGGCTCACAAACCCATCCCTTAAAGGCCCAGGATGGGCCCCCGGCCGATCAGCCCCGGATTGGCCGGGCAGGGGGCCAGGGGGTGGTCGGCGAACTCCGCCACCAGGGCGTCGATGAAGCCGCGCACCGCCGGCACCAGGCCCCGGCGCGAGGGGAAGACGGCGTGCACCACCCCCGCCGGCAACGTCCATTCGGGCAGCAGCGTCTCCAGCAAGCCCTTGGCCAGGTAATCGTCGATGATGAAATGCGGCAGTTGGGCAATGGCGACGCCGGCCAGCACGGCGTCGCGCAGCAGGCCCATGTCCTCGCTGATCAGGCGCGGCTGGTGCGTCATGCTGTGCTGGATGCCGTCGGGCCCGTACAGCCGCCAGACATAGTCGCCGCCGGTGCGGGGCATGTCGGCGCTGGGCAACGCGGCCAGGTCCTCTGGCGTCGCCGGCCGGCCATGACGGTCCAGGAAATCCGCCGTGGCCACCAGGGCCGACCCGTGGCTTTCCAGCACGCGGACGATCAGGTCGCTGTCGTCCAGCGGCGGCATGCGCACGCGGATGGCCAGGTCGTATCCCTCCTCGATGATATCGACGCGGCGGTTGCTGGCCTCCAGCCGGATGTTCACGCGTGGGTGCTGGGCCATGTAGCGGGTGACGACGGCGCCGACGCGGGTGGGCACCAGGGCGGTGGGGCAGCTGACGCGCACGGTGCCCTGCGGTTCGGCCCGGGTGCGGTCCACCGCCTCCTGCGCCGCCTCGGCCTCCGCGATCATGGCCAGGCAGTGGGCGTGATAGGTGCGGCCCACGTCGGTGACGGCGAAACGGCGGGTGGAGCGCTGCAACAGGCGCACGCCCAGCTGGTCCTCCAGCAGGGCCACCCGGCGGCTGAGGGTGGATTTGGGCACGCCCAGCGCGCGTTCGGCGGCGGCGAAGCCGCCATGGTCCACCACCTGGGCGTAATAATAGAGGTCGTTCAGGTCGCGCACGGCGGGGCACCCGGCATTGTTCCACGGATGGAACATAGAGTGCGAAATAGACCCTCTGCTGACAAGGGCGTTCCAGTGGCATTCTGCACGGGTGTTTGGCGGCCGGTATCCCCCGGCCCCCCTGTGGAAAGAAGAGCATTATGACCAAGCTGCTGCACATCGATTCCAGCCCCCTGGGCCAGGCCTCCGTCTCGCGCCAGCTGACCGCCGCTGTGGTCCAGGCTTGGAGCCAGGCGAACCCGGCCGGTGAGGTCGTCTACCGCGACGTGGCCGCCGCCGCCCCGGCCCATCTGGATGGTGAACTGCTGCAGGTCGCCAAGTTCGGCGCCGACCAGGACCTGACCCCGGCCCAGCAGGCGGAACGCGCCCTGGTCGATACCCTGGTGAACGAGCTGCTGTCGGCCGATGTCGTCGTCATCGGCGCGCCCATGTACAACTTCTCCGTCCCCAGCCAGCTGAAGTCCTACCTGGACCGCCTGGCCCAGCCCGGCCGCACCTTCCGCTACACCGAGACCGGCCCCCAGGGCCTGGCCGGCGGCCGCCGTGTCATCGTCGTGTCCACGCGCGGTGGCAAGTACAGCGGCACGCCCTATGAGGCGGCGCTGGATCACCAGGAAGCCTACCTCAAGGCCTTCCTGGGCTTCATCGGCCTGACCGACGTCACCATCGTGCGCGCCGAGGGCGTCGCCCTGGGCGTCGAGGCCAAGGACGCCGCCCTGGCCGCCGCCACGGCCGAAGCCAAGGGCCTGTTCCTGGCCGCCGCCGCGTAACAGCGAACAATTTCGCCGTTCGGTTGTTGAAGGCCGGTGCCCCTGTCGAAGGGGCACCGGCTTTTATTTTGGCCGTCCTGTCAAACAAACGCCGGCTTATGATGCCGGTGATAATGTGGAGGGATGCCGCATGACCACCGTTGACCTGCGACGCTTCGTGGACGCCCAGAATCCCCAGCTGGACGAGGTGGTGCACGAACTGACCACCGGGCACAAGCGCAGCCACTGGATGTGGTATTTCTTTCCCCCACTTGCGGCCTTGCCCTAGCCGATGGAAATCCGCTTTGCTGGCGCCTGCCAACAATAACGCCACCCAGGACGGTGACCTCATGCCCGATACCAACCAAACCGCCCCCGGCCCCGTCGAGACGCCCGAGGAACCGGTGCCGAGCGTGCCGGAGGGCGTGACCCAGCACATGTACCCCACCTATGGCGACCTGGCGGGCAAGGCCGTGCTGATCAGCGGCGGCGGGTCGGGCATCGGCGCCTATCTCACCTACGCCTTCGCAGCCCAGGGCTGCCGCGTGGCCTTCATCGCCCAGCGCGAGCCGTCCGCCCAATTGCTGGTGCAGGCGGTGGAGGCCGCCACCGGCCAGCGCCCGCTGTTCCTCAAGTGCGACCTGCGCGATATCGAGGCGGTGCGGGCCAAGGTGGCGGAGGCCGAGGCCCAGATGGGCGCCTTCCAGGTGCTGGTGAACAACGCCGCCCGCGACGACCGCCACGCCACCGCCGATGTCACGGTGGCGGACTGGGACGACAACCTGGCCATCAACCTGCGGCCGCAGTTCTTCCTGGCCCAGGCCCTGGCGCCGGGCATGATCGCGGCCGGCGGCGGCGCCATCGTCAATCTGGGATCCAGCGCCTATAATCTGGGCCTGGCGGGATACCCGGCCTATGTCGCCGCCAAGGCCGCCGTCACCGGCCTGACCCGGGCCCTGGCGCGCGAATTCGGCCCCGACGGCATCCGCGTCAATACGGTGGTGCCCGGCTGGGTGATGACGGAGCGGCAGCAGCGCCTGTGGGTGACGCCCGAGGCCATCGCCGAAACCCTGGCCGGCCAATGCCTGAAACGCACCCTGAAGGGCGAGGACATCGCCGAGGCCGTGCTGTTCCTGGCCTCCCGCGCCTCATCCATGATGACCGGCCAGTCCGTGGTGGTGGACGGGGGCCGGGTGATGAGCTGAGTTCGCCCTCAGTCGCCGGGCGCCGCCATCCGGCGGCTTGGCTTGTCCTCCCTTTTCAGTCCGCTGACGCTCCCCAAAACGCTCCGGCGCCCGCAGTCGCGGGCTACAGCGGCATGAGGCCGAGCTCATGCCGCTGATATTCACCAAAGGCCGCTATCAGATCACTGCAGCGCCACGTGGCGCCTCCAGCAAGCCGGCGACACGGATCAGCGCGCCCTTTAGCGAGGCCAGGTCGGGGGCGGCACCCAGTGCCAGGCGCACGGCGTTGGCCAGGGATGGGTCGGCCGGGTCGGGGTCGGACAGGAAGGCATCGCCGGCCACCAGGGTGACGCCGGTGCGGGCCGCGCGCTGGACGAAGGCGTGCGGCGTCCAGTCCGCCGGCAGGCCCAGCCATAGGTGCAGGCTGTCGGGTTGGGCCCGGTAACCACCGGGCGGCAGCAAGCGGGCCGCCAGCCGCTGACGCTCCGTCGCCTCCGTCCGTATGGCGTGCACCAGGGTGGCGGCGGTACCGTCCAGGATCCATTCCGCCGCCAGGCCGGTGGCGAAGGGGGACGGCATCTGCATCAGGGTGCGCAGGGCGTCCTGAAGGCGTTCGGCCCGCACCGGGTCGGGGGCGGCGACGAAGGCGGTGCGCAGCGCCGGCGTCAGGCACTTGGCCAGGGTGGACACGTGCCAGACCTGGCCGGGCGCCAGCGCCGCCAGGGGCGTGCCGGGTTCGGCCGCCAGCGCGCCGTAGGCGTCGTCCTCCACCACCGTCAGGTCGTGGGCCTGGATGATCGCGGCGACGGCCCGGCGCCGGTCTTCCGACAGGGTGGCCGTGGTGGGATTGTGGTGGGTGGGCGTGCAATAGAGCAGCCGGGCGCCATGGCGGCGGCAGGCCGCATCCAGCGCGTCGGGCAACAGCCCCTCATCATCGCACTCCACCCCCACCACGCGCAGACCCAGCCGGGCGGCGATGGCGGTGAAGCCGGGATAGGTCAGCGTCTCCACCAGCACCACGTCGCCCGGCTTGGCCAGGATGGACAGCAGGGCGTACAGCGCCGGTTGCGCCCCCGGTGCCGCCAGCACCCGGTCGGCATGGGGGGCGGACGATGCCGCCAAGCCGGCGTTGGTATAGCGGCGGCGCAGCCAGGCGGCCCCGGCGGTGCGTTCCTGCACCCCGCCGCCGGCGGCGCGATACCCCAGCCGGCGGCCCAGATCGGGTGCCCGCACCACCCGCTCCAACCCCTGGGCCAGATGGGTGCGCAGCAGGGCCAGCGGCTGCGGCGGCAGGTTCATGGACAGGTCGACGTCGCCCTGGGCCAGGGGCGCCATGTCGGCCGCCGCCCGGTCGGACACGAAGGTCCCCCGCCCGACCACGCCCGACAGCAACCCCCGATTCCGCGCCTCGGCATAGGCGCGGGTGATGGTGGTGAGGTCCACGCCCAACGCCTCCGCCAGCGCGCGTTGCGGCGGCAGGCGATCCCCCGGCACCAGGCGGCCGGCACCGATGTCGGCCGCCATCACGTCGGCGATGGCGAGATACACGGGGCCGCCGCGCCCCTCCAGCCGGGGCACCCACAGGTCCGTGTCGTCCATCATCGCCTCCGTCCATCCATGCAATGCCGGCACTATGCCATACAAATTCGCACTGTACGGACGCAATCTGGCCGGGAAAGCCATGCCCGCCGCGCCGGCTTTCGTGCTACACAGTGCCCCCACATCCTGAAGGATACCCGGCATAATGCGCGGCAGTGAATTCGCCGATCTTCGCGCTTTCGCCACCATCGTGGCCCAGGGCAATTTCGCCCGCGCGGCGGCGCACCTGAACGTCTCCCCGTCCGCCCTCAGCCAGACCATCCGGGGGCTGGAGGCGCGGCTGGGCGTGCGCCTGTTGAACCGCACCACCCGCAGCGTGTCGGTCACCGACGCCGGCGCCCGCCTGTACGCCCGCCTGAAACCGGTGATGGAGGAGTTGGAGGCCGCGGTGGCCGATGTCAACGATCTGCGCGAACGGCCGGCCGGCACCCTGCGCCTGACATCATCCCGCGTGGCGGCGGAACGCTTCCTGGCGCCCATCCTGGGGGAATTCCACCGGGCCTATCCCGACATCGTCCTGGACACCACGGTGGACGACGTGGTGCGCGACATCGTGGCCGAAGGGTACGACGCCGGCATCCGCCTGGGCGAGCTGATTTCCGAGGACATGGTGGCGATCAAGCTGGGCGGATCGCTGCGCCAGGTGGCCGTGGCCTCACCCGACTATCTGGCCCGGTGCGGCATGCCCCGCCATCCGCGCGAGCTGCTGGACCACGCCTGCATCAACTGGCGCTGGACGGAAACCGGCCGCATCTACCATTGGGAATTCCAGGAGCCGGGGGGCGAGTGGTTCTCCGTCGCCGTCAAGGGCCCCGTCATCGTCAGCGACCGCAGCATGGTGCTGGCCGCCGCCTTGCAAGGCGTGGGCATCGCCCTGTGGCTGGAGGACCGCATCCTGCCCTATTTGCAGGACGGCCGCCTGGTGCCCATCCTGGAGGATTGGTGCGGCCCCTTCCCCGGCTTCTTCCTGTGTTACCCCAAGCAGCGCCACACACCGGTACCACTGCGCGTCTTCGCCGACTTCATGCGCACCCGGTTTCCCAGCTGACATTAGCGGCACGAGGTTTTGCCTCGTGCCGCTGTGGCCCGCGACCGCGGGCGCCGGAGTTTTCTGGGGAGCGGAGGGGACTGGAAAGCGAGGATCAGCCAAGGCGGACGGATGTCCGCCGCCCGGCGCCTGAGGGAGCCTTTGACCGGTCAAGGTCAAAGGCCACTGGTATCAGAGGCTGATGCGGGTGCGCACCATGAACTGGCGCGGCTCGCCGATCGTGATGGCCGGCTGGCCGGTGCCGCTGTCCGACAGGTAATAGGTCTCGTCGAACATGTTCTTGATGTTCAGCTGCAGTTCCACGGGATAGCCGCCCAGCACCGTGGCGTAGGAGACGAAGGCGTCGGTGACGGCACCGGCCGGCAGGTAATAGACCTTGCCCGTGCCGTCATTGGCGCCCCAGGAACTGAAGGCGCGTTCGCCCACGCCGCCCCGCACCCGGCCTTCGGCGACCTGGCCGAAATCATGGGTCAGGAACAATGAGCCTGCGTGCTTGGACACGCCATCCAGCGGGTTGCCCTTCAGATAGTGGTCCTCAATGGTGCGGGCGTCGGTGAAGGCGTAGCTGGCCACCAGGTCCCAGCCCTCCGCCAGGGTGCCGCTGGCATCCAGCTCCAGCCCGCGCGACTGCGCCTTGCCGGAGACGCGGGTGACATCCTCGCCGTTGATCTGCTGCGTCGTCTGGACGTTCTTCTTGTCGATGTTGAACAGGGCGGCGGTCGCCGTGAAGCCTTGGCCCACATATTTGGAGCCCACTTCCCAGGCCTTGCCCTCTTCCGGCGGCAGGGCGCCGATGGGCGAGGCGATGGAGGTGTTGGGGCGGAAGGATTCGGTGTAGCTGACATAGGCCGACCATTCCGGCCGCAGCATATAGACCAGGCCCGCCCGGGGCACCACCTTGCCGTCGTCCACCAGGGCATTGGTGTTGAAGGGGCGGCCCTTGCCGGTCACCTCATGCACATGGTCGTAACGCAGGCCGGCCATCAGGATCCACTTGTCGTCCAGGTGGATGCTGTCCTGGATGAAGCCGGCGTAGGTGTGCAGCTTGTCCGTCTGGTCGCTGTCCTTGGCGCTGACCGTGCTGGGCATGGCCATCTGGCCGTAGACCGGGTTGTAGACGTTGAAGGTCTTGTTCTGCGTGTCGCGCAGCAGGTCGCCCAGCACCCGGTCGTTGTGCATGTAGTCCACGCCGGTCAGCAGTTCGTGGTTCATCCCCCAGGTCTGGAAATGCCCCAGGATGTCGGCGGACACCACGTGCGCCTGCTGGTCGGCGTCGCGGGTGGCATCACCGCGCCGGGTGGCGACACCGGTCGTGCCGTCGACGGAGATCACACGGGCCTGGTGGTCGTTGTAGTAGTTGGAACTGTAGCCGTAGTTGAAGCGCGCCCGCCAATCGTCATTGATCTTCTGTTCCACCCGCAAGCTGGCGGAGTTGGAATGGCCCTTGGTGATGTTGAACGGCTCGTCCAGCCGTTCCTCACGCGGGATGTTCAGCGGCTTGCCCGTCACGGTGTTGATCTGGGTGCCGCGATCAAACGGGATGTAATAGTTCATGCGTTCATAATTCACGGCGACGGTGGTCTTCTCGCCGTACCACGCCAGGGACGGTGCGATCACCGCCTGGTCGATCTGGCCGAAGTTGCGCCAGTAATCGTACTTCTGGTAATCGGCGATCAGGCGGTAGGCCAGGCCGGTGGTGGATGAGGGCTGGTCCGTGCCGACCAGGCGCCCGGTCAAATCCACCTGGCCGCCCCCGCCGCCGAAGCTGGTGCCCCAGCCCGACAGGGTGGCGCCCGGCGTCAGCTGCGGCTTCTTGGTCACCACGTTGATGATGCCGCCCGGATCCTGCACCCCGTACAGCATGGAGGCCGGGCCCTTCAGCACCTCCACCGATTCCGTGGTGGGGGTGAAGTTGCGCGCCTGCACCGACTGCATGCCGTCGCGCATGATGGAGTTGTCGCGGTTGGTGCCGAAGCCGCGCTTCAGGATGGCGTCCTGGGTGCCGCCCAGGGTGTTGCCCTGCTTGACGCCGCTGACGGTGGCCAGCGCCTCATCCAAACTCGTGGGCTGGCGGTCGTTCAGCAGCGCCTCCGGCACCACGACGACGGACTGCGGCACCTCCACGATGGGGGCGTCGGTGCGGGTCGCCACCGATGAGACCTTGGCCTGATAGCCCTGGCTGCCGGTGACCACCACCTCATCCGTGACCGCGTCCGCGGCGGCGTCGCCGGCCGCCGCGCCATCGGGCCGCGCGCGCGGCGCCCGCCATCAGCGCCAACGCCGAAACACCAATGATTCCAAACTGCCAACCGCTTTTTTTCATGATTTGGCTTCCTTCGGTTTTTTGTGAACTGCCGGGCTTTTCAAACCGTTGCGCGGTGGCTATAACTCGAAATGCGACTTATTTGCATTAACAAATGCGTCACTGCGTCGCACCCATGCGTGCAACGCTCGTCAGGATCGGTCGATGAAATCCAGCCCTACCCCGCCCCGTCCCCGCCGCCCTTATCGCCGGGCGCTGGCCGCCCTGGCCCTTGCCGGCATCGCCCTGTCGGGCGCCGGCATCGCCGCCGCCAGGACGGAAAACGCCCATTACCTCACCGCCGACGGCGCCATCCGTATCGGCGGGGCGGAGCATGTGCGCTTCATCGTGGAGCGGGTGAACGCCCTATATGCCAAGGCGCATCCCGGCACGCGTTTCCAGATGGAATCCAAGGGCACCACCAGCGCCATCCCGCTGCTGACCTACGGCGTCACCCTGTTCGGCGCCATGGGGCGGGAGATCGACCCGCTGGAGAGCGCCTCCTTCGCCAAGACGGTGGGCGCGCCGCCGCTGGAAATCCGCGTGGCGCACACCTCCAACGACACCAGCCAGCACCTGGCGACCTCGCTGGCCGTCTACGTCAACCGCGCCAACCCCATCGACCGCCTGACCACGGCGCAGATCGCCCGCATCTTCGCCCAAGGCAACCCGGGCGGGGACTACAGCCGCTGGGGCCAGCTGGGCCTGGACAAGGATTGGAAGTCCCGCCTGATCCACCCCATCGGCACACCGGAATACACCGGCTTTGGCACCTATATGCAGAAGTACCAGCTGGCCGGCCGGCCGCTGGCCGCCGGGTATGAGGCCTATGGCGACACCGACGCCATCCTGGAGCGGTTGGAACAGGACCCGGCGGGCATCGCCGTGGCCGCCATCGGGCGCGAGACCCCGGCCCTGAAGCAGGTGGCGGTGGCGACCGATCCCAACGGTCCCTACACCCTGGGCACGCCGGAGGAGGTCACGGCCGGCACCTACGCCTATGGCCGCTATCTCTACTTCTACCTGCGGCGGGAGCCGGGCAAACCGCTGGACCCGGTGGTGAAGGCCTATATGCGCCTGGTCCTGTCGCCCGAGGGCCAGGCCATCATGGCGTCGCAGGCCAAGGGCTACATCCCCCTGACCGCCGCCGAGGCCAAGGCCGAGCTGGCCAAGCTGGATTGATCATCCGCCGCGCCCGCGCGGCCGTCCTTTGAGGATTTCGCACCCATGTCCCGTTTCCACACCGCCCTGATCGCCGGCACGCTGGCGATCCTGACCGGCGGCACCGCCGTCGCGGCCCCCGCCGAGGCCGTGCCCGCCCCCTCCACCACCAGCTATCTCCAGCCCGACGGCGCCATCACCCTGATCGGCAACGACGGCATGGACAGCCTGCTGGGCAAGCTGAACGCGCTTTACGCCCAGGCCCATCCCGGCGCCCGCTTCACCATGACGCTGAAAGGCTCATCCACCGCCCTGCCGGCGCTGACCGCCGGGGTCACCCTGCTGGCCCCCATGGCGCGGGAGGCATGGCGGGCGGAGGCCGCGGGCTTCAAACAGGTCTATGGTTATGAGGCCACGCCCATCCGCATCGGCTATTCCGGTTACGGGCCCCGCCCGCCCGCCAAGACGCCGCCCGCCATCTATGTCAACGGCCACAACCCGCTGGCGGGGGTGAGCGTGGCGCAACTGGCCCAGGTGTTCGCCAGCGGCGCGCCGGACGGCGACGTCCATCTGTGGTCACAGCTGGGCGTGGACGGCGACTGGGCCGGGCGGCGCATCCATGTCTACGGCCTGCGTGACAACGGCGGCTTCGCCACCGCCTTCCGGGCCGCCCACTTCAAGGGCCTGCCCTTCACCGCCACCTATGAGCCGCTGGAAAGCTACGCCGCCGTCATCAAGGCGGTGGCGGCCGACCCCTACGGCATCGGCCTGGCGGGCTGGGTGAACGCCGCCGCCGTCTCCGGCGACGTGCGCATCCTGCCCGTGGCCGAAAAGGCCGGCGGCGCTTACGCCACGCCCGCGTATGACGACGTGCGCCAGGGCCACTATCCCCTGTCGGCACCCGTCGTGCTGTACGTCAACCATGCGCCGGGCCAGCCGCTGGACCCTGTCGCGAAAGAATACGTGGCCCTGGCGCTGTCCAGCGCGGGCCAGGCGGCATTGGCGACGGAAAGCGCCGGCGAGGAGGGTTACGTGCCGCTGAGCCCGACGGACCTGGCCGCCGAACTGGCCAAGCTGAACGCCCTGTAAAAGGAACGGGGAGGCGTGGGGGGCGCCCCCCACGCCTCCCCGTCCGGCGTTTGAAGATCAGCGCACCAGGACGCGGGCGGCTTCCTTGGTCTTGGTCACGGCGGCACCGACGTCGCCGATGGCGACACCGATGTCGTCCAGGTTCTGGGTGACGGTTTCCACGGCGGCGGCGGTGCGCTGCATGCTGAGCGACATGTCGCGGGTGACGGCGCTCTGCTCCTCCACCGCGCCGGCGGTGGTGGTCACGTATTCCTGCACCGTGCCGATGGACTGGCGGATGGCGCCCAGGGCGCCGACCACATCGTCGGACACCGCCTGCATGCCCTCGATCTCATTGGAGATGCGCTGGGTGGCGGCGGCGGCCTGGCTGGCCAGGTTCTTGACCTCCGTCGCCACCACGGCGAAGCCGCGGCCGGCCTCACCGGCGCGGGCGGCCTCGATGGTGGCGTTCAGGGCCAGCAGGTTGATCTGCCCGGCGATGGCCTGGATGACGTCGACCACGCCTTCCATCGACTTCGCCACTTCGGCCAGGCGCTGGGTGGAGGCATCCGCCTGCGTCGCCAGATCGGCCGCCCCGTCGGCGGCCATGCGCGACTTGGTCATGCTTTCGGAGATTTCGCGGATGGACAGGGCCAGCTGTTCGGCGCTGGTGGCCATCATCTGCACGGCACCCGAGGTTTCGCCGGCGGCCTGGGCCGCGTCGCCCGACTGGCGGGTGGAGCGGTCCATAGCGTCGTCGATCTCACCGAAATTGGTGTCGATCAGGTTCTTCAGGTCGGTCAGCATCTGGACCTGGCGGGAAATGTCGGTGGCGTACTTCACCACCTTGAACGGCCGGCCGTTCATATCGAGGATGGGGTTGTACGACGCCTCGATCCACACTTCGCGGCCACCCTTGCCCAGGCGCTTGAACTGTGCGGCCTGGAATTCCCCCTGGCGCAGCTTGTCCCAGAACTGGCGGTAATCGGGGCTATTCTTGTAGGCCGTCTCCACAAACATGCTGTGGTTCTTGCCCTCGATCTCCGCCAGCGTATAGCCCATGGCCTTCAGGAAGTTCTCGTTGGCGCGCAGGACCGTGCCGTCCATGTCGAACTCGATCACCGCCTGCGACTTGCGGATGGCGGCCATCTGGCCCTTGAGATCGGCGTATTCCAGCTGCTGCGCCGTCACGTCAGTCGCGTACTTCACCACCTTGAACGGCTTGCCGTCGCCATCGAAGATGGGGTTGTACGACGCCTCGATCCACACCTCGCGGCCGCCCTTGGCCAGGCGCTTGAACTGCGCCAGCTGGAACTGGCCGCGGCGCAGCTTATCCCAGAACTGGCGGTAGTCCGCGCTGTCCTTGTAGCCGGGTTCGACGAACATGCTGTGGGGGCGGCCCTGGACTTCGGCCAGGGTGTAGCCCATCGTCTTCAGGAAATTGGAATTGGCGGTCAGGATGGTGCCGTCCAGCGCGAATTCGATGACCGCCTGCGACTTGTCCAAGGCGGCCAGCTTCGCCTTCATTTCCTGACTAAAGCGCGCCAGCATTGAACGGAACATAAGGCACTCTCCATTTCGCCTGAGCCCGCCCATGCATGGATGGAACCCTCAAGGCAGATCACCCCGGGAAAACAAATCCCAACGCCGCCAGAGTCGAGGCGGTGTCCCAAGATCGGTTTTTTGCGGGATTTATTGGTTTGAACGTAGTGTGAATAAGGGCGATTTCGCCATTACACTTTATATATCCTGAGGGATATGCCCCACCGCTGCCGGGCCCGCGTTCGGGTTTATTGGGCTGGAGCCAGCCGTGCGACAAGTCGCCCCACGTATTGGGGGCCGTTTTGTGACGGTTCCCGCCCAACCCGAGGCCGGAAACCGGAATCCACGAAATCTTACAAACCCTTGGGTGCCGCGTGAAACCGTTTTCAGGGGGTTTCGCCGGGGCGCGGAATGACCCATGATGCGGATTGTGACACCAACGGAATGGTGTTGCGATGGTAGCGGTCCCATTCCGAGATGCGACCCGGTCGCATGGGGCCTATCCCTTTTCCGCGCCCCTCTTCCGTCCGAAGGTTGCCATCCCTTGATGACGTCGCCCTGGCTTCGCCGTACCACCCTTGTCATGTTCGCCCTTGGTTCCCTGGTTCCAACCCTGGCCCCAACCCCGACGGCGGCCCAGCAGGCGACTCAGCGGCTGGAAAAGCCGGCGGACCCGGAGCCGCCCCTGGCCACCGCCTACCGCCCGTTCGAGGCCTTCGCCGCCCTGACCCTGCCGCAGGCGGTGAACCAGTACCGGTCGGGCAGCGGCGTGCCCGGGCCGGCGTATTGGCAGAACCGTGCCGACTATGACCTGCACGCCCGGCTGGACCTGTCGCACGCCGACGCGCCGGCGCTGAACGGCAGCGAGGTCATCCACTACACCAACAACAGCCCCGACGCGCTGGACCGGCTGTGGCTGCAACTGGACCAGAACATCTATCGCGCCGACGCCCGCGCGGCCGTGGCCAGCGGCGGCCGGCCCCGCCGGGGCGTCACCGACGGCTTCGTCATCACGGCGGTCGCCATCGACACGGGCGACGGCAAGGTGGCGGCCGTGCCCTTCCATGTCGACGACACGCGCATGTGGGTAGACCTGCCCCGCTTGGTCGCGGCCAAGGGCGGCAAGATCGCCCTGCATATCGACTACAGCTACACCATCCCCGGCACCTGGGGCGGGCGCACCGCCCACACCCCCACCAAGAATGGCGAGATCTATGAGATCGCGCAGTGGTACCCGCGCATGGCCGTCTATGACGATTTGCGCGGCTGGGACACCCTGCCCTATCTGGGGTCGGAGTTTTATCTGGAATACGGCGACTTCGACTACACGGTCACCGTGCCGTCCACCATGCTGGTGGCGGGGTCGGGTGAGTTGGTGAACCCGAAGGAGGTGCTGACGCCCACCCAGGCCACCCGCCTGGACCAGGCGCGGGGCAGCGACAGCACCGTGCTGATCCGCACCCCGGAAGAAGTGACGGATCCCAAAAGCCGGCCGCGCCAGGATGGCGAGCTGACCTGGCACTTCCGCATGAAGAACACGCGCGACGTGGTGTTCGCGGCCTCCAACGCCTTCGTCTGGGACGCCGCCCGCATCAATTTGCCGGAGGGCAAGCACGCGCTGGCCATGTCGGTCTACCCGGTGGAGGGCGTGGGCCCCGACCGCTGGAACCGGTCGACGGAATATCTGAAGGCCTCCATCGAGCATTTCTCCAGCCAGTGGTTCCCATATCCCTGGCCGGCGGCCGTCAATCTGGGCGGCCATGGCGCCGGGATGGAATATCCGGGCATGGTGTTCGACGGCTATGAGGACAAGGGCAAGCTGCTGTACTGGATCACCACGCATGAGATCGGCCACACGTGGTTCCCCATGATCGTGGGATCCAACGAGCGGCGCGACGCCTGGATGGACGAGGGCTTCAACACCTTCATCGACGTCTACGCCCAGGACGCCTTCAACCATGGTGAGTTCGCGCCCAAGCGCGACGGCGAATACGCCCCCGGCGGCGGCAACCCGGTGGACGAGATCCTGCCGCTGCTGACCGACGTCGCCGCACCCAACGTCGTCGCCGCCCCCGACGGCATGACGGAGAAGTACCGCCACCCCGTCACCTATTTCAAATCGGCCTTGGGCCTGGTGCTGCTGCGCGAGCAGATCCTGGGGCATGAGCGGTTCGACGCCGCCTTCCGCCGCTATATCCGCGCCTGGGCGTTCAAGCACCCGTCGCCGTCCGACTTCTTCCGCGCCATGGAGGATGGGGCGGGCGAGGACCTGACCTGGTTCTGGCGCGGCTGGTACTTCAACAACTGGGCGGTGGATCTGGCCGTGCGCAAGGTCGCCTACGCCGACGGCGGCCCCGACAAGGGTGCTGTGGTCACCCTGGCCTCATTGGACCGCCTGGTCATGCCCGCCACCCTGCTGGTCGAATACGCCGACGGCAGCCAGCGCACCGTACGCATTCCTGTGGAGACCTGGCGGGGCACGGCGGAGGCCACCATCCGCCTTGACGGCGGCCCCGCCATCCGCCGCGTCACCATCGACCCCACCCACGCCCTGCCCGACACCAACCGGGACGACGATGTGTGGGAGATGAAGTAAGGATGGGCCGCCGGCAACCGCCGGCGGCCGCGCCTCTTTCCCGTCAGTGCGGCGTGTGGTCGGGATGTCCGGCACCTCGGACGCCAGCCGGCGCCGGGCCACCCACCGGTTCATCCATGTGTACATGGCGCGAGGGCGTGGCCTGGTCGGCCGCCACCATTTCCACCAGTTCCATCATGCCCGTATCCTCATGATTGGTGTTGTGGCAGTGCATGACCATCTGGCCGGTGTAGTCCAGCGCCTGGCTTAGGAACTGCACCACTTCACCATAGTTGTTGACCGACTGGCTGGCGTTGGTCAGGCCCTGCGGGAAGGCGCAGTTGCCGCCGCCCATGGCCGGTGCGCAGTTGATCAGCACCGTGTCGCGCCAGATGGGATAGGCGTAGTCCACGATGCCGCGCCGGAACACCTGGAAAGAGTTGGTGTGGATGTGGAACATGTGGGTGTCGGCGGCACTCTGCACCCCCCACAGGTTCGTTTGGTTCAGGGCCAGGATGCGTTGCGGCCGTTCCGGCGTGAAGGGCCGGCCGTTGACGACCGAAGCGCCGCCCGTGCTGCTGGCGTAGGTGCCGCTGGTGAAGCCGAACACAACCCCCTGGGTGGGGGAGGTCGGCTCGCCCGCCGTGCCCTTGAGATTGGCAGGCGTGTACAGCGCGTTCAGCTGGGTTTGCGTGGGCAGGGCGGTGGAATAGCCGCCGCCGGCGACGACATTGACCGTGAGGATCACCGTGCCGCCCTGCCCCGGCTGGCACAGGCTGGCCATGGTGGGCTGCAGCACCGGCGGGTTGAAGGTGTCGGCCGCCGGGACGGTGCCGGAGGTCGAGACCAACTGATAATTGCCCGGGTTGGTGGGCGGCGCCATGGCCAGACCCGCGGCGCCCGCCGGCTGAATCAGCTGATAGGTGCCGGCGGCCGCGGGCGCCTGCATCATCAGATCCAGTCGCTGACCCGGGGCCAACAGCAGCAGTTCATTGTTGATCACGCCGTTGCCGTCGGGGTTCGGGGCCGGCGCCGTCAGCGCGATGGGCAGGTCGGGGCCGCCGGTCGGGACGGGACGGTGGATGGGCACGCCGTCCGCCGTCAGAACGTAGGGGGTGGGGACGGTGGCGCCGGCCCCCGTCGCCGGCACCAGGCACATGGGCACGACGCTGCCAACCGTGGCGTTGACCACCCGCCACAGCTGCACCTCACCCGTCCGCATCGTGACGGTGGGCGACAACTGGCCGTTCACGGACAACTGGCCGTTCACGTTGTTGACGGCGACCGGCGTCTTCGACCCGTGGGGATAGACGCAGGTGCTGCCATTGGTGCCGTAGACACCGGAGCAGGTGATTTTCAATGACGCGGAGGCCGATGCGCCCTGGAGCGTACCGGCCTGGATGGCCTGGATCACCATCACCTTTTCCGCAGCACCCTGGACGGCGGGCAGACTGTCGATGCCGTTCACCGGATCCTGGACGATCAGGGCGCCGGCCTCGCCATTGGACAGCTGGTAGGCGACCGAGCCGTGCTTGTGCGTGTGGTACCAATAGGTGCCGGCCGGGTGCTGGGCCGGGATCTTGATGGAATAGTCGAAGGCGACCCGCTGGCACAGGTCCTTGTCACCCATGTGCCTGGCACAGGAATCGATGGTCGCCTGGTCCGTCCCCACCGGGTAGAGGCTCAGCAGCACGTTATCGGAATTGCCCTGGGGGCTGACGTGCAGGCCGTGGGTGTGCAGGTTCACCACGTCCAGCCCGTGCGGCACGTCGCTGGACATGAAGCCATCGCCCTGGTCCACGCTGAATGTCAGCAGATTGGCCATGAGGACGTTCAGGGTGTCGCCGGGATGGACCCGGATGGTCGGCCCGACCAGCAGTTCCGACGTGGTCGGCACGGGCGTGGACGCCCGCGTCTCACCTTTGAGCCCGGCCGCCTTCGCCGCGTCCACGCGCTTCTTGGCCAGCGTCCCCCGGCCTTGGGCACCCGATGATTGGGCGCCTTGGCCGCCGAAGCTGACGAACGCGTTGGCCTGCACCGTCAGGCTTGCCCCCGCGCCGTTGGGCACGGTGTAGACCTCCGGCGCCAGGACAAGGAAGGATATGCCATCCAACTGCGGGATGGCCGGCGGCATGGCCAGTTCCAAGGTCTGGGCGCGCGCCGCGCCAACCGCCGCCAACAATCCGGCCGCCACCATGGCGGCCGGCAATTTCCGGAATGCGTTGATGGATGACATAAGCCCGCCCCCTTTTGCGTTTCCCCGTTGGGGAAACTACCCGAAGGGCAGGCACCCATCCACATCTATACCACTTATGAATGCATTTCTTCAGTCGCGCAGGTCAGCCGCAATGTCGCCGCATCCGGCGTGCCACCGAAGTACTTGTCCAGCGCGTCCTGGAACAGGCTGTCGCAATTGCCGGCCGCCAGGTGGAACAGCGTCATGCAGGAGCGGAATTTCAGGGCGTCCACCGGCCCGAAGACCGCCACCGGATCCCGGCCCGGCAGTTCATTGACCAGCGCCGTCATTTGCCGCAGCCGGCCGCCCAGGATGGTGTGTTCCAGATAGGCCCGCGCCTCATCCACCGAGGCCAGCGCATAGCGTTGCGACGTCGCACTGGCGCCCAGGCCGGCCACCTGGGGCGGCGCCGGCCGCAATTCCGCTTTACCACCCCTATATTGTCCGATAAATCATACCCAAACCTCGGGTCGTGGCCCGGGGCATCAAGGAATTCGGGGTGGGAAACGGCGGGTGCGGGGCCTCAATGGGCCCGGTCGAGCGCTGTCCGGCCATCACCCACCTTGCGCGGCTTTGGCCCCGGGGGTATCCCGGCATGCCGCATGGCGCGTATCGCCCGGGAGTCGCAGTGGAATGAGCACGCCTGTTTTCATCGCCGGTGACTGGGGCACCAGCAATTTGCGCCTGTCGCTGGTCGATGCCGACGGCGCCGTGCTGGACACGCGCACCGGTCCCGGTGCCGCGGCCGTGCCGGCCGGCGGTTTCCCCGACACGGTGCGCGGCCTGCTGGCCGATTGGGATGTCGCCCACGGCAAACTGCCCCTGCTGCTCTGCGGCATGGTGGGATCCACCCTGGGCTGGGTTGAGGTGCCCTACGCGGCCGCACCCGCCGGTGCTGCCGAGATCGCGGACCACCTGCATCCCATCGACCTGGACGGCCGCAAGGTCTACATCGCCCCGGGGGTGAAGGGCTTGAACCTGCAGGGCGCCCCCGATGTCATGCGGGGGGAGGAAACCCAGGTCCTGGGCGCCCTGATCACCCACCCGGTATTGGCGACGGGCGATCATCTGCTGTGCCTGCCCGGCACCCATTCCAAGTGGGTGGACCTGGCCGACGGCCGCATCACCGGTTTCACCACCGCCATGTCGGGCGAAATCTACGCGCTGCTGTCCCGGCACAGCACCCTGGCGCGCGGGGCCGCACCCTGGGACGGCACGCCCGACGCCGGTTTCCGCCAGGGCCTGGCCCGGGTGGCCGAGGCCGGCGCCGATGTCCTGCACCTGCTGTTCGAAACCCGCGCCCGGCAGATGGCGGGCGTGCTGTCGGCGACGGACGCCCTGGGCTTCCTGTCCGGCCTGGTCATCGGCGGCGACGTGGCCGCCACCCTGGCCCGGCATCGCGCCCTGGGCCGGCCCGCACCCACGCGGGTCGTGCTGGTGGGCGCGCCGGCCCTGAACACCCTATATACCCTGGCATTGGCCAGCCACGGCATCGCGTCGCTGGCGCTGGACGGTGCCCAGCAATCGACGGCCGGCCTGCTGGCCTATTTCCGTCGCCTCTGAAGGAAGACGTCATGACTGAAGCCTGGTTGAAGCAGCTGCCCGTGGTGGCCATCCTGCGCGGCGTGAAGCCGGAGGAGGCCGTCGCCGTCGGCACCGCCCTGCACGCCGCCGGCATCCGCGCCATCGAGGTGCCGCTGAACTCGCCGGAGCCGCTGCGCAGCATCGAACGGCTGGTGAAGCATTTCGGTGACGATTGCCTGGTGGGCGCCGGCACGGTGCTGACCCCGGACCAGGTGGGCCAGGTGCATGGCGTGGGCGGCCAGCTGGTGGTGTCGCCCAATGTCGATACCGCCGTCATCGCCCGCACGGTCAGCCTGGGCATGGTCTCCATGCCGGGCTTCTCCACCGCGACGGAGGCCTTCGCCGCCATCGGCGCCGGGTCAAGGTACCTGAAGCTGTTCCCGGCCTCCAGCCACGCGCCCGGCCATGTGAAGGCGCTGAAGGCCGTGCTGCCGCCGGACGTGGGGGTCTATGCGGTGGGTGGCGTCACGCCGGCCAATTTGCAGGATTGGGTGGATGCGGGCGTCACCGGCTTCGGCTCCGGCGGCGACCTGTACCGACCGGGCATGGATGTGGGGTTGATCGGGGAACGCGCGGTGGCCCTGGTGGCGGCTGTGCGCACGGTTTTGAAGTTGGCCTGACCCGGATTTTGTCCGCCGGCGCCCTAGTGATCGGGCGCCGGCGGACAAGAACGCCGGTCCTTAAAAGAATAGATCATAGAGGGGGGTGCGCCGATGGGTTTGGCGACGATCGACATCGCGGTGCTGGGCGTCTACGCCGTGTTCATCTTCCTGCTGGCCCAGTGGGTGTCGCGGGAAAAGGCCGGGCATGAGAAGAACGCCAAGGACTATTTCCTGGCCGGCCGTTCGCTGCCCTGGTGGGCCATCGGCGCCTCGCTCATCGCCGCCAACATCTCCGCCGAACAGATCATCGGCATGGCCGGTTCCGGCTACAAGGTCGGCCTGGCCATCGCCTGCTACGAATGGATGGCGGCGCTGACCCTGATCCTGGTGGGCAAGTTCTTTCTGCCCATCTTCCTGGAAAACCAGATCTACACCATGCCCCAGTTCCTGGAGCAGCGGTACGGCCCCAGCGTGCGCCTGACGCTGGCGGTGTTCTGGCTGGGCGTTTACGTTTTCGTCAACCTGGCCTCCATCCTGTGGCTGGGGTCCATCGCCGTGCACGCGGTGGCGGGCGTGGACCAGATGACGGCGCTGGTGGTGCTGGGCGTCTTCTCCTGCGCCTATTCGCTGTTCGGCGGCCTGAAGGCGGTGGCGCTGACCGACATCGTGCAGGTCACCCTGCTGGTGCTGGGCGGCCTGATCATCGGTTACCTGGCGCTGAACCAGATCTCTGGCGGCCAGGGCGTGCTGGCGGGTTTCCACCAGCTGACCCAGGCGGTGCCGGACAAGTTCCAGCTGATCCTGACCAAGGACAACCCGAACTATAAGGACCTGCCCGGCATCTCCGTCCTGGTGGGCGGCCTGTGGGTCATGAACGTGTCCTACTGGGGCTTCAACCAGTATATCATCCAGCGCGCGTTGGCCGCCAAGTCGATCCGCGAGGCGCAGAAGGGCGTGGTGTTCGCCGCCTTCCTGAAGCTGCTGATGCCGGTCATCATCGTGCTGCCGGGCCTGGCGGCCCTGCTGCTGGTGCCCGACCTGGCCACGCCGGACCAGGCCTACCCGGAAGTGATGAAGATGCTGCCCGCCGGGCTGAAGGGCCTGGTGTTCGCCGCCCTGGTGGCGGCCATCGTCGCCTCGCTGGCGTCCAAGATCAACAGCGTGGCCACCATCTTCACCCTGGACCTCTACGCCCACGCCAAGAAGAACGCGACCCAGCATCACCTGGTGGCCGTCGGCCGCATCGTCAGCGTGCTGGCCGTGATCATCGGCATCGTGGTGGCCAAGCCGCTCCTGGGCAACTTCGACCAGGCCTTCCAGTACATCCAGGAATTCACCGGCTTCTTCACGCCGGGCATCTGCGTGATCTTCCTGCTGGGCATGTTCTGGCCGCGCGCCAACGCGGCGGGCGCCCTGACGGCGGCCGTCGGGTCCGCCGTGCTGTCGCTGATCCTGAAGATCTGGCTGCCCGAACTGCCCTTCATCGACCGCGTCGGCGTCACCTTCCTGGCCTGCCTGGCCGCGGCGGTGGTGGTGTCGCTGGTGGCACCCGCCCTGCAGCCCGGCCAGATCAAGGTCAAACTGAAGGGCATCGACTATTCCACCAGCACCAGCTTCAACCTGGGTGCGCTGGTGGTGCTGGTGATCGTTTCCGCCCTCTACATAACCTGGTGGTGAACCCATGAGCCTGAGGATAGACGCGCCGCTGATCGCCACCTTCCCCATGGGCAACACCCTGGGCGAAGGGGTGACCTGGGACCAGCGCGACCAGTCGCTGTGGTGGTCCGACATCCACGAACGGCGGCTGCACCGCCTGGACTGGGCCAGCCGGACCATCGAGACGTTCGATGCCCCCGAACGCGTCTGTTCCTTCGGCCTGGTCGAGGGCGATCCCCAGCGCCTGGTGGTGGCGTTCGAATCCGGCTTCGCCCTGTTCACCCCCCGCACCGGCCATGTCGATTGGCTGGTGCGGCCGGACCTGGCGGCGGGCGTCCGCTTCAACGACGGCCGCGTCGACCGCCAGGGCCGCTTCTGGGCCGGCAGCATGGTGGAGGATGAGGCGGCGCGTGAGTCCCGAAGCCTGGCCGGCGCGCTCTACCGCCTGGATGGGCGCGACCAGGCCACGCCCCTGGTGCACGGCGCCCTGATCTCCAACAGCCTGTGCTGGAGCCCGGACGGGACGTCCATGTACTACACCGACGGCCCCACCCGGCAGATCCGGGTGTTCGACGTCGATCCCGCCACGGGTGCTCCCGGCAATGAACGCGTGTTCGTGACGACGGCGGAGGGGGCCTATCCCGACGGCGCCAACATCGACGCCCACGGCCATCTGTGGAGCGCGCAGTGGGGTGCATCCCAAGTGGTGCGGTACAGCCCCGACGGCGGCGTGGCGGGCGTGCTGCCCATCCCCACGCCGCGGGTCACCTGTGTCGCCTTCGGCGGGCCGGATCTGGGCCTGCTGTTCGTCACCACGGCGCGTGAAGGCATGAGCGACGACGAAATTGCAACCGATCCACAGTCGGGCAACCTTTTCGTTTATGATACCGGTATCGCGGGCGTGCGCGGCCTGGTGGACAATGAGTTTAAATTATCCACGGCGGGGCTATAAGCTGGTTCCGGAAACGCGTTGGGGAGGCGGTATGATTGCCAAGTTTCGGGGCCAGAACCTGACGTTCAGCATCGTCCAGGATCTCGGGGCGGCGATCGTCACCGGGACCTACAGCGCCGAAAAGCCCTTCCCCATCGAGGCCGAGCTTTGCAAACACTACGGCGCCAGCCGCAGCGTCCTGCGCGAGGCGGTGAAGATGCTGACCGCCAAGGGCCTCCTGCGCGCCCGGCCCCGCCAGGGCACCTGGGTGGAGCCGGAGGAAAGCTGGAGCCTGCTGGACCCCGACGTCTTGCGCTGGATCCTGGAGCGCAAATTCTCCCTGCCCCTGCTGGCGGAATTCACCGAGATCCGGCTGGCGGTGGAACCCCTGGCGGCGCAGCTGGCCGCCGCCCGGGCGACGCCGGAGGAAAAGGCCGCCATCAAGGTCGCCATCGACCGCATGTATGCGGCCGAGCAGGGGGAGGATGATCCCCTGACCACCGACATCAACTTCCACGTTGCCATCCTGAAGGCCAGCGGCAACCGCTTCTACCTTCAGCTGCGGGAACTGATCGACACCGCCCTGCGTTTCAGCATCCGGCGCACCAACCAGCGCAAGGGCGTGCGCCTGGCCAGCGTGGCCGACCACGCCGCCGTGGCCGACGCCATCCTGGCCGGCGACCCGGCCCGCGCCGAGACGGCCATGCGCTCCCTGATCCAGGAGGCGCTGGATCTGCTGACCCGCGGCGATGAGGCGGAGCCCAAGCCCGCCGTGGCCGAGCCGGCGCTGATTTGATTGCCGGAATATGGGTCGCGGCGGCATGAGCCCGCTCATGCCGTAGGCCCCGACTGGGGCCGCCGGAGATTTCCGGGCAGCGTCAAGCGGACTGGGAATCGAGGATTAGCCAAGCCGGCGGATGTCGGCGCCCGGCGCCTGAGGGCACAAAAAAAACTGGAGCTTAAGAATGCGTGAGGACGGCCGCCGCGCCATCGGGCTGATCGCCCATGACGGCAAGAAACAGGCGATGGTGGATTGGGCGCTGGCCCATGCCGGCTTCCTGCGGGCGGGCAAGCTCTACGCGACCTCGTCCACCGGCGCCCGCCTGGAAGAGGCGATGGACGGCCTGGACATGACCCGCTTCCGCAGCGGGCCGCTGGGCGGCGACCAGCAGATCGGCGCCCTGATCGTGGAGGGCGGCCTGGACATGCTGATCTTCTTCGTCGATCCGCTGGGCACCCTGCCGCATGACGTGGACGTGAAGGCCCTGATCCGCCTGGCCACCCTGTGCGACCTGCCCTTCGCCTGCAACCCCGCCACCGCCACGCTGCTGGTCGGCTGCATGACGGCGGGCTGAGGGGCCTGGCCCAGCACGCCGCCGCATTCATGAAAGCCGTTCATAGGCTTATCCTGTTCCACCCCCCTAATGGCGGGCCGCCCCGCTCTTTATCTCTGGTCTTTGGCCCCGGTGACGGGCGCCCTGACCGATTGGGGGAACAGGCATGGTCACGATCGTCGTCAATGGCGAAAGGCGGGACGTCCAATCGTCGGCCGATACGCCGCTGCTGTACGTCCTGCGCAATGAACTGAACGTGATGACGCCCAAGTTCGGCTGCGGACTGGCGCAATGCGGCGCCTGCTCCATCCTGCTGGACGGGGAAGAGGTGCGCGCCTGCATAACACCGGTGGACATGGCGGTGGGCAAGGAGGTCACGACGGTGGATGGCCTGGCCGCCCGCTGGGCCAAACAGCGCAAGCTGACGCCCGAGGCGGCGGCCAAGACCCTGCATCCGGTGCAGGAGGCCTGGGTGGATGAGCAGGTGCCCCAATGCGGCATCTGCCAGTTCGGCATGATGATCAAGGTCACCGAATTGCTGGAGCACAATCCCAGGCCCAGCGACGCCGACATCAAGGAGGCGCTGACCAATTCCGGCCCGTCGCCCCACCTGTGCCGCTGCGCCAGCTACGCCGCCATCCTGGAGGGGGTGCACCGCGCGGCCCAGATCATGGCCGGGGGGGACGTGGGATGAACCACTGGCAATCCACCCAGGACCGTTCCATCCATGGTGCTGCGCTCAGCCGGCGCGGTTTCCTGGCGGCGGGCGGCGCCCTGGTCGTCGCCGTCGCCATGAAGCCCGGTGCGGCACCCGGCGCCCCCGCCACCTCCCTGGACGCGACGCGGCCGGCCTCGTGGATCGAGATCCATGCCGACGACACGCTGCTGATCCGCACCGGCAAGTGCGATTTCGGGCAAAGCTCCATCTTCACCGCCTATCGCCAGATCGTGGCGGAGGAATTGGGCGTCCCGTTCGAGGCGATCACCACCGTGGTGTCCGGCGATACGGACCGCACGCCCGATGGCGGCGGCACCTTCGGCCTGCTGCGCACCAATGTGATGAACCTGCGCAAGGCCGCCGCCTACACGCGTGAGGCCGCCCTTGAACTGGCGGCCCAGCGCTTCGGCGTGCCGCGCGACCAGGTGACGGTGGCGAACGGCGTGGTCGCCGGCGGCGGCAAATCCGCCACCTACGGCCAGCTGGTGGCCGGGCAGGATCTGCGCCTGACCATCCCCGTGGGGGGTGAGCTGACGGGCTTCGGCGGGCTTCAGGTGCTGGGCACGCCACCGCTGAAGCCCACCGCCGACTACACCATCGTCGGCAAGCCCTATAAGAACACCATCGTCCGTCCCAAGGTGTCGGGCGAGACGGTCTGGGTGGGCGACGTCAAGCTGCCGGGCATGCTGCACGCCCGCGCCGTGCACCCCGCCACGTTGGGTTCCAAGCTGGTGGCCGCCGGCAAGGTGGACAAGGCGCAGTTCCCCGGCGCGCGTGTGGTGGTGATCGGCAACCTGGTGGCGGTGGTTTCCGAAAACGAGTGGGAGGCGGTGCAGGCCGCCCAGCAGGTCGCCGCCGATACCAAATGGACGGAATGGAAGGGGCTGCCCGGCCATGAGGGGCTGCGCGACCATCTCCGCCAGTCGGTGAAGTGGGACGAGGTGCCGGCGGGCAAGGGTGGCGCCAACAAGGGCGACGTGGTGGTCGCCGCCGCGAAGACCCATGCCGCCGCCTATTTCATGCCCTATCTGAAGCACGCCCCCATCGGCCCCACGGTCTCGCTGGCCGATGTGCGGCCCGACGGTTCGGTGACCCTCCACACCCACACCCAGAACCCGCAATACCTGCGTCACCTGATCGCCAAGATGCTGGGCCGGGCGGAGGATGCGGTGGTGATCCGCACATATCCGGGCCCTGGGCATTTCGGCCGGTCGAACGGTGGCAATGCCGGGTCGGAGGACGAGGCGGTGCTGCTGTCGCGGGAACTGGGTCGGCCGGTGCGCGTGCAATGGATGCGGGCCGACGACATGCAATGGTCCACCCAGTCCTCGACCTCGCAGGCCGACATCACCATCGGCCTGGACGGCAAGGGCCGCATCGTGTCCTACCAGGCTGACCACAAGGGCCCGCCCATGCAGGACGACCGCCCCATCGGCGCCATCCTGGCCGGCCTGCCCACCATCGATCCGCCGGGGCCGGACAACAAATCCCCCGTCCACGGCGCGGTGATGAACATCGCTGACCGCTGGGTGTATGGTGCGGTGCCGAATGTGGCCGAGATCGGCCACGGCACCTATCAGATCGGCCAGCGCGAATCGCCCATCGGCGTGGGTCTGCGCGACCACAGCATGCGCACCCCCATCCAGTTCCAGCAGAACTTCCCGCGTGAGGTCGCGATCACGGAAGCGGCCGCCCTGGCGGGCATCGACGCCTTGCAGTTCCGTATCGACCATACGGATGACGGGCGTTTCAAGGCCATCCTGGCCCGCCTGCGGGAAGAGAGCGGGTGGACCACCCGGCCATCGCCGGCACCCCACGCCCGCGCCACGGGTGACGGCGTGGTGCGGGGGCAGGGTGTTTCCATCATGCTGCGCGATAACGGATACTGGGCCTGCGCCGCCCATGTCGCGGTCAACCCCGCCACGGGGGAGGTGCGGGTGGAACGGCTGACCATCGTCGTCGATCCGGGCATCGTGGTGAACCCGCTGCAGCTGCGGCGGCAGGTCCAGGCGGGCAGCCTGATGGGCGTCAGCCAGGCCCTGCATGAGGAGGTCGCGTTCGATCAGGGTGGTGTCACGTCCGAGGATTGGACCGGCTATCCCATCCTGACGATGGCGGAAATTCCGGACGTGAAGGTGGTCCTGGCCCCGAAACCGGATGTCGGCGTCTACGGCCAGGGCTCGGAAAGCGCCAACGCCTTGGCCGCCCCCGCCATCGCCGGCGCCTTCTTCGATGCCACGGGCAAGCCCGCGCGCCGGATTCCGCTGCGACCGGAATACGTCAAGGCGATGCTGGCGACCTGACGGTGGGCGGCCTCTGCGGAGGCCGCCCTGTCCGGTGCCCTTACTTGTCCAGCGCCTTGGCCATGTCCAGGTGGTGGGCGATGGCCGGTTCGGTCTTGGCGGCCCAGTCCTTCAGGGCCGCGTTCTCCCCGCCCTTGGCATAGCGCTGGAAGGCGCTGTCGGCGTCCTTGTGCGCGCTCACCTGGTCCTCATGGTATTGCTTCAGGAAGTCGGTGCCGGTCAGGCCCTTCAGCTTGTCCAGTTTCTTCTGGTGGGCGCTGTCCAGGGCCGTGGGGATGGTGGCCTGCACCGTGCCGCCGGTGACGATGGCCTTCAGTTCGGCCGAGGTCTTGGTGTGGGCGTCGATCATCCGGGTGGCGAAGTCCTTGGTGGATGGGTCGCCCTGCTGCTGGGCCAGCTGGCTGGACTCGATCTCGAACATGTCGCCGATGGCGGCCTCCTTGACGAAGTCCTCCGTCCGCGGGGTGACGCCCAGCACGGAATTGGCGCCGGTCTTCTCACCCACCGATTTCGCCTTGTCGCCCACGCTTTCCTGGGCCGATGCCAGGGCCGGGGTGAAAAGCATCAGGCATAGGGCGGCGGTGGTGGTCGCCTTGGCGCTGGGGATCCTCATGATGGCTGCTCCTCGCTGGGAAGGTGGGTCGCCGGCCTAAGGGCGCCCGATCCCCAGCAGAAGTGCCGAGCCGCCCGTCCGGTTCCCCACATCCCCGTACCGCCCGGCCACCCTTCGGTGTTATTTTCACCGTAGGATGGAGTTGCGGCGGCGGGGCCGATGCTGAAATTTCCGAACGCGCGTTATGACGATTGCGGCGCCTACGGCGACGATTATTTCGAACAATTGGCGCAGGCTGCCGCCAGCGTGGACCGGGCAGCACTGCACGCCGCCGCCGACCTGCTGGCCCGGACCATCGCCGGTGACGGCATCCTGTACGCCTGCGGCAACGGCGGCTCGGCCGCCATCGTCAACCATCTGGCCTGTGACTGCCTGAAGGGCGTGCGCACCGATACGGGCTTGCGTCCCCGGGTGCACAGCCTGTCGGCCAATGTCGAGATCCTGACCGCCATCGCCAACGACATCGCTTATCAGGACGTCTTCGCCTATCAGCTGGAATCGCTGGGCCGGCCGGGCGACGCGCTGGTTGCCATCTCCTCCTCCGGTGTTTCGCCCAACATCGTGCGCGCCCTTGAGGCGGCCCGGGGCCTGGGCATGGCCACCATCGCCATGACCGGCTTCACCGGCGGGGCCGCCGCGCCGGCCGCCGATGTCAGCCTGCACGTCGATGCCCACAATTATGGCGTGGTGGAGGATGTGCACCAGTCGCTGATGCACATCCTGGCCCAGTACCTGCGCCAGCGGCACATGGACGGCGGCCTGATCGCCCAGCGCAAGTTCTGACCGGCGCCACGTTTCGAGCAGGCGTGGGATTGCGCCGCCGGGGCCCGCCCTCTTATGGTGGCCGCCTGCCGGCGATTGGCGGCGATGGCGACGTTAGGGAGCGGTGCTTGGCCCAGGTGGTTATTCTTGCGGGTGAGGATGAGGCGCGCGCCCTGGTCGATGTGGCCGGCGTGCCGTTGCTGGGCCGGCAGTTGCGCATGGTCGCGCAGTCCACCCTGCGCGATGTCCTGGTATTGACCGGTTCCGCCAGCATCGCCGGCTATTGCGGCGATGGTGGCCCCTGGGGGCTGAACGTTCGCACCGCGCACCGCGGCGATGTCGGCACCCTGCTGGCCGATGTCGTGGTCGTCCTGCCCGGTGATGCCGTGATGGACGTGGATCTGGACCGGCTGCTGGACCATCACCATCGGCATGGCGCCGCGGCCACCCTGCTGCTGCGGCCCGCCGAACGGCCGGCGGCGGCCGACCTGGTCGATCTGGCGGACGACGGGCGGGTGCGCGGCTTCCTGCCCCCGGCACCGGCGGGGAATTTCCACAACCTGGCCTGGGCCGGCCCTTACGTCGTCGCCACCTCGGCGGTGGAGGCCAGCGACCTGCCGGGCCGCCTGATCTTCGACCGCATGCTGGTGGCCGGCCGGCCGGTGCGGGGCTATCAGACCCCTGAATATGTCCGCCGCATCGTGTCGGCCGGTGATCTGGCCCGCGCCCGGGCGGATGTGGCCAGCGGCCATGTCCGGCGACTGTCGTTGCGCCAGGCCCTGCCGGCGGTGTTCCTGGACCGCGACGGCGTGCTGAATGTGGAGCGGGACAGCATCAGCCGGCCGAAGGATCTGGTCCTGGCTCCGGGGGCGGCACCGGCGCTGGCCCGCCTGAACCGGGCGGACTATCGCACGGCGGTGGTGACCAACCAGGCGGTGGTGGCCCGGGGCGGCTGCACCCTGGACGGCCTGGCCGCCATCCACGCCCGGCTGGAAACGCTGCTGGTGGCGGAGGGCGCTTATTTCGACCGGCTGTATTTCTGCCCCCACCATCCGGACCGGAACCTGGCGGGCGGGGTGCCGGCCTTCCTGGGCCCGTGCGATTGCCGCAAGCCGCGGCCGGGCATGGTCCATGCCGCGGCGGCCGACCTGAACATCGACTTGGGGGCGTCCTGGATGATCGGCGACAGCTCCAGCGACATCGGGCTGGCCCGCGCCGCCGGCATCGGCGGCATCCTGGTGCGCGACGGCCATGGCGGCCGTGACGGCAAAAGCCCGGCCGTGCCCCATATGGTGGTGGATGACATGGCCGCCGCCGTCACCTTCATCCTGGACACCTGGCCCCGGCTGGCGCCCTGGCTGGACGGGTTGGCCGCCGGCGTCGCGGCCGGTGAGGTCATCTTGATCGGCGGCACCGCCCGCTCGGGCAAGACCACGCTGGCGCAATGCCTGTCGCTGCGCCTGGGGCAACTGGGCCGGCGCGCGGTGGTGGTCAGCCTGGACAACTGGCTGAAATCGCATGACCAGCGCGGTGAGGGCGATGGCGTGCTGGACCGCTATGACCTGGCGGCGGCGGATCAGGCCCTGACGGCGCTGCTGGACCGGGGCACGCCCGTCACCCCGCCGCGCTACGACGTGCTGACCCGCCTCAGCCACCCGGGGAAGCAGGCCGTGACCCTGGCGCCGGACGACATCCTGATCGTCGAGGGCGTGCCCGCCCTGACCCAGGCGGCCTGGCGCGCGCTGGCGGCACGGCGCTGGTTCGTGGGCGGGGACGAGGACCGGCGCCAAGCCCGCTTCGCGGAGGAGTACCGGCGGCGCGGCTGGCCGGACGACCGCGTGGCCGCGACCTATCAGTCACGCCTGCGCGACGAGCTGCCCATCGTGCTGGCCAGCCGGGATCATGCCGACCGGACCGTCAGCCTGGATGAGGTGTTAGGCTAGGGTGGGGCGCGACATTTCGATCAAGAATTTCGCTATTCAAAATATTAGAGAAACAATACAAGACTTTTGCACATAAATTGGATGGCTGAGCTGGATTCGGCCGTTGGCAACAGGCCTGCGCGGGGGCGGGCCAACAGCATGGGGTTTGTGTACGTGAAGCCTACCGTTCTGTCCCTGGCCGCCGTCCTGGCGGCCGGAACCGCCCTTGTCGGCCCGTTGGCGCTGCTGTCGCCGGCCCTGGCCGACGATGCTCCTGAGGCCGCCCAGGCCCTGCCGCAGCCGTTTCCGCCGGAACCGCCCATCCCCGAACCGCAGGACGTGGCCTATCCCGGCACCATCCGCCTGGCGGTGGACGCCACCGACACCGATCGCCGCATCTTCTGGGTGAAGGAGATGCTGCCGGTGAAGGGGCCGGGGCCCCTGGTGCTGCTGTACCCGAAATGGCTGCCCGGCAACCATTCGCCCACCGGCGCCATCGACAAGCTGGCCGGCCTGATCATCCGCGCCAAGGGCGGCCCCAATGACGGTCAGCGGGTGGAATGGCGGCGCGACCCGGTGGAGATCGCGGGCTTCCACGTCGACGTGCCCAAGGGTGCCACGGCGCTGGACATGGAATTCCAGTTCCTGTCGCCCACGGCGGAAAACCAGGGCCGGGTGGTCATGACCCCCGACATGGTGAACGTGCAGTGGAACGCCGTGGCCCTGTACCCCGCCGGCTATTTCACCCGCCGCATCCCGGTGGAGGCCTCGGTGAAGCTGCCCGACGGCTGGTCCTTCGGCACCGCCCTTGAGGCGGCGAAGGAAACGGGTAAGGACGGTGTCACCACCTTCAAGCCGGTGCCGTTCGAAACCCTGGTGGACAGCCCCATGTTCGCCGGCCGCTACTTCCGCCGGCTGGACCTGGATCCGGGCGGACGCTCGCCCGTGCACCTGGACATCGTCGCCGATCGGCCGGAACTGCTGGAGGCCACGCCCGACCAGATCGCCCTGCACCGCAACCTGGTGGTCCAGGCCGATAAGCTGTTCGGCGCCCGCCACTACGACCATTACGACCTGCTGCTGGCGCTCAGCGACAAGCTGGGCCACATCGGCCTGGAACATCACCGTTCCAGCGAGAATGGCACCACGCCCAATTACTTCACCGACTGGAACAAGTCGGCCGGGCATGACCTGATGAGCCATGAGTACACCCACTCCTGGAACGGCAAGTTCCGCCGCCCGGCGGATCTGTGGACGCCCAACTACAACGTGCCCATGCGCGACAGCGGCCTGTGGGTGTATGAGGGGCAGACCCAGTTCTGGGGCTGGGTGCTGGCGGCGCGCAGCGGCCTGACCACCCACCAGCAGGCGATGGACAGCCTGGCCAGCGTGGCCGCCACCCTGGAAACCCGCGTGGGCCGCGCCTGGCGCGACCTGGAGGACACGACCAACGGTCCGCCGGTCGCCATGCGCCGCCCCGCCCCCTGGGTCAGCTGGCAGCGGGCCGAGGATTATTACGTCGAAGGCCTGCTGGTCTGGCTGGACGCCGACAGCCTGATCCGCGAGCGGTCGGGCGGCAAGCGTTCGCTGGACGACTTCGCCAAGGCCTTCTTCGGGGTCAACGACGGCAGCTTCGTGCCGGCCACCTACACCTTCGACGACGTGGTGAAGGCCCTGAACCAGGTGGAACCCTACGACTGGGCGTCCTTCCTGCGCCAGCGGCTGGACACCCACCAGTCGGCCCCCCTGGATGGCCTGGCGCGCGGCGGCTACAAGCTGGTCTACACCGACCAGCAGCCGCCCGAGGCCAGCCGCGCCGGCGAGGCGCCCGGCTCCCTCGCCATGACCTATTCGCTGGGCCTGGCGCTGGACAAGGGCGGGATGCTGACCGCGGTGCAGTGGGACGGCCCGGCCTTCAAGGCGGGGCTGACCGTGGGCGCGCAGGTGCTGGCGGTCAACGGCGTGGCCTATGACGTTGAACGCATCAAGTCGGCGGTGATGGCGGCCAAGGGCCAGGGCCCGGCGGTGGAACTGATCGTCAAGAACGGCGATCGCTTCCGCACCGTGCGCTTGGACTACCACGGCGGCCTGCGCTACCCGCACCTGGAAAAGGTGGAGGGTCAGCCGGCCCGCCTGGACGACCTGCTGGCGCCCAAGGGCTGATGGCATGACAGCAGCGGCACGAGGACTTTCCTCGTGCCGCTGTAGGCCCCGACTGGGGCCGCCGGAGCGTTCCTGGGAGCCGAAGGCGGACTGGAAAGTGAGGATAGCCCAAGGGCGCGGATGCGCCCGTCCGGCGCCTGGGGGAACACGGACAAAGAAACCCTGCTTCCGGATGCGGCCGGAACCAGAGTTCTTGAAATAAAATGTCCCTGACCAAGTACCTACGCGCAATGCAGGCCCCGCCAACGGGTAATGGTCACGGAACAAAATTATCCTATGGTGGCAACGCTAAATTTTCCGGCTCAAAAATTTTGAGCCAATGCCATTCGTTGACAGGGCTGGGGCGGCCACCGCCCCGGTGGGGGGCCTTAAGGGTATTTCAGGAGGGGGCGTTGGGGGGCAGCCGGTAGGGCCGGGCCTGCCCATTGTGGAAGGTCGAGGATTCCCTATGCAGATTTTGAGTACCCGGACAAAAAAGCCGGCGATGCCGATTGGGGAGCAAATCCGCAAGCGTCGTAAGGAAATGGGCCTGACGCTGCAGCAGTTGGCCGACCGTTCCGGCCTGTCGGCACCCTTCATCAGCCAGGCCGAACGCAACCTCAGCGTCCCGTCGCTGGTGTCCCTGCTGGCGCTGGCCGAGGCGCTGGAGGTCGACATCTCCTTCTTCATGCAGGTGCCCAACACCGGCACCATCGTCCACCGCGCCGCCAAGCCCAACGTCATCGAGGTCGACAGCCCCGTCCAGTACATCGACCTGGCGTCGGACCTGGACGACCGCAAGCTGGACATCATCCTGATGCGGATCCCGCCCGGGCACGCCTTCCCGGTGGACACCCGCAACGGCGAACATTTCCGCTACGTCCTGTCGGGCGAACTGTACGCCACCGCCGGCAACACGCGCACCACGCTGAAGGCCGGCGACAGCATGCATTTTGACGCCCGCATGAAGCACACGGTGGAAAACCGCACGGAGGAAGAGGCCGTGCTGCTGTACGTGGGCACGCCCAGCGTCTTCAAGAAGATCGTGCGGGGGAAGTAGGTTTCTTGTCCTCAGGCGGCGGGCGCGGCCATCCGGCCGCTTGCCTCGTCCTCAATTTCCAGTCCGCCTTCAGCTCCCCGGAAATTTCCGGCGGCCCCGGTCGGGGCCTACAGCGGCACGAGTCAGAATCCCGTGCCGCTGGTTTCATTTTGCGCGGATAATTGGATAAAATATGCGCCAATAGCGCCTTGGCCCTGGCCGCCCGCCCGATGTAGGGTGCGGGCGGCAGGAACAGGGAAAAGTGTCATGGCGCATAGGCATGCGGACGCAACCGGCTGGGAATTCTGGGTCGATCGCGGCGGTACCTTCACCGACGTGGTGGCGCGCCGGCCGGACGGCAAACTGCTGACCGCCAAGCTGCTATCGGAAAATCCTGAGCAATACCGTGACGCCGCCGTGGCCGGCATCCGGTCCCTGTTGGCCGAGCATGCGGATTTCCCCGCATCCATTGATGCCGTGAAGATCGGCACCACCGTTGCCACCAACGCACTGCTGGAACGCAAGGGCGAGCCGCTGCTGCTGGCCATCACCCGGGGCCACGCCGACGCGCTCCGCATCGGTTACCAGGCGCGCCCCCGCCTGTTTGATCGCCACATCCGCGTGCCGGAGGCGCTGTACACCCAGGTGGTGGAGGTGGTCGAGCGGGTGGACGCCGACGGTGCCGTGCTGACGCCCCTGGATGAGGGGGCCACCCGCCGCGACCTTCAGGCGGCGTTCGACGCCGGTTACCGCGCCGTGGCGGTGGTGCTGATGCATGGCTATCGCTTCGACGACCATGAGAAACGGGTGGCCGCCATCGCGCGCGACATCGGCTACACCCAGGTGTCGGTCAGCCATGAGACCAGCCGTTTGATCAAGCTGGTGCGCCGGGGCGACACCACGGTGGTGGACGCCTATCTGTCGCCGGTGCTGCGCCGTTATGTCGACCAGGTGTCGGGCGCGCTGAACGACAATGACGGGGATGCCCGTTTGCTGTTCATGCAGTCCAACGGCGGGCTGGTGGACGCCCGTTCCTTCCAGGGCAAGGACGCCGTGCTGTCCGGTCCCGCCGGCGGCATCGTCGGCATGGTCAGCACGGCGGTGGAGGCCGGGTTCGACCGGGTGATCGGTTTCGACATGGGCGGCACCTCCACCGACGTGTCGCACTACGCCGGCACGTACGAGCGCACCTACGAGACCATGGTGGCCGGCGTGCGCCTGTGCGCCCCCATGATGAACATCCACACCGTGGCGGCGGGTGGCGGCAGCGTCTGTTCCTTCGACGGGTCGCGTTTCCGTGTCGGCCCGGAATCGGCCGGTGCCGTGCCGGGGCCGGTGTGCTATCGCCGCGGCGGACCGCTGGCCGTCACCGACTGCAACCTGATGCTGGGCAAGATCCAGCCGGCCTTCTTCCCCCACGTCTTCGGGCCCGATGCCGACCAGCCGCTGGATCTGGAGGCGGTCACGGCGCGCTTCCGGGACCTCGCCGAGGAGGTGAAGGCCGCGACGGGGGAGGCGCGGACGCCGCAGCAGTTGGCCGAGGGCTTCATCACCATCGCGGTGGAGAAGATGGCCAAGGCCATCAAGGAAATCTCCGTCCAGCGCGGCTACGACGTGGCGCAATACACGCTGGCCTGCTTCGGCGGGGCGGGCGGGCAGCACGCCTGCCTGGTGGCCGACGCCCTGGGCATGAAGCGGGTGATGATCCACCCCTTCGCCGGCGTGCTGTCGGCCTATGGCATGGGCCTGGCCGATCTGCGCGTCATCCGCGACGGCACGGTGGAACAGCCGCTGTCCGCCGACCTGGACCTGGCAACCCCGGCGCGTGCCCTGGCGGATGAGGCCAAGGCGGCGCTGGCGGCACAGGACGTGCCGGTGGCGGCGGTGGAGGTGGAACTGACCGCCCGGCTGAAATACGCCGGCACCGACACCAGCCTGACCGTGCCGCTGGGCGATGCCCAGGCCCTGGCCGACGCCTTCGCCGACGCCCACCAGCGCCGTTTCGGCTTCACCGCCCCCGGTAAGGTCGTGGTGGTGGAGGCGCTGGCGGCCGAGGCCATCGGCCACCCCGGCCGGGGGGCGGCACCCGCCGCCGATCTGGGCGCTGGCGGCGACCTGGCGTCGCTGGCCCAGGTTGAGACCTACATGGCGGGACAGGCCGCCCACACGCCGGTCTATGACCGCGCCCATCTGGCGCCGGGGCATGAGGTTGCCGGCCCGGCCCTGATCCGTGAGGCCACGGCCACCACGGTGATCGAACCCGGCTGGCGCGCCCGGGTGGACGCGCACGCCAACCTGATCCTGGAACGCGTGGTGGCGCTGGCGCCCCGCACCGCCATCGGCACCACTGTCGATCCGGTGATGCTGGAGGTGTTCAACAACCTGTTCATGGCGGTGGCGGAACAGATGGGCTACGCCCTGCAGAACACCGCCTATTCGGTCAACATCAAGGAGCGGCTGGATTTCTCCTGCGCCCTGTTCGACCGCGGCGGCGGGCTGATCGCCAACGCGCCGCACATGCCGGTGCATCTGGGGTCCATGGGCGACAGCGTGCGCGCCATCGTGGATGCGCGCACCCAGGACGGCCGGGGCATGAAGCCGGGCGACGTCTACATGCTGAACGCGCCCTATAACGGCGGTACCCACCTGCCCGACGTCACCGTGGTCATGCCGGTGTTCGATCGCGACGGCAGCCTCTTGGTGTTCGTGGCGGCGCGCGGCCACCAGGGCGACATCGGTGGCATCACCCCCGGCTCCATGCCGCCCAACAGCCGCACGGTGGAGGAAGAGGGCGTCCTGATCGACAACTTCCTGCTGGTGGAGGGCGGCCGCTTCCTGGAGGCGGAAGTGCGGGCCCTGCTGGCTGGTGGTGCCTATCCCGCCCGCAACCCCGACCAGAACATCGGCGATTTGCGGGCCCAGGTGGCCGCCTGCGCCAAGGGGGCGGAGGAGATGGCGACCATGGTGGCCCAGTTCGGCCGCGATGTGGTCGAGGCCTACATGGCCCACATGCAGGACAACGCCGAAGAGGCGGTGCGCCGCGTCATCGACGTGTTGCGCGACGGCACCTTCACCTATGAGATGGACAACGGCGCCGTCATCCAGGTGGCCGTCACCGTGGACCGCGATGCCCGCCAGGCCCTGGTGGACTTCACCGGCACCAGCGGGCAGCTGGAAACCAACTTCAACGCGCCGCTGTCGGTGTGCCGTGCCGCCGTGCTGTACGTCTTCCGCACCCTGGTGGATGACGAGATCCCGATGAACGAGGGCTGCCTGAAGCCCATCGTGCTGAAGGTGCCGGCCGGCTGCCTGCTGAACCCGGCCTATCCGGCGGCGGTGGTGGCGGGCAATGTCGAGACCAGCCAGGTGGTGGTGGACGCCCTCTATGGCGCCTTGGGGGTCATGGCCGGCGCCCAGGGCACCATGAACAACTTCACCTTCGGCGACGACGCCCGCCAGTATTATGAGACCATCTGCGGCGGCTCCGGCGCCGGCGCCGATTTCGACGGCACCAGTGCCGTGCAGACGCACATGACCAACAGCCGCTTGACCGATCCCGAGGTGATGGAGGTGCGCTACCCCGTGCTGGTGGAGGGTTTCGCCATCCGCCGGGGTTCCGGTGGCGCCGGGCGCCATCGGGGTGGCGACGGTGTGGAACGCCTGATCCGTTTCCGCGCGCCCATGACCGCCGCCATCCTGTCCAACCGCCGCCGTGTGCCGCCCTTCGGCCTGGACGGCGGCGAGGCCGGCGCGCCGGGGGTGACGGAGGTGCACCGCGCCGACGGCACGGTCCAGGTGCTGGCGGCCACCGACACGGTGGCCATGAACGCGGGCGACGCCATCCTGGTGAAGACGCCCGGCGGCGGCGGCTTCGGCAAGGCCAAGGGGACTGTTTCCTGATGCTGAGCCTGATCGGCATCGCCATCGTCGCCGCCGGTTTCGCCCTGCGCCTGAACCCGCTGCTGGTGGCGGTGGCCGCCGCCTTCGGTACGGGGCTGGCGGCGGGCATGGACGTACTGGCCATCGTCGCGGCCTTCGGCCGGCTGTTCAATTCCAACCGCTACATCTGCCTGGTCTATCTGTTCCTGCCGCTGATCGGCCTGCTGGAGCGGCTGGGCATCCAGGTGCAGGCCCAGCGCCTGATCGGCAGCCTGAAGGCCGCTACCGTGGGCCGCACCTACCTGGTGTTCTTCGTCATGCGCCAGGCGCTGGCAGCCTTGGGTGCGAAGGACCTCAGCGGCCACGCCCAGATGGTGCGCCCGGTGCTGGCCCCCATGGGCGTGGCGGTGGCGGAAGAGACGCTGGGCCGCTCCCTGGATGGGGCCGAGCGCACCGAGGTGCGGGCCCATGCGGCGGCGGCGGAGAACATCGCCCTGTTCTTCAGCGAGGACATCTTCGTCGCCATCGGCTCCGTCATCCTGATCAAGGGCTATTTGTCGGCCAACGGTATCGAGGTCAGCCCGCTGGACGTTTCCGTCTGGGCCATCCCCACCGCCATCGTGGCGGTCGTGGTGCACGGGACCCGCCTGCTGCTGCTGGACCGGCGCCTGCGCCGCAAGGCGGTGGCCCCATGATCACCATCACCCTGGCCTACGATCTGGCTGGCCTGATGTTCGCCGCCATCGCCTGGGTGGCGGCGCGCGACCGGGGCAACCCGCGCCGGTTTGGCGCCGGGCTGTTCTGGGCTCTGCTGGCGCTCAGCTTCCTGGCCGGCGATTACCTGGGCGACATGGGCAACGGCGTCCTGGTGCTGGCGCTGGCCGCATTGGGCGGCTTCGGCCTGATGGGCCGGGGGACGGAGGAATGCGCGCCGAAGGAGGCGCGCGAGGCCCAGGCCCGCCGCTGGGGCTATTGGCTGTTCCCGCCGCTGTTCCTGCCGCCCATCATCGCCGTGGCCGGCACCGTCTGGGGCCCGCATCTGACGTGGAACGGCCAGCCGCTGGTGGACCCCAAGCAGGGTACCCTGATCTGGCTGGCCGTTGGCATCGTCGCCGTGCTGGCCCTGGTGCTGGTGGTCAGCCGCCGGCGGCCGCCCACCGCGTTGCGCGACGCGCGGCGCCTGGTGGACCTGATCGGCTGGGCCGCCATCCTGCCCCAGGTGTTGGCCGCACTCGGCGGCATCTTCGCCCTGGGCAAGGTGGGTGACGCCGTCGCCACCCTGGTGGGGCAGTACCTGACCCTGGACCACCGCTTTCCGCTGGTCTGCGCCTATACCGTGGGCATGGCCCTGCTGACCGTCCTGGTGGGCAACGCCTTCGCCGCCTTCCCGGTCATGACCTCGGGCATCGCCCTGCCGCTGCTGGTGGGCCGCTTCGGCGGGGACCCGGCGGTGATCTCGGCCATCGGCATGCTGTCGGGTTTCTGCGGCACGCTGATGACGCCCATGGCCGCCAACTTCAACATCGTGCCGGCGGCCTTGCTGGAACTGCCCAACCGCAACGCCGTCATCCGGGTGCAGATACCCACGGCCCTGCTGGTGCTGGCCGCCAACACCCTGCTGATCGAATTCCTCGGCTTTCCCCATTCGTGAGTGATGCCATGACTGAAAGCGCTTTCTCCGGCCTTGATGAGGCCCACGCCGTGCGTTTCGCCGAAATCGCGCTGGGCCACGTGACGCGGGAATACCCCAACGTCATCACCCACATGCTGAACGGGCCGCAGGACATCCAGGCGCCGCGCGCCATGCACCCCATCTTTTTCGGCAGCCTGGATTGGCATTCCTGCGTCCACGGCCATTGGCTGCTGGCCCGCACCCTGCGCCTGTTCCCCGACAGCGCCGTGGCGGACCGCATCCGCAGCCTGTTCGCCGACAGCTACACGCCCGACAAGGTGGCGGGGGAGATCGCCTACTTCCGGCGCCCCAACACTGAAACGTTCGAACGGCCCTACGGCTGGGCCTGGTATCTGCTGCTGGCGGCCGAATTGCGCCACACCGGCATGGGGGCGGTGGGGGCGGCCTGGGCCACGGCGCTGGCCCCCCTGACGGCGGAGATCGTGGGCCGGCTGAAGGTTTACCTGCCCAAGGCCACCTACCCGGTGCGCACCGGCCTGCACATCAACACCGCCTTCGCCCTGGTGCTGTCCATGGCCTATGCCCGCCGCCGGGGTGATGACGGCCTGGCGGCGCTGATCACCCGGACGGCCCAGGCGTGGTATGGCGCCGATGCCGACGCCCAGGTGTGGGAACCGTCGGGCACCGACTTTCTGTCGCCGGTGCTGACGTCGGCCGCCTGCATGGCCGCCGTCCTGCCGCAGGCCGACTTCCGCGCCTGGTTCGCCCGCCTGCTGCCCGGCGTGTCGGCCGGCCAGCCCGTCCCCCTGTTCACCCCCGCCACCGTCAGTGATCGCAGCGACGGCACCATCGCCCATCTGGATGGCCTGAACCTCAGCCGCGCCTGGTGCTGGCGCGCCATCGCCGCCCAGTTGGACCCGGCCGATCCGGCGGCGGCCCAGGCGCTGGCCGCCGCCGACATCCACCTGGCCGACGCCCTGCCGCATTTGGACAGCGACTACATGGGCGAACACTGGCTGGCCAGCTTCGCCGTGCTGGCGCTGGACGGGGTGTGATGGGAGGGGATACGCGCGCCCTCAAGCGCCGGGCGCCAGCATCCGCTGGCTGGGCTATCCTCGGTTTCCAGTTCGCCTATGGCTCCCCAGAAACCTCCGGCGGCCCCGTCGGGGCCTAAAACGACATGAGCAAAGGGCTCATGCCGTTCACCAGGGCAACGGGCCATCCTCATTGAAGAAGCCGCCGGTGGGCCCAATCGCCGGCAGGGTTGCCAGGTCGATGATCACCGTTGCCGCCTGTTGCACCGTGCGCGGCCCGCTGTGGCCGTTCAGGTCGGTGGCGGTGTGGCCGGGGCAGGCGGCATTGACCTTGATGCCGGTGTCGGCCAGATCCTTGGCGAAGGCCAGGGTGACGGCGTTCAGGGCGGTCTTCGAGGTGCAGTAGGCCAGTGAATTGACGGCGTAATAGGGCCCGTTCGGGTCCGACTGCCCGGTCAGGGAGCCCAAGCCGCTGCTGACCATCACCACCCGGGCGGCGGTCGCCGCGCGCAGCAGGGGCAGGAAGGCCTGGGTGACGCGGGCGGGGCCGAAGACGTTGACCTCGTACACCGCCTTCATCGCGTCGATGCTTGCGTCGCTGGGCCGCGTGCGGGCCTCCGCCAGGATGCCGGTGTTGTTCACCAGGATGTCCAGGTGGGACATCTCCTGCGCCAGCGCCGCTGCCGCCTGGGCCACGCTGGCCCCGTCCGCCACGTCCAGGGCGATGAAACGGACGTCCAGCCCGGCCCCGCGCAAGGCCCCGGCCGCCGCCTCGCCCCGGCCGGTGTCGCGGCAGCCCAGCCACACGGCGTGGCCCTGTTCCGCCAGGCGCCTGGCCACCTCATACCCGATGCCCTTGTTGGCGCCGGTCACCAGCGCCGTCTTCTTTTCGGTCGTCATCTCGATCACTCTCCGGGTTGCGATGTCGCATCAGAGATGACGGTTGGGTCGCCATCGGCGTTAGCCGGATGCTGCCGCCTTCTTGCCTAATCCTCTCAAACTGCCAAACTGGGGCCGGCATCGGCTTGGCCGGGCGGGGGCGCCTGCCCACCTGTGCCGCATACTTTGGGGATGACGCTTGTGGATGAACTCAGCGACCTGATCGAACGGCATGCCGGCGGCCAAGGCCTGTGGCGCACCGCCGTGCCGCGCCTGTCGGTGGCCTGCGCCACCAGCGGCATGCCGCGATCCTGCATGACGGTCACGCCGCAACTGTGCGTCATCGCCCGGGGCAACAAGCGGGTGTCGCTGGGCGACCGGGTGTTCGACTATGGTGCTGGCGACCTGCTGATGGCCACCGTCAGCCTGCCTGCCAGTGGTGAGGTGCTGGGCGCCAGCCCAGCCCAGCCCTACCTGGCCGCCAGCCTGCATTTCGACCCGGCCGTGATGGCCGGCGTGCTGCTGGACATGCCGCCGCCCTCCTCGGCCCGCACGCCCGCCACCGGCCTGACCATTCGTCCCCTGCCGGCGGAGGTGCACGACGCCTTCCTGCGCCTGGTCCGGCTGCTGGACCGTCCGGCCGACATCCCGGTGCTGGCGCCGTTGGTGGAGCGCGAGATCCTGTATCGCCTGCTGTCGGGGCCGGAGGGCGCGCAGTTGCGCCAGATCGCCCTGCCCGACGGCCGCATGGCCCAGGTCAACCGCGCCATCGCCTGGATCCGCACCAACTTCGCCCAGCCGTTCAGCATCGCCGCGCTGGCCCAGGCGGCGGGCATGAGCCCATCGTCCCTGCACCGCCATTTCAAGGCGGTGACGACCCTCAGTCCCCTGCAATACCAGAAGCAGATCCGGTTGCATGAGGCCCGGCGCCTGCTGCTGGGCCAGCCCATCGATGTGACCGCCGCCGCCTTCGCCGTGGGCTATGAAAGTGCCACGCAGTTCAATCGCGAATACGGCCGCCAGTTCGGCGTGCCGCCCGGCCGCGATGCCCAGCGCCTGCGGTCGGCCCCGGGGCCGGTGCGGGGAAGCGCCCTTGACGAAACGCCGGTCGCCGGCATCTTGTAAGGCCCTATACCGCCTGGAAATTCCCATGCCGCGCGCCGCCGCCCTGCGCCTTTTCGCCCCCTGGATCTTCGTCCTGCTGTGGTCCACGGGTTTCCTGGTCGCCCGCGCGGTGATGCCGTATGCCGACGTGCAGCTGTTCCTGGTGGCGCGGTTTGGCCTGACGGCGCTGGTCTTCGTCCTCGCGGCGTTGGCGGCCGGGGTGGCCTGGCCGCGGGGGCGGGTCCTGGGTTTGCACCTGCTGACCGGCGCGCTGATGCTGGGCGCTTACATGGGGCTGTCCTACTGGGCCATTGCGCGTGGCTTGGCCGCCGGCATCATGGCCCTGCTGGGCGCCCTGCAACCGCTGTTCACCGCCCTGATCGGCGGGGTGCTGTTCCACCAGCGCCTGAGCGGCCGCGCCTGGGCGGGCCTCGCCATTGGTTTCGCTGGCGTCGCCTGCGTGCTGGCGCCGCGCATCGGCCTGTCCGGCGCCGGTGGCCTGACGCCCTTCGGCATCATCCTGGGATTGCTGGGCGTGCTCAGCGTCACCGTCGGCACCCTGTTGCAGAAGTCGCCGACCACGGCGGGCAACGACCTGCGCGCCGCCGGCGTGGTGCAGAACCTGGGCGGGGCGGCGGTGACCGGCCTGCTGTTCCTCACCATCGGCACGCCGCATTGGGACCCCCACCCCGTGCTGTGGGGCGCCTTGATCTGGGCGGCACTGGGCCTGTCGGTGGCCGGCATCTCCCTGCTGGTGTGGATGGTGCGCCACGGTGGCGCCACCCAGGCCACCGCCCTGATGCTGCTGGTCCCGCCGCTGGCGGCGCTGGAGGCCTTCTTCCTGTTCGGGGAAACGCTGACGCCCGTGCAGCTGGCGGGCTTCGCCCTGGCGCTGGCGGGTGTGGGTCTGACGCGGCGGGGTTAGGGCTTCAAGCCTTGCAGCCAATTGATCACCGCCGCCTCCAGTGCCACGCGGTGGTCGGACCAGCCATGGTCGGTGGCGGCGTGGGCTGTCGTCACCTTGGTGCCGCCGTGGGCGCGGATGCTGGCCACCAGGGCGTCGGTATGGCTGGCCAGGCCGTCGTCGGAGGTCAGGGCCAGCAGGGGTGTGGCCGTCAGGTCGGGCGCCAGGGCCGGGGTAGCGAAGGCGTCGGCGTTCTTGGCCACCTCCTGCGCCATGCTGTCGGGGGTCACCCCTTCCAGGGTTTCGCGGTTATCGGCCATCACGGCCACCAGCTTGTCGGCCGGCATCTTGCCCAGGACGCCCATGTCGCCCATGGAAATCAGGATCAGGCCGGCCAGTGCATGATCTTTCGCCGCCGTTTGGGCCGCCACCCAGGCGCCCATGCTGTGGCCGGCGATGACCAGGCGCTTGGTGTCCACGCCCAGTTCCTGCGCGTGATTGGGGTCGCGCAAATAGGCCAGGGCGGCGGCCGCGTCGTCCGGGTTGCGGGCGAAGCGGAAGCTGCCGGGGCTGCCCCACGATCCGCGATAGTTGAGGGTGACGGCGTTCCAGCCGGCACGCCGCACCGCCTGGGCCAGATCCAGGTTCTTCTCGTTGCCGGGCAGGCCGTGCAGCAGCAGCAGGGTGGGGTGGGGGCCGGCGCCGGACGCCAGGTAAGCGACGCCGTTGATGGCCACCGCGTGTCCGCCGGGCCCCTTGCCGGTGGGGATGTGCAGCACCGCCATGCGGGCCGGATGCTGGGCGTCGGGGGCCGGGTCGGCGCCGCATGGCGGCCGGGATGGTCTGGGTCGCCAGGTCGATGCTGGCGGGCGGCCCCTTGCCCCAGGCGCTGGCGGTCGCAATCATCAGGCCCGCCGTCAGGGCGGCGGTGAACAGGCGTGCGCGCATGGTCCCCCACTGGAACTATCAAGATCCCCAGCCCCATCCTGCCGGAAGCAGGGCCGGTCGCAAACGGTCAAGTTGTGGGATTGCTCAGCGCACGCCCCGGGGCGCGGGCAAAAAAAAGCCGGGACGACGCGCGTCCCGGCTTGGGGAGATAAGACCCTGGGAACGGGAGGGTTCTCACAGGGCCATCAGGTAACCCCTGCCGGACCATGAGCGGGCCATTGCAGGACTTGCCAGATGCGATGTGCCGGTGGTTGACCGACGAAACTCAACGATGTGATGTCTTGGAAACCGGAAGTGCCGGCCGTTGGGCCGACCCGCGCCCTCTCAAGGGCGGCGCTTACAACTTCGGGTCTATATCCATCCCCATCTTATGCGACCCATCCCGCCGGACCGGTCGCTTGAGAAATATATTATTTATTGGTCCGATGATCGTCAAGTGTCTTTTGTTAGCGGTAACAAATTTTAATGGCGTTACCTAAATCGCTTCCATCCCACCCTCATGCGCGCATTTTTGCACAATGGTTGGGCAGTCTTGGCGTCTATGCCGTTCGGGTGGCCGCCGGGATACTGGCAAGTGCCCGACGGTGCCGCCATTTCATGAATGCGGTACCGTGGCGCGCAGAATAAACATCAGGGAAGGAACGTCCGATGGCCCCCACCATCCCCCCCACTGGCCCCAACGCCGCCGGCGATGACTTGGCGCCGCAGCTGGATCCGCACGCCCTGGCGGATGCGCTGTCGGGCCGGCACCTGATCGGTGGCCAGTTGGTGCCGGCGGTCTCGGGCAAGACCTTCGACGTGATCAATCCCGCGCACGGCACCGTCATGGGCCGCGCCGCCTTTGGCGAGGCGGCGGATGTGGACGCCGCGGTCGCCGCCGCCGTCGCGGCCGGCCCGGCGTGGAAGGACACGCCGGCGCGCGAACGCGGCCGCCTGGTGGCGGAATGCGGCCGCCGCCTGACCGCGCATGCCGAGGAACTGGCCCGCCTGGTGGCGCTGGAAACCGGCAAGGCCCTGCGCACCGAAAGCCGGGTCGAGGCGGGGGTGCTGGCCGACGCCTTCACCTTCTTCGGCGGCTTGGGCGGCGAGTTGAAGGGCGAGACGGTGCCCTTCAATCCCAGGATGCTGACCCTCACGGTGCGCGAACCCCTGGGCCTGGTGGGCGCCATCATCCCGTGGAACGTGCCCATGATGCTGATGGCGCTGAAGATCGCGCCCGCCTTGGTGGCCGGCAACACCGTGGTGGTGAAGTCGGCGGAGGAGGCGCCGTTCGCCGTGCTGCGCGCCTGCCAGATCATGGCCCAGGTGCTGCCTACCGGCGTGCTGAACATCCTGTCCGGTTTCGGCCCCGACTGCGGCGCGCCCCTGGTGGCGCACCCGAAGGTCGCCAAGGTCACCTTCACCGGTTCGGTGGAGACCGGCCGCATCGTCTCAAAGGCCGCGGCGGAAAAGCTGATTCCCGTGACCCTGGAACTGGGTGGCAAAAGCCCGATGATCGTCATGGGTGACGCCGACCTGGACAAGGCCATCGCCGGGGCCGTGTCCGGCATGCGTTTCACCCGCCAGGGGCAAAGCTGCACTGCCGCCAGCCGCATCTTCGTGCACGACAGCCTGCACGACGCCTTCGTCACCGCGCTGAAGGCCAAGGTGGATGCCATGGTGATGGGCGATCCGCTGGATGAGAAGACGGACATCGGCACCATCGTCTCCCCCCAGCAGTACGACAAGGTGCGGGGCTACATCGCCGATGGCGAGGCGTCGCCGGGTGCGGTGGCCCACGCCTGCTCCGCCCTGCCCACCGACCCGGCCTTGGCCCAGGGCCTGTACGTGCGCCCGGTGATCTTCACCGGCATGGCCAACGACAGCCGTCTGGCGCGGGAGGAGATTTTCGGCCCCGTCACCTGCGTCATCCGCTTCACCGACTATGACGACGTCATCAACCAGGCCAACGACAGCGAATACGGCCTGGCCGCCACCATCTGGACCCGCGACCTGAAGACGGCGCTGGACGCCACCCACCGCCTGCAGGCCGGTTTCGTCCAGGTGAACCAGAACCTGGTGGTGCAGCCCAACCTGTCCTACGGCGGCGTCAAATCCTCAGGATTGGGCAAGGAGGCCACCTTGGAATCCATGCTGGAACACTTCACCCATAAGAAGACCATCATCCTGAACATGGGATGACCGCCGGCCTTTCAAAAAAACCACGGGAGAAAACGACCATGACCCGCATCGCGTTCATCGGCCTGGGCAATATGGGCCTGCCCATGGCCCGCAACCTGCTGAAGGCCGGTCACGCCGTCACTGGTTTCGACCTGGCGCCGCAATCGCTGGCGGCGTTGGCCGAGGCCGGCGGCGTCATCGCCGGATCGGTGGGGGATGCCGCCCAGGGGGCGGAGGTGGTGGTGACCATGCTGCCCGCCGGCCGCCATGTGCGCGGTGTTTATGAGGATGCCGGCAACGTGTTCGACAGCGCCGCGCCCGGCGCCCTGCTGATCGATAGCTCCACCATCGATGTCGACAGCGCCCGCGCCGTGGCGGCCGCGGCGGCGGCGCGCGGCTTCGCCATGGTGGACGCGCCGGTCTCGGGTGGCACCGGCGGGGCGGCCGCCGGCACGCTGACCTTCATGGTCGGCGGGGATGAGGGGGCGGTGGAGCGCGCCCGGCCCCTGCTGGCGCTGATGGGCCGGACGGTGGTGCACACCGGCGGCCCCGGCACGGGCCAGGCGGCCAAGATCTGCAACAATATGATCCTGGGCGTTTCCATGATCGCCGTCGGTGAGGCATTCGCCCTGGCCGACAAGCTGGGCCTGGACCGACAGAAGCTGTTCGATGTCAGTTCCACCGCGTCCGGCCAGTGCTGGTCGCTGACGACGTATTGCCCGGTGCCGGGGCCGGTGCCGACCTCCCCCGCCAACCGCGACTATGCCCCGGGATTCACCGTCGACATGATGCTGAAGGATCTCAAGCTGGCGCAGGCGGCGGCGGCAAGCAGCGGCGCCGCCACGCCCCTGGGCGCCAACGCCGCGGCGCTGTACGCCCTGTTCGCCGGCGCCGGCAACGGCCAGCTGGATTTCTCGGCGATTTTCACGATGCTGGCGGGGGAGGGGCGTTGACGGGACTGAAGGCAACAGTGTCCGGAAATATCCTCCGTGTGATGCTGGGCGATGCCTACCCCTTCTGGCCCCCCGGCTATGGCCGGGAACACCCCTGTCGGGCGCGTGGCGAATGGTATATGCCTGGGTGGAGGAGGAGCCGCTTCGCAGATGATCAACGATATCCTGAAGTCCTACGGGGCTGAATTCATCCAGGCGATTTACGAGAAGGTCCTCGGGCGGCAGCCCAGGGCGCAGGAGATGGACAAGGGCCTGGGGCTATTGCGGGATGGCCAGGGAAAGCGTCAGGTCCTGCTGGAGATCCTGCAGGCGGAAAAAGATCAATCGCCGTCAGGGGCGAAAGAATTCGATCCCACATTGGAAGACATGCTGTCGCAAGCGAAGCGGGAGCGGGGTGCTTGGGGCTGGCTCCGGCGCGGCCGGCGACTAGAGCGCGAAATCCATCAGCTCGAATGGATGCAATATGAGTCCACCGTAGAACTGAATACGGACGTTTCTCATATACATCAAACCATGACGGGTTTGGCTGGGAACATATTAAGTATAAACCATAAGGTTGGCGGTACGGCACAGGAAGTATATGAGAAAATCTATCCCAGCGTCATGGTATTGCAGCAATCAATTGAAGAGATATCACTGAGCGTACTGACGCTGTCCGCCAAAATTGATGCCATGAATCAAAAAATTGACAGAGAGATAACGGGCATTAAGAAATTTTCAGAAGATCTAAATGGAAAAATTATAGGGACGATGGCCGCCCTTGAGGGCAAAGTCTTGGATAAAATGCAAAGTCTTGAGGGTAGAATTCTGGACCTTGAGGGCGATGTCGCAAATGGAACGGAAAAAATAGAGAATAGTATTGATGGTTTTCAGGAAAACATTGAGAAAAAAACGGAGATGATCGCCCTGCGCTTGCGGGAAAACCTGGATACGCTTGAACATAGATTGGAAAATAAAGTTAAGCGTTTGGAGGCGCCGGTGGCGCCGGACATCGTTGTCGATATGACCCGTTTGCCAGAGGGTGCCCAACGGCTGGTGAAGCGTCGCCGCAGGCTAACCATTCGCGGACGGGAGTGAGCCAGGGTGCGGGTCGTTATTGATTTGCAGGTCTGCCAAGGGCGGGGCCTCCAGTGCGATGCCAGCCTTTCCGTATTGGCTTTTGCCTCGGCATTGGTTCGCCAGCAGGCGGCGCATGAGGTCATCATCGCCCTGAACGGTAGCGCGGTGGAAACCGTCGATGCGATCCGGGCCCGATTCCCGGCCTTGCCGCCACAGTGCGTCAAGGTTTGGAGCGCGCCGACCCCCGGCCATCCGGCGGCACCGTTGCTGCGTGAAGCCTATATGGCGGCGCTGGAACCGGATTGGGTGTTGCAGCCGCTGTTGCTGGATGCGGATGATGCCATCATCGGCCGCAATCAATTTTACGGCCTGCCGACGGTGCACCTGCTGCTGGGCCCGGCCTCATCCCCGGGCTGGCATGACCGCCTGGATGATGCGCGATGCGCCGACCTCATTCTGACGCCGTCGCCACAGGCGGGTGCACAGGCGGTCGACCGCTTGGGTTTCGAGCCCGAGCGGGTGATCACCCTGCCGGAATGGGCCGGTTTTGACGATGGTCAGGCCATGGACGAGGCCGCGTGGGACCGCGTGGCCCGATACGCCTGGTCGGGCTTGGCGCAATTCCACCAAGGCCGTCCCCCGCTGTCGATGCCGCAGGATCGGGGCGGGCGCCCCCGCTTGGCTTATGTCGTGCCCCAGCCCGTCCATCAGGACGGCGTTCCAGGCCCGGTCGCCGACCTGGTTCCGGAACTGGCCCGCTGGTATGAGGTCGACGTCGTCGTCAAGGCGCCGGAAATGGTGGGTGACCGCCTGGACCGCGCACACTGCGGCCTGGTCTCGATCGATCAGTTCTGGCGGTCGGCGCCTTCTTATGACCGGGTCGTCTACAACTTCGCGAACGTCGACGCCTGCGACCCGTTATTCGATCTGCTGCGGGACATTCCGGGCGTCGTCGTCCTGCGTGACTTTTCCCTTGCCGGGGCCCAGGAATATAGTGAGCGCCAGGGCCGGCGTCCCCATTGCCGCACCCGGGCGCTGATGCGGGCGCATGGTTACAAGGCCGTGGCTGAACGCGACCAAGCCGTCCCGTCCTATCCCGCGAACCTTCCCGTGCTGCAGGACGCATTGGGCATCATCGCGTCCGACCACCATACCCTTGGCCTGGCGGATGATTGGTACGGTGAGGGCACAAGCCGGGATTGGGCGGTGGTGGCACCCCCTCACGCGCCGGAAAAACCGCCCCGCCGGAATTCGGCGCGCGACGCGCTTGGGATGGATCCCGATGCGCTGATCGTCTGTGCCTTTGATGTGCCGGGCGGCACGACGCTCAGTCCCCTGCTGCTGGACGCCTGGTTGGAATCGCCGATCTCAAAGGCCGATAACGCCTATCTCGTGTTCGCGGGGCCATTGGCACCGGAAAGGTCGGCGCACCTCCGGCGGCGGCTGCGGCGGGATCCCCGTGGGCCGCGTGTTCTGGTCTGCGGCCACATCACGTCGGATGACTATAGAACGTGGTTGGCGGCTGCGGATGTCGCCGTGCAATTGCAGGAAACCGCGTCCGGCGACGGCATTGACGCGATCCTGGACTGCCTGGGCTTCGGTCTGGCAACGGTGGTGAACGCCATCGGCGGCGTGGCGGAACTGGACGATGGGGCCGTCCGCATGCTGCCGGCGGATGTCGGGCCGGCCCAACTGGCCGAGGTACTGACCGCCCTGTCCGTCGACGCGGCGGGCCGCGTAGCCTTGGGATCGGCCGCGATGCGGTTTGTCCGGGATCGGTACCATCCGCGGCACTGCGCCAAGCAATATGCGCACGTTGTGGAGCAAATCTATGCGCGGCTGCATCGTGGTGGCCATGGAGTGCCGGGGAAACTGTCGGGCCTGCGCCTGACGGGGGACGAGTTGGCGGACGCGGCGCGCGCGTTCAACCGGAATCATCCCCCCACGCCCCGCCCCCGGCAATTGCTGGTCGATGTCTCGGAACTGGTGCGCCATGACGCCGGCGCCGGTATCCAGCGGGTCGCCCGGGCGGTCTTGAGCGAATGGTTGCGTGACCCGCCGGCCGGTTACGTGGTGGAGCCTGTCTATGCCACAGCCGACAAGCCGGGCTTTCGTTATGCGCGCCGGTACACCGCCGCTTCTCTCGATATTTCCGGCGCGTGGATGGAGGATGACGCCGTCGAAGCATGGGATGGCGACGTGTTCGTGGCGGTGGACCTGCAACCGGTCGTCATTCCGGCCCAGGCGCCGACCTTGCACGACTGGCGAAACCGCGGCGTCAGGGTCGCTTTCGTCGTCCATGACGTGTTGCCGCTGCTGCTGCCGCATCGTTTTCCGCCGGAAACCTATGGCGCGTTCCTGAATTGGCTGACGACCGTCGCGCAGTTCGACGCCCTGATCGGTGTTTCGAAGACGGTGGCGGCGGATATTCTGAATTGGCTTGAAACCGTCAATCCCGAACGCAGCCGTCCGGTCGCCGTGGGCTGGTACCATAACGGGGCGGATATCGCCCGGTCGTGGCCGTCGCAAGGCCTGCCCGCGCAAGCCCAGGCGGTCCTGGAACAACTGCGGGCCCATCCGTCGTTTCTGATGGTCGGCACCCTTGAGCCCCGCAAGGGGCATGCCCAGACATTGGCGGCTTTCGAGCAACTGTGGCGGAAGGGGCTCGAGGCCAATCTGGTGATCGTGGGCAAGCAGGGATGGATGAATGAAGATGTGGTGAACAGGCTGCGTCACCATCCCTTGGCTAATTCCCGGTTGTTCTTTCTGGAAAAGATCAGCGACGAATATTTGGAACAAGTCTATGAGGCGTCGGCCTGCCTGATCGCTGCCAGTGAGGGCGAGGGTTTCGGCTTGCCCCTGATCGAAGCGGCCCACCATCGGTTGCCCATCCTGGCGCGGGACCTTGCGGTCTTCCGGGAAGTGGCCGGCGGCCACGCCAGTTATTTCCCCGATGATCCCGACCCGGCGACCATCGCGGCGGCGGTGCGCCGTTGGCTGGAGGCATATGGCCAAGGCCGGCATGTTCGCGCTGACGACCTCAGTCACCAAACCTGGCAGGAAAGCGCGCGTCAGTTGTGGGACGCCATCCGGGATCGCAGCCGGTCCGTCGACTGGTCGATGCGGTCCCGGGATGACCACGTGTTTTGGGGAAGCGACCGGCGGTTGAACACCAGCTGCGGTTCACGTCACGGGCGCGACATTGTGACGACGAATACGCGGGGTTTCCTTTTTTTCGGTCCCTATCTGCCGTTGCGGCCAGGAACCTATCGATTGACGGTCAGGGGACATGCCGGGCACATGACCGGCGAGGAGTTCCTGGACATCAGCGGCAAGGCGGGTAGCCGCACCTTGGTTCGATATGACGTCGGCGACCTGCTGCCGCTTGCCGATCCCATGGAAATCGGCGGCCTTGTCACAGTCGATGAGCCCATCGCCGATTTCGAGATCCGCTTTTTCGTCGTGGAAGAGACCGTGTGCACGGTATCGGAGATCCGGATGGAGTGGCTGGCGGACAGTCCGTCCGGGTCCTGAGTCTCTTGGCCAAGGCGGAATGATCAAAAGGGTGCGCAAACATCATTGCGGCGGCACGAGACAGAGCCTTGTGCCGCCGTATGCCCCTGTCCCCTTCAGGAGAGAGGCCGCCTGAGCTTTGGGAACTGGAGCGGGAATGTCCTTTGGGCCGTCACTGCCTTCCCGAATGATCGGCGGCTTGCTTGTGCATAAAATTCGAATTAGGGGAAAAGTCACGTCGAGGATATGATGGCAGAGATTTGACCATTTTGTTTGGCGCGAAGTCATGGCCCATTAATTATAGATCGTAATTTTGGGGTGTTTATTTGCGGTTATTGACCGCATGCTCGCGAATTTGGATGAAATCCAACGAAAGTCATAATGAAATATTTCGCAAATTCTTTTGCATGATTGTTTTTGGCATTTCTTCCCTGGGTAAATCTCCCCTTCACTCCTTGGTCGGCGGTTTGGTATAGTCCTGGAATAGATGGCGGTAACGACATTCTCAAGCGGATTTATCTTGACAGTGTTGTTTTCTTGTTTTCTGAACGCCTTGACGCGTTCGTGGTAATTTCCAGGAGGGGTAGTTGGGAAAAGTTGCTTTAATCACCGGGGTTACGGGGCAAGACGGGGCGTATCTGGCCGAAATCCTGCTGGCTAAAGGATATGAAGTCCACGGCACGATGCGGCGCGCATCGACGTTCAACCTTGATCGCATAGACCATCTCTTCAAGGAAGAGGTGACTGCGGCCTCGACGTTCCGGCTTCACCACAGCGACCTGACCGACGCCACGAACCTGATTCGTCTTGTCCATGAAATCCAGCCGGATGAGATTTACAATCTGGCGGCCCAAAGCCACGTGCAGGTCAGTTTCGAGACGCCGGAATACACCGCCAACGCTGACGGCACGGGTACCCTGCGTTTGCTGGAGGCCATCCGGATCCTGAAGCTGGAAGAGAAGACGCGCTTCTACCAGGCCTCCACCTCCGAACTATACGGCAAGGTGCGGGAAACCCCGCAAAGCGAACTGACGCCCTTCTATCCGCGCAGTCCGTATGCCGTCGCCAAGCTGTACGGCTATTGGATCACGGTGAACTACCGTGAGGCCTACGGCATCCATGCCTCGAACGGCATCCTGTTCAACCACGAAAGCCCCATCCGCGGCGAAACCTTCGTTACCCGCAAGATTTCCCGTGCGGTGGCCGCCATCAATCACGGCCGGCTGAACAAGCTTTCCCTGGGTAACCTGGACGCCCGGCGCGATTGGGGCCACGCCCGCGACTACGTCTACGGTATGTGGCAGATGCTGCAGCAGCCCGAGGGCGACGACTATGTCCTGGCCACCGGCGAGACCCATTCCGTCCGTGAATTCGTGACCCTGGCGTTCGGTCACATCGGCCGCACCATCGAATGGGTGGGCAGCGGCGCCGATGAAAAGGGCCTGGACGCGCGGGACGGTTCGTTGCTGGTGGACATTGATCCGCGATACTTCCGCCCCACGGAAGTCGACCTGCTGCTGGGCAATCCCGCCAAGGCGAAGGAAAAGCTGGGCTGGCAGGCCACTACGCCGTTCGAAGAACTGGTGCGTGAGATGGTGACCTCCGACGTGGAACTGTTGAAGGTGGAACCGATCCGCCACAGCTACCGCGACTGATGCCCGGATAATCGTAAATCGGCAGCCCCGCGTCACACCGGGGCTGCCGGCGGCATTTCTTCCCGTACGAGTTGCTAGAATGAGCCAGAAGACCGCTTTGATACTTGGGGTGAGTGGGCAGGACGGTGCTTATCTTGCCAAACATCTGTTATCGAAAGGGTATGAGGTTCACGGCTCGTCCCGGCGGGATAAATACCAGCGGATCGCCAATCTGGAACGATTGGGCATCCATGATGATGTGACCGTCCATTCCATTCAGACTGACGATTTCTACAGCCTGTACCGTACCTTGCGGGAGCTGCGTCCTGATGAGATTTACAATCTCTCAGGCCAGACGTCGGTGGGTTTGTCTTTTGAAGTCCCCATAGAAACCTTCGGCAGCATTGCCAATGGCACCGTGAACATCCTGGAATGCTTGCGCATGCTGGACACGCCCGCCAAGTTGTTCAACGCGGGCTCCAGCGAATGCTTTGGCAACACGCCCGTGCCGGCCACCGAGGAGACGCCGTTCCAGCCCCGCAGCCCCTACGCCTCGGCCAAGGCGGCGGCGTTCTGGATGACGGCGAATTACCGTGAGGCCTATCATCTGCCCGTCTGCACCGGCATCCTTTTCAACCATGAATCACCGTTGCGGCCGTCGCAGTTCGTGACCCGGAAGATCATTGCCGCCGCCGCCCGGATTTCCCGCGGTTCAGCTGAACGCCTGAAGCTGGGCCGGTTGTCGATCTATCGCGACTGGGGCTGGGCGCCGGAGTACGTCGATGCCATGTGGCGCATGCTGCAGCGCGACACCCTGGAGGATTTCGTCATCGCCACGGGTGAGTCCCGGTCGCTCGAGGACTTCGTGGCCCTGGTCTTCGAGACCGTTGGCCTGAACTGGCATGACCATGTCGATGTCGATTCCCACTTTTTCCGCCCGTCGGAAATCGATCACAGCGTCGGCAATCCGCTCAAGGCCCAGCGCCTTCTGGGCTGGAAGGCGGAGATGGGCATCTCGTCCACCATCGCCGAATTGATGGCCCACGAACTCAGTGACGGGCGACTGATACCAAGTAGCGATGATCCTGACCTACGGCCAGGCTCATCGCCCTCAGACGCCGGCGCCGTCATCGGGCGGCCGCCGCCGATACCAAACGGCGATGAGTTCCACTCAACGCAATTTGGTATGAGGCCGGGCGTTCTTTCCGGGAAGGCGTTGCCGCTGGTTCCAGGCGGCCCCGGCCTATTCGTCGTCGATCAGGTCGGCCAGCCGCTCACGGCGCCCGCCCGAGGGGTGCAGGCAAAGCAGGTTGATGAACCCGCGGCTTTCCACCGGGATGCGCCGCTCAAGCCAGGACGCCACGTCGTCCTGCCTCAGCCGCGTCAGGCGCGGTTCCGTCTCCAGCAGCTTGTACGTGGCATACCCCAGCGCATCCAGCTGCCGCCAGAGGGCGCCGGCGTCATCGCCGGTGCCGTGCAGGCCGTACGGCCAGAATTCCAGGATCATGTCGGGCCGCCAGCCCTGGCCCAGCAACTTGCCAGCGCCCCGCAGGACGCGGGCCTCCGATCCCTGGGTGTCGGACTTCAGCAGCGTCGGCAAACGCTTGCGCCCGAGAAGCAGCTCATCCAGCGTCCGGATGTCGATGGATATGGAATCGCGGTTTTCGTGATGGGCGAATAGGTTGTGGTCGCCGCGATTGATGGGCGACAGGAACAGGGTGCCTTTCTGCCGCCCGTCGCCGATGGCGATGTTGAAGGTGCGAACCTCGGCCGCCGATGGAATCAGGCCCACGTTCTTGCGAAGGATGGCGTAATTCGTCGGATCCGGTTCAAACGCGTACACGCAGCCGCGGCTGCCGGTCACGCGGGCGCCGACGCCGGTGTACCAACCGATGTTGGCGCCTATGTCCAGGATGAACTCATCTTCCCGGCAAAGCCGGCAGTAAACCTCGGTTTCGAAGGCTTCCCAGATGCCGTCCTTCTCCAGCTCGGTGGAGATGTACTTGTCGCCGCCGGTGTGGATGTGGAAGCGGAAGGGGGCGAGGCGGGGGGTTTTTACCTCCACGACCTTGGTCTCGACGGGCTTGGCGGTCAGCGACCTGACGAATTCCCGGAACCTGTCGATGAACAATATCGCCTCCATGGCCAAGTCACGCACCGCCATCCCGCTGAACCGACGCGGTTGCTTCAGCATATGTGGGCAGTATAACGGCTTTATTATCTACTGGCGCAGGGATTCGCAATTGCGACAGAGGGGATTTTCGACGCGGTTGGACAGGAATTCCAGGCGCAAGGCGCGCAGGGCCGGACCATTCCAAATATCGGCCAGCGATTCCGACAGGACGTTCCCAAGGACATAACGCTTGTCGAAGTCGAAACAGCAAGGGACGACGTCGCCATCCCAGGTGATCGTGACGCTCTGCGACGGGAACTTGCAGCTGACGGGCGCCGTATCCGGTGACGCCTCACGACGCCTAAGGGCGGAGACTTCCGGGGAGTTGCCGTCAAAGGTCGTGAACGGCTTGTCCAAAAACTGGTCGATGCCCTCCCTGTTTTCCCAATAGGCGCGCATCTTTTCGATGCTTTCGATATTGGCGTCGAAATGAATCATCGAGAGGATGACGCGGGTGGCGGGGCTCAGCGCCCTTTTCTGCTCCAGAAAGGCCAGCAGCCGTTCCACGGATTTCTGGTAGGCGTTCTCGACACCACGAATGCGGGCGAAGCTTTCGTCGTCATGGCCGTCAAGCGACAGGTACAGCTTGGCGGGTTTGGCCATCAGCAGGCGCTCGGCGGTCTTTTCGGTCAGCATCAGGGGATTGACCGACAAACCGGGGGCGACCCCGCGGCCGGCCGCATAAGCCATCAGCCGGTCGAATTCCGGATGCACCAGGCTTTCGCCGAAATGATGCAGCCAGACACCATGGTTGCGCGCGTATTCCGGATTGGCGTCGACCAGCTGGTCGATGATGCGTTGGAAAACGTCGAACGACATGTGCCCCAGGGCGCGTGTCATGTCGTGCGTTCGCGGACACATCACGCATTTGAAGGGGCAATGATTGGTCAGTTCAATGTTGAAGACCGCGAAGGGCGTGTTCAGACGGCCATCGAACAAGACGCTCACTCCATCAGGGAATATGGTTCCAAGGCTATGCCATGGTCGGTGATTGGTGAAGGCGACGAACCGATATCATGGCTGGCGACGGGCTGGTGTCAATGAAACCTGGCCACGCTTGTTCCCGGCGCCGCCCCCCACCCGCCATTTCAATCGGGCGCGCCCCAAGCGGGCGTGGGATAGGGATTGCAGAGACCATACAGTATGTCACCCATCTTCAAGGCGTAATCCTCCCAGTCCGACATGGGGCGCGCGGTCAATTCGGCCCGCAGCCGTGCCAGCAGGGCATCGTCCGTGGCCAGGCGCTCCATGGCGGTCGATATCGCGTCGATGTCGAACACGTCGGTGGTGAGGCAACCGCCGGGCCGCGCCAATTCCGCCATGACGCCCCCTTGCGAACAGATGACCGGCTTGCCCAGCCAGAGGCTTTCCATGATGGGCAGCCCGAATCCTTCGAAAACCGATGGATAGATGGTGAACCGCGACGCCGCGTATTCCGCGAGCAGTTCCTGGTCGCTCAGGATGCCGCGCCAGGCGATGGCGATGCCTTCGCGGCCTGCCGCCGCGATCTGTTCCGCCAGTTCATCGGCGCCGACATAGCGGTTGCCCACCAGGGTCAGACGCAACGGCAGGTCCGGACGCCGCCGGGCCAGGCGGTTGAACGCCTCCACCAGGCGCTGGTGGTTCTTGCGCGGCTCAATGGTGGAGACGCACAGCAGGCGGATTTCGGGCCCGGCCGATACCGGCGCCTCCCTTATCCGCAGGGTGTTGGAGAATTGCGCCGGCGACCAGACAGACCGTGCATCCGGTGGCAACTCGGTCTGCTGTTCATCCGCATAGTGCCGAAGGTCCGTCAGCGTGTTGTCCGAAACGGCGATGACCTGGTCCATTTTCGGGATGACGGGAAGATAGGTGGCGAAGCCGTCGATCACCTCATGCGTGCAGTACTGCTTGTGATAGTGGGGGATCAGGTCGTGGAGGACGGTGGAGACCAGCAGGCTACGGTCCCGGGCCCAGCGCATCCGGCTTTCCAGGGAACCGTCCAGGCAGACTTCCGGCATGAACAGGATGGGGGCCAGGGGCAGCCGGGGGTCGGCCGCGTACAGCAGGCGATCCGGCTGAATGTGGGCTGTCGACGGATCGTAAAAGATCCCATGGTCGTCATGGGGACCGGCATAACTGGCGAGTTGGCTGCCGTCCGGATTGATCAGGCTGTAGCTGTAGCGATCCCTGTCCCAACGGACGCAGACGATATCCAGGCCGGGATGGCGTTGCAGGCGTTTGGTCAGCTGGCGGGAAACGCGGATGACACCGGAATTGGCGGGGTCCTGGCAACTGTTGGACAGATCAACCAGGACCAGGCGGCGGCCGGTGGGCGTCGGCGCGTCCGCACGTTCGGCCAGGGTGACGACCTCCCGCCACCAGGCATCCAGGGTCTGGCTCCAAGGCAGGCGGCTGGAATAACGCGCCAGGGCCCGAAAGGGCCGCTCCGGCCACCTTTCCGCATCCGTCCCCAACAGCAGTTTGGCCTTGTCGGCCATCTGGTGCGCATTGGCGCACAGGAACCAGGGGTCGGCGACCACCTCCGGATGCGCGCCAGCCACGAAGCCCAGGACCGGCTTGCCGATGTTCTGCATTTCCGCCAGGGGCAGGTTGAAGCCTTCCCACAGGGATGTGGTCAGGCCCAGGTCGCATTCCCGCATCACGGCCAGCAGGCCGGCGTCGCTGGGGTTGCCGATGGCCAGCACGGCCGGCGCCAGATCCGGTGGAACCGTGAAATCCGATGCGCGGCCCAGTACGACCAGCCGGGCGTCAATGCCGGCCGCGCGCACCTCGCGCAGGATGGCAAGGCTGACGGGGGAGTTCTTATAGCCCTCTTCCTCGAACCGTCCCAGGTTGATGATCAGCTTGCCGCCCCCGGCCGTGATCGCGCGCAAGGGGTTCAGCAGGGACTGGTGCGCGGCATCCGGCTCCGCCGCCGACGCGACGAGGTGATCCGTGCCGATCAGCACCGTGCGCACCCCGCGATCATGTCCCCGATCCCGTTCCGTCTGGGAAAGGCGAAGAAAGTCGCTGATGGGCAGCAAACCGCTGATGAAGGGCAGGGTCAGGGCGCGGATGCGGCGCAATTCCTGCTGCGCGTTGGTGGCGTGTTCAGGCAGGCCGCTGTGGGGCACAGCCCCCACGTCCTGGTAACAGCTGGGAATGCCCAACGCCGGGGCCTTGGAGGCCAGGTCGAAAAAAGGCCAGCCGCCAACCATCAGGACATCCGGCCGCTGTTTCAGCCAACTGGCCATCATATGCTGGGTGGTTAGCTTTTCGGTCGCCTGCATGTCCAGCCCGGGGGGGATCTCGACCTTCTCGACCTTGAAACCTAGGGCATCCACCAAGGCGGGATCGTATCGCAGCGCGGCCAAGCTGACTTCCGCCCCCTGGGACCGGAAATGCTGCGCGGCCAAAAGCATCACGCGGTCCAAGCCGAAACGGGACAGCAAACGCTCGTTGCAGATCTGTACGCGAATTGGCTTCTTCATTTCAGATCCGCTGCCTCCAGGCGAAAATCACGCCGATCCCGCAGCATGGTGTAGGCCCTCAGGATGGATTCGGTTCTGGCCGCCGCGATGCCGTCTTCTTTCGGTGCGTTCCGCGTCAGCAGGTGTTGGATGATGCCGGCGAAATCCTCCGGCCGCTGGTAGGCGTGCAAATCCGTTACCCATGCGAAACGAGTTTTTAGATCCGGATGGTTGTGGATCAGCATGGGGATGCCATACCGCGCCGCCCGCTCGATGGCCGGTAGCAGATCCCCGCCCGTCGTCCAATGCCAGTAGGCCAGCGCGCCGGTCCAGGTCCGCGCCTCCGCCCAATCCTGCCAGATGAGGCGGACGGGCGTATCCGGCAGCAGTTCGTTCAGGCGGTTGATCAGCGTTTTGGCACCAATGTCCGCTTCGCCGCCGCCGCAAATGATCACCGGGGCCGACGCTGGCAGCGGTGGCGGGGGATCGGTCAGCAGGGTTTCGATCCGATCAGCGGTGTAATGTTCCGACAAGGATTGGGACCGCGCCAAATTGGCGGCGCTGATAGGCGGGATCAATGCCTTTGTGTTCTCGACGAGGCGGGCCATGACAGCCGCCAGGGCCGCCGGATTGTCGCGTTCGACCAGGAAGCCGGTCTCGCCATCGCTGATCAATTCCGGGTTGCCCCCTAGATTGGTGGCGATGGGCACCGCGCCGGACGCGATGGTCTCCAGCAGGATCACCGGTTCGTTTTCCGGCCAGATGGACGCCAGGACGACCGCGTCCGATTGGCCCAGGGTGCGGATCAGTTCGGCACGCGGCACTTTGCCCAGAAAGCGGACGGTATCGCCGAATTCACCGCTGTCGATGCGGGCCCGCACCACAGCGGCAAGATGTCCCCCGCCGGCCAGGGTCAGGCTCCACCGGCCGCGCAGGTCTTGGCGGCGGTACAACAAGCCGGCGGCTTCCAGCAGTTGGGGGATGCCTTTGTGCTCACCCATATATGCCGCGCACAGGAACCTCACCGGCCCCTCGCCGCTACGGACGCACGACGGAATGGAATCCAGGTCGATGCCGTTGGAGATCGCATGGATACGCTCCGCCCCCACCCCGGCCTCGGCGTAGGATCGGGCCATGAAGTGGCTGGGGGTTATCAGGGTGTCCGTCTGCTCCACGCACCAGGCGATGTAATCGCGCCGCACACGCATCGGCAGGCGTCCGGCCCGGGGAACCTCGATGCCGGGATGGCAGGCCCAGCATTCTTGTGGTGTATCGCAGACGCTGCCGTCTTCGCGCAGGCGCGTGGCCCGGTAGCAATGCCCCCAATTGTCATGCAGGGTCGTCATCACGCGTAGGCCCATTGAACGGGCCAGGGGAATGATGCCCGCGCTCAAGCCAATGAGATTGTGACAGAAAACCACCTTGATATCGTAGGCCGACACCAATGCGCGAAAATAGGCCTCGGCCAGGGGCCAGCGGAAATTGTGGTCCGGATCCAGCGAGGCCATTTCCAGACGGTAGACGGGAATACCGTCATACTCATCCACGGTCAGCGTGCCGCCGGGTACCGCCCCGGAGGAAACCATGCCGGCGAAGGCGAAGACCTCCCAGCCCCGGTTCTTGAGCGCCAGGGCCTGACGATGGGCAACGACCTCGGCGCCCCCCACGGTTACCGGGGGATAAAAATTGCTGACGAAGACGATCCGTTTATCTAAATCAGCATCACGCATGTCGGACGAACCCATGTCAAAATTCCTGGCTTAGGCGGCACAGCTTTCAGCACCTTGGACGTGGCCCGTCAAATGGCCGGCGATGCGGCGGCCAGCATTTATTGTTGGAATCTCCACGTACTTATACATCAACCTGGCAGGTATTATTGTCAGAATCGATGCGCCGATACCGATGGCAATCCCAAGTTCGATGTGCCGATCATTGTGCGGCGGCAGGATCCGATACGCAGTGCGATTTAAGATTTCCAACGCAAGCGGGTTGAGCAAATAAAAACTGAACGATATTCGGCCAAGATATTGAGACAGGGGGTTTGAGAGAAGGCGCGCCATCGGATCCCTCTCCGCATCGGCGTTGGAGATCTTGCAAATCAGCAGGAAGACAAGCAGGCCTTGGCAAATGACCACACTGAAATGCCGGTAGGGGGAGAACATGACCCCCAGCAAGAGCAGGCCAAGAAGGGCGGGTGCCGGAATGCGTTTCATGGTGCCGCCGATCCGGGTGCCGACTTCCGTGCCCGCCAGCGCGCCCAAGGCGAAAAGAAACACATGCTTCGCGCCCAGGGTGGAAAGGAAGGCGACCACGCCAATGGGGCGGGGGGCGTTCGGATCAAGCATGGGGGGCAGCAGCATCAGCAGCGCGGCCAGGAGAAGCACACCGGCATTACCCAGGCCACGGCGCATGAAATCCGCGCCCAGCAGGATGGGAATGGCCAGCAATTCCATGGACAGGGTCCAGGAGGCACCGAACATGGGGGCCGACATCAAGGATGCGTTGATCAGCACCTGCTTGAAGGTGAAATACACGACCCAGAGGTCGGGCATCAGATAAGCCGCGCCGACAAACACGCCGATATAGGCCACCAACGCGACCCAAAACGGGGGATAGAGGCGGCATAGGCGTTTCGCAGTGAAAGCCAGGATTGTGGAACCGGGCCTTTCCCCCGCACGCTGCAGGGAACCGAACAGCACCCTGCCGCTCAGCACGAAAAACACGATGACGGCGGCATTGCCGTTGAAGATCATCAGGGAAAGCTTGGATATGGCTGCGAAGACGCTGTCCGTGTCCTGTATCCGGACCGCCAGATACGTCTGGGTGGCGGGGGCCATAAACAATATGCCATGGTGCAACGAAACAATCACGGCGGCCCATCCCCGCAGGCCGTCCAGCGCCGGAAGTCGTTGCGTCATCGCAATGTCTCTCTTTTGCTGACGGCGTGCGTGTAGACGTCGATCAGTTGATCGGCGACCCGGCCATAGTTGAAGCGGTCCTGCACAAAGGCGGCACGCTGCCGCCGCCGTTCCGGCGTGTCGCCACCCAGCGCAAGGCGAAGGGCGTCATATATGGACTCGACGCTCCAAGGGTCGCAGTAATGGGCGTAATCGCCAAAATACTCGCGTTCCGAGGACTGGCTGCTGAGCACCAGCGGCACGCCGAACGCGCCCGCATCCAGGGCGGAAAGGGGCGCCCCTTCCGCCCAGCTGGGCAGTGCCAGCACGGCGGCGTTTTCCATCATCGCGCGAAGCAGGCCGTCATCCTTGATATGGCCGGTTATGTGCGTCCACGGCGTCGCGAAGCGCCGCAGCAGTTTGCCATAGGGGCTGTTGTCGTCACCACCCACGAGCACCAGCGGCTGGTTGAGGTCGCGACAGGCTTGCAGCAGCAACAGTTGATTCTTGCGAGGTTCCAGATTGCCGATGCACAGGATATAGCCGCCTTCCCGGATGATCGCCGGAACATGGCCGGCCGCAGGCACATTCAGCAGCTGGTGGCTGGGGGCGTTGCAGACGATGGAATGCACAGGCAGGTCAAGGCGGTAATCCCGCAGCAGGTTCAACTCGAACCCGCTGGTCAGGACCAGATGGTCCGTGAGGGCCAGCATGCGCTGCACCAGGTCGGCATAACCGGGAACCACCCGGGCAAGGGTTCGGCGGCGATCCACCACGGCGTCACGATGCCGTTCCCCCAGCGCGGCCAGCGCCTGCTCCACCTCACCGAAGGTGCGGGCGGCGTCAAAGGCGTCCGGTACCGCCGTCTGAACCTCATCGACGGCCAAGTCGATGAAAATTGAGGAAAAGACCGTCGGCAGGTGCCGGCGCCGTGCGCTCTGCAGGAGTTGCAGCGCGCTGTTCGGCTCCCAGACGTTGAATATGTGCGCCACGTCGGCGACCGCGGGGCTGGGCAGATCCCCACGATGCAGGATGGCGGCATGGCCTGCCCGAACCAGGGCGGCGGCCGTCTCCGCCGCGCGGCGCGACGGGCCGCCAATGCGGCCCTGGCCTTCCGGCTTGTGCAGCACAAGCGCCGCCCGCAAGGGATCAGCCGGTTTCGTGCGGCCGGTCCTGGCGCCCTTCAGCAGATATTGGAATTGGCTGTCGTGCTGGTGGGCCCACGCGTCCCAGCTGTACCGCTGCGCCATCTGCCGACGGTTGACCCGTTCTTCCACCAGCCGGGCTAGGATGCGCCGCACGGCCTTGGCGTCGCCGGTGGGATAACTCAGGTGCGGCAGCTCGCTGACGAACCCGACCTCCGGGGCGATCAGCGGCGTGCCGCAGGACAGCGCCTCCAGTGCCGTCATGGGGCCGCCTTCATAAGACGACGGCACCAGCAGATAATCGATGGCATGGAAGAAGCGGTGGCGGTCATGGTCCGCATACATGACGCAAGGCCCCGGCCATCCCTCGCCGGAGAAGTGCCATTCCACACCGGGCAGATCCATCAGCTGGGCCACCAGGGCTTCGCCTTTGCGGCCGCTGCCGTAGGTGCGCCCGGCCACGCCGATGCGCAGGGGGGCCAGCGGGAATTCATCGGGGTCGACGCCGGGGGTGATGCGCGCGCCGCGCCGGGCGTGTGTCTGCACCAACGAACGATAGAAGTCCGACATGTAGATGGCCAGGTCGACCTCTCCGCAGGTGCGGATGAACCGTTCCCGCATCACCGGGTCCTGCTCCACATGGGTGAACAGCGCCACATTGACGCCGGGTGCGGTCTCCTGTCGGGCGGAATAGGGCAGGAAATATTGAATGGGCGCCGATCCGGGGGCCGTGCCGATGGTGACATAGGGCAGGCGTTGTTCGATTTCGGACGCCAGCCGTTCCAGGATCCAGCCCCGGTCGGCAAGGATGATGTTGACCAGGGGGCGGGTGTTGTCCTGGTCAAGGTCGCTGACGGCCACCCGTAACGGTCCGCGCGACCGGCATTCCTCGCCCTGGGCGATGCTCAGGATGACGCCGGCCCGGGTCATCGCGCCGCTCGCCACCTGGTCCTGGAAATAGGCGCAGCCGGTTTCGTCGATGTCGCGGCTCAGCAGGAAAGTATAAAGGTCCGGCAGGAAATGCGCGTCGGGATGCAGCAGATCCCGCCAGTGATAGAAGACGCGGGTGGTCGCGGCCCCTTCCGGGCTGTCCGCGAGAATGGCGATGGCCGACAGGCGGCTGACCTCTCCCTCTTCCAACTGGCGCAGCAGGTCCGCGCTGGCGTTTTCTTCGGCTGGCCGCAGAAAGATCTGTTCATACAAGTGGTTCAGATATCGCTGGTTATTCAGCGCCTTGCCAAATGCTAGCAACTCCGACGCGCTCAGATATCTAAGCATTTTGGCCATAGGTTTTGTTGTCGATGGACCCGTGCCCCTGAGGCCGTTGGCCCCCGGGGAAGGAAAACTCTGACTAACAGCAAGAAAATTTGACCACCAGTGGAAAGGCCGCCCATCGCACGAAATTAGGGAATGCCCGCAGTTGCGCCGCCGTTTTCGCAGGGGTCCCGGCGCGCCATTCCTGTGCGTGGGGGAAACCGGGTTCCGGGGCCAGTGGCGCCATGGCGTTAGTCCACCGGCTCCGCCTTGCTCGCGATGCCGTGTGCCGTTTGGGCACGGACGAATTGCCAAAGGTCGGTCATGTCATTCGACAATGAGTGCCGCACGTTCATCAGTTGATCCTCCAGCGCGTCGGTCTGATCGACCACGGACCGGATGCGGGCGGACAGGGTGGTGTTGAGTTCTTGGGCGCCGGCGCTCAATTCACTGGTCAGGTTCTCGGCGTGGGTGCTCAAGCGCCCCTCAAGCATGGAGACGCGCTCCTCCAGCGTCGCCATCTCCACCGTGGAGGCGAAGGTGCCGGCCTCCACCACTTCGGCGGTCAAATTCCGCTCGGCGGGCAGGGATGCCGACACAGCGTCCAGGCGAGACGACAGGGCGCCGATGTCGGTGCCCGTACGCTTCACTGCCGCGATGGCGCCGACGAAGCTGGGCACATAGACACGCCATTGCGCCTGCAGGTCATTGGCCGTCGTGGAAACGCGGTGCAACTGCGCCTCAATGTGGTGCAGTCGTGTTTCGATCTGATGCAGTCGTGTCTCGCTGGATGCATTCCGGTCGGCGACATGCGCCTCCAAGATGGCGAGGCGCGCCTCCACGTGATTGCGCACGGACACTTCCAGGTTGGCCACGTGCCCCACCAGAGCGTCGACCTGGTTCAGGCGTTCAAGCAATGAGATGTCGACCCTGTCCAGCCGTTCACGGAACGATCCCTCAATCTGGTCCAAGCGCCCGTACAATGGCGCCTCGACGTCGTCCAGGCGCTCAAGCAATGACACTTCCGCCCTGTCCAGGCGCTCGTGCAACGACACCTCGACCCTGTCCAGGCGCCCGTGCAGCGGTATAAGGCGCACGTCCATCCGGTATGCGACCCGCCGCCAGATCGGCATGAATGCCAGCTTTGCGATTTTCTTAATAAAACGTCGAATCATTACAAACCTTGACGCTAAAGTGGCGGCGAAACCAAATCATAATTGTAATTATGATTGGCGTGGGCCACATGGCGGATAGATGTCAGTAAATCTATTAAATTCTGCTACAGGAAACGGCCATTTAATCTTAGGATAACCCAATTCTTTAGCTGCCACTGCAGCGCCCCCATGACGTCGTCGACGTCAACACAACTGATGTCACAGTGACATTCCGGCCCCGACGCTGTCAAGGCGACGGCGCCCCGAATCGCGGGAGAGGTAGGGGCGGGACGGGCGCGGTCGGCCGGCTCGCATGAGAGTTTATCTTCCAACGCCGCAAGCGCCTTATGATTGACAGCCGATGCCGGTTACAGCCAATTTCGATGGTACGGTCTCTGACGCCGAATATTCCCTTATTCTTTATAGGTATCGATACCTTGACCTCACATGACACTGCTGGGCCGCTATCCGCCGACAACACGCCGGCGGCGGTTGGCGGAACGGACCTGACCAATCCGGCTTCCTTGCTGGCTCGGGCTGTCCTGCATCTGCATGAGGGCAATCCGGCTGAGGCGGAAAGGTGCTACGACGCATGCATCGTCGCCGATCCGGACGGGGCGGTGGCATGGGGTGGCAAGGCCAGGTGCCGGTTGGCCGTCGCGGATTACGCGTCGGCCACGGAATTCGCGGTTGCCGCCCTGGCGCGCGCTATCGACGCCCCTGAATACGGCCGGCTGCTGATGGAGACGGCCGCGCGCGCGGGCGATTTGGAATTGCTCGGTTTGGCGGCAAAGCGGCAGGTTCGGCTTTTCCCGGAAGAACGCGATGCCGTGGCGTTCCGCCAGTTGGTTCCCGAGACACTCCTGACACCCGCCGATGAAGATGGGGACGCCCTTGAGGCGATCGAGCACGTGTTGCGGACGGTGCGGGACCGGCGGCCGCGACGGTACGGCCAGCTGCTGCAGTGCCTGCTGGCGCGTCGACCGCGATCGATCCTGGAGATCGGCGTGTTCGACGGCAGGAACGGGGCCGACATGATCCATGCCGGCGGCCGCACGCCGGCCGGCACCCGCGCGCTTCGCTACATCGGTTTCGATCTGTTCGAGGAGATGACGGCGGAAGTCCACAAGAAGGAGTTCTCCAAATACCCGCTGTCGCGCCTTGAGGTCGGCGCTGCGCTGTCGGCCTTCAATGACAATCACCTCCTGGTCCAGGGCTACACCCAGGACAGCCTGAAGGCGTTCGGTGCGGCATGGGATGGCGCCGTTTCGCCCGTGGACTTCGTCTTCATCGATGGCGGCCATAGCGAAGAGACGATCGAGTCCGATTGGAACAACGTCGCCCCGCTGATGTCGGAAAGGACGGTCGTCATTTTCGACGATTGTTATCTCGACAAGGTCGCCGCACTGGATGGCTTAGGCTGCAACAGCCTGGTCGGGCGCCTTGCCGAAGATCCGCGTTATCTTGTCGAATACCTGCCTATCCGCGATTGTTTTGAAAAGGAATTCGGGACGCTGACGATCGTGGTGGTCAAGGTCAGGCTCCGGCCGTCTTTCATCTGATGCCCGGCGATGCATTGAGGAACAGGGGGCAAGGCGGAAATGGATGAGTTGGCGGAGATCCGGCGGATGGCGGCGTCCTTGCAGGCGTGCGCCAGTTCGTTGAGGGATGTCGCCATCCAGGATGCGAACCTGCGGTTCCAGGCCGCTCATCCCAATCCCCTGAACCGGTTCGGCCGCAAGTGTTTCTCCCAGTCCGACGAGGACGGCATCACCCTTGAGATCATCCGTCGGCTGGACCTGTCCGCCGGGACGTTCGCGGAATTCGGGGTCGGCAACGGGCTGGAAAACAATACCGTCATTCTGGGAAGCCTGGGGTGGCGCGGCTTCTGGGTGGGGGGCCAGGACCTGGCTTTCGATCCGGCGCCCCTGCCCCGCTTGTCTTACATCCGGGACTGGATCACCCTGGACAACGTGGCCGGCCATGCCCGGGCCGGTAGGGCGGCCCTGGGGGTGGATGCGGTGGACCTCGTGTCGCTGGATCTCGACGGCAACGACATCCACCTTGTCGGGGCGCTGTTGGCGGACAGTGTAAGGCCGAAGCTGTTCATTGTTGAATACAATGCGAAATTCCTGCCGCCGGCGCGATTCCAGATAGATTATGATCCGGAACACCGTTGGGGTGGTGACGATTATTTCGGGGCGGCGCTCCAGAACTTCGTCGACCTGTTCTCCGCCTTTGATTACGACCTGGTCTGCTGCAACGGTTATTCCGGGGCGAACGCGTTCTTCGTTGCTCGCGAATTCGCCGACAGGTTCCCGGAGGTGCCGGTCGACATCCGGGACATCCACGTGCCACCCCGTTACCAGCTTTATGCCGCCTACGGGCATAGGGTTTCGCCCCGGACCGTCGCGGCCCTGTTTTCATGATGGTGAAACGGGAAAACCCGAGTTGGGGGCGCCGGCATCAATGGCAGGAGACGTGATACCAGCGGCATTTGACCGTGGCCGCCCAAATGCCGCCCCGCAGTCGCTGGGTGCCGACATTCCCGCTGGGCTCATCCCTCGCTTTCCAGTTCGCTGCGCTTCCCGGAAAGCTTCGGCGACCATGGTCGCGGTCTACAACGGCACGAGGCGGAATCTCGTGCCGCTGGTATTATTCCCCCGCCAATAGACGCTTGGCGAAGGCGCGGCCTTCCCGGATGGCGTAATTGGTGCCGCGATCCTCCGGATAGATTTGCGCCATGGTGGAAATCCAGGCGTTGATGAAGGGCGTTTCCGCTCCTGGCACGTACTGGGAATAGTTCCGCTCCGTCACGGGCTGTGCATAGCTGGATCGCCATACCTTGTAATCCAACACCCAGCTTTCATCCATGTTGGGGAACATGCGCTTGAGGTGAGCCAACGCGAAATCAAAGTATTGCGCGTCATTGTAGGACCAAACAGGATCCTCCACCGCCAGGTATCGGGATAGATAGGCGATGCGCGAGCCTTTGTAATTATCCGGCGAGTCGAAATTGGTGTGCTCAATCACGCCGACGAAGGGGAAACCGGGATCATTGACGTTGAGCCAATAAGTTTCCGACAGGCTGCGCTTCAGACGCAGGACCAAACACATATTTCCCAGGTACCGCACGCGTCGCAACTTGGCCAGCCACGCCGGGTCGGCGGCACCTTCAAGGATGTCCGCTATCTGGGGGAAGGAGGGGCTGAATAGGAAATTCTCGCCAGCGATCTCGCCCCGCGCGGTCTTCAACGCGGTAATGCGGCCCTGATCCGTCACCACACCGGTGGCGGGGCATGAGAACTCCACAGTCCCACCGGCGTGGCGGATGGCTGCAACCAAAGACTCCGCGAGGCGGCCGAAACCGCCCTTGAAATAGGCGAGTTCCTCCCCCCCCTTGTCGTTGCGCGTGCTACCCCGCAGGACCAGCTTCTTCCACATCCAGACAGCATTGACCGCCTCGGCGTAAACCGAGAACTTGGCGGTGATCAGCGGTTCCCACACAACCTTGTAAACGGCCTTGCCGCAGAGCCCTTCCAGCCACTCCCGGATGCTTAAATTCTCAATGGTCCTCCAGTCCTTGATGCGCCGGACTTGGAATACCAGCAGGCCCAACCGGATGCGATCAACGAAGGACAGGGCCTTGAAGCGGAGCAAATCCAGCGGGGTTGACAGCTTCCACATGCGGCCGTTGAAATACATCCCCGTTCGGCTGGGCAGCAGGACCACATCACCGTCCATACCCAGTTCCTTTACCAGTTCCGGAACATAGACATCGTTGTTGAACCAGTGATGATAAAATTTCTCCAACCGGACGCCATCGGAGAATTCGAATATTCCCGCGAGGCCACCGGGCGCGGAATCAGCCTCCACCACGCAGACTTTCTTCCCCTGCTTAGCCAGAACATAAGCGGCGGTCAGTCCCGTGAAGCCGGCACCGACAATGACGACATCATACTTATCCATGAATCAGAATCCGGCGATTTCAAGAGGGAGAGGTAGAGTGCGATTGCTGGCGTGCCAGACGGAACAATTGGGGGTGTGTCCAAATGGCCGCCGCGCCGACGATGGTGGTGGATAACCACAGTGCCAGGTGGACCAACACCGCGTAAATCCCCGCTTGGGCATCCGTGCCGCCGACCAGGGAAATCGCAGTGAACGCTGCCAAATGAAATGGGCCGACATAACCTGGCGAAGAGGGGGCCAGCGTCGCCAGGGTTGCCAGGGACATGACCAGCAGCGCCGCGGTGGGGGCGGGCAGGAAACCCAGACCCAGCAGGACCGAGTAGAACAGACCTGCCTCCCCCAACCAGATGGCCATGGAAACCAGGATCATCGGGAACAGCACCCGCAAACTGGACATCTGCTTGAAGTTACGAAGAAACTCGGCAAGCAAACCCAGGGCGCGCCCCATGCGGCTGGTCTCTCCCCAGCGGTCTTGCAAACGGATGAACAGAAGCGACAGGCGGCCACTCAGCAAGAAGCCCCCGATCAACAAAAGCCCCGCAACAGCGGCGAGCAAGATGCCGGAGTCTTTGATGGACGGCGGAATGTCGACCGTGCGGATCGACCACACTCCCAGCGACAGGCAAGCCAAAAGGGTGATGAGGTCGATCAGGCGCTCGACCACCAAGCTGGTCAGGGCGGTCACACGCGTCAGACCCATCGCCTGGGGGAAGACGAAGGCACGGATCGCGTCCCCCAAGCGCAACGGCAAGACATTATTGAGGGTGATCGCCCCCAGGAACGGGGCGGCGCAGGTGCGGAAACTCACCCTCGCCCCCGTGGCGCGCAGCATCATGCCCCAGCGATGAATACGCAAGGCATAGTCAATCGCCAGCGACAACAATCCTAGGAGCAGGTAGGGCCACTTGAAATGGTCCAACGCCTCCCGCGCCTGGGCGAAATCGACTTTGCGGACCAGGATGATCAGGCAAAGCACGGTGATCCCGATGCCGACGACATGCTTGATCCACCCATTTGCTCGGGGCTGGGAGGACCGGCTCAAGACATCCCCCAGGTGCGCCAGGGCGCTCGGCCATTCAGCCAGAGAGCTTCAAGCTCACGCCTGTCGCGCAGCGTGTCGCAAGGCTGCCAGAAGCCCGTATGGTGGAAGGCGGTTAACTGGCCATCGCGGGCGATATTCATCAGGGGCTCACGTTCCCACGACGTGCTCTCGCCGTCGATATATTTGATCACCTCCGGTTCCAACACGAAAAAGCCGCCGTTGATCCAGCCGATTTCATCTTGCGGCTTTTCCTTGAAAGCGGACACGGTCTGATTTTCATCGATCTCCAGCACACCAAAGCGTCCCGGCGGCTGCACGGCGGCCACGGTCGCCAGCTTGCCGTGGCGCCGATGGTGTGCGATCTCGGCGGTGATATCGATGTCCGACAGGCCGTCGCCGTATGTAAAGCAGAAGGTTTCGTTCTCCAGATGGGGGGCTACCGCCTTGAGTCGGCCTCCCGTCATGGTGTTCGGCCCCGTATCGACCAGTGTGATACGCCAATCCTCCGACGCGCTCGACAGAATCCGATGTTCACCGGTTCCGAGGTCAATGACCATGTCGGACATGTGGCGGTAGTAATTAAAGAAGAACTCTTTGATCACGTAGCCTTTGTACCCAAGGCAAATAACAAAATCCTTAATGCCGTGATGCGTATACATTTTCATGATATGCCACAGAAGCGGCCTGCCCCCCACCTCGACCATGGGCTTGGGTTTTGTGTCCGACTCTTCGGCGATGCGAGTCCCCAGCCCACCTGCGAGAATAACCAACTTCATTGTCATCTCCGTATTATAGCTTGATATCGGATGGGGGGAAATTAAAGCTATGCTCAACAGTCGCGATGGGCTCATCGCGTAGGACAAGATAGATCCTGAGCAGGTATTCGCCGATAATTCCTAGTAGAAACGCGTTAAGGCCAATTCCAAAGAGTACCAATATATGTATGCTCGCCAAACCTTGCGGCAGATCCGGTTCCAATATCTTTAGAATGAAATAATAGAAGGCGCCGAGAAGACTGGCCAGAAGGATGGTCGCGCCAACGAAGGAAGCCACGCGCAAGGGCACTGTCGAATGGTTGAATAGCGCTGTCAGCCCCAACCGCAACAGTCGAGAAAGATTGAATTTGCTTTCGCCTGCGATGCGGGCGTCGCGCTCATAAGGTATGCCGATCTGATTGAAACCCAGGCCGGCAATCATGCCGCGCAGGTAGGGACTGGCGGTCTTGATCTTCAGGGTGGCCTCAAGGACCTTGCGATCAACCAAACGGAAATCACCGACATCCCGCGGAATGGAATGCTCGCTCAAGCTATCGATCACCCAATAGCCAAGGCGGCGGAAGTTGTTGATCAGCCACCCTTCTTTGCGTTTCTTCCGAACGCCGTAGACGACGCTGTATCCGGCTTGCCATTTCTCGAAGAAGGCATCCAACATTTCCGGGGGGTCTTGCAGATCAGCATCGATCTGCATCACCGCACTGCCCCGCGTATGCAGGTAGTTCGCCATGATCGACCGCTGGAACCCATAATTCTTCGAAAAGCGGATGGCGCGGACCCGGGGATCACGAAGCGCGATGTCCCCCAGCATTTTCCAGGTGGCGTCATCCGAATGGTTGTCGGAAAATACGAATTCCAGGTCGCATTTGTCACGCATCTGGTCCGCGACGGCGACCAGGCGCGCGTAAAGGCGGGCGATATTCCCTTCCTCATTCAGGACGGGAATTGATATGGACACCAGCGGCTTTGGTGAACTCATCAGTTTGTGCCCAGTCGCAACTGCGGAACGCAGGTTTTCATGTATTGAACGACACCGTCAACCGGCTTCCTGAAGTGGAGGTGGGCGATACGGTCGTTCTTGGTGAATGTCGTCCCGTAATTTTCTTCAGTTGGACGATTGAGTGCGCCGATGCTGAGCAGGTGCCGTTTGTCGAATGCGTCGAACACGGACTCCGCCAAAAGCCGGAGTTTGACGGGATTGCCGAAGCTCAGATCGTTTATTCCCCACCCTTTCGCATCCATCAGGGCGCGGATACCATGGGCAGCATCCTTCATATGATGATATTCCCGCAATTGCTCACCCGATGTCATGGCGAATGGCTTGTCGCTGGCCAACGCCTGCGCCATCTGGCCCAGGAACATGAACCTGCTGGGGACGCCACCCCCGTAAAGGGTATGAAGACGGATGTGCATCACCGGGGCCCCCAGGGCCGCCTGGCTGGCGACGATATCGGCCAATTGCAGCTTGCTGGCGATATAATTGTTTTTATGGGCAATAAGGCTTTCCATCACCGTGCCGACGGTGACCACGGAGATCCCAGTGTCCTGAAGCGCGACGATGATATTTTTCGGCAGCAGGACGTTGACCCGAAAATGCTCTTGCGCATCCGCGCCGGGATCTAGAACGCCGGATGCGACTACGACGGATGTGATCTCGGGCGATGATGAGGTCAACAGACGACGTATGTCGGCGATGGACTCCTCTCGCCACCAGGTCTCATAGGTGGGTCGGTCAAGCGCGGAGGCGGCGCCCTCAAAGGCATGGAGAAGGGTTCGGCCCAAACGCCCCCGCCCGCCGATGACGACAATCATTGCCCAAGCCCTTCCCGCCAGGACCGGATTTGAGCCAGGGTTATATCGCGTGCGCGTGTCGGATCTTGGTCGTATTGCCGGTACCAGTCGGCGGTTTCCTTGATCACCCTTTCGGTGTCCCATACCGGCACCCACCCCAAGGCGTTGCGGGCCAAGGAACTGTCCAGAGCCAGCGCGCCGGCTTCAGGCAGCGGGTTATCCATGTAATGGACGTCCGGCATCTTCCAATGCCGTCCCATCATTTCCAGGATGTCGCGTACCGGGAACTGTCGCGGATCCTGCGGCCCCAGGTTCCAGGGCCGGGCATAATGACCAGGGTTATCACCCAGCAGCCCGGCCAGAATCATCAGATAGCCGTGGACCAACGCCAGAACGTGCTGCCATGGGCGTGTCGCCCCGGGATAGCGTAGAACCATTCTCTGCCCGCCGATCACCGCACGGACGAAGTCAGGAACCAACCGGTCGGCGGACCAATCGCCACCGCCAATAATGTTGCCGCCGCGAGCGATGGCGATGGCTGGGCCTTGGCCGGATGCCCACGGGTACGACATCGCATAGCCATGGATCACCATCTCGGCCGCCGCCTTCGATGCGCTATAGGGATCCTTACCGCCCAGCGGGTCGTTTTCCCGATAGGGCCAATCCCATTCCTTGTTCTGGTAAACCTTGTCCGTGGTCACGCACAGCACGCCACGCACACTTTTCACGGAACGCGCGGCTTCCAGCACGTGGGCCGTCCCCTGGGCGTTGACCATGAAGGTCTGCATCGGTTCCTGGTAAGAGCGGCGGACGAGCGGTTGCGCCGCTAGGTGCAGGACCAGGTCGGGCTGATAGTCGTGAATCGCCTTTTCCAGTGCGGAAAAATCACAGATGTCGCCAAATCGAGACTCTACGTCCGCGGCCGCACCTGTTTCCACAAACAACGCTGGCGTCGTTTCCGGGGGGAGGGAAAACCCCCCAACCTGGATGCCAATGGAATTCAGCCATAGGGACGCCCACGTTCCAGTAAAGCCGCTATGACCTGTGATGAAGATCTTCTTACCAAGAAGAGTTTGTTCAAAGCGCGAAAGACCGTACATTATCAATCGTCACCCCAAAATGAAACAAATCTTATAGAAATAAGAATATTTGAAGGAATGCGGAATATGGAATTTAAGTTTTCCAACATTGCCTTTCATCCCCTGAAAGGGGCGCTAAAATTCCCTCCACAAAATCCCACTACTCCATTATCCATCAATCCGCTGGCGAATAGTGGGCCGACGTTCGCTGTCTCGGCGTGGAGCATACCCTAAGCGGCGTTGAAGGCGTGAGGTTTTCTCCGCTGAAAGGCGCCTACCTTCCATGAAAGGGCTCAGGCAGGCTCATGCCGGATATTTGGGGAACGCAATTCGCGACCCATGCCGATGATGGATATGGTCCGCAGAGCTCCTGGCAGAAAAGAAATGTCCATGCTGGATGGGGCGCCGTCGTCTCGGAAATCACACGCCGCAGCTGCTTTCATAAGACGGCGGTGCTTGTGTTCCTGGGCGGTCTATCGATCCTCAGGTGGGCGCATCGCAAAGATCTTGCGACGCCACTGCCATTATCCGCGTCCTTGCCCGGGCGCTCAATCCATGAACCTTACCTTGACAGGTCGGGCCGCTATCTGCCACTAGCTCGATAGGGCTGGGCAGGGTGGCTCCTGGTGTTTGGTTCTTCTCTTTGTTGTTGATATTTCCAGCTATAACAATGTTATGTCGAAGGAAATAGGCAGATGCTTTTGAGCCGAAAAATAATGATCTTTATTTTGGCTGCCACGATTATGGCTTTATATATTATATGTAATGTGAATAACTTTTTTTCTCTCTCCATCGATGCCGCCCACCATTACGCCTTGGCGTATGCGATTGCGGATGGTCTCGGTGTCGATAAACTTGATCCCGTTACCTTGAGTGAGATGAGTGTATATCCATATTGGTCGCATATTTTGGCGGCCATTCTGGGGTATGTGTTGAATTCTTATTTCCTCGGGATGCACATTGTTGCCCTACTTTTCATTTCTATCACTTGGTTATCTATATTCTTGATATTGAATACACTTTCAGCGCCGATAAAAATTATTTCATATATCGTATTAAGCATGCTCGTTGTTTTTAATTATTTTGTTCTTCGGGTGGATATTCATGGATATGAGATAGTTAATAACTATTTCTATGCTCAATTGGTCGGGCAGGGCGCTTTGTTCCTGCTGATGTTGGTTTCTATTTTTATCGAGAGACGTTATGGGCAAATGCCAGCCGTCCTTTTGTGCGTCGCATCCGCTCTTGTCATCACAAGCATCCATTTGTTGCCTGCGATTGAAATGCTGGGCCTTGGGGCTGGCTTGCTAGCATGTTATGTCTTATTTAACTATAATAAGAACCATGGTTTCTTTAAAAGACTAGTCTTCTCTGCATCGGTGCTTGTCATTGGTGTTCTTTCATTCGTCGACCGTCCTTCCTTTTCTGCCATGCGTCATATTTCCGAGAATAACGGCGGCCTTACCCTTAATCATTTCGGTTATCCCGGCGGGGTGTTGCTTTTATGTCTGCTGGTCGCATTTCTGTCGGCCGCGGTTTTCTTGGTTTGGTGGCGTAGCGCGAACAGGGTTGGGGCCGTCGCGCTCAAATACATTGCGACTTACGGCATGGCGGTGGTGGCGTTATGTATGCTTCAGTTGGTGCTGACCCACTACGGCCAGGGTTCTGAATATGCGGTGAAGAAATATGGCTTTGGGCTGAGTACCGTACTGTTCATCGACGTCGCCATCCTGTCTGCTTACGTGATCCGTGCCCTTCTTCCCGGCTTTCCAGCCGGTTCCGCCTTGTGGGATATTGGTACACTCATACTCTGTTTCTCGTTGGCGCTTTTCTGGTTGCTGCCTGAGAAGAAAACTCAGGACGTCGCGTCTATCGTCGCGGCTGAGCGACAGATCATAGCCCTGAACGAAACCGTCATTCCCAGAAGTTCTGGGAATGATATGAATATAATTAAAGGAATATTGGGAGTTCCGCCAGTATTTGAATATATGTTGTCTAATTCCATATTGCGAACCCCTCGTGTTGATGCTGTAAATTTCTACTTTTCACATGGGAAAGAAGAATATTATAAATTCAATTATGTGGTTTCTGACCCGTCATTGCAAAATGGCTCAACGGGCGTATCCGCGTGCGCATCATTGTCGCCGGGGCCACTGGCTGTTTATCCTGCGGACTGCCTTGATCGCGCCCAGCGGACCATCCGTGAATGCCGGCAGGGTCTGACTTTCAATGATGAATCGTTTATTCCGCCGGTCATGATCGACGGTTTCGGCGAGCCAGAGCGGTTCGGCCGTTGGACGGTTGGAAACAAGGCGCATATCCGATGCAGCAATTCCGGAGCGCCCGTGGAAAAGATGACGCTGGTTTTAAATCCATTTTTCTTTAACGGCCTGACGCGGCAGCGGCTGCTCGTATCCCTTAATGGAACGCAGATCGGCAGCTATGAACTCAACAGCGGTACGCCGAATCCGCCCATCACTATTGAAATTCCGAAGTCGCTGACTGACGCGAACAATGTGTTTGAATTCGAAACGCCGGATGCCCAGTCGCCGGCGTCGTTGCAACCTGGAAATCAAGATGGGCGGCATTTGGCTTTTGGCTTTGTGAAGGTCATGTTCCAATAGCCAAAGAGCGGCAGGAAGCGAAGCCTGGTGCCGACCTTAGCGGCCAGCTTATGGGCAGGCAAGTTATCCATGATGACGATGTCCCCTGGCGCCAGGCTCGGGGCCAGCACCTGCTCGACATCGGCCGTGAAGGCCGGGCCGGTCATGCCTTCCAATCGCAACGCGCTGACGAAGGCCGTTGTTTTCCAGTGGCCGTGCGGAACCGGCGCCCGGCACCGTTGCCCGCGCGGGGCCCGGCCATGCCGGCGAGCCATTTTGGTTGATACCAAGTAGCGATGAATAGAACTCATCGCTACTTGGTATGAGGCGTAAGCATGCGGCGTAGGCCGCAGGATACTAACGGCCTTATCGCCTGGGCCGTAGTTCCCGATCAGGCCGCTACGGCGGGCGTTGCCGCTGCCTTGGGCGTCCAGCGCCAGGGCAGCAATTCGTCGAGCCGGTGAGCCGGGTGCGCGGCGATCCGGGCGAGGACGTCGGCCAGCCAGGCCTGTGGGTCGACGCCGTTCATCTTGGCGGTGACGATCGGGCTGTACAGGGCGGCGGCACGCTGGCCGCCACGGTCGGAGCCACAGAACATCCATGACTTCCGTCCGAGCGCGATGCCGCGCAAGGCGCGTTCGGCGGCATTGTTCGACAGGCAGACGCGGCCATCGTCCAGGAACAGGGTGAAGGCAGCCCATCGCTTCAGGATATAGTCGATGGCCCGGGCGAGGTCGTGGACACGGGAGAGCTTGGCGCGCTGCTCGTGCAGGTAGGCCCGCAGGTCCTCGACCAGCGGCTTGCTCAATTCCTGGCGGACCGCCCGGCGTTCGTCGGCGCTCTTGCCATTGATCGGCCGCTCGATGGCGAACAGGGCGTCGATGCGGCGCACCACCTCGATGGCGATGGGCGAGAGCGCGATCGTCTTCTTGCCCGCGGCCTGGCGCCGGGCGCTCTCCTCAAGATCGGCCATGGCGAAGAACGGGCGCCGGGCATGCACCCAGCATCCCGCCTCCCGGATCGGACCGGGACTTCGCTCGGCCGCGTACAGCGCGCGATAGCCGTCGAAGGCGTCGGCCTGGAACAGCCCGGCGTATCCGGCCAGGTGGCCCTGCGGATGCTCGCCCTTGCGGTCGCGCGAGTAGCGGAACAGCGCCGCCGGCGGTGCCGTCCCGCCGAAGGGCCGGTCGTCGCGGACGTAGACCCAGCAGCGCCCGGTGTCGGTCTTGCCCTTGGCCAGGACCGGCACGGTCGTATCGTCGCCATGCAGGCGTTCCGCCGCCATCACATGGGCCTCGACCCGTCGCAGCAGCGGCTCCAGCGCGGCACAACTCGACCCCACGCCGTCGGCCATGGTCGACAGGCTGACCGGCACGCCTTCCAGCGCATAGCGCTCGGCCTGCCGGTTCAGCGGCTGGTGCTGGCCGAACTTCTCGAACAGGATCATCGCCAGCAGGCCTGGCCCCGCCCATCCCCGGGGAATGGCTTGGAAGGGTGCGGGGGCCTGGCTCACCTTCTCACAGTCCCGGCAGCTGAACTTTTCCCGCACCGTTTCGACCACCTTCCACTGGCGCGGGATCACTTCCAGCGTCCGGGTCACATCCTCGCCCAGCTTGCGCAGCCGCGTGCCGCCGCAACAACCACAGGCCATCGGCGGATCGATCACCACCCGCTCACGCGGCAGATGGTCGGGGAAGGTGGTGCGTTCGGCATGCTTGCGGGTGAAGCTCGCCACGGTCGTGGTCTTGGACACGGCGGCTTCCGCCGCCAGCTCGTCCTCGGTGGCGCTGGCCTCCAGTTCCTCGAACTGCAAGGCCAACTGATCGACCAGCCGCGCCGACCGTTCCGAGCGCTGGCCATAAACCTGGCGCTCCAGCTGGGCGATCCGCAACTTCTGGTGCGCGATCAGGGCCAGGTCTTCCGAGGCCTTGGCCCGCGCCACCGCCAGCTCCGCCGCCGCCTCCAGCGCCTGCGCGCGCGCCATCACCAGTGCTGCTTTCAGCGCCGCGATGTCGTCCGGCACGGTGGCATGATCGGCGTCCATGACCATGAGTGAATCACGAATCCGCCATCGCCGCTCCTGGAAAGTGGCGCCGGTCAACCCTATCCGGCACTGGTCGGCCGCCAGGTGTGCCGAGGGTTCCGCCAATCGATGCCGTCGAGCAGGTAGGCCAGCTGCGCCGCCGATATGCCGACCACGCCGTCGGCCGGCGACGGCCATAGGAAGCGCCCCTTCTCCAGCCGCTTGGCGTAAAGCGACATGCCCAGGCCGTCATGCCACAGGATCTTGATCAGGTCGCCCCGGCAGCCCCGGAAGACATAAAGGTCACCCGCGTGGGGATCGCGGCCCAGCGCCTCCTGCACCTGCAGGGCCAGGCCGGTCATCCCCCGCCGCATATCCGTCCGGCCCACCGCCAGCCAGACCCGCACACCCGACGGCACCGGAATCATCGCCGCTCCAGAATGTTGAGGACACGGCGGAGCGCCCTGCCATCAACCGTGGCCTCAACCCGGAGGCGGTAGCCGTTCGGCAACTCGATCTCGATCCGCCCAGCATCCGCCGGTGCCGACCTCTTCTCCGCGCTTCGCACGTCCGTGATCGTCACAGGCAGCAACGCGAGGCCGTCCTCACACGTAGGAGCCAGCAGACCGTCGCCATACTGCCGCCGCCAGATGAACAGCTGGTTGGTGTTCACGTCGTAACGCCGCGCAACCACCGAAGCCGACGCCCCAGGCTCGAACGACGCTGCCACGATCTCCCGCTTCAGCGCTTCACTCCACGTCCGACGTCGGCGCTTGCCGCCCATCGTGTCCATTATCCCGTTCGTGGACACTTCCCACCCTCACAGGCCAGATCTCCTGCCATCTTCAGCGAACAGCATCACGGATGAAAGGCGGCCCTCGCCGGAGGAGTACTATGAGGCGGCATCTGAACGGTCAGGTTCAAATGCCGCGCGTATTATTCATGATGACGAATCCCTTGGTGCCGGGTTCGGGGCATGGGGCGACGACGTGGTCAAATCGGCTTGAGGCTGTCGACCAGCGCCCTGACCCCCTCGGCAAAAGCGTCTTGCGAGAACATTTGCGCGCGGGCGCGGGCGGCGGTTCCCATGCGCTTCAACTGATCCGCGTTCGGTTTGGAGAGCAGTGCCAGGGTCTTTTCCGCCAGCGTGTCGGGTGAGTCGTAGAGGAAACCCGTCTGCCCATCCGCGATGATCTCGCGGGGCCCGCCGGAATTCAGGGCGAAGGGGACGGCCTGTGCCGACATCGCTTCCAGCACGGTGATGCCGAAATGTTCGGCCTTGCCGGGTTCCCCGTTGAGATCGGCGCCTATGCCCGTGCCGTGCCAGTAGATGGCCGTGTCGCGATACAAGGCCTGCAGGGCATCGGCGGAGACATTGACGTGCAGGTGGATGGGATGACCTTCGGCCGCCGCCCGGATCTTGGCCAGATAGTCCATGTGCTCCGGCCCCGGCATCGACGAACCGGCTACATGCAATTCCACCGGCTCGCTGAACTGCGGCGCGATCTTCTTGAAGACGTCGATCAGGACATCGTGGCGCTTGGAATGGCCGCCGACGAAGAAGCGCCCGACGGTGAGGATCATGCGCTTCTTGGCGGGGACCTCACCCTGGATGAGTGGCACCGGTGGGTAGAGCACCTCGACCGGCCGGTCGGGAAGCTGATAGGCGCTCAGATTGGCGAAGATGTGGGCGCGGGTGTAATGGGAATAGACAATGATTTTCTGATAGCCGGCGTAGGTTTCCCGGTCCGCCGGCGCCACGGGGCGCCCCAGGGGGTACGGGAACTGGCAGATATAGACATTGGTCTTGCCCCGGGCGGGGGCCGTCGGAATGATGTGGTTGCCCAGGGTGACCATCAGGTCCGGCGCATCGGCCTTCGCGAATTCTGTCTCGATCATCACGTCCAGGCGTGACAGGTCCAGGTTGAATTCGCACCCCAGGTTGCGCAGCCGCAGGCGGCTGTAGCGCCAGGGCGTCACCACCGTGACGTCATATAGTTCACTGAGCGTCATCGCCAGGGTCAGCAGGAAACGCTCACCGCCGCCGGGCGTCAGTTCATAAGGCGTGTAGACCACGGCCCTGGGCCGCTCCACCCCGGGAGCCAGCGTGGCCATGGGCGGCAACAGGGGGGCCGAGGGCAGGAATTGCTGCCGCACGGCACGCAGGTGCGCCTGCCGCCGGGTTTTCAGGTAGTCACCCCAGCGGGCGGTGAACTTGTCACGGTTGAGGTCGCCCAACGCCGTGCGCCGCGCCGTGGCGGCGGCGTCGCCATTGGCGGAAGAACCCTCGATATGAACGACCCGGGCGTCGGGGCAATACAACACCTTGTGCCCCAGCGCCTGGATTTTCAGGCAGAGGTCGGTGTCTTCGTAATAGGCCGGCTCATAGGCCAGGTCGAATCCGCCCACGGCCATGAAAATGTCGCGGGGGACCAGAAGGGCGGCGGCGGAAATATAGTCGACGAACTTGGGCCGCAGAATCTCCGCCGAGGCCTCCTGCTCACCCCGACCGAAGCGGATGGGATAGCCGCCCGGATCGACGATGCCGCCGGCCTCCTGGATGGTTTCGTCGGGATAAAGGAACAGGGGGCCGGTGGCGCCCACCCGCGGATCCGTCTGCAAGGGGGTGATGAGGGCGGTGAGCCAGTCGCCGCGCACGAAGGCGTCGTTGTTCAACAGGCAGAGATAGCGGCCTTGGGCAGCCTCGGCGGCGATGTTGTTGGCTTCGCCGAAATACCGGTTCCGGCCCAACTCCAGCAGGCGGATGCCGGGGCCCAGGTTGCGCAGCTTCGCCACGTCGTCCGGGGCGCTGCCGTTGTCGGCGATGATGATTTCGTAGGTGTGGCTGTCCGTCTGGGAACTGATCTGGCGGATGCATTCCAGCGTCAGCGAGGCGGCGTTCCAGTTGATGATCAGGATGGAAACGTCCGGGTTCCGATCCGTGCAGTAACGCGCCGCCTTGGTGAAGGCGGCGGCCGTATCGTAGGCCTGGGCGCCTGGGAAGGTGACATCGGCGCCGGTCTCCGTGGTGCCGGCCGGCGGCGGCACGAACCCGACGGGCGGGACGGTATCCAGCATGTCCAGGAACGTGTCGCGCCACTCCGCCGGGACGAAGTCCCGCAGGATGTGGTCCTCAGCTTCGCGCCGGGCCGCCTGGTCACCGAGGGCGCGGGTGAACAGGTCAATTGCCCCGTCCGTATCGTCCGTCGAGAAATACCAGGCGAAATCACCGCCGTTGGCCTGGATCTCGGGCAGGTCGGACGTCAGGCACAGCTTCCCGTACGACAGGCTTTCGACGACAGGCAGGCCGTAGCCCTCGCTCAAGGACGGGAACGCGGTGAACAGGCAGCGGCGATACAGATCGGCGATCTCCGCGTCCGTCAGGTTTTCCAGGACGCGGATCTTCCCCCGGGCGAACAGCGGCGCCATGGCGCCATCCGCCTCGGCGATCTTCAGGTCGTCGCGGCCGGCCAGGACCAGCAAGGGCAGGGCCTGATCATCCAGCCGCTCGGCCAATTGCGCCCAAAGGCGGCACAGGAACAGCTGGTTCTTGCGCTTGTCGATGGTGCCGACACACAGGACGAACTCTTGCCCTTCCGGAATGACGGCCGTTTCGGCGCCGCGCGTGCTGTCCTGTTGCCCGATGGCGCGGCGCAGGCCGAAGGTGATGGTGACGATCGTCGGTACGGTCTGGATCTTCTGCAGAAGGGCGAAACGCGCGATCTTCTGTTTCACATGGTCGTTCGACACATAAATGACGGTGGCGGTTTGCAGGACCGTCACCATCCATTCCGTGAACATCTTGAAATAGTCGGGCCCGACCAGGTCGGGGTTTTCAATCGGAATGATGTCGTGGACCAGCACGCTGAAGCGGATGCCCAGCGACTTCAGGTGCTTGAATCTCTCGGCGAAGGCCGGGCCCCAGACCAGGCCGGTGAAGAAGACGTGGTCGCCGGGAAGCGGCGAATGCCGGGGCTCCACCGCCAGTGCCGCGGTCGGCCGGCCGGCCAGGGGACGTTTCAGTTCGTCCGACAGGTATTGAACATGGTCCGTCGCCGACGCCGTGACGATGCCGGAGGGCGAATCGCCAAAGACACAGGGTTTGATCTCTATGTTGCTCGAATTCTCGATCGCCGCGAAAAACAGTTCCGTCGACACGCGGCCAACGCCGGTGAGACTGGGTTTCGCCTTCAGCCAGTCGACGCTGTCGCCGATGAAATACCAATAGGTCGGGTTGGTCGCCGGCAGGATGACGGAGACCGAGAACTTCCGCCCTTCCGCACGGCCATATTTGATGAAATGGACGAGCGGGTTCAGGCCGGAAGCGGCCACGTCGGGATTGGCCTCCAGATATCCTCCGCTATTGAAATCGGGTCCCGGCTGTCGCCCTTCCCGGGCGCCATGGTCCAGATAATGCTGAATTGGGTCCAGCTTGGCGGCCGCGACATCACTGTAAGTCAGCAGGTACCAGGCCGGGCTGAACAGGGACGAGGAGGCGAGAGTCAAATAGTCGTCGGAGGGGCCTCGGGTCTGTTGCCGAATGTTCCTTGCGCGCAGGCCGTCCACCAATGAAGATAAGCGACGCTTATGGCGGGATAATACAGACCTGTAGGTATTGTTTTCGCGCAATTGAGAAACCTCCAATATGACAAAATAAAAATCAGTTTTCCGGTATTTCACCGATACCCTTCGATCGGCATCCTGATACCGCTATCATCTGTCTCAGATCTAATCTGGCCTCGACGCGTCACATTCTCAGGAAAAGGTGCCATGCTCCTGGATGTGCGGAATTTTCCCACCATGGCCCAACTACCTTGAATTCATTGCTATAGGCCTGTTTTCGCATCCATAAGCCCAAAACCCCGGTAGGCCGGTCCCCAGTCTTATGAATGGCGCCTATTCAATCGCCTCAATGGGCGGAGGCTGTCAATCGGTGCTTTCGACTTTTGGCAGGCCATCGTCAACGGATGCCGGGCCGCCCCGGCGGCCGGCCGGGCGCCTTGCCGGAACGTCGTCCCCGGCCGCTTGTTCATGGGTGTAATCCACCGTTGCGCCGGTCCCGACCGATAGCCTAAGACAGTTGCAGGAACGGGTGCGGTGCAACAGATCCGGCAGGCCGCGCCGCCGTTTTTTGGCGATGATCGCTTACGAGGAAAAAGTGGATAAGCAACAGCTTGCTGATGGGCCGATGTCCTCGGAAACCGGTGAAGCGATCCTGGGCAAAATCCGCCCCGTCCTGTTGTCCGGCGGCGTTGGTTCCCGCCTGTGGCCCCTGTCGCGGGAGCGTTATCCCAAGCAGTTGCAGCCCGTCCATGGCCACCGCAGCATGATCCAGGACACCGCGCTGCGCGTTTCGGACACCGGGGTCTTCGCGAACCCCCTCATCATCTGCAATGAGGACCACCGCTTCATCATCGCCGAGCAATTCCGTGAAATCGCGATCACGCCGGCCTCGATCATTCTTGAGCCCTTCGGCCGCAACACCATGCCGGCGGCGGCCGTCGCCGCCCTGGTCGCCCTGGCCCAGGATCCGGACGCCGTCCTGCTGCTGCTGCCGGCGGACCATGCGATCCTGAACAATGACGCGTTCCAGGCGGCGATCGGCACCGCCCATGCCCTGGCCCGCCAGGGTTATCTGGTGACCTTCGGCATCACGCCGCAGCATCCGGAAACGGGCTACGGCTATATCCGCCGGGGACAGCCTTTCGATACCCAGACGAACGCCTACACCGTGGCCGCCTTCGCCGAAAAGCCGAGCCAGGTGGTGGCGGAGCAGTTCCTGGCCGAAGGGTCGTATTACTGGAACAGCGGCATGTTCATGATGTCGGCCGCCGTGCTGGTGGCCGAACTGGAAACCCACGCGCCGGAGACCCTGGCGGCGGTGCGGGCCGCCTTGGACGCGGCCCAGCGGGACGTCGATTTCCTGCGCCTGGACGCCGACGCCTTCGCCCGGGCGCCCAATGTGTCCATCGACTACGGTGTCATGGAAAAGACCGACAAGGCGGCCATGGTCGCCGCCGACATCGGCTGGACCGACATCGGTTCCTGGTCGGCCCTGTGGGACATCAGCGACAAGGACGATGCCGGCAATGTCGCCGTCGGTTCGGTCATGCACATCGACAGCCGCGACACCTATGTCCGGTGTGAGGACGGCCGCATCGCGGCGGTGGTGGGCGTGGACAACGTCATCCTGGTGACCACCGACGATGCCGTGCTGCTGGTGCATCGTGATCGCGCCCAGGACGTCAAGAAGGTGGTGGACGGCCTGAAGCGCGACCAGCGCACCGAATATCTGGAACACCGCAAGGTGCACCGCCCCTGGGGCAACACCCAGGGCCTGCTGCATGGCGAGCGTTACGCCGTGCGGCGCCTGTCGGTGAAGCCGGGCGGCAAGCTGTCCCTGCAAAAGCATTATCACCGGGCGGAGCACTGGGTGGTGGTGCGCGGCACCGCCCTGGTCACGCGCGACGGTGAGGAGATCCTGGTGCGGGAGAACGAATCCGTCCACCTGCCGCTGGGCTGCGTCCACCGGCTGGAAAACCCCGGCCGGGTGCCGCTGGAACTGATCGAGGTGCAGTCCGGCGCCTATCTGGGCGAGGACGACATCGTCCGCCTGGAAGACAGCTACGGCCGGCTATAGGGGCCAAGCCCCCCGCGCTTTGCAGGGCGGGGGGCGGTCTTGTCAGCCTGCGTACTTCTTCACCACGGCGTACAGGAACTCCCGTCCCTCATAGAGCGAGCGCACGCGGATGCGTTCGTTCAGGCCGTGGACGCCGCTGCCGTCGGGGTCGCGGAACATGCCGCTGAGGCCGTAGGTGGCGATGCCGGCGGCGTTCAGGAAACGGCCGTCGGTGGCGCCGGTGGACTGGGTGGGCACCACCGGGATGCCCGGCCACATCTGGGCGGCCACGTCCTTCACCGGGCCCAGCACCATGGGCGACAGGGCCGGCGGCGGCGACACCGGGCTGGGCTCACCCACCGCACTCACCTTGATGGCCGGATCGTCCAGCACCTTCACCAGGGTCTGGCGCACCTCCTCCAGCGGCTGGCCGGGCAGGATGCGGCAATTCACGTTGGCCTGGGCGTGCTGGGGCAGGGCGTTGGGCGCGTGGCCGGCGTTGACCATGGTGGCCACACAGGTGGTGCGCAGGGTGCTGTTCCAGCCCGGATCCTGGCTGACGCGGGCCAGGGCGGCCGCATCGGGATTGTCCTTGGTGACGGCCAACAGGTCGGCGCCGGTGGCGCCGCCGATGACCGGCGACAGGGCGGTGAAATAGGCCTTGGTCACCGGGTTCAGCGCCACCGGGAAATCATAGGCCGCCAGGCGGTCCAGGCCCGCCGCCAGATGGTAGATCGCGTTGTCCTTGGCCGGCCGCGAGCTGTGGCCGCCGGGGTTGGTCGTCTCCAGCGTGAAGTCCTGGTAGACCTTCTCCCCCGCCTGGATTTCCAGGGCCAGGTAGTTGCCGTCCTTGTCCAGCCGCCCGCCCGCCCCCTCGTTCAGGGCGAATTCCGCGTCCACCGCGTCGCGGTTATGGTCCAGCAGGTATTGCACGCCGTCGAAGGTGTCCGACGTCTCCTCCCCGCAGGTCAGCGCCAGCTTGATGTCGCGCTTGGGGCGGAAGCCTTCCTGGCGCAGGCGGACCAGCAGGTCGGCGAAGACGGCGGCCATGGCCTTGTCGTCGCTGGAGCCGCGCCCGTAGAAATAGCCGTTCTCCTCCACCAGGGTGAAGGGGTCGCGCTGCCAGTCCTCGCGCTTGGCCTCCACCACGTCGATGTGGGCCAGCAACAGGATGGGTTTGGCCGACTTGTCGGTGCCCGGCAGCACCGCCGCCAGCGCGCCGTCCTTGGGCCGGCCCTCGGGGATCAGCACGCGCACGTCGCTCTTGCGCAGGCCGATGGACGTCAGCTTGGTGGCGATGTTCTGGGCGGCGGCGGTGCAGCTGCCCACCGACAGGGTGGTGTTGGTCTGCACCAGCTGCTGGTACAGGTTGCGGAAGGCGATCCAGTCGGGGCGGGTCAGGTCGACCTTGATGCCCTCCGTCTTGGCGCCCGCCGCCAGCGCGGTGCCGGACAGGGAAAGCGCCGTGCCCAGGGCCAGTGCAGCTGCCGCTCGTGTCGTCTTCCTCATCACCCGCCATACCCTACGCTGGTTATCGTTGGGCGATGATAGGGAACGGTTCCGCAAAATCCACAAGCATCCGTCGCGCGGATGGCCCAGACCGCCTCGTGGACAGGATGAAAAGCCATCGCGGTGCGACTTCGTCGCCCATGCCATCTTGCCCGCCAATATGCTTGTGTGCTCAACCAACACCGGGCAGCGCCACCACGCAAAACAGCAATCCGACCACCGGCCGCATCGTCGCGGCCGGTTCGATCACCCGTGGAATGTGTGCGATGAAATCGAGTGTGCGTGCCCTGGCCTTGATCATGACCGTGGCCTTCTCTCCCCTGGCGCAGGCCGAGTCCGGCGTCTCCCGCCCTGACGCCACCGCGTCCGCCGCCGCGCCTTTGCCGGCTTTGCTGGCGGAATGGAACCAGGCGGGTTTCGCCGCCCCGGCCAAGCCGGGCCAGCCTCTGGTGCACGGCCGCAACGGCGCCGTCACCACCGGTGCCGACTACGCCACCCTGGTGTCCCTGATCCGCACCGCCACCCAGGCGACGCGGGAAGGCCGCGGCCAGGACGCGGCCGCGGCCATCGCCAAGGCGCACGTCCTGCTGGCGGCTTCCCGCGCTTAATTATGTGCGCGGCCTTTGATCGATCCCGATCAAAGGCCCCCTCACGCGCCGGGCGCCAGCATCCGCTGGCTTGGGCTTCCTCCCTTTCCAGTCCGCCTTTGGCTTCCCGGAAAGGTCCGGCGGCCCCCGTCGGGGCCTAGAAGCGGCACATGCCGCTACCGGTCCAAATCCCCCGCCGGGCAGCCGGCGGGGGCCGTCACCGGGTTGCAGCGGGCGGCGACACCACCGGGCAGGGCGACGACGAAGCCGTTGGCCGCCGGTTCGCTGGCCGGATAATCGGTGCTGATGATCTGCGCACCGCTGCCCAGCGCCATGTCGCGCCGGCGGGTGTCGTTGGCCCGCGCTTCCTTGGTGTCGGCGTCGGACCGGGTGCGCACCAGGTAGCCCTGGCGCACCAGGGCCGCGATGGCGTCGCCGGGGCCGTCGTTCATCTCGATGAAGGCGGCATCGTCGGTGCCGGCCTGGGCATTGGTGAACATCACCCGGCCCTTCAGGGCGGCGTGGCCGTCCAGATACCGGTCGCTGATCTTGCGCTGGTCCAGCAGGAAGACGACCTTGCCCCGGGCGTCCGCCAGGGTGGGCCAGCCGTGCTGGCTGATGGCGGCCGGCAGGGTGGCGGTGGTCCCGCGCACCCGGTCGGGGGTGATGACCTCATCCGCCTGGAACACCGACAGCACTTCCCGGTCCAGCGCATCCAGGCTGGCGGGGGTCAGCGGCTCCGGCTTCACCGTGGGGAAGGGCAGGGGCAGCGCCTCCTCCTTGGTTTCCACCAGGATGAAGATCGGGGCGTGACCGGGGTGGGCCTTTGACCAGGTGCGGATTTCCGACAGGCAGGCCGTGAAGGGCTGGCAGGTGCTGCGGTAGTCCACGTCCTGCACGTGCATGACCTTGAAGCCCGGCTTGTCCATCACGTGATTGGGATCGAACGCCGGATCGGCCGGCAGGCCCGCCTTGGTCACCAGGCCGGGGCCGGCGGGGTGGGCGTACAGGCCGCCCTTGCTGTCGGCATAGACGTCCAGTTCCACCTGCCGCACGCCGGCCGACAGCTGCGCCGTCAGGCTCTGGTGGTGATAGTCCAGCAGGGCGTACTGGTCGGGGTTGGTCTTCTTCCACAGCACCGATTCATTGGCGGCGATGCCGGCGTGATAGCTGTTGTGGGTGCCGATCACCTGAATCTGGTTCAGGCGCAGGCCGTCATCCTTGGGCGTGGCGGCGCAGGAGGTCACGGACAGGGCGATGCCCGCCAACAGCAGGGCGCGGAATGAGGGGGGGACCATCAGGCGGGGTTCCTTCAGGGGGCCGGCGTCGGGGCGACGCACAGCATGGGCCGGTCGGTCTTGGCGTCCGACAGCGAGGGCGGCGGGGTGGTGGTGCCCCAGGAGGTCGGTTCCGGCCCCATGACCAGGTCCAGCACGCCGCCGTCCTTGATCTGGCCATGGCGGAACCAGTTGGTGTCCAGGGGCTGGCCGTTCAGGGTGGCGGACTGGACGTAGCGGTTGAACCGTTCGCCATCCAGGTTATGGGCAATGATCTTGAAGGTTTTGCCATTGCCCAGGTCGATGCTGGCCTCGGGGAAGCTGGGCGTGCCGATCAGGTAGATGTCCTGCCCCGCGTTGGGGAAGAAGCCCAGCATCTGGAAGATCAGCCAGCTGGACATGGCGCCGCTGTCGTCGTTGCCGGGGATGCCGCCGTGGGTGCCCAGGAATTCCCGTTCCAGGCCATAGACGGCCATGTCGGCGGTGCGGTCGGGCCGGCCGATCCAGTTGTAATAGAGCGGCAGCAGGAAGCCCGGCTCGTTCGACATGTCGAAATGCCGCTTCAGGAACAGGGTGTCCAGCCGGCGCAGGAAACCCATCTTGCCGCCCGACATGGCCACCAGGCGGGCCACGTCATGCGGCGCGTACAGGGAATAGGTCCACTCATCCCCCTCATAGAAGAAGTCGGGCCAGGTGCCGCGCTTCAGGGTGTTGGGCGGACCCCAACTGCCGTCGGGATTCTTGGGCCGCAGGAAGCCCTTCACCCCCTCCTTGGCCAGGTCGGGGTCCCACAGGTTGGCCCAGTTGCCGGAGCGCTGGGCGTACAGCTTGGCGTCGTCCGTGCGGCCCAGACCGCAGGCGACCTCGGCGATGGCGAAGTCGTCGTAGGCGTATTCCACGGTGCGGGAACCGGAGCGTTCGCTGTCCAGGCTGATATAGCCCTTGGTGTTGTATTCGGTCAGGCCGCCGCGGCCCCATTTGCGCGGGTCCTGGGGCGGCACCTCGGCGTCCTTGCGCATGCCGGCGTAGGCGGTCTTGTAGTCGATGCCGGTCAGGCCCTTCACATAGGCGTCGGCGATCACGACCTCCGCATTGCTGCCGCCCTGGGTGCGGCCGGTGTCGTTACCGCTGCGCCCGTCGGGCAGGTAGCCCTCATGCCGGTAGATGTCGATCAGGGACCGCACCAGGTCGCGCTGGCGATCCGGGGCGATCAGGGTCAGCAGGGGCCCCGACGTGCGGAAGGTGTCCCACAGGGTGTAATAGTCGTCGTAATAGGGCTCGGTGGATTTCCACAGCGGGTTCTCCCCCGTGCGGTCCGCCGGCATCAGCATGATGTGGTAGAGGGCGGTGTACAACTGGCGGCGCTGGTCGTCGGTGGCGCCCGCCACGGTGATGGGCGACAGCGCCCGGTCCCACCCGGCCACGGCCTGGCGACGGGCGGCGTCGAAGTCCCAGCCCGGCGCCTCCTTCTCCACATTGCGGCGGGCCTGGTCGGTGCTGACGAAGGAGATGCCGACCTTGACCTGCACCACGGTGCCCGGCTGGGCGGTGAGGTCGAAGCTGGCGCCGATGGCCTGGTCGCCATCCACCTTGGCGGCCGGCTGGTCGCTCAGCGTGGTGCCGGTCCAGGTGCGGACGTGGGCGTCCTTGGCATCGATCTCGATATGGAAATAGACCTTGTACTCCCCACCCTCGTTCCAGCCGCCGGTGTAGCGGGCGACACCCTCGATGGCGGTGGCGGAGACGGCCTTGACCTCGGCGCCCAGGAATTTCTGGGATTCCGAACCGGAACCCTTGCTCAGGCACTGGTCCAGATCGATGGTGATATGGGCGTCGCCGCCGGCCAGGAAGGTGTAGCGGTGCAGGCCGACGTGGGGGGTGGCCGTCAGTTCCGCCCGCGTCTGGTAGCGGGTCAGGGTGGCGGCGTAATAACCGACCTTGGCCACCTCATCCACCCGCACCGATTTGATGTCGGCGGGGGTCAGGGCGCCGGTGACGGGCGCCACCAGGATGTTGCCGTACTTGCCCGACGCCCCGCTCAAATGCAGGTGGCTGAAGCCCAGCACCCGCCCCGTGCCGTAGTAGCCCGACCCGATGCGGAAGCCGTCGAAGGTTTCCATGTCCGGGCCGACCTTGACCATGCCGAAGGGCGTGGTGGCGCCCACGAACACCTCGCCCCCCCAGTCGATGCCCAGATAGGGATAGACGGCGTCGCTGGGCGTTTGCGCCAGGGCGGGGAGGGTGACGGCGGTCAGCAGCATGGCGGAGGCCAGCAGGATCTTCTTCAGCAAGGGGGGCACCCGGATGATGGGAGGAAATGGGCAATGGGGGCGGCGGTTCCGCCACCGCCCCTTGTGATCCACCAGCAGCGGCGTGAGCTTTTGACTCACGCCGCTGCTGTAGCCCGCGACCGCGGGCGCCGGAGCGAGCACCGCAGGGCGCAGTGAGGAAGCCACCGCGGATGCGGCCGCGCGGCGCCCGAGGGACGCATCAGAAACCGACGGTGATGGAGCCCATGTAGTTGCGGCTGGGCAGGTAGTAGTAGGTGGGGTTGGTCAGGCTGCCGCTGCCCTCGGTGGCGGTGCGGCTGTCGAACAGGTTGTTGACCATGAAGCTGACCTTCAGCCGGTCGCCCATCTTGTAGCCCACCACCACGTCGGTGAAGGCGTAGTCGGGCAGCTTCACGTTGGAATTGCCGTCGGCGCGCTCGCCCGTGCCGGCGTAGCGGGTGCCGACATACTTGGTCATGACCGACCCGAACCAGTTGTCCTTGTCGTACAGGGCGCCGAAGGCCAGGGTGCTGCTGGGGGCGTTGGCGATCTGCAGGCCGGTGGCCTTGGTCGCGGCGCTGTTCAGGCTGCCGTTGGCGGTGACGGCCAGGCCGTTGAACAGGGTGTAGGTCACCTCCGCCTCGATGCCCTTATAAATCACGCCGCCCTGGTTGTAGTAGACGGTGGTGTTGGCGATGCCGTTCACCGTCTCCAGGTCGCTGCCGACCTTGTTGCGGAAGTTGATGTAATAGCCGTCGAAGTCGGCGACCAGCCGGTCGGTCTTGTAGACGACGCCGGCCTGGTAATTGATGGTCTGCTGCGGCGTGACGCGGTTGGCGCTGGACCCGCTGGTCTCCAGCACGCTGACCTGCGGCGCCTGGAAGCCCATGGCCCACTGGCCGTACACCGCCATCTGGTCGTTGACGCGGTAGTTGACCATGGTGGAGCCCAGGTCGGCGCTGTAGTCGCCCCGGCTGTTGTAGGGCACGAAGTTAAGCGTGCCCTGGAAGGTGCGCGAGAAGTCGATGTGCTTGAAGCCGGGGATGATGGTCAGGTCGGGGATGGGGTGCCATTCCACCTCGAAGAAGGGCTGGGTGGTGTCGCTCTCGGTCGCGTAGTTGAAGATGGTGCTGCCGTACTTGGTGTAGGGCGTGAACGGCATGATGGTGCCGGTCTTCAGGTCGACCGACTGTTCGAACTGGGTGTCGCGGGCGTGTTCCGCCCAGACGCCGGCGCGCAGCGTGCTGGTGAAGAAGCCCTCGCCCACGTCCTTTTCCACCTTGGCGATGTCGCCCCAGGCCCGGTAGTACCCGGCGACGTTGGCGCCCGGCACGCCGCTGGACAGCAGGCCGGAGTTTGGCGTGGCGCCGCTCTGGTCGGCGCCGCCGGTGGCCTTGTCGTCCAGGGCGTAGGTGTAGGCCTTGTTGTCGATGCGCAGGAAACCCAGGTCGCTTTCGACGCCGATATACTCGAAGTCGGACTTGCGATGGTCGACGTTATAGTCCTGGTACTGCTGCGAATTGGGGTCGTTGTTCAGGTTGGCGAAGGACTTGCCGTACTTCGCCGTGGCGGCCTTCGTCTGCTGGGTGAAGTTGTTCCAGGTCAGGTCGCTGTAGTCGGCGAAGGCGGTGACGGTGGTGCTGGCCCCGATGGGCTGCTTCACCTTGATCATGCCGTTGTCGCGGTTGAAGCCGGCGTAATCCAGCAGGCCGTCCGACTGGGTGTGGTCATAGTTCAGCAGGATGCTGGTGCCGGTCTCGGGCAGGGTGCCGGTGTTGACGCTGCCGCCGCTTTCAAAGCCGCCGCCGCTGGCGAAGGCCATCATGCCCTTGCCGCCGAAGGTGTCGGTGGGCGTGCCGGAGGCCAGCGCCATGGTGCCGCCGAAGGTGGCGTTGCCCACCGTGCTGGCGGTGCCGGGGCCGCGGTCCACCGTCACATGGTCCAGCGTGGGGGCGGGGAAGAAGGACGTGGTGGCGTGGCCGAAGGCGTTGGGGTCGCCGAAGGGGATGCCGTCGAAGGTGACGTTGTATTCGCCGTCCTGGAAGCCGCGGATGGTGGCGTTCTTGCTCGACATGCCCATGCCGTTGGGCGTGGAGTTGCTGCTGGACGGCGAGAATTCGACGATGGCCAAATAGTCGGACATGGGCGAGGCCACGTCCTCGATGAAGTGGCTGTTCAGCAGCGACTGCGGCTGCACGGCGGACAGCGAGGCCTGGGTGGGCGCCAGGCTGGCGGCGGTCCCCCGCTCCCGGTCGGCATTGACCACCACCTCTTCCGACACGCCGCCGGAGGCCGCCGCCGCGTCGGCGGACGCGTCGGCCTCGGCCGCGCGGGCGGTGCCCTGGGCGATGGCGGTCAGGGACAGAAGGGAAACACTGAGAAGAAGGACGCGACGCATGGGGGTGGGCTCCGTTCGGTCGTGCGGCATCGTTCGCCCTTCCGGGTGGGAAGGACGCGGCCGCGTTCGGGTGTGGAACGGCACCGACGGACAAGCCGGTGCCGGATGGTTGCAGAAAGAAGAAAATTGAAAAATTAATTACGAAGCCCAGACGCCTTGCTGAGTGAAGGCAAGCCGCAGTCACAAAAATTTGAACGCCGATTCTTTAAAATCGCGTGTATTAAGACGACATGGGGGATCACAGAGTTCAGGCGTGCTTGATTGCGCCCGATTCTACCTTAGGGTGTCTGCCAATCTTTTGTTTGGTTACTTCCTTCGATAGCGAAAGCTATCGAATAAGTTTTGCGGATTTATGTCAGATAGATAACTTTTCGTGGGGGAAGGCGTGCCCATGCGCGGCCCTGCCCCGCCACCGGGATGGGGGGGCGGTTTGCGGGCGGCTCGGCAAAGGTGGGGCTTTTCAGCCGGCTCGCGCTGTCGCGGCCAGTTCCGCTTCGCGGTCGGCGAACTTCTGGAAATAGCGGACCACCATATCCGCGATCTCACGGTTGATGTGGTCGGCGTCCAGGCCGGGTTCGTCGAACACCATTTCCGTGGCGCTGTACATCACCTCCACCGACAGGCGGGTGGCCAGCCGCAATTCGGCCTCGCTGGCGGACGGGTAATAGGCGCGGACTTCCCGATAGGACCGCTCGGCGACGAAGTTGTGCGATTCCAGGCGAACCTGCTGCAGGATGGGCACGGCGCGCAACGCCCGCAGGATCCAGACGGCGCCGGGGAAATCCTGCGTCACGGCGTTGGTGATTTCCTGGATCTGGCGCAGGCGGTCCGCCTGCTGCGCCGTGGTGTGTTCCGCCGGCGTGGGGTGGCTGGTCCGCACCCATTCCAGATAGGCCTCGTTCTGCCGGTGCATGAGGCGGGTCGCCAGTTCCTTCAGCACGGCGTACTTGTTGGGGAAGTAACGATACAGCGCCGGCGGCGTCAGGCCCGCCCGGGCGCAGATCAGGTTGGTGGAAAGCCGCTCAATCCCCACTTCGCCCAGTAAGATAGCCGTGACGTTCAGAATGGTTTCCAGTGTATCGATGGACCGCTTCTGGACGGGCGTCTGTTTCTTACTGAGATCCGGTCGAAAGACCATGCCGGTATCGTGGGTCGACATTGGTATTTCCCAGCCGGCAGGCTTGATTGCCGACATTCGATTGTTGGGGGCGGCGCACTGTAAGTGGCGTCGGGACGACATTCAAGCCTCGGTCGTGGCGGTCCCGCCCTTATCCCCACGATTCGCGAGTGCAATATATCGTATGCAAAGTCCGCGCTGATTGCGCAAGTGGCGATGGGCGCCGCCCCGCACAATTTTTGATAGGCGGCGGGCCTTGCCCGGGCCCGGAACCTGTTTGATGGGCGGCCCACACTTTCAAGTATCAAAAATTTGCGCATACTCTCCCGCAAACAAACGGGCCAACAAAAACGGGAAGCGCTTCATGTTCAATCGTCGCCAGTTCCTCGCCACCTCCTCGGCCGCCGCCTTGATGGCGCCGGGCCTATCGGCATTCGCGCGGGCGGCTGACGCGCCGGCCACCGGCGCCGGCGCCTCGCTGACCGCCTTGCTGGACACCTTCTTCGAGGAGGATCTGCAACGCCGGCCGGAGGCCGCCACCCAGATGGGCCTGGACAAGGGGGCGAACGCGGGTCTGCGCGCCCGCCTGGGCGACCGCTCGCCCGCCGGCACGGCGGCGGAGCGTGAGGCGACGGCCAGCCACATGCGCCGCCTGGCCGGCATCGACCGCCGGGCCTTGAGCGGCATCGACGCCGTGAACTACGACTGCGTCGCCTACGTCCTGTCCAACCGGCTGGAAACCTTCAAGCGCTTCGACTACGGCCGCGCCGGCGAACGCTCCCCCTATACCATCAGCCAGCTGACCGGCTGTTATCAGTCCGTGCCCACCTTCCTGGACACCAAGCACCCGATCGAGACCAAGGACGATGCCGAGGCCTACCTGTCCCGGCTTGAGGCCTTCGCCACCGCCCTGGACCAGGACAGCGACCAGCTGACCCATGACCGGGGCGAGGGCGTGGTGGCGCCCGATTTCCTGCTGGACACGACGCTGACCCAGCTGCGCAACCTGCGGGTCGACGCCGACAAGACCAACCTGGTGGCCTCCATCGTCCGCCGCACCAAGGCCAAGGGGCTGGAGGGCGACTATGGCGCCCGCGCCGCCGGCATCTACACCTCCAAGGTGCTGCCGGCGCTGGACCGGCAGATCGCGGCGGTGCAGGCGGCCCGCGCCGTGGCCACGCACGACGCCGGCGTCTGGCACGTGAAGGAGGGCGACGCCTGGTATGTGGACGGCCTGCGCGGCAGCACCACCACCAACCTGTCGCCGGAGGAGGTGCACAAGCTCGGCCTGGACCAGGGGAAGGAGATCACCGCCCGCCTGGACGCCGTGCTGAAGACCCAGGGCTACGCCAAGGGCACGGTGGGTGAACGCATCAAGGCCCTGTACCAGGACAAGAATTCCTTCTACCCCAACGACGATGTGGGCAAGGCCCAGTTGATCGCCGATTTGGGCGTGCGCCTGGCCGACGTGGTCAACCACCTGCCCAAGTACTTCTCCACCCTGCCCAAGGCCAAGGCGGAGGTGAAGCCGGTGCCGGCGCTGATCGACGCCGGCGCGCCGCTGGCCTATTACCAGTCGCCGGCGCTGGACGGGTCGCGCCCCGCCACCATCTACTTCAACCTGCACGACACCGCCGAATGGCCCAAATGGGCGCTGGGCACCACCCTGTACCATGAGGGCATCCCCGGCCATCATTTGCAGGTGGCGCTCGCCCAGGAGACGGCGGGCATCCCGCGCTACCGTTCCAACATGTTCTTCTCCGGCTACGGCGAAGGCTGGGCGCTGTATGCCGAGCAGCTGGCGGATGAGATGGGCATGTATGAGAAGGAACCGCTGGGCCAGGTCGGCTACCTGAAGTTCCTGCTGTTCCGCGCCGGCCGCTGCGTCATCGACACCGGCATGCACCACAAGCGCTGGACCCGCGAGAAGGCGGTCCAATACATGGTGGACCTGACCGGCGATACCCAGACCGCCATGACGCGTGAGGTCGACCGCTACTGCGCCTGGCCGGGCCAGGCGTGCAGCTACAAGATCGGCCACACCATGTGGACCCGCCTGCGCGCCCAGGCGCAGAAGGAACTGGGGCCGAAGTTCGACATCCGCGAATTCCACCACGCCGGCCTGGCATCCGGCAGCATGCCGCTGGACGTGCTGTCCAGTGTGATCCAGGACTACATCAAGGCGCGTCAGGTGGGGTGAAGAATGGCGCCGGCCTCGATGGGGCTGGCGCTTTCCCATCATATCGGGGCAATCAACTTCATTGCGTCCGTTCCAAGGAAGACTGATATGCGCGCCCTCAATGATCTGGAGAGAGGCATCATATTGGCTTTCGCCGAGAGGATGGAAAGCAAAGCCGCCAACGGATTAATGGAAGACCTAAATCTCGCCAGCGTTCGCGAGACCCGGTCGAATGAAGAGTGCATAATATTTGAATTGCGCGGCTATGAGCGGCCGCCCTATCGAGGTCAGCACTCATATCCCGTGCATGCGGATCTGATGGACGGCGATGGGGCACAGATCGACGTAATTCTTTATGCCGATGCGAATAACCGGCTATTTGAGCTGGAGTTTATACGGTGGGAGGACGGCGATCTCGTAGGATTGAGATTGGAAACGTTATCATTTTATTGAAAAGTTCCTTCATCGCCGATCAGGTGGGGGGAGCATGAGCACCCGGTCCGCCCGGTTTCAGTCGGCGTCAGAACCAGCGCCGCTTGCCGCGCACGTACAGCGTCTCGAACTCGGCGTCCGACTTGACCAGGTACAGGACACCCTCGATCAGGCCGATGGCGCCGACGATCAGCGAGGGGATGCCCATGAAGACGAAGCCGAGCACGAACGCCAGCAGCATGACGAAGCCGGTGACGCTGTAACCCAGATAGAATTTATGCAGGCCGAGGCTGCCCAGGAACACGGCCAGGGCGCTGGCCACCAGCTTGCTCTTCTCCGCGCCCATGGGGTCGATGGTGTAGATTTGCGAGGCGACGCCGTTGATGCCGACGAAGTCCAGCCGCCGACCGGCCGCCGGCGCCAGTTCTGACAGCCATTCCCCCTGCTGGAAGGTATAGCGCTGGTTATCGGCGCCACCGATGATGCCGTGGCCCGTGGCCCGGGAATACGACAGAACCGTGCCCTGCATGACCTTATCCCTTGATCCGTCTTCCGCGCGGGCGGCCCCGGGGCCCCCATGCGTCCTGGAGTAGAATAACCGGACCGGAAAGTCTAGGGGGCCATCACTTTTTAGGCTGCCAGGGATCGTAGCTGCCGACGTGCCAGATGTGCCCCTCCGCATCGCGGCAGCTGAAGCCGCGGCCGCCGTAGGGCTTGTCCTCGATGTCCATCAGGATGGTGGTATTGGCCGCCTTGGCGCGGTCGTAGACGGCGTCGGGGTCGGGGACCACCAGGTTCAGGCTGAGGGTGACGAAACCCCCGACCTCGTTGGGCAGGCGGATCATCTGGCGATACGGGTTGTCGAAGGCCGGCAGGGTACCGACCATGACCATGCCGGTGCCCAGCGTCAGTTCCGAATGCAGGATGGTGTCGCCCTCACCGGGGTAGAGGGCATGGATCTTGAAGCCCAGCACCTGCACCAGCCAGTCGATGGCGGCGCGGGCGTTCCGATAGGTGATGGATGCGGTGACGGTAGGGGACGACATGGGTGGATGCTACCTTCGCGTGGGCTTGACGCCCACGCGAAGGTAGCATCGATAGGCTTACTCGGAAACCGAAACGGGTGTGGTTTCCGACCCACCCAGCACCTTGAACAGGGTGACGCGGTTCTCCAGCAGCGACAGCTGAACCGCGATGCGGGTCTGCTGGGCGCTGTACAGGCTGCGCTGGGCATCCAGCACGGTCAGGAAGCTGTCGATGCCGCGGTCATAGCGCTTGGTCGACAGGTCGTAGGTCAGCTGGCTGGACTTCACCAGCGAGGACTGGGCCGCCAGCTGGCGGTCCAGGGTGCCGCGCGCCGCCAGGGCGTCCGCCACCTCACGGAAGCCGGTCTGCACCGCCTTCTCGTAGCTGGCCACGTCGATGTCGCGGGTGGCCTTGGCGATGTCCAGGTTGGCCTGGTTCTTCCCGTTGTCGAAGATGGGCAGGCTGACGCTGGGGCCGAAGCTCCAGGCGCTGCTGCCCGGCGCGAACAGGTCGGTCAGGCCGGTGCTGGCGGTGCCGTAGCTGCCGGTCAGGGTGATGGCGGGGAAGAAGGCGGCGCGTGCCACGCCGATGTTGGCGTTGGCCGCCTTCAGGGTGTGTTCCGCCTGGCGGATGTCCGGGCGGCGCAGGATCAGGTCGGACGGCAGGCCGGCGGGCAGGTCGCCCGCCACGTCCTGGTCGTCCAGGTTGGCGCCCTGGATGTCGGCGTCGGCCAGCGGCGCCCCCACCAGCAGTTCCAGGGCGTTGCGGTCCTGGGCCACCTGGCGGCTATACAGTTCCAGGTTGGCGCGGGCGGTGTCGACCGAGGTCTGCGACTGCGCCAGGTCCAGGGCGGAACTGCTGCCCCGGTCGAACATGCGCTGGTTGCGCTCATGCGTCGCCAGCTGGGCCTTCAGCGTCTCTTGCGTCAGGTCCAGCAACTGCCGGTCCGACACCAGCGCCAGGTAGGCGTTGGCCACCTCCGCGATCAGCGACAGGCGGGTCACGGCGGTGGCCTCGGTCGTCGCCAGGTACTGTTCCAGCGCCTGCTGCGACAGGTTGTGCACCCGGCCGAACAGGTCCAGCTCGTACGAGGTCACGTTGACGTTGACGGAGGAACTGTTGGCCGTGACTGGCCGGCCGGTGTAGCTGAGGTCGGCCGGGGTGCGCGACCGGGTGGTGCTGCCACCCAGCGCCAGGGTCGGCAGGGTGGCCGAATCCTGGACGCGGTACGTGGCCCGCGCCACCTCGATGTTCAGCACCGCCACCCGCAGGTCACGGTTGTTGTCCAGCGACTTCTGGATCAGGGCCTGAAGCCGGGGGCCGCGGAACACGGCCTTCCAGCTGTCGGGGCCCTGAAGGGGGGCCGCCGTGGTCGCCGCCTGGCCCTCATACGCCTGGCCGGTGGGCCAGGCGTTGGGGACCGGGTTTTCCGGACGGGAATAGTCCGGCGCCAGCGAGCAGGCGGTCATCAGCAGCAGGGCGGTGAAGGCCGCGATGCGCTTGGGGGCTTTGCTAGTGTTCACGGGCATCACGGATGTCCTGCGGTATCGGCCGTCGGGGCGGCGGGCCGCTTGCCGAAGCGCCGGAGCACCGAAACGAAGAAGACGGGAACGAAGAAGATGGCCAGGAAGGTGGCGGAGATCATGCCGCCCATCACGCCCACGCCGATGGCGTTCTGCCCGCCCGAGCCGGCGCCGTTGGCGATGGCCAGCGGCAACACGCCCAGGATGAAGGCAAAGGACGTCATCAGGATGGGACGCAGGCGCTGCTTGGCCGCGACGGTCACGGCGGTGATCAGGTCGTGCCCGGCCTCATACTGCTCCTTGGCGAACTCCACGATCAGGATGGCGTTCTTGGCGGACAGGCCGACGGTGGTCAGCAGGCCGACCTGGAAGTAGACGTCGTTGTTCAGGCCGCGCAGCCAGGCCGCCGCCACCGCACCGATGACGCCCAGCGGCACCACCAGCATGACGGCGAACGGGATGGACCAGCTTTCATACAGGGCCGCCAGGCACAGGAAGACGATGGCGATGGAGATGGCGTAGAGGGCGGGGGCCTGCGAGCCCGACAGCCGTTCCTCATACGACAGGCCCGTCCATTCGAACCCGATGCCGGCCGGCAGCTTGGAGGCGATCTGTTCCATCGCCGCCATGGCCTCACCCGTGCTGTGGCCAGGTGCAGGATTGCCCTGGATGTCACGCGAGGAGACGCCGTTGTACCGCTCCAGCTGGGGCGAACCGTACTGCCAGTAGGCCGAGGTGAAGGCGGAGAACGGCACCATCTGGTTGGTGGAGCCGCGCACGTACCAGCGGCTGATGTCGCTGGGCAACATGCGGAAGGGGGCGTCCGCCTGGGCGTAGACCTTCTTCACGCGGCCCTTGTCGATGAAGTCGTTGACGTATGAGGAACCCCAGGCGGTGGACAGCACGGTGTTGATGTCGCTGAGCGACAGGCCCAGGGCGCTGGCCTTGGTCTGGTCGACCTTGACCCGCAGTTCCGGCACGTCCTCCAGGCCCATGGGGTGGACCTGCAGCAGCACCGGGTTCTGTGCGGCCATGCCCAGCAGCTGGTTGCGCGCGGCCATCAGCTTCTCATGGCCCAGATTGGCCTGGTCGATCAGTTCGAAGTCGAAGCCCGAGGCGTTGCCCAGCTCGATCACCGCCGGCGGCAGGATGGTGTAGATGGACGCGTCGCGGTAGGACATCAGCTTCATCATCGCCCGCTGGGCGATGGCGCCGGCCTTCTGGTCCGCGTGCGGACGTTCCGACCAGTCGCGCAGGTTGACGAAGGCGAAGGCGGAGTTCTGGCCGCGGCCGGCGAAGTTGAAGCCGACGACCGTGAACAGGCCCGACACGTTGGCCTTCTCATCCTCCAGGAAGTGCTTTTCCATGGCCTTCGCCGCTTCCATCGTGCGTTCGGCGGTGGCGCCGGGCGGGGTCGCCGCCTGCACGAACAGGAAGCCCTGGTCCTCATCGGGCAGGAAGCCGGTGGGGACGCGGGTGAACAGGAAGGCCAGGCCGGCGACGATGACGCCGTAGACCAGCAGGTAGCGCACCGTGCGGCGGCTGACATGGTTCACGGCGTCGCCGTAGCCATGCGACAGGCGGTTGAAGCCGCGGTTGAACCAGCCGAACGCGCCGGTCTGCACCCCGCCCTCGCCGTGGTGGGCTTCCGCCTTCAGCAGGGTGGCGCACAGGGCGGGGGTCAGGACCAGGGCCACCAGCACCGACAGGCCCATGGCTGACACGATGGTCAGCGAGAACTGGCGGTAGATGACGCCGGTGGAACCGGAGAAGAAGGCCATGGGCACGAACACGGCCGACAGCACCAGGGCGATGCCGACCAGGGCGCCGGTGATCTGGTCCATGGACTTGCGCGTGGCTTCGCGGGGGCTCAGGCCCTCTTCCGCCATCACGCGTTCAACGTTTTCCACCACGACGATGGCGTCGTCGACCAGCAGGCCGATGGCCAGCACCATGGCGAACATGGTCAGGGTGTTGATGGTGAAGCCGAAGGCCGACAGCACGCCGAAGGTGCCCAGCAGCACCACCGGGACGGCGATGGTGGGGATCAGCGTGGCCCGCCAGCTTTGCAGGAAGACGTACATGACGATGAAGACCAGGACGATGGCCTCCAGCAACGTCTCCACCACGTCATGGATGGACAGCTTCACGAACGGGGTCGTGTCGTAGGGGTACGCCACCTCGAAGCCCGAGGGGTACAGGGGCTCCATTTCCTTCAGCTTGGCCTTGATGGCCTTTTCCACCTGCAAGGCGTTGGCGCCGGTGGTCAGCTTGATGGCGAGGCCCGCACCCGGGTGGCCGTTGTAGCGCGCCTGGGTGTTGTAGTCGTTGCTGCCCAGCTCCACCCGCGCCACGTCCCGCAACAGCACCTTGGACCCGTCGGTGTTGACGCGCAGGATGATGTTGGCGAACTGCTCCGGCGTTTCCAGGCGGGTCTGGGCGATGATGCTGGCGTTCAGCTGCTGGCCCTTCACGGCGGGCAGACCGCCCACCTGGCCGGCGGAAATCGCCTTGTTCTGCACGCCGATGGCGGTGGTGACATCGTCGGCCGTCATCTGCACGGCGGCCAGCTTGGTCGGGTCCAGCCAGATGCGCATGGCGTGCTGGGGCCCGAACAGGGTGATGTCGCCCACGCCGTCGATGCGGCTGATGGGGTCCTGCAGGGTGGACGCCACGAAGTCGCCGATGTCGGTGTCGTTCAACTGCCCGGAGGGGGAGAAGAACGCCAGCACCATCAGGAAGTTCTTGGTGGCCTTGGCGACCGTGACACCCTGCTGCTGCACTTCGGTGGGCAGCAAGGGGGTGGCCAGCTGCAGCTTGTTCTGCACCTGCACCTGGGCGATGTCGGGATCGGCCTCGGGGTTGAACGTCAGGGTGATGACGACGTTGCCGGCGCTGTCGCTGGTGGAGCTCATGTAGCGAAGATGATCGATGCCGTTCATCTTCTGCTCGATCACCTGGGTGACCGTGTCTTCCAGCGTCTTGGCGTCGGCGCCCGGGTAGGTGGTGCTGATCGCCACCGACGGCGGGGCGATGCGGGGGAACTGTTCGATCGGCAGGGTGTAGATGGCCAGGGCACCCGCCATCATGATGACGATGGCGATCACCCAGGCGAACACCGGCCTGTCAATGAAGAAACGTGACATGGGGCCGGCCTCAGAGCGGCTGTTGCGTGGTGGGGGCGGCCGCGGGCTTGGCCTGATCCACCGGATCGGGCTTCACCTCGGCGCCGGGGCGCAGGCGCTGCACGCCTTCCACGACGATGCGGTCGCCGGCGGCCAGGCCGCTGGTCACCACCCACTTGTCGCCCTGGGCCTGGGTGGTGGTCACGGGGCGGATGTTGACCTTGTTGTCCTGGCCGACCACCCAGACGGTGGCGCTGCCGTCGCCGCCGCGCTGCACCGCCTGCTGCGGCACCAGCACGGCGTCGTTACGCACGCCTTCCTCCACCCGCGCCCGCACGAACAGGCCCGGCAGCAGGTCCGCCTTGGGGTTGGGGACGATGGCGCGCAGGGTGACCATGCCCGTGGTGGTGTCCACGGTCACGTCGGCGAACTGCAGGCGGCCCGGCTGGCCATAGGCGGCGGGTAGGCCGTCGATGAACAGGGTCACCGGTGCCTCGCCGGCGGTCGCGTCCTTGACGTGGCCGGCGGCGATTTCCTGGCGCAGCTGCAACAGGTCGGCGCTGGACTGGGTGATGTCGACGTACAGCGGGTCCAGCTGCTGCACGGTGGCCATCACCGTCGTCTGGTCGCTGGTGACCAGCGCGCCCTCGGTGACGTTGGACCGGCCGATGCGGCCGGAAATGGGGGAATAGACCCGGGTGTAGTCCAGGTTGATCTGCGCGGTCTTGACCTGGGCCCGGGCGGCCTCCACCGACGCCTGGTCGGTCGCCAGCGAGGCGACGGCGTCGTCGTAGTCCTGCTTGGAAATGGCGTTCACGGTCACCAGGTCGGTGTAGCGCTCGGCCTTGGCCTTGACCGACTTCACGGCGGCCTCCGCCTGGGCCAGGCTGGCCTTGGCGCTGGCCAGCGTCGCCTCATACGGCGCCGGGTCGATCTGGTACAGCTGCTGGCCGGCCTTGACGTCCGACCCTTCGGTGAACAGCCGCTTCAGGATGACGCCGCTGACCTGCGGGCGGACTTCGGCCACGCGGAAGGCGGAGGTGCGGCCCGTCAGTTCGGTGGACAGGGTCACCGGCTGCGGGGTCACGGTGACGATGCCCACCGACGCTGGGCCCATGGCCGGCGGCGCCTGCTTCTTGCCGTCACACCCGACCAGCGCCACCGCCGCCACGGACAGCGTCGCCACCAGGGCCACTCTTGGAATAATGCGCGTCATCAATGCCTCATCGACCGTAAATGCCCCCAACCGGACCATCCCCGCCCAAAGCAATCAGGCAGGGAAACAACCTCTGGCTGGAAAAGAAACAGGGTAGAAGATAGGCAGGAATGCGACTAACAGAAGTCCCACCCCTTGCCGATGCGGCATTACGTACTGTATCATACAGTACAGTCCTGTGATGGACGTCACCGGGCCCTTGATTAAGCTATGAAAAAAATGATGGCCGCCCCTGAAAACGCCCCGGATGGCGTCATATTTCCGTCACCCGACGCCCCCGCCGACTTGAGCGGCGCGCACCCCAAACTGGGCCGCCGGGCGGAGGCGCGCCGCGCCGCCATCATGGATGCGGCCCTGAAGGTTTTCCTGCAAAAGGGCTTTGAGCGGGCGACCCTGGGCGACATCCTGGCCCTATCCGGCGGGTCGCGCGCCACCTTGTATGAGCTGTTCGGCGGCAAGGATGGCCTGTTCCTGGCGGTGCTGGAACAGGCGACGGCCGAGATCACCCACGTGATCGGCGAGGTGGCGGAAAGTTCCGGCCCGCCGGCCGATGTGCTGGTGCGGTTCGGCACCTCGCTGCTGGACGCCCTGGTCCAGCCCGAGGTGATGGCCATGACCCGCATCCTGGTGGCGGAGGGGCGGCTGTTCCCCGACCTGATGGGCCGTTTCTTCAATGAAGGGCCGGACGAATCCCGCCGCAAGGTCGCCAACTACCTGCGCCGCGCCGCCGACCAGGGCCTGCTGCGGCACGAGGATCCGGAAGGGGCGGCCCACATCTTCTTCGGCATGGTCACGGCGGGATATTCGTTCGAGGGCATGGTCGACCCGACACGCATCGGCGATGCCGGCCAACGCCGCCGCCATGTCGAACTGACGGTGCGCATTTTCCTGAAGGGGCTATGCCCGGGCTGATAAGCCCCGGCGACTGAGGGCATGAACTACCCGTGCCGGCGGTGCCGCTGGTTCAGCTGGAAGAACAGGGTGATCAGCGCCGCGGCGGCGGCGGCGAAGGGCGCGCCGATGAACAGGCTCATCAGGAAGGTGTAGCGCGACACGCCGATCAGCAGCAGGAACAGGGCCAAAACGACGATGGCGGCCACCGCCGCGAACGCCATGGCCCAGCTGACGATGGAAAGACAGGCAACCGTCGGGTCGCTGGTGTCAACGACCACGGCTTCGGTATCCGGATTTTCACTGGCGCCCGTCATGACCGCTCCAGCACTTTATTTTACATCCGTGTGACGGAGGGTAGCACGTTGGCCGGCGGAATCCAGTGTCGGCCGCCCCTGGGGCGACCCTATCCAGGCGGATGGGGCGCTTTGCCCGCCGTCGGCATGGCATTCCGGCACGGGACGCGGTAGTCATGGCAGCAGGCGCCGCGCGGCTTCGCCGATGCCGCCCGAGCTTCCGCGTTTTGAGAGATCGCGCCGTGCCGCCCGTGTCCCCCGCACCGTCCGTCCCATCCAACGCCCCGGATGCCGCCGGCGCCGCCACCGACCGGGCCGCCGCCATGCGCCAGCGCCTGATGCTGGCCGGTGCCGAACTGCTGGGCGAGGTGGGGATCGAGCGTATTTCCACCAACCAAGTGGCCAGCCGCGCCGGCGTGACGCCGCCGGTGTTCTACCGCCATTTCAAGGACAAGTACGACCTGCTGGCGGCTTTGGGCGATGCCATGATGGCGGCCCAGAACGACATCCTCTACGACTGGCTGGAACGCAACGCCCCGGCGGGGCTGAATGAGCTGCTGGAGAAACACCACCAGTTCCTGCTGTCGACGATCGAGGCCACGGCCGCCGTGCCGGGGGCGGTATGGATCATGCGGGCGCTGCGCGCCGTGCCGTCGCTGGCCGCCATCCGCCTGGCCTCGCATGAGGCCGTCACCGACCGCATCTGCCGGGCGATGGAACCGCTGCTGCCCGAGGTCAATCCCGTGGAGCTGCGCCTGCGCGCGCGCATTGCGGTCGATGCCGGTTACGCCGCCGTGGAAATGGCGCTGGACAACCCGGACCTGGAACCGGCGCGCATCTGCCGTGCCCTGACGGAGATGTGGATCGGCGGCCTGCGCCACGGGTTGTGAATCGCGCAGGATTTTACACAACGCGCTGATATTAAAATATTTTTCACCTGACACCTCGTCACCCCGTCTGGAACCCTGCGGCGGCCGGATCGCTTACGGTCCGGATGGCCGCCCGTTCCAGGGTGGGGAGATGAGGAGCCAGGCGATGTTCAAGAAGCTCATGATGGGGTGCGCGGCGCTGGTCGCGATGCACGGTGCGGCCCAGGCTGCCGCCCCGGCCGCGACCGGTGGCGTGGTCGCCTTGACGCACGTGCGGGTGATCGACGGCACCGGCGCCCCGGCGGTGGAAGATGCGACGGTGGTGTTCCAGGGCGGCCGCATCCTGGCCGTGGGCAAGAACGCCGCCATCCCGGCCGATGCCCAGCGCCTGGACTATACCGGCCGCACGGTGATGCCGGGCCTGATCTCCGACCACAGCCATGTCGGCTCCATCCTGGGCATCTCCGTCGGGCCGGAGAACTACACCGCCGCCAACATCACGGATGAACTGGCACAGTACCGGCGCTATGGCGTCACCACGGTGACAGCCCTGGGCAACAACCGGCCGCTGTTCGACGAACTGCGGCAGGAGGCGCATGCCGGCAAACTGCCGGCCGACCTGTTCGGCGTGGACCAGGGCATCGGCGTGCCCCAGGGCGCCCCGCCCCAGGCCATGATGAAAAGCGCCACCGACCAGATGTTCCGCCCCACGACGCCGGCGGAGGCGCGCGAGGCGGTGGACCGGATGGCGGATGAGAAGACCGACCTGGTCAAGATCTGGGTAGACGATTTCATGGGCAGCCTGCCCATCAAGATGGATCCGGAAATCATCAAGGCGGTGGTGGTCGAAGCCCATGCCAAACATTTGCGCGTCGCCGCCCACATCCACGACCTGTCGGATGCGCAGAAGGTGGTGGCGGCCGGTGCCGACATCATCGCCCATGGCGTGCGCGACCAGCCGGTGCCGGCGGACTTCGTGGCGGAGCTGAAGAAGCGCGGCATCTGGTACATCGCCACCCTGGAACTGGATGAGTCCACGGTGGCCTGGGCGGACAAGGCGCCGTGGACGCAAACGCCGCTGGCGCGCGCCGCCCTGTCGCCGGACCTGGCCAAACAGATCGATGACCCCGCCTGGCAGGACAAGACCAAGGCCGGCAAGGCGGCGGACGGCGCCCGCGCCTCGCTGGACATCAACCTGCGCAACCTGAAGACCCTGTATGACGCCGGCGTGAAGATCGGCTTCGGCACCGACAGTGGTGCTACCCCCTTGCGCGTGCCCGGCATCGCCGAACAGCGCGAACTGGTCCTGACCGTCCAGGCCGGCCTGACGCCGCTGCAGGCCATCCGCATGGCCACCGGTGATGCCGCAGCATTGCTGCACCTCAAGGACCGGGGCGAGCTGAAGGCCGGCAAGCGCGCCGACCTGCTGGTGGTCCAGGGCGACCCCTCCACGGACATCGCGGCCGCCGGCGACATCGTGGAAACCTGGTCCAACGGCACCCGCGTGGCGGGCCCGCTGGAGCATTGAACGCGGTTTCCGGAAGAAACCCCGGATGGGCGCCACGCTCATTCGGGGGTTTTCTTTTGGCCCTGTCGTCACAGAATCGTGTCACGGCACCTATGGTTTGGCTCGCTTCATAGATTAATATATTGATTTCCAAGAGATTTTTTGGCGTGGCGTCTTACCATTTATCCGCAACGTCGGCATAGTTCGCCAAAAAAGCCCGCCGAGGGCGGGCTTCAGGTGGATCAGACTTGAAATTCTAGGTTAATTTCATCCCATTCGTAGAAGCATATTGAACTCCCACCGGCGGCAATTCTTGGTTCAATCCGCCGCGACTTGCGATCACAGCGAAGGATCGGGATCCATTCGCGCCCGGGCGAGCGCGTCGGACAGCTCACTCCACGCGGTTGGACCGACGTGCATCATGAAGAACCGATCAACCGCAATTTGCTCGCGCTCGACCGCGGCGACCACTTCGCTCACCGTTTGTGGAATGAAATAGCTGCCGTCGGCACGGCGCTGAAACGGATCGCTTGCATATAGCAGTCTGGCTTGCGGGAAATAGGCCATCATCTGTCGCTCGCTGGTCTCGCCGCGCAGGGGATAAAGCACGATTCGGTTTGTGCCCGCACCGATCGCGGCCCTGTCGCCGACCCATTGAAAGATCGGTTGGCGCGGTGCTCTCGAGAGTGCGTCCGGCTTGCTTCGCCGCGGATCGGCCAGCATGCGCTCGAGGATCGGTCGATTGCGGTCGAGCGCATAGATCGCGATGCCCTGTGCCGCATATTCCCGAATTCCGGCAAGGTGCGGCCAGGAATCGGAGGTCGTCACCACGGCCTTGATCGGCAAGCCCGGAAAGCGCCGCCGCGCTTCGGCGATGACCTTGGCCGAGTAGCCGGAGGAGATCGGAGCCTCTATCACCACAATGCCATCATCCTGGCGCACCAGCGTGACGTTCCAATTGCCCGGTATCTGGACGATCCCGGGCGCAATCTCGACTGCGGGCGCCTGCGGGTCGCCGAGCGGGAGAGCCTCGAGATCGAATCGGCCGGGCAATGGCCGGAATGCGGCCCGCACATCCGCACCAATCGCGAAAACCTGGTCATCGACTGGCCCATTGATGACGACCGCCCGAATCGAGGTCGTCGTGTCTGGAAGGCCATTGCCCTCCACCTCCCACTGCATCGGTAACCTGACGCCCCCGCTGCATAGCCACCAGAAGTTCCAGTAGGTCCGCTGGGTGACGTCCCCCAGAAAATTCCAGAACCCGCGATGGGCCATCGGCCCGGAATAGTCCCAGGCCGTCGGCAAGCCGGTATCGCCGTTGAGATAGACGGTGACGGGTGCGCCATCCAGCGTGAAGCGAACGACATGATGCAAGACGCCTTGCAGAACCGTGTCGGCGGCGATGGCGAGGTCGGGGGCCGTTCGCGCCGTCAACAGCAATCGCTCGGGACTGAGCGCTAGCCTTTCTTGCGCATAGACGAGCATGTCGGAAGAGCCAGGCACGCCATGACCGGCGACGAGGCGCATCGCGACGCCGTCCGCGACCACCATTCCACCGCTACCTTTGTAGGCAGGATATACCGCGACGTCAGTGCTTTCGCGATAGCGGGCGTGGGAAAGGTCGTGCACCTCGGTCGCGCTCCGAAACTCGGTGATATAAGGCCCCTCAGGCCGTTCCGATTGCTCAAGCTGATTGCGATACCCCACCGACGTCCAGGAAATGCGGTCAATCGCGCGCAATGCCGCCTCACCCCCCTGTGCGGCGAGCCCAGTCTCGACAAGGCCAACCGCGCGCTGATCCGCCGCGCTGGCGGGTGCAAAATTGAGGCTGCAAAGAATGACACATGCCACGCAACGTGCCACCCGCATGACACGTCGAGGGCGCCGTCCCCTCATGCACCTATCGCCGACAATCACATGGGCCTTCGCGACATTCCGCGCAGCCGTGGGTGGGGCAACCAAAGTGGCGGTGAGTGCGAGCAACTTCACGGAGGCGCTCCAGGACGAGAGAGGGAAGTTTAGCGGATCGCTTCGATTTGACGGTTCTCTTTGATAAGTAGCTGAATCTATTAAGTGCGACATGCCCAGCATCCGGTCATTACGACGAATTATGTCGCTAAACGCCAACAATGATCGCGGCGTGACTTGGATGTTGTGGCACGGATCACTGCACGACTACGATCCGGAGTGGGGCGCGGCCGGGCCCCGATCGGCAGACGGCGGACAGGTGCCCCGGATCACCGACCCGAGGCACCGTACAATCGCGCCTATCGGGGCGGTTGATGCTCGTCGGCGGGATGGGCGATGATCGTCACCCGCGTGCCGCTCGGCGGTTCGACGATGGTACAGCCTTGCGCCTGCGCCTTCTCGTAAAGCGCGGTGACGCTGCCCGGATCGCCGTCATCCATCGAGGAGCCGGGCGGCGACGGCATGGCTTCGGCGGCACCGCCATCGATCGTGAGCTGCTGTTTCGGCTGCGTGGCGGAGGCGAATATCAGCGAACCGTTGCGTTCCATCGCGAACTCGAAGCCGAGCAGCCCCTCGCAGAAGGCGCGGCTCGCGAGCAGGTTCGTGGACCCGATGTCGGGCAGGGTACGAACGATGTTCATGACTGTCTTCTCCAGTGATGGCCGGGGGCCATGGGGTTGGAGGCGTCTGAGGACGGCGGAATAGGGTTGCCCGCTCACCCGGGCCTTGGCCCGCACAATCCGCTTGAAATCCTTGTCGACCGTCATTCGGCACGCCTCAAGCCGAAGACCCCCAGCGTCCCTGTCGGAGGGTAGGCTGCCGAAAAACGGCGACCGTGAGGATATCCTTTCCTTTGCCTCCACGAAGACGGCCCGACTGGGGCAGGTCGAAGAAGGTCAAGCGTGCAGTCACGCGGAGAAGAAAGTCCCTCCGGCAACCGCAAGAGTCAAGATCGGCACCGCTCCATCCGGCGTGGTGCGGATCCGACATTATTCGTGCCAGACCAGCGGCTGGATCGTCTCGATCGCGCGCGGGAATGCGGGATCGCCAAACCCCCGGGTCCATGCTTGCAGCAGGGCGTCGCGCGCGCCCTTGAGCGCCTTCCATTTGTGCAGGATATGGTCGTCGTCGAGGATCAGCAGACGGCTGTCGCGATAGCGACTGGCGATGGCGATCTGCTCGCGATAGTCGCTGATGTGATCATGGCGCCCGCACACGATCAGCATCTCGGCGGTCAGGTCGTTGAGTTTGGTCAGATCGAATATGGGGGCGGGTAGCCTGCCCTGCGCCTGGAGGTCGAGCAGCGGCCTGGCCCACATCTCGGACACCTCGACATCGGGCCGAAACTCCGTCCCCTTCCAGCGCGTGTCGGTCAGGATCGGGGCGACGAACTCATATTCCCGGACGCGGATCGGCCAGGCCGCCGGCGATGCCATCATCTGCGCCAGCGCATCGACCTGATAGTCGGCCGAGGCCTTGGCCAGGACAGCTTGGTCGTCCCGGCCGATCGCCGCGATCAACGCGCCGCGTGCGGCGGCGAGACCCGCCAGGTCGACGAAATAATTCTGCCGCTGCAGGATCTGCGCATAGAAGGATCGTTTATCCGGGTGGGCGCGTATCGCCGTCCACAGCGTCTTCCGGTCGGCGTCGTCCAGTTCCTCCCAGAATTTGTCGTGGCGAAGATGGAGCGCGGCTTCCAGCTGCGGGAGAACTGCCACTTCCGAATAGGCGCCGCGTACGTGGCGTCCATAATCGGCCATATAGGTATGCAGCAGGTAGCCGCCGCCCGATGTCCCGAAGAGCAGGATTTTACCATCCAGCCCCAGTAACTCGACCCGCACCCTGTCGATGTCGGCGGTCCATTGCCGGAATTGCAGCCATCGCCAACCGCGCGCCCAATCGGCGGTTGCGGCGGCCGGATCGCCGAGGCGATCCAGCAATGGCGTGGCGAAGCCGCGTCCGGCGATGCCGACGATGTTGACGTGCGCACCGAACGTCTGGCGGAAGCTGGAAAGTGTATCGGCCCGGATGTAGAATTGCTGGCCATCGCCGATGAGAAAGACGGTGGGCCACCGCGGATCGATCCGGCCGTCGACGATCAGGCATTCCAGCGGAAAGGTCGGGCCACTCGGCGCGTCGTGGTCGACCGGCACGGCGATCGACCGGATGGTGGCCGCAGGCGATACCGCTGGCTGCGAGCGCGCTGCGGCGGGAAACAAGGCCGCCGATGCGGCTAGCACCTGTATTACGCGCCTCCGGCTAAACACGGGCAGAAAACTCCAGCATGACGATATCGATACCATCGGATCACGACGGTAATTGGTCAATAGGCTTCGAAGTGATGCTTGTCCGACTCGAAGATAACAGTTGAGATTGTCTTGGGAGGGGTGCGATGCGCTGCGCGATTATATCGGACATCCATGGAAATATCACGGCATTCGAGGCTGTTGTCGCTGATCTGAAGCAGATGGCGCCCGATATGGTATTCCATGGCGGAGATCTGGCGGACGGTGGCGCCGACCCCGTCGCGATCATCGACCATATCCGCGATGCGGGCTGGCGGGGCGTGCTCGGCAACACCGACGAGATGCTGTTCCGCCCGGCCTCGCTGACGACCTTTGCGGCAGGCTTGCCGGGCCTGGCATCGCTGTTCGACAAGATCGCGGAAATGGCGGGATGGACCGCAGACCAACTCGGCGGCGATCGCCTGGCATGGTTGAGTGGCCTGCCGGAAATCGAGCGAACGGAGGCGCTGGCGCTTCTCCACGCCAGCCCCGGCAACCTGTGGTCGGCACCGCGGCCCGATGCGGAGGACGCCACGCTGCGCGCGACCTATGGCGGGCTCGACCGTCCGACCATCGTCTACGGCCATATTCACCTGCCCTTCGTTCGCTCGCTCGGCGATGTCATGCTGTGCAACGGCGGCAGCGTCGGACAGCCCCATGACGGGGATCCCAGGGCATCCTATCTACTGATCGATGATGGGCGCCCGCTGATCCGCCGTGTTGACTATGATCTTGACCGGGAGATTGCACGCCTTCGCGATTCGAAGCTGCCTTACGCCGATTGGGTCGTGCGCATGATCAGTCACGCACGGCCGGAATTGCCTTGAAGACCCGGTCAGGCGGGCCGCGAACCAGCGCCCATCATAGCGCAGGAATGGGCTGATGCCGGAATGGATGACACCGGGATAAGCTTGTTCAGGCTAGCCAGCGTTCCGTTCGAAGTCAGACGATGCTGTCATTCGAAGCAGGCTATGGCCCTAATTGGCCAAACTATGGTGCCCCTGACACCTGTCGCAAACCCCCTTGCCACCGAAGCGTGTTTTAGTTATCACTAACCAAAGAGTTAGTTATGACTAACAAAGCCGCCCGCGAAGACGGGCGGCGGCGGGGTGCTTCATGGGCCTGGGATGCGGAAATTTTCCGAAATGCCTCCGCTTGTCCGCGTTGATCGTGGCGGTCGGGCTGGCGGGCGGCTGCGGCAAGGCGCCGGAGGCGGCCCCGCCCACGGCGGCGGCGCTGGCGGCGTTGCGCCCGGCCGACGCCCGTTTGGCGGGCCTGTATGAGACCAGCTGCAAGGCCTGCCACGCCAATCCCGATTCCGGCGCACCCCTGGCGCGCCATGCCACCGCCTGGACGCCCCGCTGGGCCAAGGGGCCGGACCTGCTGCTGCGCCACACGCTGGAAGGCTTCAACGGCATGCCGGCGGGGGGCCAGTGCTTCTCCTGCACGGCCGATGATTACCAGGCGCTGATCCGCTTCCTGGCGGGGCAGGGGCCGGCGGCCAACACTGAAGGGGACCGATAGGCATGCTGACGCGGCGCACCCTGTTCCTGTTGATGGGCGGCACGGCCCTGGTGGGCGGCGGCATCGCCGCGTCGCGCGTGGGTGTTCCAGCCTGAACCGCCGGCCCCGCCGGCGACCGACGCCGCCAACCACCTGCTGTGGCGCAACTGGTCGGGCATCCAGCACGCCTACCCGCAGGTGCGCGCCGCCCCGGCGGATGAGGGCGAACTGGCCGATCTGGTGCGCAAGAGCCCAGGCCCCATCCGGGCGGTGGGCGCCGGCCATTCCTTCATGCCCCTGGTGCCCACGCCTGGGACCCTGGTCACGTTGGACCGCATCGCCGGGCTGGATGGGCAGGACAATGCCGCACTGACCGCCGGCGTGCGCGCCGGCACCCGGCTGGCGGACTTAGGGCCGGCCCTGTCGGCCGTGGGGCAGGAGATGCCCAACCTGCCCGACATCAACAAGCAGTCGCTGGGCGGGGCGCTGTCCACCGCCACCCACGGCACGGGGGCGGCACTGAAGGCCCTGCACGGCAACGTGCTGGATTTCCGCCTGGTGACGGCGGATGGGCAGGTGATGGACTGCGCGCCCGACCGCAACCCCGACCTCTACGCCGCCGCCAAGGTGGGCCTGGGCGCCTTCGGCATCCTGACCCGCGTGACCCTGAAGAACACGCCGGTGACACGGGTGGAACGGCGGGTGTGGCTGCAACCGCTGGAGCAGACCCTGGCGGATTGGCCCACCCTGCAGACCGTGCACCGCAATGTGGAGTTCTACTATCTGCCCTTCACCGGCATGTCGGCGGTCATCACCCATGACCCCACCGACGCCGCCCCCACGCCCCGGCCGCCCACCCAGGACAATGACGCGGTGATGAGCCTGAAGGCGCTGCGCGACTGGCTGGGCTGGTCACCCGCCCTGCGCCGCCGGGTGGCCAAGCACGTGCTGTCCACGCTGGAACCGGAACGGGTGGTGGCGGAAAGCTGGCAGCTGCTGTCCAACGAGCGGCCCATCCGCTTCAATGAGATGGAATTCCACCTGCCGCGCGAGGTCCAGATCCAGGCCCTGGCCGAGGTCATCCAGGCGATCGAGACCCGCCGCCCGGACGTCTTCTTCCCCATCGAGGCGCGGGTGATCGCCCCCGATGACGCCTGGCTGTCCCCCTTCCACGACCGGCCGTCGGGCAGCATCGCCGTCCACGCCTATTACAAGGACGACTACCAGTTCCTGTTCGAGGTGGTGGAACCCATCCTGCGCCGCCATGGCGGCCGGCCGCACTGGGGCAAGCTGAACACCCTGAAGACGGCGGACTTCGCCGCCCTCTATCCCCGGTTCCGTGACGCCATGGAAATCCGCCGCCAGGTGGATCCGGAGGGGCGTTTCCTCAACGACTATCTGCGCGGGGTGCTGACCGATGCCTAAATCCACCAGCCGCAGGCGCGTGCTGGCCGGGGCCGTCGCCGTGGGGGCGGTGGGTGCCGCCGGCGCCCTGGCCTGGCCCGAGCCCGACCGGGGCGGCGGCCATGACGCCTATTTCACCGGCCTGTCGGCGGCCCTGACCAAGGCCGGCGTCGCCGAACCGGTGATGGTGGTCGACACCCCCCGCCTGGCCGCCAACATCAAGGCGGTGGGCGATACGCTGGGCAAGGTGGGGGGACAAGCGGGCGGTACGCCCAAGGCCCTGCGCGTGGTGGTGAAGTCGCTGCCCTGCCATGACCTGCTGGACGCGGTGACGGCGGGCCTGAACACCAACCGCTACATGGTTTTCAACCAGCCCATGCTGGTGGAAATGGCGGGCAGGAACCCCGATGCCGATGTGCTGATGGGCAAGCCCCTGCCGGTGGCGGCGGCGGCAGCCTATTACGACAAGCTGGGTGCGGGCGCCCCCGGTCCCCAATGGCTGATCGACACGCCGGAACGCCTGGCCCAGTACACCGCCATGGCCAAGGCGCGCGGCGTGGCGCTGAAGGTGAATTTTGAGATCGACGTGGGCCTGCACCGGGGCGGCTTCACCGACCCGGCGGTGTTGGCCGCCCTGCTGGCCGGCCTGGACCCATCCGTCACCGCCTGCGGCCTGATGGGCTACGACCCGCACGTGGCCAAGATGCCGCCGGTGTTCGACATGCGCGGCCGGGCGCTGGCCAAGGCCAAGGCGATCTACGCCGACATGGCCGGCGTCCTGCGGGAAAAGGCGCCGCTGAAGGACGGGCAGGCACCCTACACCTTCAACACGGCGGGCAGCCCCACCTATGCCCTGCACACCGACGACCCGGTGGCGACGGAGCTGGCGGTGGGCTCCGCCTTCGTGAAACCCACCGACTTCGACATCGACACCCTGGCCCACCATCAGCCGGCCTGCTTCATCGCCACCCCGGTGCTGAAGGTGGCGGAACCGGGACTGATCCCGGGGCTGGAAGGGCTGGCCGGCATCGCCGCCTTCTTCGACCCCAACACCAGGAAGGCCTTCTTCGTGCAGGGTGGGCACTGGCTGGCGCAGGCGGTGTCCCCGCCGGGCTTGCAGTTGAGCGGCCTCTACGGCCGATCCAGCAACCAGGAACGCTGGTCGGGCTCGGCCCACGTGCCGCTGAAGCCCGACGATTGGGTGTTCCTGCGCCCGACGCAGAGCGAGGCGGTGTTGCTGCAGTTCGGGGCGCTGGTCGCCTTCGATGGACACACGGTCACGGGACGATGGCCGGTGTTCGACATGTCCGCCTGACGGCGGTTTTGGGTGCGTGAACCCCGGCGGGCACCGGGGTGAGTGAATGAAAAGAAGAGTTGGCTGAGGGCGGTTGCGCAACGACGGAACCAGAACAGGGAGCCATAACATGGATCGGAAGCGGAAAACGGGCATACGCGGGCTGGTGTTGCTGTCGGGCGTGGCGCTCGGCGTACTGAATACGGCCGCAAGCGCGCAGCAGGCGCCGGCGGAATTGGGTGATGGCCTGCAGGAGGTGGTGGTGACGGCGCAGAAGCGGGCGGAAAACCTGCAGGACGTGCCCATGGCCATCACCGCCCTGTCGGCCCAGACGCTGGAGAAGATGGACGTGCGCGACGTCCAGGATCTGCCCAACCTGACACCGGGCTTGCAGATCAAGACATCGGACGCCAGCGCCAACCCGAAGATCTTCATTCGCGGCGTCGGCCTGAACGACTTCAACGCCAACGCCGCCGGCGCCGTCGGCATCTACATGGATGGGGTCTACGTCGCCTCCCCCTTGGCGCAGCTGGGCCAGTTCTTCGACCTGGAACGGGTGGAGGTGCTGAAGGGCCCGCAAGGCACGCTTTACGGCCGCAACACCACCGGCGGCGCCATCAACGTCACCGCCCGCCAGCCGACGTTCGACACCACCAGCGACGGCAGCCTGGAATACGGCCGCTTCAACGCCGTGAAGGCGGAGGCCGGGGTGGGGGGCGCCGTCGTGCCCGGCAAGCTGGCCATCCGCATCGCCGGCGATTATGAACGCGACGACGGCGACACCTACAACCGCGTCAGCGACAGCTACGTCAATGCCATGAACCGTTGGGGCGGGCGCGTCGGCCTGCTGTTCACCCCCAGCGACGATCTGTCGGTGACGGTGCAACTGCACGGCGGGCAGAACCGGGGCGACAGCCGTTATACCCAGGCGCGGCCGCTGATCCCGCAGACGGCGGCGGCCACCGGGGCCGACGGCCTGTGCGCCGCCGGTTTCTACGCCACCGGGCAATGCACCGACGCGCTGGGCTACGCCGACACCGACAACAACCCGTACGCCGGCGACTACAACCTGAAGGGCGAGGACAAGGTCGACACCTGGGGTGCTTCCGTCAACGTGCGCTGGGACGCGGGCAAGACCACGCTTTATTCCATCACCGCCTTCGACACCGCCGAACGCGACGATGTCGAGGATACCGACGCCAGCCCCGACAGCCTGATCCACAGCACCTACAAGGCGACCCAGCATGACGTGTCGCAGGAATTCCGGGTGGAGGCGCCGCTGACTGACAAGCTGCGCGGCGTCGCCGGCGTCTATTTCCTGCACGACTACCTGACCACCACCAGCGAGTACGACATCCTGCGCGACCTGCGCCCGATGTTCGTCACCGACGACAACCCCACCGGCGTCTCATTGGACAACAACGTGGCGCTGGTGGGGTATCCCTATACCCAGATCACCAACAGCTACGCCGCCTTCGGCCAGGTGGATTATCAGCTGACCGACATGGTCACCCTGACCGGTGGCCTGCGTTATTCCAAGGACGACAAGGACTTCACCTACCGCAGCACGGTGGAGGAGGTGGTGGACGTCTTCGACTACGCCAATTCCAAATCGTTCAGCAGCGTGTCGGGACGGGCGTCCATCCAGGTGAAGCCCACCGACGATGTCATGGTCTATGCCAGCTATAACCGCGGCTACAAAAGCGGCGGCTTCTTCGGCGGCTACACCCGCGATCCGGCCGATCTGGCGCCCTACGCGGATGAGACCCTGGACGCCTATGAGGTGGGCGCGAAGACGGAGTTCTGGGACAAGCGCCTGCGCGTGAACGCCGCCGGCTTCTATTACGACTACAGCAACCTCCAGGTCTTCCAGATCGTGACGCGCGACGGCATCCCGACCCAGACCTTCAACAACGCCGCCAGCGCCCGCCTCTACGGCGTGGACGCCGACATCACCCTGGCGCCGCTGAAGGGGCTGGAGATCAGCCTGGGTGGGGAATACCTGAACAGCGAGTACCTGGATTACGTCTCGGAAGGGGAGGAGTTGAGCGGCAACCGCCTGCCGTCCGCCCCGCGCTGGACCCTGACGGGCCTGGTCAGTTACGACCATCCCCTGGACGGTGTGGGTGGCAAGGAGAACGGCACGCTGAACGCCGTCGTCGACGTCTCCTACCGGTCGATGATCTATTTCGACAGCCACAACCTCAGCCGTCTCAGCCAGCCGGGTTATTGGCTGACCGACGCCCGCCTGGGCTGGACGACGCCGGGCGGCACCGTCAGCATGGGCCTGTGGGTGCGCAACCTGTTCGACAAGACCTACATCATGGACATCAACAACCTGGACAGCTTCGGCCTGGATGCCCTCAGCATAGGGTCGCCCCGGCGCTTCGGCGGCTATCTGCAATGGCATTTTTAATGTTCCTCAAGCGCCGGCAGGCCCATCCGGGCCTTTGGCTTATCCTCGATTTCCAGTCCGCTGACGCTCCCCCGAAATCTACGGGGGCCGGCGGTCGCCGGCCTGGGTGAACGGGCGGTGCGTTCAGTGATTGTAAGGAGACGGTGATGATAGCGGTGGAGCAGGGAGCCGGGAATGACCTGACGGCGGTGTCCCAAGCCTTCGACCGCCTGCGCGCGGCGGCGGTGGCGGATCCCTATCCGCCGGCCGAGCGCCGCCAGGACCACCTGGCGGCGCTGGAACGGGCACTGGTGCGGCGACAGGACGCCCTGGTCCAGGCGGTGGATGCCGATTTCGGCGGCCGGCTGGCCCATGAGACCCTGTTCGCCGAAATCTTCGTGACGCTGGAGGGCTTTCGCCATGCCCGTCGGCACCTGAAGGGCTGGATGCGCCGCCGCCGCCGCTCGGTGCCGCTGACCCTGGGGCCAGGCCGCGCCTGGGTGCAGCCCCAGCCGCTGGGCGTGGTGGGGGTGATCGCCCCCTGGAACTATCCCCTCATGCTGGCGTTGACGCCGTTGGCGGGCGCGCTGGCGGCCGGCAACCGGGTCTTGCTGAAACCGTCGGAACTGACCCCGCGCACCACGGCCCTGATCGCCGACATCGTGGCCGAGGCGGTGCCGGCCGACATGGCGACGGTGGTGTCGGGTAGGGCGGAGGTGGGGGCGCGCTTCGGCTGCCTGCCCTTCGACCACATCCTGTTCACCGGCTCCACCCGCGTCGGGCGCCTGGTGATGAAGGCCGCGGCGGAAAACCTGACGCCGGTGACCCTGGAACTGGGCGGCAAGTCGCCGGCCCTGGTGCTACCGGGGGCGGACCTGGCATCGGCGGCCATCGACATCGCCTACGGCAAGTTCACCAACGCCGGCCAGACCTGCGTGGCGCCTGATTACGCCTTGGTGCCGCGCGGCCAGGTGGCGGACTTCGTGGAGGCCCTGGCCCAGGCCGTGCCGGCCTATTTCCCGGCGCAGGAGGGCGTCAGCGCCATGTCCGCCGTGTTCGGCGCGGCCGGGCGCCAGCGGGTGGCCGACATGGTGGCGGAGGCCCGGGCCCGGGGTGCGGTGGTGCGCGAACTGGGCCCCCCGGTGCCCGGTATCGGCATCGGCCCGGCCGTGGTGCTGGACCCGCCCGACGACATCACCCTGTCGCGGGAGGAGATATTCGCGCCCCTGCTGCCCATCGTGCCCTATGACGATGTCGACCAGGCGCTGGCCTACATCCGCGCCCGTCCCCGGCCCCTGGCCCTCTATCTGTTCGGCCGCGACCGCGCCGTCATCGATCGCGCCCTGCTGACCACCGCCGCCGGCGGCGTGGTGGTCAACGACACCCTGATCCACGTGGCGGTGGAGGATCTGCCCTTTGGCGGCATCGGGCCCAGCGGCATGGGCCGCTATCACGGCCGCGACGGTTTCGACACCTTCAGCCACCTCAAGGCCGTGTTCGACCGCAAGGGTCCCCGCCTGGACCGCCTGGTCCGCCCTCCCCTGAAACCCCTGCACCGCTGGGTGGCGAAGCTGCTGATCGGGGGGTAGGGGAGGCTGGAAAAAGACGGGCCGATGCCCTAACTTTAAGATATGACCACGCTCGACATCACCCGCTTGTCCGCGCAGGAGCGCCTTGATCTTATCGGTCGACTCTGGGATAGCCTGGAGGCCGAGGACGTGCGTTTGACGCCCGCGCAGCAAGCGGAACTAGATCGCCGACTGGCCACCTTCGATGAGGACATCAAGAGTGGCCTGTCGTGGGAAGAGGTTGAAGCGGAGCTTGAGCGGCGCTTCCCGTAATGTACCGGGTTGTTTTCACCCGGGCAGCGAACGCTGACATTATCGATGCTTTTGGCTGGTACGCTCAGCATGTTCCGGGAATGATCCCGCACCTGAAACAGGAGTTGCGCCTGATTCAGCAGCGGATCAGCGAAAACCCGATGCAATTTCCCGCGTGCGCAAACGATATTCGTAGGGCGTTAACCCGACGTTTTCCGTACTTCGTCGTTTTCCGTACGCGCGGGGACGCGGTCTATATTCTTGCTTTTCTTCATACAAGCCGTGATCCGGCGGTATGGCAGGGGCGTTGATTGAGGATGCCCGCGTGAAGGACTAATCCAGCTCCGTGCCGCGATTGGCCGTTAACGGTATAGACTTAATCCGGGAAAAGATGGGACAGTGGCTGGAAGGCGGCGGCACACAAAGTGAACAGGTTCAGGCCAACCCAGACCCAGAAGTCGAATGCCACCTTATCCCGGCGATATTCATTGCCCCGGATATCCATGATGACGTTCCGGCGCCATGCCCGCCAAAGATTCCAGCCAGAGCCGACAACGAAGACCAATGAGAATGCCCAGTCCCACCGATGACTGGCAATGGCGATCCTGGCGGCCGCCGCAACCGCTTTTCCAAGTGCGGCCACGTCTTCCATGCCCCACAGCACACGCCCTGAAGCTTGGGCCAAAAGCGCCAGGCTGAAATAGCCTGCGATGACGAAAATCAGAATGTCCAATGCGACGGCGCGCCAGAACCGGATGGGTGTGGCGACCCGGTCATGGAATCGACCGCCGCGGTCCGGCACCCTGCCGTAACGTTTCGCCTGCCAGAGCCGCCATCCTGAGAAGCCGCAAGCCCCAAAAGGCAGCGCCCAATATAAGTCCGACATGAAGGGTTCACGGGTCCTGAAATAGGCGAAGATATCGGCAAGTTGGTAACATGGGCGTCCCCCACGTGCCATTGCACGGATCGGAGCGTCGTCCCTGTCCCCCTATCCCTTGACACTTACGCCCCGCCTTTCCAGGCTGCGCGGGTTTGCCGCCTCGAAGGTCGTTCCAAATCCGCGCCGCTGTTTGCCTTGCCCTACTGGCCTGCCTGCTGCCGTCCGCCCCCGCCGGGGCGGTGGACGTGTGGGACTATGCGCGCTCCGCCGGGCCCATCATCGGCCAGGCGGCGGCCTGTGGCGCGCCCGCGGACCGGGTGGCGAAGGCCGACGCGCAGGTGCGGGAACTGCTGTCGCTGTCGGCCAAGGATGCGGATGAGCACCGCAAGGCGGACGAGCTGTTCGACTTCATGCGCGCCGCCGCGGTCACGGAACAGACGGGCGCCCCGGGCCAGGGCGCCTGCCCGGAAGCGCTGGTGACCTTCACGGATTTGGAGCGCCGGCTGCCGGCGTGGCGGTCCATGCTGGGCGGGCGCTGAGGCGCATTTCCGACCGCGCGTGGCGGATGATGGTGATGCCGCCGCTCAGGCCCAGCGCCGCCATGACGGCCGCCACCAGGATGTCCGGCCAGGCCGTGCCGGTGCCGAACACGCCGGCCGCCGCCAGCAGCACGGCGGCATTGCCGATGACATCGTTGCGGGTGCAGATCCAGACCGACCGCATGTTGGCGTCGCCGTCGCGGAAGCGGTACAGCAGCAGGGCGACAATGCCGTTGGCGGCCATGGCGGCCAGGGCCACGCCGCCCATCACCGGCGCCCGGGGCAAGGTGCCGGCCCAGGCGTGCCAGGCGGTGCCGCCCGCCACCCACAGCGCCAGCGCCGACAGGCTGAGGCCCTTGGCCAGGGCCGCGTGTGTGCGCCAGCGGACCGCCATGCCGGCCACCGCCAGGCTGATGGCGTAGTTGGCGGCGTCGCCCAGGAAATCCAGCGCGTCGGCCTGCAAGGCGGCGGAGCCGGCGGCCAGGCCCGCCACCACCTCGCCCACGAACAGGGCAGCGTTGATGACCAGGGCGACCCACAGCGCACGGCGCCAGCCGGCACTGGGTTGATCGGCCGTGGTGGCGGCGCAGGCGGGATCGTGACAGCAGCCGGGCATGGTGGGGCATCTCGCTTTCCAGGGTCCGGCATCCCATATGCACCCTGTAGTCACTACAGGGTCAAGCCAGGACGGGAGGGGGAATGCAAGACGGCCTTACCATCGGCGCGCTGGCGCGCGGCACGGGCGTGAAGGTGGAAACCATCCGATATTATGAACGCATCGGCCTGCTGGCGCCGCCGGCGCGGCGGGGCAGCGGGGCCTATCGCGACTATGACGCGGCGGCGCTGGGGCGGCTCAGCTTCATCCGGCGGTCGCGGGATCTGGGTTTCGCCCTGGACCAGGTGCGCGCCCTGCTGGCCCTGGCCGACCAGCGCGATCGCGACTGCGCCGATGTGGACACCATCGCCCGCGCCCATCTGGCGGCGGTGGACGCCAAGATCGCCGACCTGATGGCCCTGCGCCAGGAACTGGGCGGCATGATCGGCAATTGCGCCCGGGGCACGGTCGCCGATTGCCGCATCATCGAGGCGCTGTCGCCTGGCTAAAATAACCCACAAACGATCTAACGGCGGCCTTCGGATAAACAGGCGCATAAATTTTATATAAAATTGCGACGACTCTTTTGCAGGAATGCGTGGAAGGGGCGTCGGGGGGCGGAAACGGGGCTACCTCTCGGCGTTTCGCACCCACCCCGGCGACGGAGAGTCTTGATGTCGATCTCTTCCCTGTCGTCGTCCACCAGCAGCGTGTACACGACGAGCAGCAGTGGTACCCAGTCGTCCGCGAAATCGTCCATCAAGAACGATTTCAAGGCCTTGAGCGATGCCTTGTCTTCCGGTGACCTGGATACGGCCAAGTCGGCCTATGCCACCCTGACCCAGGATCTGCAGGCCAACGCGCCCCAGTCCTCGTCCTCCACCTCCTCCAGCGACGCCAGCGGGTCCAACCCGTTGAAGGACGCCTTGGACAAGGTGGGCACGGCGCTGGAAAACGGTGACCTGTCCGGGGCCCAGAGCGCCTATTCCGACATCCAGAGCCATGGCGGTGGCCGTGGCGGCCCGCCCCCGGGCCCGCCGCCGTCCGGCGACGCCGGTGGTGGCAACGGCCAGGCGTCGGCCGTGCGGTCGGCGTTCGAAAGCCTGTCCGACGCCCTGTCGTCCGGCGACCTGTCCAGCGCCACTTCGGCCTACGGCAGCCTGTCGCAATTGCTGGGCGGCGACGACACCAGCAGCAGCGACAGCACCGACGGCACGTCGTCCACCAGCACCACCAGTTCCAATGACAACAGCAACCCGCTGAAAAGCCTGCTCAGCCAGATCGGCAGCTCGCTCAGCAGCGGCGACGTGTCGTCGGCGGAAAGCCTGTTCGCCTCCTTCACCCAGCAGACGGGGGCGGGCACGTCGGTGAACATCACGGCCTGAAGACCATTTCCATAAGGGCTAACAATCGCCCCGATCACGCCTCGGATCGCCCCCGTAACTTGGGCGTTTTCGTCCCCCGTGACCGTCCGAACCGGTGGCGCCGAGGCCGCGTATGGCGGCCTCGACCTCCGTTTCCGGATGCACCCTCAAGCGCCGGGCGCCGGCATCCGCCGGCTTGGCTGGTCCTCGCTTTCCGGTTCGCTCCGCTTCCCATAAAGCTCCGGCGGCGCCAGTCGGCGCCTCCATCGGCATGAGTCGAAGTCTCATGCCGATGGAAGTGCATGTGCCCAGAACTCACGCGCCGTATTGGCCCCAGCCCGGTTGGGCCAGGGTGGGGTCGGCGCCGCCGATGGACAGGGCTTCCGTGCGGTTACGGCCTGTATCCTTGGCCAGGTACAGCGCCTGGTCCGCCGCCGCCACCAACTCTTCCCAAACATGGCCGTCGGGCCCCAGTGTGGCGAGGCCGATGCTGACGGTGCAGCGCAAGGCCCCCTGCGGTCGCTCCAGAGTGATGGCGGCCACTTGCTGGCGCACCCGTTCCGCCACCGCCCAGGCGTCCTCCAGCCCGGTTTCGGGCAGCAGGGCCAGGAATTCCTCACCCCCCACGCGGGCCGGCAGGTCGCTGCCGCGCAGTTCGCGCGCCAGGGATTCCGCCACCGCCACCAGCAGGGCGTCGCCCGCACCGTGGCCCCAGCGGTCGTTGACCGCCTTGAAATGGTCGATGTCGATCATCAGCAGCGACAGGGCGCGGCCGTGGCGCAGGGCGCGGGCCACCTCCATCTCCCCCGCCGTCCAGACCACCCGGCGGTTGGCGATGCCGGTCAGCGGGTCCTGGCGGGCCTGTTGCCGCACCTCGCAATCCAGCCGCCGGCTGATCATCCACAGATAGCCGTGGGTCACGATGGTGGTGACGCAGATGATCACCAGGCGGGTCAGGACCTTCAGGGCGTGCGGCTCCGCCACGTTGCCCTGCCAGTCGATGACCAGGGCCCAGCCCGCCCGCGCCAGGGCCAGCGCCGCCCAGGCCAGATAGATGGTGGCGGTGACGGTGGCCGGCGGGCGCAAGTCGCGCTCCGCATGGCGCAGCAGGCGCCAGGCCATGGCCGCCGACAGGAGGGCGAAGAACAGGCTGCTGACCAGGATGCGGCCCCGGCTTTCCGGCGCGCCAAGGGTGAACCACAGGAAGATGGCGGCCAGGACCAGGCCCAAGCCCAGCACCGGCCAGGTGCCGCGCACCGGCCGCCCCAGGAAACGCGCGATCCCCACATAGGCCAGGCCGTAGCCGGTGAAGATCAGGAAATGGCTGGACAGCAGGGCCAGCCAGCCCGGCAGCCAGTCGAACGGGCCGGTCAGGGCCAGGCCGGCGGCCTGCGCCAAACCGGATGCCGCCCAGTAGCGCAGGCCCGGCTGGCGGGGCAGGGACAGGGCCGCCAGCAGCAGGCAGATCGCCGCCACCGCCTGCAACAGCGTGTTGACCACCAGCAGGCTGGGGATGTGCAGTTCCATGTGGCTGACGCGTCCCCAGGGGCCTGGGCTTGCCGCCCAATCGTTCACCAGGATACGGGAGCGGGCATCAACCTACAATGGAACAAGTGTTCATTCGCCGTTCACTTGGCGGCCGTTTCCAAGGCATGACCGGCGGTACGGCCTCCCGCGTCCGGCCCGGATTTCGCGGACCTTGAGCGTGGCCTGATCACGTCCGCTTCGGCCCGTACCGCTTGCGGGGCGCGCCGCGGAAGCCGGGCTTGGGTTTGTTGGGGGCCTCGCCGGCCGCGCGTGCGCGGCTGCGGATGGCCAGCACCTGGGCCAGGCGTTCGGCCACGGCGGCGCGGCGTTCGGTGACGGCCTCGCGGTCGGGGAACATGGCGGCGAATTTGCGGGTGGCCCAGTAGTACAGGTCGCAGATGCGCGACTGCGCCTCCAGCCCCAGATCGTCCAGGCTGTCGATGCGCTTGCCGGCCACGTTGTCCAGCAGCAGGGGCTGGTTACGCTCCAGCGCGCGGCAGATGCCGTAGACCAGGTCGGCGTCGGTCTCGCGGTCCAGGTCGGCCGGCATGAACAGCAGGACCAGGCGGCGCTCGAAATCCAGCCGGCGGGCATCCAGCGCCACCGCCATCTTGCGCACCGGCGTCAGGTCCGACAGTGCGTAGGGCGATCCCCTGGTGTCGGCGGCGGCGAAGCAGTCCACCAGCGGCACCAGCCGGTCGGTGCCGACATAATCGGCCAGGCGTTCCATCATGGCGCGGGTGGGGCGCAGGGTCAGGGACATGGCGGCGTGCACCTTCTCGTCCGCCGCCTTGTACATGTGGCGCAGGGCGTTGGGGCTGCCGCGCCCGACCACGCCGTACTCACCCACCTCGAACTTGCCGTAGCGGCCGGCGCGGCCGGCGATCTGCCGCACTTCGGACCCCGTCAGGGGCCGGACGGCATGGCCGTCGAACTTCTCCAGGTTGGTGAACAGCACGCGGCGCACCGGCAGGTTCAGGCCCATGCCGATGGCGTCGGTCGCCACCACCACGTCGGCCTCGCCATTGGTGAAGCGCTCCGCCTCCCGCCGCCGCACTTCGGGCGCCAGCGCGCCATAGATCACCGCGGCGCTCAGGCCCTTGGCGCGGATCGTTTCGCGGACGGAATGAACCTCGCGCCGGGAAAAGGCGATCAGGGCGTCGCCCGCCTGCACGTCGCCCCAGTCCAGCCGCCGGTCGATCAGCTTCAGCGGCGTCTTGCGCTCCAGCTCCACCACCTCCAGCGGCTCGCCCAGATACTCCGCCATGCGCTCGATCACCGGGCGGATGTCGGGGGACCCCAGCAGGTAGACGGTCTCCGCCGGCACGCCGACCACGGCGGCCGACCAGGCCCAGCCGCGCTCCAGGTCGGCCAGCATCTGCACCTCGTCGATCACCGCCACGTCCAGGCGGGACTCCGGGTCCAGCATCTCGACGGTGGAGGCGGTGATGCGGGCGCCGGGGACGCGGATTTCCTCCTCCCCCGTCACCAGGCTGGCGGCCACGCCTTCCTTGTTCAGGCGGTCCATGATCTCCAGCGCCAGCAGGCGTAGGGGCGCCAGGTAGGCGCCGGCACGGGCATCCTTCAGCGCCTGCATGGCGCGATGGGTCTTGCCCGAATTGGTGGGGCCGATCACCAGCACCAGCCGGCGCGGCATGCTGCGCGCCAGGGGGAACAGGTCCTCATAGCGCTTCAGGTCGAAATGGGTGTCGACGAAGCTGCGGCCGCGGGCGTGCACGCGGTCCTGCGCCCAGGCCGCCACCTCGCGTTCCCAGCGGCGCAGCACCGACGGCGCGTCGCTCAGGTGGTGGGTGGCGCGCCACAGGCGGTCGCGGATTTCGGTCACCGCGTCGGCGTCGCTGGCCACCTCCGCCTCGATTTCGGCCAGGCGGCGGGTCAGGCTGCCGACGGCGTCGCGCTTGCGGCCCTGGAACTTGGGGTCGCCGGCCAGCAGGCCCAGCACGGCGCCGCCCTCAAGGTCCGACAGTTCACCCACCGCGAAGGTGCGGTCCACGCTCAGGCGGTAGGGGTGGGGGAAACTGGGCAGCGCCACTTCCATGCGCTGGCCGATGCGCACCCGGTCCGGCACCACCGCCGGCGTGATCTCATACCCCGCCTCCCGCAGGGCCGGCCGGGCCGCGGCCAGCAGGGCGGGACGGGCCACCGCCTCCGCCGCGCGGCGCTGGACGGTGGCCAGCAATTCCTGTTCCCGCGCCGCCTCGACCCATACCTGTTCCTTGTCGGGAAAGACCAGGGGCAGGGGCACCAGGCCCATGGCCGCCGCCTGTTTGGCGCGCACCAGGCCCAGTTGCGCCAGGGTGGCGCAGCCTTCCTCCGTCGTCGCGACGGCCAGCAACAGGTCGGGATCCCAGCTGTGGCTGCCGGGCTGGTCGATATCGGGTGTGTCGGGGGTCATTGGGCCGTGGAAAGAAGCGAAAAGGGACCGGATATGTCCCCTTTATGGGGCCAGGCGGCCGCCGCGTCTACCGGCCTTGGCCGCAAGCGCCCCGGAAGGGGTAACGCCTGCCTCTCAACGCCCGTCGGCGATGGCCTTGTCGAAGGCGGCGATGACGTCGTTCCCCACCGACTGGGCGCACATGATGTGGCCGCCGGCGCTGCTGCGCATGTCGGGGAAATGATGGGTGGCCAGGACGGCCGGGTCGATGCCCAGGGCGCTGGCGGCCAGGGCGACGGAAGGCCCGTCGGCCAGGATGATGTAATCCACATGGCCGGAAATGACCATCTTCACCAGATCGGCCGGCGTTCCCCGGATGGGACGGACATGACGGGTCTCTTCCGCGATCGTGCGGTCCAGGGCCGGCCCCTGGGAGGCGCCCAGCAGGTCGCCGTACACGCGCGTGGTGTCGTGCATCAGCGCATCGACCGAGTCATAGGAATCGACCCAGGCCGCATCCTTCTTGGTGACCACGACCTGATCAAGGGCGGGGAAGATCGGTTGGGTGAATTTGAAGCGCGCCTCGCGGTCCGGCGTCTTGATGGCGTTGGGCGTGCAGGCGGCCCGCCCGTCCTGCATGTCCGCCAGGATGCGGTTCCGGGGAATGGGGCCGGTCCATTTGATTTCGTATCCGGCTTTGGTGGCCAGCGCCTCCACCCGGATGGCGATGGGGCCGCGCGCGTCGCCGGATTCAGCGGCACTTTGCAGGAAGGGGCCGGCATCAGGGTATAGAAATTCAATAACGGGCTTCTCCGCCGCGTCACCCATAGGGGTGGGCAGTCCGGAGCCGGTTGCGATGACGCTGAGGAATAACCGACCAACTAAACCGGCGGTGGATTCCACGTCTCAACCCCTCAAAGCACGGAAAACGACGCCACAATGGGTCATTTCTGCCTACTCGCCAAGAGATGTTATTGCCCATCGGCAATAATATTATTACCACAGGGGCCGAAGCCACATTTTTAATATCCCAAATCTTAACGGATTAACAATGGGTTGATGTTCGGCGGCGTCATTTTGGGAATTGGCCCGGCGCTTGCTTTTCCCCCCTCGCACTGTCCGGCGGAATGGTCCGCCCGGCGCGAATGGGGGAAAATACCATGTCTTTCAAGAAGATCGCTCTGGCTTGCCTGGTTCTGGCCGGTGTTGGCTTCTATGCCGCTGGCCACCATGCCGCCCAGCGCCAGGTCGCCGTCGCCTCCCTGCCGGAGAACTGCGGCGCTTGCCAGCCCTGGTAAGTCACGCTGACCTGCTGGGGCCGGGTTCGCCCGGCCCTCAAAGGGAAACGGCCGCCCCCGTGGGGCGGCCGCTCTCTTTTCTGGGTTCCCTCATGCGCCGGGCGCCGCCATCCGGCGGCTGGGCTTCCTCAGTTTCCGGTCCGCTACGCTTCCCGGAAACTTCCGGCGGCCGCGGTCGCGGCCTATGGCGGCATAAGCCTGGCTCATGACGCCGGCATCGGGCCCTGGGTTGACGGGCTTTTACTCCGCCACCGTCACCGCGTCGCCGTCGTTCAGCATGGTGTTGGGGTTCAGGACCACGCGGTCCTTGTCGCTGACGCCGGCCACCACCTCCACCGTCGTATCCAGTTCACGCCCCAGGGTGACGGGGTGGAAACGGATCTTGCCCTCGGCATCGATCACCGCCACGCGCTTGCCTTCCGGCCGGGTGACGATGGTGTTCACCGGCAGGGCCAGCACGGGCGCGCCGGCCTCGGGGAAGCGGGCGTTGCCGCGCATGCCGGCGGGGATGGTCAGGTCGGCGTTGGGCAGGTCGGCTTCCACCCGCATGGTGCCGCTGGTGGTGTCCACCGCATGGGCCAGGCGCACGACCTTGGCCGGGAAGGTGCGGTTGGGGAACTCACGGAAGGTGACATCCACCGGCGCGCCCACGGCCACCGACGGCACCTGGCCCTGCGGCACGTCGATCACCACGCGCAGGTGATCCTGCTTGGACACCTGGTACAGCGCCTTGGCGGTGGAACTGTCGGCCACCACCAGGTCGCCCTGTTCCACCAGGCGCTGGGTGACGATGCCGTCGATGGCGGTGGTCACCGTCTTGTAGCCCGTCGTCTGTTCCAGGCGCTTCACGTTGGCGATCGCCGCCTCCACGTCGGCCTGGGCCGCCTTCAGGGCGCTGTCGCGGGTGTCATAGGTCTCACGCGTTACCCAGCCGTCGCCCAGCAGCGACTTGGACCGGGTGTAGTTGGACTTGGCCAGCGCCAGGTTGGCTTCCGACTGGTGCTGGGCGGCGCGGGCCTGCATCAGCTGCTGGTCCGCTTCCGGCGCGTCGATCACGGCCAGCACCTGGCCCGCCTTCACCACGTCGCCAATGTCCACCAGGCGCTTGCCGATATAGCCGGAGATGCGGCCGTAGACGGTGTATTCGGTCTGCGCCGCCGTCTGGGCCGGCAGCAGCAGGCCGTCGGCGGCCTTCACCGGCTTGGGCAGGGTGGTCTTGACCTTCAGCGGCGCCTGGGGGGCGGCAGCCTCGGGCGTTGCCTTGGCCCCGGCGGCCAGCTGCGGGGTCGACGCCAGGGCGATGCCGGCCAGTGCCACGGCGGCGGTGCCCAGCGTCCAGGTGCGGCGGCGGTGGGTGGTCTTAGGGGCGGCGCTCATAATCTTCAGAACTCCTAAAATCACTCGGCGGCCGAGCCGGCGGGAACGTGGGTGGCGATGGCGGCCGCGTGGCGCCGGCGGTGCAACAGGACATACAGGGCCGGAACGGCCAGCAGGGTCATGGGCGTGGAGAACAGCAGGCCGCCGGTGACGGCGCGCGCCAGGGGGGCGTTCTGCTCCCCGCCCTCGCTCAGCGCCAGGGCCATGGGGATCATGCCCAGCACCATGGCCAGCGCCGTCATCATGACGGGGCGCAGGCGGGCGCCGCCGGCCTCCGCCATGGCGTCCACGGGCGCCAATCCCTGTTCACGCCGCTGGTTGGCGAAGGACACCATCAGCACGCTGTTGGCAGTGGCGACACCGATGACCATGATCATGCCCATCAGGGCCGGCTCGCTGAAGGTGGTGCCGGTCAGCAGCAGCATGACCGCACCGCCCAGGATGGCCGCCGGCGTGGCGCCCAGCACGATCAGCGGATCCAGCCAGGACTGGAAGTTGATCACCATCAGCATGTAGACGAAGACCACGGCCAGGGCCATGCCGGTGGCGATGTCGGCGTAGGCGCCCTGCATGGTCTTGATCTGGCCGCCGATCTCGATGCGGTTGCCGGGCTTCAGCTGCGGCCGGACCTCGGCCACGGCGGCGCTGATGTCGCGCGCGACCGAACCCAGATCGCGGCCCGACACGTTGGCGATGACGTCATAGCGCGGCGAGAATGAGGTACGGCTGATATCGGCCGCCACCTTGGTCGGCACCAGGGTCGCCACGTTGCGCAGCAGCACCGGGTCGGTGACGCGGGTGGAATGGATGGGGGTGTTCATCAGGTCCTCGGCCGAGGACAGCATGCGCTGCGGCGACTGCACCACCACCGGGTAGATGATCAGCGAGCTGGTATCCATCCAGTAGTTGGGGTTGACCACGGAACTGGACGCCAGCGACACCAGAACCTCCTGCGCGATGTCGCTCTGGGTCAGGCCCAGCTCGGCGGCGCGCGCCCGGTCCACCTCGATGCGGTAGGCGGGGGTGGCGGTGATCTGGCGCAGGGTCACGTCGACCAGGCCGGGGATGCTCTTCAACCGCTGGCGCAGATCATCGGCGATGATGGCGTTGGGCCCGCGGGCCGTGCCGATGATGCGGATGTCGATGGGCGTCGGCACGGCGCCGTTCAGGATCTGGCTGGTGATGTCGCCGGGCTTCTGGAAGATGTCGACGTTGGGGAAGTCCTTCGCGATCTTGGCCCGGATGGCGTTCACATATTCCTGGGTGGGCTTGGACCGCTTCTCGGTCAGGGCGCCCAGGATTTCGCCGTCGGCGGAACTGACGGTGACGCTGTCGGTCAGGCCCAGGTTGACCGGATCGGGCAGGCCGATGTTGTCGATCACCAGGCTCAGTTCGTCCGCCGGGATGATCTGGCGGATGGCGCGCTCGATGGCGCCGAACTGGCGCGACGCCTCTTCCAGGCGGGTGCCGGCGGGGGTGCGGACGTGCAGGCGGAACTGGCCGGCGTCCACCTCGGGGAAGAAGTTCATGCCGACGAAGGGGATGGTCAGGCCGGCGCCGATCAGCAGCAGCAGGGCCACCGCCATCACCCGCCACGGCCGGGCCAGGCCGCCGCCCAGGATGCGCAGGTAACGCTGGCGCAGCCGCTCGAACGCGCGCTCGAACCCGGCATGGAACCGCGACCAGGCGCCGCCGATGCCGCGCTTGGGGGCGGCATGGCCATGGGGCAGGTCATCGTCGCCATGGCCATGGCCGCGCAGTTCCGCCGGCAGCAGCCAGGCGGCCATGGCGGGCACCAGCGTCCGCGACAGCACGTAGCTCATCAGCATGGAGGAGATGACGGCCAAGGCCAGCGGCGAGAACAGGTACTTGGCGATGCCGTGCAGGAAGAAGATGGGCACGAACACGATGCAGATGCACAGGGTGGAGACCAGGGCCGGGAAGGCGACCTCGTCGGAGCCCTCCAGGATGGCTTGGCGCAGCGGCTTGCCCATGCCGATGTGGCGGTGGATGTTCTCGATGGCCACGGTGCCGTCGTCCACCAGGATGCCGATGGCCAGGGCCAGGCCGCCCAGGGTCATGACGTTCAGGGTGTGGCCGGCCAGCGACAGCACGGTCACGGCGGTCAGGATGGACAGCGGGATGGAGGTCAGCACGATGGCCGTGCTGCGCCAGCCGCCCAGGAACAGCAGGATCAGGATGGCGACCAGCGCGCCGACGATCAGGCCCTCATGCTGGATGCTTTCCATCGCGTGCTTGATGAAGGTGGTCTGGTCGAACAGCGGCTCGATGCGCATGCCGCCGGGGGCCGCCTTGCGGATCTCCGGCAGGCGGCGCATGACCTCGTCCACCACCGCCAGGGTGCTGGCGCCGCCCAGCTTCATGATGGTCAGCAGCACGGCGGGCTGGCCGTCGGCGTGCACCACGTTGGTCTGCACGGCGGCACCGTCGCGCACGTGGGCCACGTCGCGCATGAAGATGGTGCGGCCGCTGACGTCGCGCAGCGGGATGCTGTTGAACGTTTCCACCGCGATGGGGCTGCTGTTCAGGCCCACCTGGTATTCGATGTCGCCGATCTTGGCCGTGCCCGAGGGCAGGTTCAGGTTCTGGGCGGTGATGGCCTTGTTGACATCGTTCGGCGTCAGGCCATAGGCGCGCAGCTTGTCGGGGTCGATGTCGACCATGATCTGGCGCGCGTTGCCGCCATAGGGCAGGGGCAGGCGCAGGCCGGGGATGTCGCTGATCTGCGAACGGATGGTGATGCGGCCGTAATCGTACAGCTGCGCCTCGGACATGGTGTCGGACGACAGCGCCAGCTGCAGGATGGGCACGCTGGACCGGCTGTACTGCACGATCAGGGGGGGCTGCGTGCCCGTGGGCATGCGCTTCAGGATCGTCTGGCAGATGGCGGAAATCTGCGAGATGGCCAGGTCGATGTTCACGCCCGGCTGGAAGGTGGTGCGGATGATGCCCACACCGTTCGACGTCTCGGACTCCACCTCCGCCACGTTGTCGGCGGTGTTGATGATGGCCAGTTCACCGAAGGCGGTGATCTTGCCGGTCATCTCCTGCGCGTCCAGGCCCGAATAGCTCCACACCACCGTCACGGTGGGGATTTCCACCTCCGGGAAGATGTCGGTGGGCATGCGCAGCAGGCTCATCACGCCCAACAGCGTGATCAGGCCGGCCAGCACGGCGAAACTGTACGGGCGCCTCAGGGCGTAGGCGACGATCCACATGGGGCGGTGGCTCCGGCAAGGCGATGCTATATTGATGGCAGCACTATGCGCAGATACACCGGGGTCGCCCCCGCCCGGCACAGCCCGGCATAATTAACCCGCTTGTGTAAGAAGGGGAACCTACTTCGATACGCAACGGTTCGAATTTAGGGATGTTGCGGCTTTACGCCGCCCGCTTGCAAAGTTGTGTCTTTGGTCACTGCATCCAGGAATGGCGGTGATGCGGTATTTCGGGTCGGAACGGTTGATCTTGCCTAATGGTTGGGCATCTTCGCCATCGACTGTTGAAAGGCGCCGTCCTCCCAGGCGGCGATGGTTGGCCCGATGGGCATCGCACCGCCGCCGAATCCAGCGGGAATGCCCTATTCCGAAACGGTCCGTTTTCATTCGCCGTCCGGCAATGGGGTTTTCGGCCGAAAGGTTGCAGCCCTGCGCCGATCCGCCGGGTCCTGTCGCGGGTATTGCGCCCCGCCGGGCTTTGTCTTATGGCTTGAGGCACCGATGGTTCCGCGTTCGCGCGGATGAAAAGGGAACGTGGTGAGGACCCTCACGGGTTTGACTCCACGGCTGTCCCCGCAACTGTAAACGGTGAGCGCCCGCCCGCTCATGGCCACTGGGAAACTGGGAAGGCCGGGCTGGTGCTGTGACCCGTAAGCCAGGAGACCTGCCACCGGGAATGCGTCGCGCAGCCGTTGGGCGGGGTGTCCTGGCGGAACGGTTCCTACCGTCTTGCGCCGGCGCTTCGGGTGAGCGGTGCCGGCGCGTCGAACGGGTGATCCCCTTTCCACGATCCTGTATTCCGTGCGCGTCCGCGCCTTGGTCCCCGATTCGTCCGCATTTGGCAAACGGGGGACCCGAACCATGCCAAGCCCATTTCCAGTCCCACTCTGGCCCGCGCTGTTGGCGGGGATCGCCATTTTCATGCTGCCGGCCGTCGCCTTCGCCGATGATGATGATGGCACCGATGGCCTGAACGACGTCGTCGTCTCCGCCACCCGCACGCCTACCCCGGCCTACGCCGTGGGCAGCAGCGTCACGGTGATCGACCAGCCCACCCTGGAACGCCTGCAAACGGTGCAGGTGCTGGACGCCCTGGCCCGGGTGCCCGGCGTTGCCATCAGCCGCGCCGGCGGCTTTGGTGCCACATCCCTGGTGCGCCTGCGCGGCGGCGACCCGGGCGAGGTCAAGGTGCTGGTCGACGGGGTGGAGGTGAACGACCCCGCCAGCACCGACAATTCCTTCGACTTCGCCGGCCTGACCACCACCGGTATCGAACGGATCGAGGTGCTGCGCGGGCCGCAGAGCGCGCTCTACGGCAACGACGCCATGAGCGGCGTCATCTCCATCACCACCCAGCGGCCCCAGCCGGGCCTCAGCGGCACGGCGCTGGTGGAGGGTGGCAGCTATGGCACCCAGCGGGCCCAGGCCGGCGTGGCCTATGGCGGCACCAATGTGGAAGGGGCGCTGAACGCCTCGGAAATCCGCAGCGACGGCTTTCCCCGGCAAGCCACGTCCACCGGCGACGACGCCACCCTGGGCCGCACCCTGGACGGCCACGTCCGCGCCCAGCTCAGCGATGACCTGGCCATCGAGGCCACGGGCGGGTGGAGCTACCTCAACGGCGCCTACGACCCGTCGCCCGCCACCCTGCAACGGCGCGACCTGCACGGGCGCGTGGCGGTCGACTACACCATCCCCAGCCTGCGCTGGACCCAGACCCTGGCGCTCAGCGGGGCGCGCACCTGGCGCGGCTATGATGAGCCCGACGGCTATTACCGCTATTCCTCCTACGATGGCGGCCGCTGGGCGCTGGACTACCAGTCCAGCCTGGGTCTGCGCCGGGACGACACCCTGACCTTCGGGGCCGGCACGAAGACGGAGGATGTGGCCACCAGCACCACGGTGGGTGATTTCACCAGCGCCGGTCCCGCCAGTTCCATGCGCACCGACGGCGGTTTCGTGCAATACCAGGCCGACGTGGGCGGGGGTGTGTACCTGACGGCCGGTGGCCGGGTGGACGGCAACACCCTGTTCGGCAGCCACGGCACCTATCGCCTGGCGGCGTCGTGGGTGGCGAATGAGGCCCTGCGCCTGCGCGCCAGCTTTGGCACCGGGGCCAAGGCGCCCAGCCTGTTCCAGCTGCTGGATCCCTATTACGGCAACCGGTCACTGAAGGTGGAAACCAGCGAGGGCGCGGATATCGGCGCCACCCTCACGGTGCTGGGTGGCCGGCTGGTGGTGGACGGCGATCTGTTCCACAACGATTTCCGCAACCTGATCGCCTTCACCGACGCCTACGCCAACGTGGCCAAGGCGATGACGCAGGGGGCGGAACTGGCGGTGACGGTGAAGCCGGTGGCGGCGCTGACCCTGGCCGCCAGCTACACCTACCTGGACAGCCGGGATGAGACGACCGGCCTGGTCCTGCCCCGCCGGCCGCGCCACACCGCCAACGTCTCGGCGGATGTGGATTTGGGCGGCCGGCACCAAGGTGGGTGCCGATGTGCGCGCCGTGGCCGACCAGCTGGACAGCAGCTACAGCACCGCCCAGACGCGGGGCTACGCCGTGCTGGGCCTGCGCGCCAGCCAGGATTTGCCGTGGTGGGGCCTGACCCTGTTCGGCCGGGTGGAGAACCTGACCGACCGCCGGTACCAGGAGGTGCTGGGCTACAACACGCCCGGCCGCTCCTACTACGGGGGCTTGAGCGCCAAGTTCTAAAAGGCGGAGTCGATAAAGCTGGGGATGGGCCCGTCCTGGGGCGTGGTGTCGGGCAGATCGACCATGATCTCGTCGACATAACACCAGCCCCAGCCCTCGGGCGGGTCGTACCCTTCCATGATCGGGTGCCGGGTGGCGTGGAAATGGCGGGTGGCATGGCGGTGCGGGGATTCATCACAGCATCCGACATGGCCGCAGGTTCGGCACAGGCGCAAATGCACCCACTCGGACCCGATCTTCAGGCATTCCTCACAGCCCCGCGCGCTGGGCGTCACGGTGAGGACGGAGGAAAGATGGCGGCAGGCATTGTCCATGGGGAACGGTCCTCTTCAGGTGGGTGCCAGCACGCGGTGCAGGGATGCCACCACCTGGGCGCCGTCGCCCACGGCGGCGGCCACGCGCTTGGCGGAGCCGGCACGGATGTCGCCGATGGCGAAGATGCCGGGCACGCTGGTCTCCAGCGTCAAGGGCGCGCGGCCCAGCGCCGTCCAGGTCGGGGAGTCCCACGCCTCCCCCGTCCGCACGTATCCGTGCGCGTCCAGCGCCACCGGACAGCCGTCCAGCCAACCGGTGTTGGGGTCGGCGCCGATCAGCAGGAACAGGTGGCGCATGTCCCAGGATTTGGTCTCCCCGGTCGAACGGTCGCGGGTTTCCATGCCTTGCAGGCCGCTGCCGGCGTCGCCCGACAGGGTCGTCACCTCCGTATGGAAGTGCAGGGTGACATTGGGCAGGGCGTTGATGCGGTCGATCAAATAGTGGGACATGGTCGCCTCCAGCCCGGCACCGCGGGCGAAGACGTGCAGGTGGCGGACGCGCGGCGCCAGGAAGACGATGGCCTGGCCGGCGGAATTGCCCGCCCCCACCAGCGCCACCTCCTCACCCGCGCACAGCCTGGCCTCCACCGGCGAGGCCCAGTAGGCCACACCCGCACCCTCGAACGTCGGCAGTTCGGGCACGTCCAGCCGGCGGTAGCGGGCGCCGGCGGCGATCACCACCGATCGGGCCCGAACCGTGCGGCCGTCGGTCAGGGTCAGGACGAAAGGCTTGGGCGGATGCTGGTCCCGACCGCTGCAATCCACCGTGCGCACGGCCAGGGGGGTGGCGATGCGGGCACCGAACTTCTGCGCCTGGTTGAAGGCGCGGCCCGCCAGCGCGTGGCCGGAAATGCCGGTGGGGAAACCCAGGTAATTCTCGATACGGGCCGAGGCGCCAGCCTGCCCGCCATAACCCTGGCCGTCCAGCACCAGCACGCTCAACGCCTCCGACGCGGCATAGACCGCGGCGGCCAGGCCGGCGGGGCCGGCACCGACGATGGCGACGTCGAACAGTTCGGCCGGGTCCAGGGCCGGCATCAGGCCCAGGCCGGCGGCCAATTCCACGTCCGACGGCGCCTTCAGCACCGCACCCCCGGGGCACAGCACCAGGGGCAGGTGCTCCGTCGCCAGGCCCAGGCGCTGGACCAGGCCCTCGGCTTCCGGGTCGTGCAGGTCATGCACGGAATAGGGCTGGCCGTTGCGGGTCAGGAAACCCTCGATGCGCACCAGGGCGGGATCGGTGGGCCGGCCCAGCAGCACCGATCCGGCACCACCGTCGGCCAGCAGGGACATGCGGCGCAGGATGAAGGCGCGCATCACCGCCTCGCCGATCTCCGCCGACCCGATGATCAGGGCACGCAGGTGGGCGGCGTCGAAACACACCGCCTCGCATCCTTCATCACCGGCCCGCACCTCCACCAGGGCGCCGCGGCCGCCCAGCTGGCTGACATCGCCGGTGATCTCCCCGGGCCCGTGGGTGGTGACGGTGCCCTTGGCGCCGGCGCCGTCACGGCGGTAGATGACCGCCTGGCCGCTCAGCACCAGGAAGGACGGGGCGCCCACCTGGCCGATGGCGGCCATCTCCTCACCGCCCGCGAAGCTGCGGGGCGGTCCCTCGGCGAAGCGCCGGGCCACCGCCACCTGGGCGGCGGTCAGGACGGGGAAAATCTGGTCGTGCCGCGTGTCGATCAGGCTCATGGGGGCAGGTCCTTATCCCGGTTGGGGTCGAGCATCCCATGGGCGGGCATGCGGTTTCTTGTACGGCCATCCGGAAATGATTCTGAGAGAACCCGATAATGGCGCTATCACGCGATATTCGATGACGGGGCAGACGGGTGGAGATGAACCATGACGGCGTATAGCCATGGCGCCGTGCCGGGCGTGACCCTGGTGCTGGGGGGCGCCCGCTCAGGCAAAAGCCGCTTCGCCGAAGGGTTGGTGACGGCGCTGCCCGGGCCCTGGACCTATATCGCCACCGCCCAGGCCTGGGACGACGAGATGCGCGACCGCATCCGCCAGCACCAGGCCGACCGCGCCCCCGGCTGGACGACGGTGGAGGCGCCGTTGGATCTGGCCGGCGCCATCGCGGACGCCCCGCCGGGCCCCGTGCTGGTCGATTGCCTGACCCTGTGGCTGACCAACGTCATGTTGGCTGAAAACGATGTGCCGGCCGCCCTGGCGGGGCTGGAGGCGGCGTTGGCCGCCCGGTCCGGCCCGGTGGTGCTGGTGGGCAATGAGGTGGGTTTGGGCATCGTGCCGGACAACGCCCTGGCCCGCGCCTTCCGCGACCATGCCGGCCGGCTGCACCAGCGCCTGGCGGCCAATGCGGGCCAAGTGTTCCTGACGGTGGCGGGCCTGCCCCTGAAGGTGAAATAAGGAACGGTGAGGAGAACGCGTGATGACTGTCGAACCTGAGACCCCGCCGCCTGATGATGACGCCGCCCGCCATCGCGAGAAGATGCAGAAGCGCAAGGCGGTGCAGGACGCGCGCGTGGCCCAGGCGACGGGGGAGAAAGGCCTGCTGATGGTCCACACCGGCCCCGGCAAGGGCAAGACCACGGCGGCGCTGGGCATGATGATCCGCACGGCGGGCTACGGCCTGCGCGTCGGCTTCATCCAGTTCGTCAAGGGCAACTGGGCGACGGGGGAACAGCCGGCGCTGAAGCGCTTTTCCGACCTGATCGACCACCATGTGATGGGTGAGGGCTTCACCTGGGACACCCAGGACCGCGACCGCGATGTCGCCGCCGCGACCCGCGCCTGGGACCTGGCCCGCACCATGATGGCCGACCCGCAATACCATCTGGTGGTGCTGGATGAGATCAACATCGTGCTGCGCTACGGTTATCTGGACGTGGCCGAGGTGCTGGCCGGGGTCAATGCCCGCCGGCCCGACCTGCACGTCCTGCTGACGGGGCGCAACGCCAAGCCGGAACTGATCGAGGCCGCCGACCTGGTGACGGAGTTCCAGGCGGTGAAGCACCCCTTCCAGGCCGGTATCAAGGCGCAGCGCGGGATCGACTTCTGATGGACGGTGGCAACAGGCCCGCCCGCGCCCTGATGATCCAGGGCACAGGCTCGGACGTGGGCAAGTCGCTGATCGTGGCGGCGCTGGCGCGGGCCTATGTCCGGCGCGGCCTGGCGGTGCGCCCGTTCAAGCCGCAGAACATGTCCAACAACGCCGCCGTGACCCCGGATGGGGGGGAGATCGGACGGGCCCAGGCGCTGCAGGCACGGGCCTGCGGCGTGGCGCCATCCGTGGACATGAACCCCGTGCTGCTGAAGCCGCAGACCGACGTGGGCGCGCAACTGGTGCTGCGCGGCCGGGTGCTGGGCAATGCGGAGGCCGCCGCCTATCAGCGGCGCAAGGGCGAATTGCTGCCCGCCGTGCTGGAAAGCTTCGACCGGCTGCGCGCCCAATGCGACCTGGTGGTGGTGGAGGGGGCGGGCAGCCCGGCGGAAACCAACCTGCGCGCCGGCGACATCGCCAACATGGGCTTCGCGCGGGCGGCCGGGGTGCCGGTGGTGCTGGCCGGCGACATCGACCGGGGCGGCGTGATCGCCAGCCTGGTGGGCACCCACCAGGTGCTGGATGCGGAGGATCGGGCCCAGATCCGGGGCTTCCTGATCAACAAGTTCCGCGGCGATGCCCGCCTGTTCGACAAGGGGGTGACGGAGATCGAAGCCCGCACCCATTGGCCCTGTTTCGGTGTGCTGCCGCACCAGAAGGCGGCAAGCCGGCTGCCGGCCGAGGACGGCATGGATCTGGCGCGGTGGGCGCGGGCCGCAGGCGGCGGGGCGTTGCGCATCGCCGTGCCCATGCTGTCGCGCATCGCCAATTTCGACGACCTGGACCCCCTGCGCCTGGAACCGGGCGTGACGGTGGAAATGGTGCCGCCTGGCCGTCCCCTACCGGGGGATGCCCACGGCGTCATCCTGCCGGGGTCCAAGGCCACCCTGGCCGACTTGGCCTTCTTCCGCGCCCAGGGCTGGGATATCGACTTGGCCGGCCATGTGCGGCGCGGCGGTTGGGTGCTGGGCCTGTGCGGCGGCTATCAGATGCTGGGTCGCACGGTGGCCGACCCGGACGGGATCGAGGGGCCGCCGGGCACGGCCGCCGGCCTGGGCTACCTGGACGTGGAAACGGTGCTGGCGCCGGCCAAGACCCTACGCGCCGTCACCGGGCGGGACACGCGCACCGGGGCCGCGCTGACGGGATATGAGATGCATCTGGGTGTGACCCAGGGCCCCGATCGCGCACGGCCCCTGCTGCATCTGGACGGGGGCGGGGATGAGGGCGCCGTCAGCCTGGACGGCCGCATCGCCGGCACCTATGTCCATGGCCTGTTCGGCCACGACGCCCAACGGGCGGCCTGGCTGGCGCGCTGGGGGGCGTCTTCCGCCCTGGACAGCTATGACGGCACGGTGGACGCGGCGCTGGATGAGCTGGCGGAGGCCGCTGAACGCCATCTGGATCTGGACGCGCTATGGGCCATCAGCCGATGAAACATGAGACGCCCGATTTCGACGCCGACTTCCGCCATCATTTCCGCGACCTGCTGGTGTGGCGGCGCGACGTGCGGCGTTTCCGTACCGATCCGCTGCCCGATGGCCTGCTGGAACGCCTGCTGGATCTGGCCTGCCTGGCGCCCTCTGTGGGCCTCAGCCAGCCGTGGCGCTTCGTCCAGGTGGAGGATCCCGCCCGCCGTGAGGCCGTGCGCGATGAATTCGAACGCTGCAATGCCGAGGCGCTGGCCAGCCAGTCCGCCGACCGCGCCGGCCTGTACGCCAGCCTGAAGCTGGCGGGTTTGCGTGAGGCGCCCTGCCACCTGGCGGTGTTCGTCGATCCCGATCCGGCGCAAGGCGCCGGCCTGGGCCGCCGCACCATGCCGGAAACCCTGGCCTATTCGGCGGTCGCCGCCATCCAGACCCTGTGGCTGGCGGCGCGGGCGGAAGGGGTGGGCCTGGGCTGGGTGTCCATCCTGCGGCCCGAGATGATGAACGCCGTGCTGGACGTGCCGGCCGCCTGGCGCCTGGTCGGCTATCTGTGCATCGGTTATCCCGCCGAGCCGGACGACGTGCCGGAACTGGAACGGGCGCAATGGGAACACCGTCGGCCCCTGGCCGAGGTATTGGTCAAGCGATGAGTGTTCCCTCAGTTGCCGGGCGCCGGCATCCGCCGGCTTGGCTTATCCTCGATCTCCAGTCCGCTGACGCTCCCCTGAAATCTCCGGCGGATGCGGTCGCATCCTTGTCGCTGCGCTCCGGGTGCGCGCTACATCAGCCACGCGGCCAGCAGCGCCAGGCCCCACAGCAGGGCCAGGCTGCGGCGGTAGAGGTCCAGCGCCCGGTCGATGTCGCCGGCGGTGGCCTCGGCCCGGCCATCGCCCATCCAATGGTCGTCCACCCGCACCGCGCCATAGGTGCGTGGGCCCGCCAGGCGCAGGCCCAGGGCGCCCGCCATGGCGGCCTCCGGCCAGCCGGCGTTGGGGCTGCGGTGGTGGCCGGCATCGCGGCGCACGGCGGCCCACGCCGCCCGCGTGCCGGTACCACCCCGTGTCCACGCGGCCAGGACCAGCAGCAGGGCGGTCAGGCGCGAGGCCGGCAGGTTCACCAGATCGTCCAGCCGCGCCGCCGCCCAGCCGTAAGCCTCATGTTTAGGCGTGCGGTGGCCCACCATGCTGTCGGCGGTGTTGATGGCCTTGTAGGCCAGCAGGCCGGGCAGGCCGCCCACCGCCAGCCAGAAGGCCGGCGCCACCACGCCGTCGCTGAAATTCTCCGCCAGGCTTTCGATGGCGGCGCGGGCCACGCCGGCCGCGTCCAGGCTGGCCGGGTTGCGGCCGACGATATGGGACACCGCCTCGCGCCCGCCCTCCAGCCCGCGCGCCCGCAGGGCCCGGGGCACGGCGGCGACGAAGCGGTGCAGGCTGCGCTGGGCCAGCAGGCTGCTGGCCAGCAGGCCGGTGGCCAGGGTGCCCCAGAATCCGCCCAGCCGGGCCAGCATTCCTTGCAGCACGACGCCCACGGCCAGCGCCGTGGCCACCAGCACGATTTCCGCCAGAACACCCATGGCCTTGCGCGTGGCGAAGGGGCGGGCGTCGCCGTTCCAGGCCCGGTCCAGCCGGCCGATCAGGGCGCCGATCCACACCACCGGGTGGCGGATGCGGGCGTACAGGGCGTCGGGATAGCCCAGCACGGCCTCCAGCGCCAGGGCGGCCAGGGCCAGCCAGGGCAGGGCGGGGCAAAGGGGGGACAGATCGATCATGGCTGGGGGGATTTACCATGAACCACGCCCATGACGGTACCATCCGCCATGGCGGCGACCTGACCCAGGCGGCGCGCCTGTTCCCGGATGCGCCCGGCCCCTGGGTGGACCTCAGCACCGGCATCAACCCCTGGCCCTATCCGCTGCCCCCCATCCCGGATGCCGCCTGGACGGCCCTGCCCACGCGCGGCGCCCTGGATGCGGCGCTGGCCGCCGCCACGGTGGCCTATGGCGCGCCGGGACCGGACAGCCTGGTGGCGGCCCCCGGCACTGAACTGCTGATCCAGATGCTGCCCCGTCTGCGCCCCGTCGGCGATGTCGCCATCGTCAGCCCCACCTATGGCGACCATGCCCGTGCCTGGGATGCTGCCGGCCATCGCGTGCGGGCGGTAAGCGCCCCGGAAGATGCCGACGTGGTGGTGCTGTGCAATCCCAACAACCCGGACGGCCGCACCTGGGCGCCCGACGACCTGCTGGCCGCGGCCGACCGCCTGGCGGCGCGCGGCGGCTGGCTGGTGGTGGATGAGGCTTACGCCGACCTGGACCCGGCGCGCAGCCTGGCGGGCCACGCCGGCCGGCCGGGGCTGGTCGTGCTGCGCTCCTTCGGCAAGTTCTTCGGCCTGGGCGGCCTGCGCCTGGGTTTCGCCCTGGGGCCGGATACGGTGCTGGCGGCCCTGCGCGTCCAGCTGGGGTCTTGGGCCGTCAGCGGCCCGGCACTGGCCGTGGCCGCATCGGCGCTGGCCGACCTGGATTGGCAGGCGGCCACCCGCCGCCGCCTGGCCGCTGCCGCCGATGCCCTGGATGGCGTGCTGAGGGCCGGCGGCCTGCGCATCGTCGGCGGCACGGCGCTCTACCGGTTGGTGGACTGCGGCGACGGCCCGGCCCTATGGCGCCACCTGGCTCGGGCCGGCATCTGGACTCGGCCGTTCCCGGAGCATGCGGAGGGGGCGGGCTGGCTGCGGTTCGGCCTGGCGCCGGACGCGGCGGTGCTGGACCGGCTGGCGGTGGCGCTCATACCAGCGGCACGATTCTGACTCGTGCCGCTGTAGGCCCCAAGGGGGGCCGCCGCAGCATTTTGGGGAGCCGCAGGCGGACTGAAATGCGAGGAAGCCAAGCCGGCGGATGCCGGCGCCCGGCGCCTGAGCGGCGGCATTTGAACGTAACCGTTCAAATGCCGTGCGTATCAGACGATAATATCCGCCCATACGGCATCCGCCGCCTTCACCAAGTCGGCGGGCGCCAGGGCCAGTTGCAGGCCGCGCCGGCCGCCGTTGACGATGATCTCGGCATGCGCCTCGGCGGAGCGGTCCAGGAAGGTGGGCAGCCAGCGGCGCTGGCCCAGCGGGCTGATCCCGCCCACGACATAACCGCTGCTGCGTTCGGCGGCGGCCTGCGGCGCCAGGTCGGCCTTCTTGGCCTTGGCGCTGGCGGCCATGGCCTTCAGGTCCAGCCGCGCGCCGGCGGGGATGATGGCGCAGACCAGGCCGCCGGGCCCGCCCTCCAACTGGCACACCAGGGTCTTGTAGACCAGGGCGGGGTCCAAGCCCAGGGCCTCCGCCGCCGCCAGGCCGATGGCGGCGGCGTTGGGGTCGTAATCATATTCCAGCAGGCGGTAGGCCAGGCCCGCCGCCTCCACCATGCGCACCGCCGGTGTTCCCTTGGTCGCCATAATTCCTTGGTCCCCTTCATTCCGGGGACCGAGGGTATCAGATGCCCGCACCGTCGATGAAATTGTAAATGTCGAACGATGCCAGGCCCTTGGCGATATCGGCGACGGCCTTCTGCGCCTGGGGCAGGCGGCCGCCCAGGGTGATGAAGCCGTGCACCATGTCGGGATAGACGGTGTGCAGCACCGGCACGCCGGCCCCGGCCAGGCGGGCGGCGTAGTCGCGCCCCTCATCCCGCAAGATGTCCAGTCCGGCGGTCAGGACCACGGCGGGCGGCAATCCCGCCAGGCTGTCGGCCAGCAGGGGCGACAGGCGCCAGTCGTTGCGGTCGGCGCCGGCGGCGTAGTTGTCGACGTACCAGAGGTATTGCTCCCGGCTCATCAGATAGCCGTTGGCGCGGCGCTGGTGGGACGGGCGGTCGGCGTTCAGGTCGGTGCAGGGATAGATCAGCACCTGGGTCTTCAGGTGCGGCCCGCCGGCGTCCCGCGCCTTGAGGGCCAGCACGGCCGCCAGGTTGGCGCCGGCGCTGTCGCCCGCCACGCCGATGGCCAGCGGGTCGATGGCCAGGCGCTCGGCATTGTCGGCCAGCCAGGTCAGCGCCGCCCAGGAATCGTCCAAGGCGGCGGGGTAGGGGTGTTCCGGCGCCAGGCGGTAATCCACCGCCACGATGGTGTGGCCCGATGCCGCGGCCAACTGGCGGCACAGGATGTCATGGCTTTCCAGGTTGCCGATGGTCCAGCCGCCGCCGTGCAGGAACAGCAGGGCGGGCACCGGCCGCCAGCCGAAATTGGCGCGGTAGACGCGCACCCGCAACGGCCCGGCCGGCCCGCCGATGATCTGGTCCATGACCGAGGCGATGCCCGGCGCCTCCGGCGCCAGCGGCCGGCGGCTGGTCACGTAGCCGTTGCGCAGGCTGTCCAGCGGCACGTCGCGGTAATTGGGCGCGCCCAGTTCACGCAGCAGGGCCGCGACCTCCGGCGTCACGTCGTCGGGGACGGGGAACGAATCGTCTTCCGGCCGGCTGTCGGCGGGGCTGGCGGCCATGGCATCCTCATAGCACAGGAAATTACTGTCGGATGCCATTATTGGCGACGTCATATACGCAAGTCAACTTGTAATATTACATAAATAACACAGATAATATGTTCTATTGGGCGCGCCGCATGGCCAGGCCCACGGCGTTCAGGACCAGGGCCGCCAGCAGGGTGCCCACGAACAGGGTGATGCCGGTCCATTCCCACTCATGCCAGAAATAGCCGCCGGTGGTACCGGCCAGGGTGGAGCCCATGTAATAGGCGAACAGGTACAGGGACGACGCCTGGCCGCGATGCTGCTTCGCGCGCTGGCCGATCCAGCCCGACGCCACCGAATGCACGCCGAAGAAGGCGAAGGTGAACAGGCCCAGGCCGACGGCCAGGGTGTCCAGCCGGGTGATGTCCATGATCGCCAGACCGGCCGCCATCAGGACGCTGGAGGCCACCAGCACCCGGCCGGTGCCGAACCGCCCCGTCAGCCCGCCGAACAGGGGGGAACTGACGATGCCGAAGATGTAGACCAGGAACAGCACGGCCACGGTGGCGGGCGGCAGGCTCAAGGGCGGGGCCTGCAGGCGGAATCCCACATAGTTGAACACGGTGACGAAGGCGCCCATGGCCAGGAAACCGGTGGCGAACAGGGCCAGCAGGCCGCCGTCCGACAAATGCAGGCGCCAGGCCTCGATGAGGCCGGCCAGGAATCCGCCCTCGCGCTGGTGGAAATGGCGCGACGGCGGCAGGGCGACGGCCACGGTGATGGCGCCGGCGATGCCGACGGCACCCACCAGGCCCACCGCCACCCGCCAGTTGGAGAAATCGGTGATCAGCACCGTCAGGATGCGCCCACCCATGCCGCCCATGGCCGTGCCGCCGATATACAGCCCCATGGTCAGCCCGGCGGATTTCGGGTTCACCTCTTCCGAGACATAGGCCATGGCCACGGCCGGCAGGCCGCCCAGCGCCAGGCCCGCCAGGGCGCGCAGCACCAGGAACAGGGTCCAGGTGGGTGCGCATGCGCTGGCCAGGCCCAGCCCGCCCGACAGCGCCAATGAGGCCACCATCACCCCCTTGCGCCCCGAGCGGTCGGACAGGGCCCCGGCCAGCAGCAGGGCGAAGGCCAGCGCCGCCGTGGTGACGGACAGCGACAGGCTGGCCATGGGCGGGGTGATGGCGTAGGCGCGGGCGAAGTCCGGCAGCAGCGGCTGCACGCAGTACAACGTGGCGAAGGTGGAGAAACCGGCCACGAACAGCACCGCCGTCACCCGGCGATAGGCCGCCGTGCCTACCTCCAGGAAGGGGATGCCGTCGCTGGCCGGCTGTGGGGCCGGGGAAATGGCCGCGGGCGTGTCGCTGGGCATGCCGGGGGTCCTGAAAGCCAAACTGCGCCGCCTTTGTCGCAGGAAGGTTCCCGGCCCCGGAAGGCCCAATGCCGCATGGCACCATTTCCGGATACCCGCCCGGGGGCGGTCGTAAACCCGTCCTGGTGTGCAGGTGGACGATATTTCACACCGCCTGGTAGCGCAATTCGCTGGCATCGGCGGGGCTCCGCCCTGTATTCCTGGCGGGACCTGGAATAACAGGGCGGAACCATGTGCGGCATTGCGGGGCTTTGGGTATTCGGGGGCGCGGACGGCACGCGATTGGCGCGGCAGGCGGGCCTGATGATCGATCGCCTGGCCCATCGCGGCCCCGACGACCGGGGGGTATGGCAGGACGACCGCGCCGGCGTGGCCCTGGCCAACCGCCGCCTCGCCATCATCGACCTGTCGCCCCTGGGCCATCAGCCCATGACCTCGACCGACGGCCGGGTCACCGTCGCCTTCAATGGCGAGATCTACAATTACCAGGATTTGCGCCAGCAGCTGACGACCGAGGGCGTGACCTTCCGGGGCCAGTCCGATACCGAGGTACTGGTGGAGGCGATATCCCGCTGGGGCATGGACCGTGCGCTGGCCGCCTGCAACGGCATGTTCGGCCTGGCCGTCTGGCTGGCCGAACAGCGCCGGCTGGTGCTGGTGCGCGACCGGCTGGGGGAAAAGCCGCTCTATTGGGCCACGGCCAACGGCGCCCTGCTGTTCGCCTCAGAACTGAAGGCGGTGCGGGCCGAACTGGGGTATCACGCCGCCCCGGACGAGGCGGCGCTGGCCGACTATTTCCGCCACGGCTTCATTCCGGCGCCGCGCACCGCCTTCACCGGCATCCACCAGTTGCCGCCCGGCACCATGATGACGGTGGAGGCCGACGGCAGTTCGCAGACCCGCGCCTACTGGTCGGTGGCCGACGCCGGCCGCCGGGCCATGGCCAACCGCCTGATGCTGGGGGATGAGGAAATCCTGCGCCTGTCGCGCGACCTGCTGTCCGACGCGGTGCGCCGGCGCATGGTGTCGGATGTGCCGCTGGGCGTGTTCCTGTCGGGCGGCATCGACAGCGCCCTGGTCGCCGCCCTGATGCAGGCGCACAGCACGGCGCCGGTGCGCAGCTTCACCATCGGCTTCGATGAGGCGGCCTTCGACGAGTCGGCGGCGGCCGAGGCCACGGCGCGGGCGCTGGGCACCGACCATACCACCCTGCGCATCACCCAGGCGGACGTGCTGGACATCGTGCCCACCCTGGCCGGCATGTATGACGAGCCCTTCGCCGATGTCTCGGCCATCCCCACCGCCCTGCTGTGCCGCCTGGCCCGCCGCCAGGGCGGCGTCACCGTGGCGCTGTCGGGCGACGGCGGGGATGAGGCCTTCGCCGGCTATTCCCGCCATTTGTGGGCGGGTTCCATCGACCGCTGGCGCCGGCACCCCATCTGGCTGCGCCAGGGGCTGGCCGCCGCGGTCGATGCCGTGCCCGACGCTTGGGTCGATGGCGCCGTCCACCTGTTGCGGCCGGAGTTGCGGCAGCCGACCGACAAGGTGGGCAAGTTCCTGGGCGCGGTGGCCGCCTCGGACGAGGATCACGCCTATGTCGCCATGCTGGGCATGCGGGCGGACGATATCCTCCATTCCGGCATGATGCTGGAAACCGCCGCGCCTGTGGCCCTGCCCAAGGGCGCGGACCCGGCCTTGCGCCTGCAGATGCGCGATCTGTCCCGCTATCTGCCCGACGGCGTTCTGGTCAAGGTGGACCGCGCCAGCATGGCGGCGGGGCTGGAGGCGCGGGCGCCGCTGCTGGACCCCCGCGTGGTGGAATGGGGGCTGCGCCTGCCGGAAAAGCAGCGGGTGCGCGACGGCCGGGGCAAGTGGGTGCTGCGCCGCCTGCTGGCCGACCACCTGCCGGCCGGCACGGTCATGGCGCCCAAGAACGGCTTCGGCGCCCCCCTGGGCAACTGGTTGGCCGGCCCCTTGCGCGACTGGGGCCAGGATTTGCTGGACGGGGCCGCCAACGACCTCCTGATCCAGGCGCCGGTGGCCCACCGGCTGTGGCAGGAACATCTGGACGGCCGGCACGATCACGCCAGCCGGCTGTGGACCGTGCTGTCCTACCTGGCCTGGCGGCGCATGGTGGCGCAGCCGGTGTGATGGGGGTGGTTCAGACCGCCCGGTATTCCCGGAACCACTCCACGAACCGCCCCACGCCTTCCTCCACCGGGGTCTGGGGGGCGTAGCCGATGGCGTCGGCCAGGTCGTCGATGTCGGCCCAGGTGGCCGGCAGTTCGCCCGGCTGGATGGGCAGCAGGCGGATGTCGGCCGGCTGGCCCAGTTTTTCCTCCAGCAGGCGGACGTACCGCATCAGTTCCACCGGGCGGTCGCTGCCGACGTTGAAGATGCGGTAGGGGGCCACACCGCTGCTGGCGGGGTCCGGGCTGTCGCCCGACCAGGCGGGGTCACGGGCGGGCGGCCGGTCCAGCAGGCCCAGGATGGCCGCGACCACGTCGTCGATATAGGTGAAGTCGCGCTGCATGCGCCCCTCGCCATAGACTTCGATGGGGCGGCCGTCGACGATGGCCTGCGCGAACTTGAACAGGGCCATGTCCGGCCGGCCCCAGGGGCCGTTAGACCGTGAACAGGCGCAGGCCCGTCACCGGAAGGCCGAACAGATGGCTGTAGGAATGGGCCATCAGTTCGTTGGCGCGTTTGGTGGCGGCGTACAGCGTCGTCGGGTGGTCGGCACCCTTGTGCGGGCTGAACGGCAGGGCCGTGCTGGCGCCGTAGACCGAACTGGTGGAGGCGAAGATCAGATGGGCGGCCGCACTGCCGCGGCATCCCTCCAGCACATTGGCGAAACCGACCAGATTGCTGTCCACATAGGCCGCCGGCGCCTCCATGCTATAGCGCACGCCGGCCTGGGCGCCCAGATGCACCACCTGGCCGAAGCCGTGGTCGCGGAACAGGGCGGCCACCGCGTCGCGGTCGGCCAGGTCGATGCGCGCCTCGGTGAACGACGGGAATTCCGCCAGGCGGGCCAGCCGCGCCCGCTTCAGCCCCACGTCGTAATAGTCGTTCAGATTGTCCAGCCCCACGACCGGCACGCCCCGGCGCAACAGGGCCAGCGCCACATGGTTGCCGATGAACCCGGCACTGCCGGTGACCAGTACGGGAGACATGGGGGAACGGGCTTCCTGGCGGGGGATGAAGGGATGCGGTCCCAAGCGATTGGGATACCAACCTGAATACGCCCTGCCTACCACGTCCGCCAACGGCGCGCGACCTTCGCTTGGGGTGGGCGTGGGGCCTGCCATCCGGATAGGGCCCAAGCGGCACGGAGTTTGCGTTAACGGCATGTGTACAGCCTACGCACGGGTGCCGCCATGGACGACATTACCTATTACGATGCCGAGGAAATCCGCCAGAAATTGGAACGCGCGGCCGATGAACTGGATGCCGCCGGCGATCCCATTTTGGCTCGCAGATTGCGAGAAATTGTCGATCTGGATCGCGCGGGGGATGGTGCGCCCGCCGTGCGCCTGCGGGAAACCGATGCCGCGAAGGTGCCCTCGCGCGGACGCGGCTGGATACCCACCGTCGTCATCGGCGGTAACCAGGGGAAGTAGCGTAAGCCTGGCCCTCTCCCGGGGGAGCGCACCTGACAGGCGCATTACGCATCACGTAGGTCAACAAGCCGGTGAGCCCGGCGAAAGAGATCAACACCGTTTGTCCGGATTTGATCAATCCAGGCCGTCGCCGCCACGCGCGACACACCATGGCAACGTATTGCTGCTTCACGCACCAAGTGATGCTCGGCAAGAATGGTGGTGGGCATGATGGCCGGATCGTCGGTGTTCAGGCATATCGTGATCGGGCCATTGCGCAGTCCGAACCGGTTGAACTTTCCTCCAGGGGCGAGGGTGCCCGGGTCCGGCGGGTTCCAGCGAAATAACGGATGCGCATCGTATCCTGGGAGTTTCGCGATGTAGAGATTGGAGGTCGGACACGCCTCAATGACGATGCCTTTCGCATCGATAAGAGTCATCAGGTGGTCTTGTATGGCGGTGATAAGATCCAGTTCGTCCTGGCTGACGTAATCGACCAGTTCACCCAGCGTCCGCCCGCTTTCCCCGACACGGTTAAGTCGGATGCGCACCTGTTCTTGACCCCGCTGTGGCCCGGTGTCGGCATCGTGTGGGTTGAGGTAGCGTCGATACTCGGCGAATTCGGGGTGTTTCTGAAGATCCGGGACCTCCACTAGGTCTGGGGTCCAATAGATTGCGTCGTTGAGATTGGCATCGACGGCTTCGCCTAGCAGGCCGCGCGGGCAGTTTCTTCTCAGCCGCCAGGCGCGGTGCAAGGTCTCGAAGCTTGGTGGTTCATGGCCATGCAACTCATACAAGAAGAGATCAAGCCGACGGCGCAAATGAGGAAGCAAACGCGTGGCGATCTCTACCTTGGGGGCTAGGTGGGTGGCGTAATGCCAAAGCCAGACCATGTTGTCCACGTGCGCCTGCAAGGGGATGATCGCGATGCCCTGCCGTTTCGCCCAGCTTCGGGGGTCCAATCCCAGAGCAAGGCCATGACCGATACGGTCGTCGGTGCCAAGGCCACAGAACTCGACCGTTTCTTCCATGTGGCGCAGGCCGGAAACAAGGTGGCTGAAATCTTCACCGGCATGAATGCTGAAGAAACGCTTTGCGCAAACGCGGGTTTGGCCGCCAATGGTTTGAACGATGGGTTTGTCGCGTAGCCAGCGGAAGGCTGGTGCGAACACCTCCACCGGCATACAGGTTTCGTCACCGGCGATATCGAAACTGCGAATCCAACTGGTGATATTTTGCCGGATAGGGCCGCCGGTGGGGTGGTCCGCCGTTTCCCAGATGACGTTCGCCAACGCCGTTCTGAGTTTCTGGGCGACGTCCCTGGCTCGGTCGCGTTCCCGTCCGAAACGGATGGCCAAGTGTGGCGTGGTGCTGCTTTTCGGGGAAATGGCGCTGCGAATAAAATGGAGGGATAGATGGTATCGCTGCCAACCGTGTTGCGTCGGGTTTAGGAACGTGCCGACTCCGCTCGCTTCTTTTGCCGTTGCTTTTGCATGAGCGCTTAATTGGGTGCTCAACTGGCGTATTTTTTTTGGATGGGGCGGAGCGATCTTGGCATCGATCATATCCATGCCGTTGCCCAGCAAAGCCCGCCACTGATCCTTGGCGATAAAACTCCGCCCCCGGTACCGCATGGGATTTCGATAATATTCAACAAAAGTTCGAAGCCCAGCACCTGAGACGATGATGCAGGAGCGAAGGATATGGAAAGAATGTATGAACGCCAGGATAGATCGGTGCAGGCGCCATTCGCCTTGGTCTATTGCGGTGTGCAGGTAGAGTGCCAGAATGGCGAAAGTTTGCAGTGACTTGGCGGCGTTATCCATTCTTGCCGCACGCGCAACTCCCAGCGCCAGCTGTTGCGGAATGGATAAGGTGCTGGTGTTGGAGAGCCGCTCTTCAAAAAGCCTTGGCCATATGATCCGACGACCTTCCCATAAACCCCGGCGTTGTTCATCTGCAAGTTCCGAGAGGTCGGGCTTGAGCTGCATGCTAGCATATTCAAGAATATATCGAGCGCTCGCGCAAAACAGACGTTCTTGAAGCCGGAAATCGGAAGCGCTGCCTATTCCCAAGGTCGGGTCGAAGGCGATCTTGATGTCTGGATCGGACTTGTCGGGATAGAATAACAGTCCGGCCAAGGGGTGGGCGGTGATGCCGATGCCATATAAATGGACATGGTTATCGGCATGGGGACGGTCGGGATCCCCCAACGGCATCGCCAACGGGCTTTGCCGCTCCAACCCTGTGTCGAGGGTCGCGACATCCAGTTCTTCCTTGCACAGATGGTGCACATGGCGGGTCGCTATTAGGAAGATGGGATCGATGCTCCGTACCAAGTCACAGTAATTTTCCAGATGCTGGGCACGCACCTCATAGTGTCCACCCATGTGTTCCAAATATGTGAACGCAAGGTCCGCCAGGATGCCGTGCGGGCCCGCCGCGCCCAGGTCATATAGGCCATCGGGGCGCTTGGCCTTGTGCCACAAATCGCCGACGACGTCCTCGACATCATCCTGGCGCAGGACGTCGGCATGCGGCCGAAAAACGGTCGCAACCAAAGTACCGCGCACCTGCTTGTCGTTTATCGCCGGGTCGCCCTCGGCAAGTAGAAGTTGGGCCAGCAATCGGGCAAACGCCAGGGATCGAAGGAAGGCGATCCGCGGCGCTTGTTCCAGGATCGGCATGGCGCTCATTGCATGTCCAGGAGTAGGTGCAGAAGTTCCTCCAATCGGCCTGCGGCAGTCATGATAGATCTAATTTTCCAAGCTTCTCCGCCAATATACATTATTTGACTGGCTATCTGTTCTGATCTTCCAGTCACTTTATTGGCATTACTTCTTATCGCATCAATTATCATATCGGCGGTAATATTAGTATCGTTGCCATTTGGCGCGCCAGAAATCTTAATTCTTTCATGCAAGTTTTTTCCAAAAATACTACGCAATATTCTAGTATTAATTATCTTGTCTTCTTTGCTGAGATTATTAGCCGTATTTCTCAAGGAGTATAAATTAAAAACGAATGGCTTTTTTTCAGATCTATCATTTTTATTATCTTTCATTGTTGACCGACTCGATGCACTGGTGAGAGAGATTTCCTTGAGGGGCGGCATGTCTTCGAACAGCGGATGCGTGGAAATGGCGCCGACGAAAGTGTCTTCCACGGGATTTAGGAGCGGCACAATGTTCAGGTTCCATGCCGCAGCGGAACGGTAGTGGTTGAGTTCTCCGAGCGCGAAGTTCTCCAGCGCCAAGGCGTTTTTGTCATTCTCAAAGCTGGCGAAAGCATTCATCAGGATCAGCTTTAGTCGAAGATTCTGGTCATGGAGTGTGTCCGCAATAGCGGTCGTTGAATCGAGAGGTGCCTTGTATAAGTTAATCTGGCTAAAAAACTTGTTGATAACCTTATAGATTAGTTGTGCAGAGGGCGGCCGTTTCGCTAGCATGGGATGCCTTTCGTACCAGGTGCTGACGCGAACAAGCCATTTTTCTTCAAAGTCGCCTGTAGTTAATACGCCGGTGTTATGGTCATCCGCTGACGCCGCATCGTCCTCATCCTGTTCCGAAGATTCAATGTTGAGGTTGGTCGTCTGGGTCGGGTGGAAATAGAAATAGGAATAATAAGGAGGAGATTCCAAGATGGACCGCAGGTTCTTCTGATCAATCATCCCGAGGAGATGGGATATGATCATTTCGAGGGGGCGGCCAAAGAACAGAAGGTTCGCTGTCTGGTAGCTGGTATAATATCCCGAGTGTGTATAAAGCCGCATCATGAAGCGGGTGCCGGCATCGGTGCCGGGGATCGCAAATTTCCGCCAGTCGGCTTTCCGAATGAAAAGGTCGCGGGAAATCGTTTCAAAGGCCGGCATCGGTAACAGCGTGCGCGGCAAGGCGCCGCTCTGAATGTCGGCAAGGCTTTTCAGCAGGCGTGCGCGAAGGATAGCGGCTTGCGCGTCCAAGCTGTAGTTGGCGACGGTTTGGTCCTGCTGGCGCGGATCGAAAAACGCCACATCGGAAAGGCGTGCCGGCGGCTGTGGGGCGAGCAACTGCACGTCCGCCTGCGCGCGGATGTACAGTTCAGGCATGCTTTGATTGCGCCAATATTCATTCATGGCGTCGGCTAGGACGCGCCGTTTATCACGTGTGGTCCACGTTTTCTTGGACCATTCTTCTGACTTGATCGGTATGAGCTTTCGGCGATACAGGATAAGTAAAAGCTGCATGAGTTCGCGGGCTGTTTCAATTTCCACGGGAGGGCAGCTGCCCTCTACTCCATTTGCATTGAAGCTCAAGGCGTAGGCCAGCTGGCGCAGGAAATCGTTTAATTCAATTCCACCATCACCACATTCGATATGAATCGGTGCGTCATTCGTGTGTAGCAATTCCGGTATCGACTTGATGCGCACACGTTGATGCAGAGGCAGAACTTTCTTCAAGTATTCTCCTGCCAAGCCGCGGGCCATTGTCGGCAGGGCGGCGTTGCTCTTTTCGGACAAATCCGACGGCGTCAGCAGTTCCTTCCACGACAAGTTTCGCATTTCCGCGCTGATGCCAAGTTCCTTGGCAAAATGCGACATAACCAGTACTTCGTATTGCTTCAGATCTCCGCTGAGAATCGGAATGATCAGAGGACAGGCGAGATAACGACGCACCACCTCCAAAACCTTGAAGCCCCATTCTAAAGACATATCCACGTCATCGATCAGGATGACGAGAGCCTTGGCGGACAGGATCTCACAGGCGGCACGGAAAAAAAGGTTCAGGTTCAGTTCCAACTCGGCATGGTCACGCGTAGCCATGACGCGTTCTGCACCGAATACCTCGTTGCCAGAAAGCGTACCTCCTGCCTCCAATGCTTCAGCAACTTTTTCGAAAGTTTTCCAGAAACGATCCCCGGGACGCCCGTTCTGATGCTTGGAAACGATCCTATAGATTTGAGCAACGATGATATTGACGAAGCTGTCCGCACCATCCAGTAATGTCGGATCAATCGGGTTAAAGAAATAAAGGCTATCAGTTTGGTTAATATAATGTTCTTTCCATGATCTATTTAGGTTAAGCATGAATGCGGTCTTGCCAGAACCACGAGGTCCATTGACAAAAATGGCATTGTGAATACGAATTAACTCATCACTTGGGCTTGGAGTCAATGGTTGATTGCTCAAGAACTCATTGGCTTGCGATAGGCAGGACTCTAGACTTTGCATCACCTCATCATATGCCGTCTTTTGTAGACGGCTTTTAGCATCGAAGGAACGGGCTCGATCACCTAAAGTCACATCAATCGAAATTTTATTTTCCAAGATTTACCACCCTAAAACATTATTAGCCAACGCATGCATCCTTCGCTTTTTGCGATATGAGGGGAGGTCGCAAAGGTGGCGCAAGTTCCACGAGTATTTATGGCGAGATATAGGGGATTATATCAACCGATTTTTCCTTTCTTCGCTGGCTGGACCTTGATGGCAAAGGCATTTCCATCTCCCTTGGGGCGAACGAAAACGGCCGGGGACTGGCCCCGGCCGTTTCATGAAACGCATCACCTCGGACCGTTTTTACGCGACCTCGGCGATTTCCTTCAGACGCAGCGACTGGGCGGCGGCTTTGTGGTCCTTGGCGATCAGGGTGTAGACCGCCGGCAGCACGAACAGGGTGAACAGCGTGCCGATGGACATGCCGGTCACCACCACCAGGCCGATGGAGAAGCGGCTGGCCGCCCCCGCCCCCGACGCGGTCAGCAGCGGGAACAGGCCCACCACCATGGCGGCGGTGGTCATCAGGATGGGGCGCAGGCGCACGCGGGCGGCGTGCAGGATGGCGTCGCGCCGGTCCAGCCCTTCCTTCACCTGCATCTCGTTGGCGAATTCCACCAGCAGGATGCCATGCTTGGAAATCAGGCCGATCAGCGTCACCAGGCCGACCTGGGTGTAGATGTTGATGCTGGTGATGCCGATGAACAGGGGGATCAGCGCGCCACAGATGGACATGGGCACGCTGACCATGATGACCAGCGGGTCGCGCAGGCTTTCGAACTGGGCGGCCAGCACCAGGAAGATGACGATCAGCGCGAAGCCGAAGGTCGTGGCCAGCTGGTTGCCCTCCTGCACGAACTGCCGCGTCTGGCTCAGGTAGGAATGGCTGTAGCCGGCCGGCAGGTTCTTCACCTGGTCTTCCAGGAAGGCGACCGCCTCGCCCATGGACACGCCCGGCATGGGCACGGCCTGGAAGGTGGCGGAATTCATCTGGTTGTAGTGGGTCAGGGCGTTGGGGTCGGTGCCGTCCTCCAGCTTCAGGAAGGTGGACAGCGGCACCTGGTCGCCGGTGACGGAGGTGACGTAGAACCGCGTCAGCTTGTCCGGCGTCAGGCGGTCGATGCGCGGCACCTGGGGGATGACCTCGTACGACCGGCCCTGCAGGTTGAAGCGGTTGACGTAGTTCTCACCCACCATCAGGGCCAGGGTGTCGCCGATGGACGCCATGGTGACGCCCATCTCGTTGGCCTTGGACCGGTCGATGTGCACGCGCACCACGGGGGTGTTGTAGTCCAGGTCGCTGTCGACGATCAGGAACTTGTGGCTGGCATAGGCCGCCGTCTTGATCTTCTCCATCGTCTCATAGATGTCGGGGAAGCCGGCGGTGGAGTTCAGCACCATCTGCACCGGCAGGCCGCCGGTGGTGCCGGGCAGGGGCGGCAGGTTGAACACCAGCGCCTTGACGCCGGGCACCTGGCTGAAGGCGCCCTGCAAGGCCGCCAGCGATTGCTGCACCGGCCGGTCACGCTCATCCCACGGCTTCAGCAGCACGCCCGCGATACCCTGGGAGGTGCCGTTGGTGCCGCTGATCAGGAACCGTTCCCGCCCCTCGGGCAGGGTGCCGCCGGCGGCGTCCAGCTGCTGGGCGTAGTGCTGGGTATAGTCGATGTTGGCGTACTGCGGCCCCTTGAACAGGCTGAACAGGATGCCCTGGTCCTCTTCCGGGGCCAGTTCCGTGCGGCCGTGCAGGTACAGGTAGGGAATGCTGACCAGCACCACCGCCGCGAACAGCAGGGTGACGGGCCGATAGTCCAGCGACCGGGTCAGGCGCCGTTCGTAGAAGTTGGCCAGGCCGCCGAACACCCGGTCGATGGCGCGGGAGAAGCGGGTGTGGTCGCCGCCCTTGGGCATCAGCACCGACGCCATCATGGGTGACAGGGTCAAGGCCACGATGCCGGAGATGACGACCGCACCCGCCAGGGTGAAGGCGAACTCGCGGAACAATGATCCGGTGACGCCGCCCAGCAGGCCGATGGGGGCGTACACGGCGGCCAGCGTGATGGTCATGGCGATGACCGGTCCCGCGATCTCGCGCGCGCCCACCAATGCGGCCTGCACCGGCGTCTTGCCCTCTTCCAGGTGTCGATAGACGTTTTCCACCACCACGATGGCGTCGTCCACCACCAGGCCGATGGCCAGCACCATGGCCAGCAGGGTCAGCAGGTTCAGGCTGAACCCCGCCGCCAGCATCAGGCTGAAGGCGCCGATCAGGGACAGCGGGATGGTGACCACCGGGATCAGCACCGACCGCAGGGATCCTAGGAACAGGAAGATGACGACGATGACGATGCCGATGGCCTCGATCAGCGTGTGCTCCACCTCGCTGATTGAGGCGTTGATGAAGTTGGTGGCGTCATAGGCCACCTTCATCTCAATGGCGGGGGGCAGGTTGCGCTGGATTTCCGGCAGGATCTTGGTGCGGACGTCCTGCACCATCTGCAAGGGGTTGCCGGTGGGGGTGACCTGCACGCCGATGAACACGGCATTCAGGCCGCTGAACATGACGGCGCTGTTGGTGTTCTGGGCGCCCAGGGAGATGGACGCCACATCCTCCAGCCGCACCAGCGCCCCGCCGGACGACTTGACCACCATGCGGCGGAAATCCTCCACACTGGTCAGGTCGGTGTCGGCGGTGACGTTGGACACCGTGAACAGGCCCTTCACCTGGCCCGGCGCCGACTGCACGTTGTTGTTCTGCAGGGCGGTGGCGACGTCGCTGGCGGAAACGCCGCGCGCCGCCATGCGGGCCGGGTCCAGCCACAGGCGCATGGCGAAGGTCTGGCCGCCCAGGATGTCGGCCGAGGCCACGCCATCCACCGTCGCGATCAGCGGCTGCACCACCCGGGTGAGGTAGTCGGAGATGGCGGAGCCCTGAAGCTCCTTGGACGCGAAGCTCAGGTACATCACCGCTGTGGTGTCGCCGGTGGACTTGGTGATGACCGGGTCGTTGGCCTCTTTCGGGATCAGGTACTTGACCTGCTGCACCTTGGCCATGACGTCGGTCATGGCCTGGCTGGGGTCATAGTTCAGCTTGACGTAGACCGTGACCGTGCTCTGCCCCTGGATGGAGGTGGAGGTCATGTAGTCGATGCCGTCGGCGCTGGCCACCGCCTGTTCGATGGGGGTGGTGATGAACCCCTGCATCAGGTCGGCGGTGGCGCCCGGATAGGCCGTGGTGATGGCGATGGTGGTGGACGACAGCTTGGGATATACTGCCGGATGGGCAGCGTCGACAGCGACCGCAGGCCCACCAGCAGGATCAGCAGGCTGATCACCAGCGCCAGGATGGGCCGTTTCACGAATAGATCGGTGAATCTCATGACGATGGGTCCAATCCGATCCGGGTCACGGGCGCGGCGTCTGGGCCGGGGGCGGCGGGGCGCCCTGGTCCGACAGGGTGACGGTGCCGCCGTTCTGCAGCTTGTTCTGGCCCACGGCCACGACGCGGTCGCCCGGCTTGATGCCCGACAGCACCACGACCTTGCCGTCGGCGCGGTCGCCGGTCTTCACGAAGGTGCGGTCCACGTGCAGGCTGGGCTTGCCATCCTCGCCGTTCACCGGCTTGCCGTCCTTGTCCACCGTCGGGCGGATGACGTAGACGCTGTTGCCGTAGAGGGAATAGTCCACCGCCGTTTCCGGCAGGACCACCTGGTTGGGCACCACCGGCAGCACCACGGTGACGTTGCCGAACATGCCGGGTTGCAGGGCGTGGTCCTTGTTGGGGACGGTCGCCTGCATCTTCACCGTGCGGGTGTCGCTGCTGATCTGCGGGTCGATGGCGGTGATGGTGCCCTGGAACACGCGGGTGGGATAGGCGTCCACCGTCACCCGCACGGTCTGGCCCACGGACACGCGGCCGCGGTCCCCCTCCGCCAGGGTGAAGTTGGTGTACAGCTCATCCAGGTCGGTCAGGGTGACGACCGGATCGCCGGCCTTCACGTACTGGCCCACATCCACCTGGCGCACGCCCAGCACGCCGTCGAACGGCGCCCGCACCAGCAATTGCGCGATCTGCGCGCTGGTCTTGGCGATGTTGGCGTTGGCCTGGTCCAGCGTCGCCTGCTGCTGGTCCAAATTCTGCTGCGAGGTCGCCTGCTTGGCCACCAGGGTGCGATAGCGGGTCAGGTCCAGTTCGGCCACGCGGGCCTGGGCCTTGTAGTTGGCCAGATCCCCCTGCTGCGGCTTGTCGTTCAGTTGCAGCAGCGGCGTGCCGGCGGCCACGCTGGCGCCCGACTGGAACAGCAGCTTGGTGACGGAACCGCCCACCTCGGGCGTCACCGTCACCTGGTGCACGGCCTGCAAGGTGCCCACGGCGGGCAGCAGCTGGGGCACGTCCTCGCTTGTGGCGACGGTGCTGGCCACGGTGGTGGACTTGGGCATCATCTTGCCCAGCGCCTGGGCGATCATGGCCGGGCGCACGATCTTGTCGAAGGCGACGAACAGGCCGCCCACCACCAGCAGCACGATGATGGTCAGGGTCATGTACAGGGCCACGCGGGGTGGCCGCTGGCGCGTGCCGTAAGCCTGCTGGCCGGTCCGCGACATGCCGGCGGCCGGCGCGGCCGGCTGCGGTGCGGCGGTCGTCACGGTCGAATGGGATTCCATGTGTGGGTCTCGCTCGGCGCAAAGGGCCCGGTCCCGGCGGGGAATGCCGCCGACTGGGCTTCGTGGTCTCGACATTGGAAACGCGCACGCCCTCGCGTCGCCCGAACATCCTATGTCCGGCCGATGGCGGCCACCGGACTCGGGGGCGAACCCCAACGGGCCGCCCCCATCCATCGGGAAGGCGGCCGGATCCGGCAGCGGTGCGGTTTCCTAAACGATGGCCTGTTCCCCGGCGCGACCCGATGCCCCCGCACCCGATCTTATCCGATCCCAATGGCCCTCATTATTGTGGGCGACTATGGTTAGCGCGCGGTAAACTGCCAGTGAGCGGTGTCACATTCGCCCACTCGCTTTTCGGGAAAAGCGGAAAAATGCGATGATTGGTCCGCCGGCGCCGAATGATCGGGCTAACTGTTACCCGGCGTAATCGTCAGCCCGCGTGGCGCAGGCCGGCGCCGTCATCGCCGTCGTCATCATCCAGATCCCATTGGCTCAGCGCCAGCAGGCAGGGGGTGGGCAGGGCCGCCAGCACGTCGATGCGCCGCCGCAGGTCATGGAAGATGGCCTCGACCAGGATCTGCTGGTCCAGATCGTCGCCAGGGAACAGGGCGGGGTCGGGGTTGGGCAGGTCCCAGTGCGCGGTGGCCGCGCGGCCCGGCCACGCGGTGGCCAAACCTTCAGCTGCCAGCGCGCTGACGGTGATGATGATGTCGATGGCCGGCGCATCGGGCGCCATGAAACGGTCCAGCGGCGTGGGCGCCAGGCCGGATGTCGCGATGCCCTCGGCCCGCAGGCGGGCCAGGATGTGCGGGTTCAGGGCCGCCGCCGGCGCCAGGCCGGCGCTGTACGCCTCGAACCGGTGGTCGGCGTGGTGGCGCAGCATGGCCTCCGCCATCACGCTGCGGCCGGCGTTCACCCGGCCGACGAACAGCACGCCCAGGTGACGGTCCGGCGGGGGCAGCGGCCGGCCGGCGGGCAGGCCCGTGTGGGCGAAGGTCATGGCATCGCTTCCTTCACAGGTTCTGTATGGGGGCCGACCAGGCCTCGGTACTGTGCACCTCGGTGGTGTGCAACTCGGCCAGCCCTTCGACCGTCATGCGGGCCAGGCGCTGTTCCGGCAGGGAACAGAAGATGCGCACCCGCCGCTCGATCATGCCGAACAGCAGGTTGAACAGGGCACGCTGCTCCACGTCCGATCCCTTGAAGTCCCGCGGGTCGGGGAACCCCCAATGGGCGACGATGGGGTGCCCCTGCCACGCCGGGGCGTCCGCGCCGGCGCTCAGGTCACAGGTGTGGAAGATGAAGTCCAGGGGCTGGGCGTCCGGGCCGGCGAAGGCGTCCCAGGATTTGGGGTGCAGGCCGTCGGTGGGGATGCGGGCCTTGGCCAGCAGGTCCAGGGCGATGGGATCGCACTCCGCCACCGGATCGGACCCGGCGCTGGCGACTTCGAAGCGGCCGCGCCCCCAATGGCGCATCAGCGCCTCCGCCATGATGCTGCGGGCGGAATTGTGCCGGCACAGGAACAGGACCCGATAAGTATTGGTGGCCATCCGCGTTTTTCCCCAACCGCTGTTTGGGGCCATCGTAGACCCGCCGCGTGCCAGTCTTGTGACAGTGGCGTTGCAGACCGGCGACAGGAGAAGTCAGGCGCGATAGCAGATGCGCAGGCCGCCCCACAGGCGTCCGCGCACCCGGATGGGGGCGGACGCGTCCTTCATCAGCACGAACACGCCGCCGCCCATGTCGCGGCGATAGGTCTGCAACAGGAAGGGGGCGGTGCTGCGGCTGACGGCGGTGGCGGTCTTGTCGGCGTAGACGCGGCGGTTGCGGCCGTGGGCGGCGTTCCACACCGGATCGGTGCCATGCGGCTGGCGGAACTGCGGGTTATGGCTGGGGATCATACGGTTGTGGTCGGTGGGCGCGCAGAAGACCACGCGGGGGTCCATGGCCAGGACGGCGTCGTGCAGCGGCGCCACCGCCTTGTCCAGGAAGGGGATGTAGCGGGTCATATACTGCTGCGGGTCGGTGCCGGAGATGGGTTTCAGGTCGCGGTCGAACAGGTCGTCCAGGCTGATCTCCCCGGCCGCCACCGCCTGTTCCAGGCGGGTGGTGATCTGGGCCGCCACCTCCTGCGCGCGGTCGACGAAGGGCGTGTCCTCCGTGGCGAAGCCGGAGGTGACGGCCATCATCATGATGGCCTCCGCCCGGTCCAGCGTGCGGTCCAGGTGCGTGGACGCGGTCTTGAGGGCGGCCCCGGACGCGGCGGCGTCCTGGTTCAGCGCCTCCACCGTCTCCAGGAAACCGTCGCAGCGCTGGGCGATGTCGCCGGTGGCGGCGGCGATGGCGGCGGCGTTCTGTTCCACCTGGGTGACGGCGGCACCCACCGTTTCCACCGCCTGGCCGATGGTGGCGGTGCTGCGGCCCACGCGCTCGGCCTGCGTCGATCCGGCGGCCATGCGCCCAGCCAGGCGCCGCACCTGTTCCGTCAGGGCCTTCAGCGTGCCGTCGATCTCCGCCGTGGCCTCGGCCGTCTGGCGGGCCAGGGCCTTGACCTCCGACGCCACCACGGCGAAGCCTTTGCCGGCCTCGCCCGCCCGCGCCGCCTCGATGGTGGCGTTCAGGGCCAGCAGGTTGGTCTGTGCCGCGATGCGGTTGATGTTGGCCGACACCTTGGCCACCCGGCCCATGGCGCCCTCCAACCCCGATAGTTCGCCCGTGCTGGCGTTCACCGCTGCGACCAGGTCGCCGATGTCCGCCAGGGACTGGCGGATCTCCTCACCCGACGCCTGGATGTCGCGGCCGGCCAGTGCCGCCACGCCCTGGGTTTCCTGCGCCATGCCGGCGATGGTGCGGTTGCTGGTCACGATATCCCGGGTGGATTCCCGGATGGTGGCCAGTTGCCGTGCCTGGCCGTCGATGGCGCCGTCCACCTGGTGCACGCCGCCCACCACATCGGCGATATCCACGCTGAGGCGCCCGACCTCCGCCGCGATGGCAGCGATCAGGGACCCGGCCGTATCGGCAGACGTATCCAAGGCATGAGTGTCCAAGGCCATTTCCCCTCCCGTTTATCGTCCGTCGTCCGCACGCGGAGGCATCAAAGCCCACCTTTCGTGACGGAATCCAAGGCCAGCCGGCCTGGATGACACCACAGGATAGCCGGGCTCAGGGATTGGGGTTACCCCCACCTTGGTAGCGTAAACGTTGGGATAGGGCGCCGCCGCGGCGCCGTTTTGCGTTTCTGGCAAAAAGATTTGATCCCCGACTTTCTCTTGTAAAAGCCGGACATTCGACCAGATATGCAGTCGCAGCGATCCTGGGCAGAATATTTTCGCATTTGCGGAACGGCGCCTTGCCGCCATTCTGCCGGGCTTAAAGCATGTGTTTCCGGTGCGTCAGTCGAAAGGGTATGGCGAGGATGAGCGCGTTTCTGTCCGGCAAGGTCACCATGGTCCACCATTGGACCGATAACCTCTTCAGCTTCCGCCTGACCCGCGACCCGTCCTTCCGTTTCCGCAACGGCGAATTCGTCATGGTCGGGCTGGAGGTGGACGGCCGTCCGCTGATGCGCGCCTATTCCATCGCCAGCGCCAATTATGAAGAGCACCTGGAATTCTTCAGCATCAAGGTGCCGAACGGCCCCCTGACCTCGCGCCTGCAGCACATCCAGGAAGGGGACGAGGTCCTGTACGGCCGCAAGTCCACCGGCACTCTGCTGCTGGACAACCTGACCCCCGGCCGCACCCTGTACATGCTGGGTTCCGGCACCGGTCTGGCCCCGTTCATGGGCCTGATCAAGGATCCGGACGTCTATGAGCGGTACGAGAAGGTGGTGGTCACCCATACCGTCCGCCGCGTGGCCGAGCTGGCCTACTACGACGACATCACCAAGCACCTGCCGGAAGACGAGTATGTCGGTGAGATGCTGCGCGAAAAGCTGGTCTATTACCCGACCGTGACGCGTGAGCCCTTCCGCACCGAAGGCCGCCTGACCGACCTGATCCGCAACGGCAAGTTCTTCGCCGACATCGGCAACCAGCCGTTCGACGCCGCCCATGACCGCGTCATGATCTGCGGCGGCCCGGATGTGCTGAAGGAATTGCAGGGCCTGTGCGAGGAAGCCGGCATGAAGGAAGGCAGTTCCAACCAGCCGGGCCAGTACGTCATCGAGAAGGCGTTCGTGGAACGCTGATCCCGGCTTTCCCGATGGTTCTGAACGGCCGCGCCCCCAACCCGGGCGCGGCCGTTCGCGTTTCAGGGGCCGGTTGTCCCTGACGTCAGTCCCGATAGCTCAGCCACACCTTGTCGGCGACCTGCTTGGCCAGGGCGCGGGCCTCGTCCGCCGTGTCGCCCTGGGCCAGGGCCACGCCCATGCGGCGGTAGGGCCGGGTGGTGGGCTTGCCGAAGATGCGCACCTCCACGTCATGCTCGGTCGTGCCCAGGGCCAGGGCGTCGGCCAGGCCTTCCACGCCGAAATGGGCCGACTCTTGCGTTGCCAGGATGACGGCCGAGGCGGTGGGGCCGCGCAGGGTGATGTGGGGGATGGGCAGGCCCAGGATGGCGCGGGCGTGCAGGTCGAATTCCGACAGGTTCTGCGACATCAGCGTCACCATGCCGGTATCGTGCGGGCGGGGCGACAGCTCGCTGAACACCACGTCGTCGCCGGCCACGAAGAATTCGACGCCGAACAGGCCGTAGCCGCCCAGATTGTCCACCACCTTCTCCGCCATGTCGCGCGCGGCGGCCAGGGCCTTGGCGTCCATGGGCACGGGCTGCCAGGATTCCTGATAGTCGCCGCGCTCCTGCCGGTGGCCGATGGGCTCGCAGAACACCACACCCTGGCGGGTGCGCACGGTCAGCAAGGTGATCTCATAATCGAAGGCGATGAATTCCTCGACGATCACCTTGCGGCGGTCGCCGCGCATGTTGGCGACGGCGTAATCCCAAGCGGCCTCAAGCTCGTCCGCGCTGCGCACCGTGCTCTGGCCCTTGCCGGAGGACGACATCACCGGCTTGATGACGCAGGGCAGGCCGGTATGCTCCGCCCCGGCCTTCACCTCTTCCAGGCTTTCGGCGTAGCGATAGCGCGAGGTGCGCAGGCCCAGTTCCGTGGCCGCCACCTCACGGATGCGGTCACGGTTCATGGTCATGTAGGTCGCCCGGGCGCTTGGCACCACGGTGTGGCCCGCCGCTTCCATCTCCTGCAGCACCTCGGTGCGGATGGCCTCCACCTCCGGCACGATGTAGTCCGGCTTGTGACGCAGGATGGCGGCCTTCAGCGCCGCCCCATCCAGCATGGAGAACACCTCGAACTCATCGGCCACCTGCATGGCTGGTGCCGCGGCATAGGCGTCGCAGGCAACGACATGCGCGCCGTAACGCTTGGCGGAGATGACGAATTCCCGGCCCAGCTCACCGGAGCCCAGCAGCAGGATCTTGGCGGTCGCGGTCATGACGTCGATCCCGGCTCAGAAATAAGACTTGAGATTGGTGCGGATGCGCGCCAGCACACCGTCCTCATCCCGGGCGGGGACGTAGGTCTCACCCGTGATCATCTCATACGCCTGGATGTAGATGCTGGCGGCTTGCAGCACCACGTCGCCCGGGATTTCCGGAACATCATCGACATAGGGGTCGCAGCGGGCGACCACCCAGCTGCGCACGAAGTCCTTGTCGAAGCTCTCGGGCCGTTCACCCGCCTCGAACTTCGCGGGATAGCTGGCGGCGAACCAGTAGCGGCTGCTGTCGGGCGTGTGGATCTCATCGGCCAGGATGATGTTGCCGGCCTCGTCCAGGCCGAACTCGTACTTGGTATCCACCAGGATCAGGCCGCGCTTGGCCGCCAGCTCGCGGCCGCGGGCGAACAGGGCCAGGGCCTTGCCCGACAATTCTTCCCACTGGGCGGCGGTCAGCAGCTTCTTTTCCACGATCTCCGCCGGGGACAGCGGCTCGTCATGGCCGCCGTCGAAGGCCTTGGTCGTGGGGGTGATGATGGTTTCGGGCAGCTTCTGGTTGGGCCGCAACCCTTCCGGCAGGGTCACGCCGTAAACCGTGCGCTGGCCCTTCTTGTACATGGACAGGATGGAGGTGGAGGTGGTGCCGGCCAGATAGTCGCGCACCACCACCTCGACCGGCAGGATGTCCAGGCGCTTGGCCACCACCACATTGGGATCGGGGTAGTCAATCACGTGGTTGGGGCACAGGTCGCGCGTGGCCTCGAACCAATAGCGCGCCGTCTGGGTCAGCACCGCGCCCTTGTGCGGCACTGACGTCAGGATGCGGTCGAAGGCGCTGAGCCGGTCCGACGCGACGATGATGCGCCGCCCGTCGGCCAGGTCGTAATTGTCGCGCACCTTGCCCCGGTAGTGCTTGGGCAGTTCCGGGATGGTGGCGTCGGTGAGGACGTTGGCGGGGGCGAGGTCGGAAAGGGTGAGATCCACCGGACACCTGATGGGTTGCGGGTTGTTAACGCGGGCGCGATCCTAGTGCGCCGACGGCCGTTTGACCATTGCGCCGACGGTGGGGGGGTACCCGCACGGATGGCGGGGCGGCATCCATGCGGCGGCTTGTCCACGGGCCACTCTATATCAATATGGCAAGGGCAGGTTATGGTGGCCCCCGTCGCCACCGCATCTTGGGGCTTACCGGACCGCATGTCGCTGCGCCTTCGCCTCGCGCTCACCTTCGGTGTCCTGGTCGCCCTGGCGACGCTGGCGGCGACATTGGTCATTGGCGATCTGGCGGCGGCCCGCGTGCGCGCCGACATCGCCCGCCAGATGGCGGACATCGCCTTCCAGACGCGGGACAAGCTGGACCGTGGCATGTTCGAACGCTGGCGCGACGTGCAGGTCGCAGCCTCGCTCGACAGCATTTTCAAGGTCGGTACCGAAGAGGCGCGTCAACGCCGCTGGCTGGACCGGCTGAAGCAGACCTTCCCCTCCTACGCCTGGATCGGATTCGCCGATCCCCAGGGCCATGTCGTGGTGTCGGCCGACGGCGTGCTGGAGGGGGCGGACGTGTCGGAACGTCCCTGGTTCCAGGGGGCCCGCGCCAACGGCGCCTACGCCGGCGACGTGCATGAGGCCAAGCTGCTGCAAAAGGTGCTGGCCGAACCGGGCGCCGACCCCCTGCGCTTCGTCGATGTCGCCGCCGCCGTGCATGACGGGACGGGGGCGGTCCAGGGCGTGCTGGGCGCCCACCTCAGCTGGTCGTGGGCGGAGGAGGTGACACGCTCCGTCCTGGGGGCGGCGGCCGAGCGGTCGGGCGTGCAGATCATCGTCATGTCGCAGGGTGGTACCGTGCTGCTGGGCCCTGACGGTTTCATCGGCCGGCAGTTGGCCGTCAACAAGGACGGCCGGGGCGTGGTCAGCGTCGCCTGGCCGGATGGCGACACCAACGATTTCCTGATCGGCGCCAGCCAGAGCACCGGCTACCGCGACTATCCGGGCCTGGGCTGGTGGCTGGTGGCGCGCCAGCCCGCCGCCGTGGCCCTGGCCCCGGTGCACGACATGCAGCGCCTGGTGGCCTATGCCGGCATCGGCATCACCCTGCTGGCGGTGCTGCTGGGCTGGTTCGCCGCCGGGCGGCTGGCCGCCCCGCTGGAACGCCTGACCATTGCCGCCGAGCGCTTGCGCCTGCATCCCATCCCGGATGCCGGTGGCGGGCCCGATCCGCTGGTGGCCTTGGCTGTGGTGTCGGGGGATCGCGAGGTGGTGTCGCTGGCCGACAGCCTGCGCACCGCCTTCGCCACCGTGCGCGACCAGGCGCGCGAACTGGCCGCCGCCAACACCACCCTGGAGAAGCGGGTGGAGGAACGCACGGCCGCCCTGGCCACCGCCAACAACCGGCTGATGGACGACCAGATCCGGCTTGAGGGCCAGGCCGCCGCCCTGGCGGCCCTGGCGGAGGAACGCGACCGGGCCCGCGCCACGGCGCAGGCGGCCAGCCAGGCCAAGTCCAACTTCCTGGCAGCCATGAGCCATGAGGTGCGCACCCCGCTGAACGGCATCCTGGGCATCGCCCAGCTGCTGTTGGCCGAACCGCTGACCCCCGATGTGCGCCAGCAGGTGCGCACCCTGCACCAGAGCGGCCAGTCGCTGCTGACCATCGTCAACGACATCCTGGACGTCTCAAAGCTTGAGGCCGGCAAGATGGCGCTGGAGGAACTGGCCTTCGGCCTGGGCGATCTGCTGGACGGCGTGCGCCGCCTGATGGCGCCCAACGCCACCAAGAAGGGCCTGGCGCTGGCGGTGGCGGTCGACCCGGCCCTGTCGCCGGCCTATCGCGGCGACCCCGTGCGCCTGCGCCAGATCCTGCTGAACCTGATCAGCAACGCCCTGCGTTTCACCCAGGCGGGGGGTGTGACCGTCGCGGTGGAAGCGGCCGAGGCCGAGGCGGAGGGGGGCGGCGGCGTCACCTTGCGCTTTTCCGTCACCGACACCGGCGTCGGCCTGTCGCCGGCCCAGGCCGCGCGCCTGTTCGAACGCTATGTCCAGGCGGATGAGACCATCGCCCGCCGCTATGGCGGTACCGGCCTGGGCCTGGCCATCTGCCGCGACCTGGTGGAACTGATGGGCGGTCGTATCGGCGTGGACAGCCGGGAGGGGCAGGGCAGCCGCTTCTGGTTCACAATCCCCTTGGGCACGGCCAGTGCCGAGGAAGCGACGCGCCTGGCCCTGGACGCCGCCGGTCCCGTCCCGCTGTCCGATGCTTTCGCGGAGGCGGAGGACGCGCCCACCTTCGCCGACGGCGCCCAGCCGGCCGGTGGCGCCAAGGGCCGCCTGCTGCTGGTGGAGGACAACGTGGTCAACCAGCAGGTGGCGCTGCTGCTGCTGCGCCGCGCCGGCTACACCGTGCATCTGGCGGAGAACGGGCAGGAGGCGCTGGACGCCTTGGCGGCCGAGCCTGTCGACCTGGTGCTGATGGACATGCAGATGCCGGTGATGAACGGGCTGGAGGCCACGCGCCACCTGCGCGCGGCGGAGGCCGGCACCGGCCGGCACGTTCCGGTCATCGCCCTGACGGCCCACAGCCTGTCCGACCGGGCGGACGAACATCTGGCCGCCGGCATGGACGACCATGTGGTGAAGCCTTTCGACCATGACCGGCTGCTGGAACGGGTGGCCTACTGGCTGGCGCGCGGGTCATCCACCCCGGACGCGGGGGCTGTTGCGCCGGCACCGGACCCTGTGGCGGAGGAACGGGGACCGGCCTTTGATCCCGCCGTGATGGGGCGCCTGGCCGTCCTCGTGCCGGCGGACCAGTTCCAGATGCTGATCCGCGAGATGGTGGTCAATGGCCTGGCGCGGCTGGACCGCATCGCCGCCCAGGCCGAGGCCGACGACCTGCCCGGCCTGCGGCGTGAAGGCCACGACCTGGTGTCCACGGCCGGCAGCGCCGGCCTGAAGCGCCTGCAGGACCTTGGCCGCGACCTGGAGGCGGCGGCCATCGCCGGTGACAGCCAGCGCGCCCGCATCCTGGCCGCCGCCATCGCCGCCATCGGCCCGGGCGACTGGCGGCAGGTGGGGGGCTTGGCCCCCGACGCGCTGGCATCCTGATCCAGGCACACGGGACACGGTCGGAATGGGTCGGGCCGCAAACCTTTCGCAGGTGCGGTCGGCTGCGACCTTGTGCCTGTTGCGGTGCCGCGCTTTCCCATTGACGGTCGGGCCGGCCCAGGTTAGAACCCAATCACGTTATACTATAACGTAACAAAAACCAGGCAGTGCGGGGCCTGTCTCCCAGCCCAACCAGGCGTTCGCCGGCCGCCGTTCCCTAGATCCGTGGGGAATGGCGCCGGCGGCGGTGTGGCCGGGCCGGGTCTGTGAAGGGACCAGGGGTCGATTCCCGATGGGAAGACGGCCCCCTTGATTCAAGGTGGGAAGATGTATCGCATGTCGGGGCGCGCCGCGGTTGTTGGCGCTTTGTTGTTGGGTTCGGTCAGTTCCGTGGCACTTGCCGCCGATGAACCCGGTGGGGATATGGGCGGCAACACCGCCGGTGACCCGGGCAACATCGGCACGAATTCGGCCAGCGGCCCGGTGCCCGAGGTGGTGGTGACCGCCAAACGCCTGCTGGACGCCCGCAACAGCATCCAGCCGCAGCTGGGTGCCAGCAGCTACACGATGGATGAGAACGCGCTGGAGAGCCAGCCGGGCGGCCTGAACAACGGCCTGAACCAGGTCATCATGCAGGCCCCGGGCGTGGCGCAGGACAGCTTCGGCCAGCTGCACATCCGGGGCGAGCACGCCAACGTCCAGTACCGCATCAACGGCGTCATCCTGCCCGAGGGCATCAGTGGCTTCGGCCAGACGCTCAGCCCCCGCTTCGCCCACAGCGTCAGCCTGGTGACCGGCGCCCTGCCGGCGCAGTACGGCCTGCGCACCGCCGGCATCATCGACATCCAGACCAAGTCCGGCGCGTTCGACGACGGCGGCGACATCAGCGTCTATGGCGGCAGCTACGACACGCTGCAGACCAGCTTCGACATCTCCGGCTCGTCGGGCAACCTGAACTACTTCGCCTCGGGCGATTACAAGACCAGCGGCGTGGGCATCGAATCCCCCGACGGCAGCGGCAAGCCCAACCACGACCGCACGGAAAACGGCCGCGGTTTCATCTTCCTGCAGGACATCCTGGATCCGGACACCCAGGTCAGCCTGATGGCCGGCACCGAACGCGGGCAGTTCCAGATCCCCACCCGTTCCGGCCAATCCCCGGACCTGGGCTACAGCCTGAACGGCGTCACCGACTATCCCAGCAACAAGATTGACGAAGACCAGCGTGAGATCACCCACTACGCCGCCGCCACCTACCTGAAGGCGCTGGACACGGTGTCGGTGCAGTCGTCGGTCTACGCCCGCTATTCCAGCCTGTGGTTCAAGCCCGACGTCACCGGCGACCTGCTGTACAACGGCATCTCGCAGGAAGCCTACCGCCGCTCCATCGCCGGCGGCTGGCAGACGGACGGCAGCTGGGTCATCAACGACAACCACACCCTGCGCGCCGGCCTGCTGCTGTCGACCGAACGTTCCACCGGCACGACCACGTCGCAGGTGTTCCAGGTGGACGCCGACGGCAACCAGATCGGCACCAGCCCGACCACGGTGCAGGACAATTCCGGCAAGACCGGCTACAGCGAAAGCGTCTACATCCAGGACGAATGGAAGTTCGCGCCCAACTGGATCCTGAATTTCGGCGGCCGGTTTGACAGCTTCCAGGAATATGACAGCGAAAGCCAGTTCAGCCCGCGCGTCAACCTGGTGTGGACGCCGACGTCCAAGACGACGCTGCACGCGGGATATTCCCGCTACTTCACGCCGCCGCCGTTCGAACTGGTCTCCAACACCTCCATCCTGAAGTATGTCGGCACCAGTGCGGCCGCCGCCAACACCACCAACGACACACCCAAGGCGGAACGCGCCAACTACTTCGACGTGGGCGTGGAACAGAAGCTGACCGACGCGCTGACGGTCGGTTTGGACGGCTATTACAAGAAGTCCAAGAACATGCTGGATGAGGGGCAGTTCGGCGCCCCCATCATCCTGACGCCCTTCAATTACGCCGAAGGCACGCAGAAGGGCGTGGAGCTGTCGGTCACCTACGCGATCAGCAACTTCCAGGCCTACGCCAACTTCGCCGTGTCGAAGGCGGAGGGCAAGAAGATCACCTCCAGCCAGTTCAGCTTCGATCCCGAGGATCTGGCCTACATATCCTCCCACTACATCCCGGTGGACCACGACCAGCGCTTCACCGGGTCGGCCGGCGCCAGCTACCGCATCGACAAAACGCTGCTGACCACCGACCTGATCTATGGCTCCGGCCTGCGGGCCGACGGCGCCACGCCCAACGGTGCGGCCCTGGCCGGCTACGTCCAGGTCAATTTGGGCATCGTGCAGTCCATGGACCTGCCTACGGTGGGCGCCATGGACGTGCGGTTCGACGTCATCAACCTGTTCGATGAGAAGTACGAGATCCGTGACGGAACGGGGGTGGGCGTGGGCGCCCCGCAATATGGCCCGCGCCGCGGCTTCTATTTCGGCCTGACCAAGAACTTCTAAGGGCCCCTCAATACCTTAGGAATTCTCAAGGCTCAGGCCGGCAATTGAGCCCGGCCCCCCAGGCGAACCCGGCGGTCCCCCCGCCGGGTTCGCTTCGTTGGCAACGGATCATGCGCGCCCGCCCAAGACCACCCCTGTTCCGGGCGCTAGCCTGGCACCCGGTACAGCGGGGGATGGCATCATGGCGCACCACATCGACCTGCCGGACTGGGCGCATGCCCGGGGCCGGGGGCTGAACGACGTCCAGGCCCTGGATCCGGCCCGCACCGCCCTGTTGGTGATCGACATGCAGCGGGTGTTCATGGCGCCCGGCGAGGTGTTCGCCAACCCCCATGCCATGGACATCGTGCCGGCGGTCAACCGCCTGGCCGCTGCCGTGCGCACCGCCGGTGGGCGGGTGATCTGGACGCGCCAGACGGTCTCCACCGACCCCACGCTCGCCATGCCGGCCTGGCAATACGATCTTTCCATCCCCTTCGTGCGCGAGGCGGTGCGGGTGATGCACGCCGGTACGGCCCACCACGCCCTGCACCAGGATATGGATGTGCGCGACGGCGACACGGTGATCGACAAATACCGCTACAGCGCCTTCATGTGCCCCGCTGGCGCCCTGCGGGCGGAGCTTCAGGCCCAGGGCATCGACACGCTGCTGGTCGCCGGCACACTGACCAACTGCTGCTGCGACAGCACGGCGCGCGACGGCAACATGCTGGGCTATCGCGTCGTGGTGCTGGCCGACGCCTGTGCCGCCCCCACCGATGCCGAACACAACGCCGCCCTGTTGCTGGTCCGCCTGAACTTCGCCGACGTGAAGACGGTGGATGAAGTGGAAGGTCTGCTTTAACTTAAAGACTATCAAATAATATGACGCAGTGATGGCGGTGGCGGCCACCGGACGAACCTTGTATCAAGGCGCCATCGGCGCCCTGTCCACCTGATGGTGTCAGGTCGGGGCGCCTGGAATAGGGCACCGGGCATGAGCATCAGCGTCTTCGAACTGTTCAAGGTGGGCGTCGGCCCCTCCAGCTCCCACACCATGGGGCCGATGACGGCCGCCTGCCGCTTCGTACGCCGCCTGGCCGACGCCGGGCGGTTGCGGCCCGTGGTCCGGGTGGAGGTGCAGCTCTATGGTTCCCTGGCGCTGACCGGCCGGGGCCATGCCACCGACACCGCCGCCATGATCGGCCTGACGGGCCAGATGCCGGCCGACGCCGACCCCGACGCTTGCGCCGCCCTGGTGGCCCGCATCATCGCCAGCCGCAGCCTGCCGCTGAACGGTGTGGCGGGCCATGAGATCGCCTTCGATCCGGAGGCGGACATCCGCTGGGAAGGCGGCAGCCAGTTGCCCTTCCATCCCAACGCCATCACCTTCGTGACCTTTGACACCACCGGCGCGGAAGTCGCGCGCGGCACCTATTATTCCGTCGGCGGCGGTTTCGTGCTGGATGAGGATGAGGCGCGGGTCAACGCCCCCGCCAACCCGGGGCCGCCCGTGCCCTATGACTTCGCCAACGCCGACCAGTTGCTGGAGATGGCGGCCAAGGACGGCCTGACCATCGCCGATCTGATGCGCGAGAATGAACGCGCCGCCCGCAGCGATACGGACATCGGCGATGGCCTGGACCGCATCCTGGCCACCATGGACGCCTGCATCGACCGCGGCATGCGCGAGACCGGCATCCTGCCCGGCGGCCTGGACGTGCCGCGTCGTGCCGCCAAGATCCATGCCCAGCTGATGCAGCGCCAGGAACGCATGCTGCGCGACCCGCTGTCGGTCATGGACTGGGTGAACCTCTGGGCCCTGGCGGTGAATGAGGAGAACGCGGCCGGCGGCAAGGTCGTCACCTCCCCCACCAACGGGGCGGCCGGCATCATCCCGGCGGTGCTGCGCTATTACGAACGCTTCCACGACCCCGACCGCCGCCGCCTGCACATCTTCCTGCTGACGGCGGCCGCCATCGGCGGCCTGTACAAGCGGAACGCCAGCATCTCCGCGGCCGAGGTCGGCTGCCAGGGTGAGGTGGGCGTGGCCTGTTCCATGGCGGCGGCCGGCCTGACGGCCGCCATGGGCGGCACCAACGCCCAGATCGAGAACGCGGCCGAGATCGGCATGGAGCACAACCTCGGCCTGACCTGCGACCCCATCAGGGGCCTGGTGCAGATCCCCTGCATCGAGCGCAACGCCATGGGCGCCATCAAGGCCATCGACGCCGCCCGCCTGGCCCTGATGGGCGACGGCACGCACAAGGTCAGCCTGGATCGCGTGATCGAGACCATGCGGCGCACCGGCGCCGACATGAAGGACCTGTACAAGGAAACATCCCTGGGCGGCCTGGCGGTGAACCTGCCGGAGTGTTAGAGCAAGATGCGATCACGCGTGATCGCATCTTGCTCTTAAGCTGTTCATGATAGAGCGGATTTACACGATCAGGTGATGCCACCTGATCGTGTAAATCCGCTCTAGGCGGCCGGAAGCGGCGTTTGCGCCGGCCCTTCCCATTGTGTATAAGGATTGCCAAGTAGCTTGGGGTGCGGGAATATATCAAGTGCATGGAAGAACTCTCTAATTCTTTGCCATTTCCGCAAATTTTCTTTCTTTTGCCATATTGGTGACGGGATGGTTGGGAATTTCATGAAAAATTTGAAGAATATTAATGCGCTATTCATTCTTAATAGGGTTATTTGGTTGGTTTGTGCCCTGGTTTCTTTGGCCGGTGTGCGGCTCGCGTTAACAAATTATGTTCTTAATAGCGATTATTACTCTTCAGATAATTTTTATGTTCTTGCCTTCTTCCATGCGTTGCGCTCTGGAACTCTGGGTAGTTTCCATTTCTCGCATCTCCCAGACATTTTTCCAGAAGATTTTATAATTATTCCGCTTTTGGCGCTGCACGTTCCGTGGAAGTTGGCTTTCCTTACCTTTTCGGTGCTTTCCGTTCTGGCCTTTCTAATGGCCGCCTGCGCTATTTTGCGCAGATTACGGGTCGATACGGCTGGCCAAGTATTGCTGATCGCCCTTCTTGCGGGACTCGCCATTGTCCGTGATTTGGTGCATCTGCAATTCATCGTGGTCGGCGTTCACGGCGGTTCCTTTACCCTTTCATTTGTGATGGCTGCCATCGCCCCCCGTTTCCTGCGGCGTGCAGGGACGGTGCCGGCGTTGATGCTGTGGAATGGGGTGATCTGCCTGGCCGTGTTCTCGGATGCGCTTTTCATTTGGGAATTCGTGCTGCCGTTTATTTCCGCTCTGGTGGTGATGGCGTTATTGGGTCGCCTGCCTTGGCGTGCCGTGGCAATCATGGGAATGTCGGCGGGAAGCGCGACCGGCCTGGGAATGGGGCTGCTGCACCTGCTGCCCATCAGCCCGTTTCCGCCGGCCTCCGCCGGCCTGCTGCTGGAACGGGCGCGCCTGTTCGTGACGTCCCTTGGGCTCGAGCTTGGACTGCAACTGTTCGCCCCCCTGGTTGTGATGTTGGTCCTTTATATGGCCCGGTTCTGGTTCCGTCCCTCCGGCGGGAAGGATGGGCAAGACCAGGAAGTGGGGGACCCTGAAGTCTTTTTCTGGCATTTCGGCGTCACCGCGTCGTTGCTTTCCTTGGCCCTGATGGTCGTGGCCTACGAGGACCTGGGAACCTACCGTTACGCAACCTGCGCCCTGTGGTGGCCGATTTTGCTCTGTGTCGCGGCGGCACGGGACCAGATCAGCCGTCTGGCCAGGTGGTTTGCTTCCGCGTCCGTGGTGACCCTTGCGGCTTGCCTGATGCTTGCGGCGATTCTTCCCGCCCGATCGATCTTTACCGAGGATCTCGCGCGGTGTGTTGAGCGCGAAGGCAAGAATTTCCCTTTGAAATCGGGCCTCGGGCATTACTGGGTGGCCCATCCCGTGACCTTGTTCACCGAGTCCAGGCTTGTGGTATCTCCGCTTGATGGAAACGTTGATCCGTGGATGTGGCTTAACAATCGGACGGATTATTTCACCGACGATAAAATGACCACCGTCCGGGACTACAATTTCATCTTCATGCGCTACATGGATTCTGGCGTGGTACAGTCCCGTTATGGTGATCCGGATGGCGAGATTCGCTGCGGTGACGACCGGATTTTATTTTACCGGGATTCCAAGCGCCTGACGGATCATGTGGCGCAATGGTTGGCGGCACATCCGAAGGACTGAGTAACCCCGCTTCCCTCAGTCCGCCTCGGCCACATGCCCCGGCGGGTGGCTGCTGGCGTAACGGCGGGCCAGCACGGCGCAGACCATCAGCTGGATCTGGTGGAACAGCATCAGCGGCAGGACGATCATGCCGATGGCGTGGCCGGCGAACAGCACGTTGGCCATGGGGATGCCGCTGACCAGGCTTTTCTTGGACCCGCAGAACACCACGGCGATCTCATCGCCCCGCGACAGGTGGAAACGGCGGCTGATGAAGGTGGTGATGGTCAGGATCAGGGCCAGCAGCACGGCGTTGATCACCAGCACCTTCAGCAGGCTGGCCGCGTCCAGCTGGTGCCAGATGCCCTCGTTCACAGCGTGGCTGAAGGCGCCGTAGACCACCAGCAGGATGCTGGCGCGGTCCACCGGGCCCAGCACCTTCTTGTTGCGCGCCACCCACGCCCCGATGCGCGACCGCAGCAGCTGTCCCAGCGCGAAGGGCAGCAGCAGTTGCACGAACACCGACGTCAGGGCGTCGGCCGAAAAGCCGGCGCCGGCCTTGGACAGCAGCAGGCCCACCAGCAGCGGCGTGATCACCATGCCCATCAGGTTGCTGGCCGACGCGCTGCAAATGGCCGCCGCCACGTTGCCGCCGGCCATGGAGGTGAAGGCGATGGACGACTGCACCGTGGACGGCAGGGTGCACAGGAACAGCACGCCCAGATACAGGTCCGGCGTCAACATGCCCAAGTTCACCAGCGGCTTCAGGCACAGCCCCACGATGGGGAACAGCACGAAGGTGCACAGGGTCACCAGCAGGTGCAGGCGCCATTGCGTCAGGCCGCCGATCACCGCCTCCCGCGACAGGCGGGCGCCGTAGAGGAAGAACAGTAGGAACACGGCGATGTCGGTCGCCCAGTTGGACACGCCGATCATGGCGCCCTTGGCGGGCAGGACGGACGCCAGCGCCACCGTGCACACCAGCAGGATGGTGAAGGTGTCGGGCCTCAACCGCTTGAGCCAGACGGACAGGCCAGAGGGGACGTCGGACGGGGAAGAGGCGGCGGGGGCGGACATGGGCGAAACCAGCGGTCTGGGGTGTAGGGGTGATCTGTACCACTATAAAGCGCTGGACGGGTCATCTTGAAGACTGCTTACCATTGTTACTGTGATCGGTTTTCTGAATGGGTGGGGCGATGCTGGACCCGGTGCTGCTGCGGACGTTCATGGAGGTGGCGCGGGCCCAGGGCTTCAGTGAGGCCGGGCGGCGCCTGGGCCTACGTCAATCCACCGTCAGCCAGCAGGTCGGCCGGCTGGAGGACGCGGTGGGCCGCCGCCTGTTCGTGCGCGACACCCATACCGTGCGCCTGACCGGTGATGGCGAGGCGCTGGTGGAGTTCGCCCGTGGCATGCTGGACCTGGAGGAACGCGCCCGCCAGCACTTCGCCGGCGCCGATTTGCGCGGCCGGGTGCGGTTGGGGGCGGGGGAGGACTTCGTCATCTCCCATTTGTCGGAGGTGCTGCGCACCTTCGTGCGCCGCCACCCGGCGGTGGACCTGGAACTGACCGTGGGGCTCAGCGGCTTTCTCTACCAGAAGCTGGACGCGGGGGAGTTGGACCTGGTGCTGGCCAAGCGCCGGCCGGGCGACAGCCTGGGCCGGCCGTTGTGGCGTGACCGCTTCGTCTGGGCGGGGCGCGAGGGCGACGCGCACGATCCCGCCAAGCCCCTGCCGCTGGTGCTGTTCACCCCGCCCAGCATCAGCCGCTCCGTCGCCTTGCAAACCCTGGAGCGCCACGGCCGCGCCTGGCGCATCGCCTGCGTTAGCGGCAGCCTCAGCGGCCTGCGCGCCGCCGCATTGGCGGGCCTGGGCGTGACGGTGCAGCCGCGCAGCCTGCTGCCGGCCGGCATGGTGGAGGTGCCGCACCTGCCGGCCCTGGCCGATGTGGAGTTCGTGCTGGCCGGCCCCGGGGCGGCGGGGCGGGGGCCGGCGGCGGCGCTGGCGCAGGCCATCGTGGACAGTGCCGTGCGCCTGCAGGGGACGGGTTGATACCGCCCACGCTTCGCAAGGCGGCGGAACAGCCGGATACCTGCCACCGAAAATGGTAAAGATTTTATTAAGGTCCGCGACGAAAGGGCGGGTCGGCGCGATATTTCCTGCCGATTTTTGATAGTCAATCAAAGTCAGGTAGCCAAAATACGACGCATATCGAAATGTACTAATGAATCATTAAAATGAATTGTGACAATATCTGATGAAATGAGACTGCCGACGAATTCGTTATGTGATTGCAGCGCAGCACCAGTATTGGAAATTAATTGTATATCCGTAAGTTGTTATTGACGTATTCCCAACGCCATAAGAGAAGGAGGGTGATGGCCTATCCAGGTAGGTCTGGGATCGGGCCGGGCGCCTGTAATTTCGACGCCCCGAGGGACTGAAACCGAAGGTGGATGGCATGCCGGAAGGTCTAGCCCGGCAGATCAATCCAAGCCGCCTTCAGGGAATCGGTCGCGCGGGGTGGGCGATGGTTGGAGATTGAGTGCGATGACGAAGCGGACGATGAAGCCCGTGATTGGCCGGAAAGTTCAGCAGGGCTTTCTGCTGGGGGCGTCCGCTCTCGCCATCGGCATGTCGCTGGCGGCACCCAAGCCGGCGGTGGCGGCCGGCGTTTGCGGCAGCTTCGCCTCTTCCACCACCATCAACCCCACTTCCAATTGCACCAATTTCGTGTGGACCGGGACCGGCGGCGGCACCATCGTCAACAACGGCACCCTGGTGGCCGCCGCCAGCAGCGGCACCACGGTCGCCAACTATGCGGCGATGAGCATCCTGGGCGGCACCTCGCTGACCGCGCTCACCAACAACAGCATCATGGGGGGGGCCGGCACCCTGGGCGGGTACATGGCCCTGGCCATCACCGGCAGCCCCACCTACAACACCGTCACCAACAGCGGCACCATCACCATCAGCTACGGGGTCGCCGCCTACACCACCATCGGCACCATCGTGAACGGCAGCCTCGGCACCATCACGTCGGGCGGCGGCGGCGGGGCCATCAAGATTCAGGACGGTGTGCGCATCGGCGGCCTTTCCAACGCCGGCACCATCTATTCCAGCGGCAACAGCGCGGTGAACCTGGTCGGCGGCAGCATCGGCACCCTGACCAACACCGGCTTGATCCAAAGCACCAGCGGCGGCGCCATCGACGTCGACGTCGTCAATGTCATCAGCACCATCGGCACCCTGATCAACAGCGGTACGATCAAGGGCAACGTTTCCGGCGGCACCGGCGCGCTGAACGTGTTCGGCGTGGTGGGGTCGGTCAACAATTCCGGCACCATCGCCAACGGCGCCGGCGCCGGCGTGCTGGTGCGCAATTTCGGTGGCTGGGGCCAACGCCACCGTCGGCACCACCATCCTGCACAGCCATGTCGGCGTCGACGCCACCATCACCACCCTGACCAACACCGGCACCATCTCCGGTGTCGCCACCGGCGTCTCCATCGGCGCCGGCGGCAGCATCGTGCTGCTGACCAACAGCGGCACCATTACCGGCGCCAAGGGCCTGGTCATCGCCAACACGGTCGCGGGCAACGCCACGCTGACCCATACCGGCTATCTGGGCACCCTGCAGAATTTGAGCTCGGGCCTGATCGTCGGCGGCATCACCATCGCCGGCCAGTTGGGCATCCTGGGCAACAGCGGCACCATCCGCGGCGGCATCACCGGCGCCGGCACCCTGACCACGCTGGTCAACAGCGGCCTGATCCAGGGCAACATCTCGCTCGGCGGCCTGACCACCCTGATCGGCGGCACCGGCACCATCGGCACCTTCACCGGCACCTCCGGCAAGGGCACCATCATCAGCACGGTGGGCAATCTGGTGCTGGGCGGCGGCACGCTGCTGCTCAACGACAACATCAACGTCGGCACCGGTACCCTGATCAGCCAGGGCACCAAGCTGACCATTGGTGCCGGCTCCACCCTCACCGGCAATTACTACCAGACCATGACCACCAACACGCTGACCACCAGCGGGTTGACGGTCACCGGTTTCATCACCCTGGCCGGCGGCACCATCGCCACCTCCTTCACCAGCGGCGGCAACTACGTCGTCGGGACCCAGGCCACGGTGATATCGGCCGCCACCATCGTCAATTTGGGCGCCAACTTCCAGGCGGCCCAGTCGCTGACCGGCGCGCACTTCTCCGGCATCGCCGCCAGCGGTACCTCCCTGGTCTATTTCAACCCGCTGACCGACTATATCGGCGGCGCCATGGCCTCGCTGTCCATCGGCAACACGGTGCTGAACGGCGTCTCCAGCGTCTCGCGCACGGCGATCTACATCGCCTCCACCGGCACCCTGGGCACGCTGACCAACACCGGTACCATCCGTGGCGACATCATCAACCTCGGCGCCAGCAACCTGTCCATCCAGGGCGGCACCGCCACCACCATCGGCACCCTGACCGGCTATTTGGGCTCGCTGGGCACCATCACCAACACCACCAGCAACGTGGTGTTCGCCTCGGGCAACCTGCGGCTGAACGACAACGTCAATGTCGGCGCCAACACCCTGGTCAATGCCGGCGCCGCCGTGACGCTGGGCACCGTCGGCACCATCAACATCGCCGGCAATTTCGCCCAGACCTCCACCCTGGGCACGCTGTCGCTGGGCACCACCCAACTGTCGATCACCGGGGCGGCCAGCATCGCCGGCACGGTGCTGAGCGCCTTCGACACCGCCGTCAACCACACCGTGGGCGAAGGGATCACCCTGATCACCGCCGACGGCGGCCTGTCCCTCAGCTACGGCACCCTGACCGGCGTGGTCCGGTCTTCCGGCGTGGGCATCGCCACCAGCGGCAGCGTCAGCGGCAACAGCCTGCTGGCCATGGTGCAGAACTATTACATCGCCACCACCTACGGCACGATCACCAACACCGGCACCCTGGCCGCCACCACCGCCGTCTATGTCGCCTCGGGCGCCAGCCTGGGGGCGGTGTCCAACAGCGGCGTCATCCAGGGCAACATCGTCAACCTCAGCGCCAACGACCTGACCCTGCTGGGCGGCAGCGCCGGCACCTACGGCACCTACACCGGCCTCGGCGGCACGGCCACGGGCAGCATCCAGAATTCGCTGTCCAACGTGACCCTGGCGGGCAACGTGCTGTTGAACGATGGCGTCAACGTGGGCGGCACCACGCACGCGGTGGTGGCCGATGGGGCCTCGGTCCTGCTCAACGCCGCCATCAACGTCACCGGCAACTACAGCCAGACCGGCGGCACCCTGCTGGAGGCCGGCGGCGGCGGCGAACTGATCGTCAGCGGCGCCGCCGTGCTCAGCGGCGTCAGCTATTCCGTGGTTGGCGCCACCTCCGCCTATCATTACCTGATCGGCCCGGCCGGCCTGACGCCCATCGTCGCCGGCGGTGCGGGGTCCAGCTACACCAGCATCACCTACAGCAGCGGCATCGCCGGCCTGACCCTGGGCGGCTACACCCAGGGCAACAGCCTGTGGGGCACCGTCCTCAACGACTATGTCGGCGACAGCCTGGCCTCCATCGCCGTCGCCAACGGCACCACGCTCAGCTCCCCCAGCGTGCAGACGCTGATCTACATCTCCAGTGCCGGCACCCTGGGCACCCTGTCCAACAGCGGCGTCATCCAGGGCAACATCGTCAATAACGGCAGCGCTGCCCTGAACCTGGTGGGTGGCGCCAGCGGCACGGTGGGGACCTTCACCGGTGCCGGCGGCACGCTGGGCACCATCACCAACACGTTGAGCAACGTGGTGGTGGCCAACGGCAATGTCCGTATCGCCGACCAGGTCAACGTCGGCAGCGGCCTGCTGTACGTCACCAACGGCACGCTCAGCGTGGCGCCGGGTGTCACGGTCACCGGCAACTACCGGCAAGACAACCCCAACGGCACCCTGTCGCTGGGCGTGGGTGAGAAGCTGATCGTCACCGGTTCCGCCACCATCAGCGACGGCTACATCCAGGTCGGCAGCTTTGATGGCCTGACCAACCATGTGGCGGGCGAGACCGCCACCCTGGTGCAGGCGGGGGCGGCGTCATTCTACACCCTGACCAGCGCCGTCCAGGGCGTGCCGGTGGTTTATTCCACCGTGGATGGCTTGGGCGTCGCCGGCACCCAGGTGGGCAACAACCTGCTGGCCTCGATCCAGAACGACTATTTCGGGACCAGCACGGCGTCCTTCACGCAGGCCGGCACCATCGTGCTGGGCACCTACAACGCGACCCAATACGTGCCCAACGCCGCCCTGTTCGTGGCTGGCACCGCCAGCATCGGCACCCTGACCAACATCGGCGTGCTGGATGCCGAGGCCAGTGACGGCTACGGCATCTTCCTGGCGTCGTCCGGCACGCTGGTGGCCAGCATCGGCACGCTGGTCAACAGCGGCACCATCGCCGGCCGGGTGGGTATCGGCAACTTCTCCGGCGTCATCGGCACCATCGACAACAGCGGCCTGATCCAGGACAGCCTGCCCAACTCGGGCATCTACAACGGCAACACCATCACCCTGGTGAACAACCAGGCGTCCGGCACCATCGCCGGCGGCTACGGCATCTACAACAGCGGCCTGCTGTCCACCATCGCCAACGCCGGGCTGATCACCGGCACCGCCTCCAATGGCAGCAGCGGTGCTGCCGGCGTCGTCAACCACGCCACCATCGGCACGCTGACCAACAGCGGCACCATCGCCGCCTCGGGCACCATCAGCGCCTATACCTACAACGTCATTGCCGGTGTGCAGAACGGCGGCACCATCACCACCCTGTCCAACAGCGGCGTGATCACCGCCACCGGCAGTATCAGCGATCCCACCGGCACCATGAGCAACGGCCATAATGTGGTGGCCGGCGTCGCGAACTCCGGCACTGTGAATGCGCTGACCAACGCCAGCGGCGGCACCATCGCCGCCTCGGGCACCATCAGCGCCCATACCTATAACGTCATCGCCGGCGTGCAGAACCAGGGCAGCATCACCACCCTGTCCAACAGCGGCGTGATCGCCGTCAACGGCCTCATCACCAACTCCATCGGCACCGGCTACAACGTGGTGGCCGCCATCGCCAACGTCGGCGGCACGATTGATGCGCTGACCAACGCCAGCATCATCAGCGGCACGATGCCCGGCAGCGTCACGGTGTTGGACACCCACGCCTACCAGGTCGCCCTCTTCAACAGCGGCACCATCGGCACGCTGACCAACAACACCGGCGCCGTGATCCGCGACGATTACACCGGCGTTGAGAACTATGCCGGCGGCACCATCACGGCGCTGACCAACGCTGGCACCATTGCCGGCGGCGCCCGCAGCGGCGTCCATAACCAGGGGTTCATCGCCACCCTGACCAACAACGGCCTGATCAATGGCGGCAGCACCGGCGTCTGGTCCAACGCCAGCATCGGCACGCTGGTCAACAACGGCACGATCAATGGTGGGGCCGAGGCTTATGTCGGCTACTCCGGTGCCACCCTCGGCACGCTGATCAACGCCGCCGGCGCCACCCTGTCGGCCAACAACACCGCCATCAACAACGCCGGCCCCATCAGTCTGATCAGCAACAGCGGCACCATCGTCGGCAGCCTGTACAGCGGCCTGATCAACGGCATGGGTGGCGGCATCGGCACCGTCGTGAACGCGGCGGGTGCCGTCATCAGCGGTGGGTCGTCCGGCATCTTCAACGCCGGCAGCATCGGCACGCTGATCAACAGCGGGCTGATCAGCGGCAGCCAGGCCATCTTCAACGCGTCCAGCGGCACGCTGGGCGGCATCGCCAACAGCGGCACCATCGCCGGCACCATCACCAACGCGGCGGCCCGCGTCCTGACCATCAGCGGCGGCGCCGGCAGCACGGTGGGCACGCTGACCGGCAGCAGCGGCGGCCTGGGCAGCGCCGACAAGGGCCTGATCACCAACACGGCGGCCGGCCTGCTGTTCAGCAGCGGCAACCTGTTGCTGAACGACAACATCACCGCCACCGGCCAGACGGTGACCAACGCCGGCGCCTCGCTGCGCCTGGCCAACAGCGTCAGCATCACCGGCGCTTATGCCCAAGGGGCCACGGGCACGCTGGTCCTGGCCAGTGGTGCCGTGCTGACGGTTTCGGGTGCCGCCAACATCACGGTGGGCACCGTCACCTCCAGCGGCTTCAGCGCCACCAGCAACTATGTGGTGGGCGGCAGCAACGTCACCCTGGTGGCCGGCGGCACGGGCTCCAGCTACAACGCCACGGTGGTGGCGGGCGGCGGCATCACCGGCCTGGGCCTGACGGGCAGCGTCGCCGGCAACAACCTGCTGGCGGTGGTCGGCAACGACTATGTCGGCGGCAGCCAGGCGACCCTCAGCAACGCCGGTTCGCTGACCTACAATAACGCCAACACCGGCGCGGTCTATGTCGCCAGCACCGGCACGCTGGGGACCCTGGCCAACACCGGCACGATCACCGGTTCCATCGCGGTGCAGGTGGCCGCGGGCGGTACCCTGGGCCTGGTAGCCAACAGCGGCACCATCAGCGGCAACATCCTGAACCAGTCGGCCAATGCGCTGACCTTGGGCGGCGGCACGGTCGCCGGCACCTACACCGGCGGCACCATCACCAGCACGCTGGCCAACGTGGCCCTGGCCTCGGGCAGCCTGGTGCTGGGCGACGCGGTCAATGTCGGCAGCGGCACGCTGGTCAACAATGGCGCCTCGGTGCAACTGAACAGCATCGTCAGCGTCACCGGCAACTACAGCCAGGCCACCGGCACGCTGGCGCTGGCCAGCGGTGCCCAACTGGCGGTCAGCGGGGCGGCGTCCCTGACGGGCGGCACGGTCGTGTCCACCTTGTCCGCGACCGGCTATTACCTGGTCACCCAGGCGGCCACCACCCTGGTGGCCGGCGGCACCGGGTCCAACTATACCGGCGTCGCCGTTTCCGGCGGCGGCGTCACCGGCCTGGCCACGGGCGGCACGGTCAGCGGCAACAGCCTGCTGCTGGCCTATCAGAACGACTACATCGGCGGCAGCCTGTCGGGCGCCAACAACACCACGCTGCTGAGCGCCGCGACGGCCCTTTACGTGGCGTCCACCGGCACCCTGGTGGCCTTCGCCAACAACAGCACGCTGGCCACCCTGGTGGGCACGGCGGGGCCTGCGGTCTATGACGCCGGCATCATCGGCACCCTGTCCAACACGCGGGGCACCATCACCGTCATCGGCGGCGCCACGGCCATCTCCATCGCCAGCGGCGGCACCCTGGGCACCCTGGTCAACACCGGCGTGGTGGCCGGCAACATCGTCAACAGCGCGGTTGGCGCCCTGACCATCGTGGGCGACACCGGCACCCGCTACGGCACGCTGACCGGCACCCTGACCAACCAGGGCCTCATCAGCAATACCGGCGGCAATGTGGTGCTGTCGGGCGGCCTGGTGCTGAACGACCAATTCAACGTCGGTTCCAACACGGTCATCAACAACGGCGGCACCCTGACGCTGCCCGGCACCGTCAGCGTCACCGGCAACTTCCGCCAGGCCACCGGCACCATCGGCGTCAGTGTGGGCAGCGGCCTGCTGGCGGTCAGCGGCACGGCCAGCCTGACGGGCGGCACGGTGCGCGGCACCTTGAACAGCGGCGCCAACTACCTGGCGGGTGAGAGCTACACCCTGGTGCAGGGCGGGGCGGCCTCCGCCTACACCGGCCAGGCGGTCACCCTGGTGGGGGTGTCGGCGGTGCAGAGCATCACGTCCACCGCCACCGTGGGCGGCAACGTCGACCTGCTGCTGGGCATCACCAACGATTATGTCGGCGGCAGCCTGGGCAGCCTGGCCAATGCCGGCAGCATCGGTGGCAACAACGCCGTGGTGGTGGGCACCGGCGGCAATCTCGGCACGTTCAACAACACCGGCACCCTGGGCGCCTACTACGCCCTGACCAACCAGGGCAGCATCGGCACCATCCTCAACAGCGGCCGCATCCAAGGCGGCAGCACGGCGGTGAACAACGTCGGGACCATCGGCGTCCTGGCCAACAGCGGCACCATCAGCGGCGCCAGCCTGGGCATCTATACCAGCGGCCAGCTGGGCACGCTGGTCAACGCCGGCCTGCTGACGGCGGCCTCGCAGGCGCTGTACATCGACACCGGCGCCACCCTGGGCACGCTGGTCAACAGCGGCACCATCGCCGGCAACATCACCAACGTCGGCACGGCGGCCCTGGTCATCCAGGGCGGCACGGGCACGACCGTGGGCACCCTGACCGGCTACAGCGGCCTGGGCACGCTGACCGCCACCGGCGCCGACGTGACCCTGGCCTCGGGCAACCTGGTGCTGAACGACCGGGTGGTGGTCACCGGTCACACCCTGGTCAACAGCGGCGCCTCGGTGGCGCTGAACACCATCATCACGGTCAGCGGCAACTACGCCCAGTCGGCGGGCACGCTGACGCTGGCGACGGGCACGCGCCTGTCGGTCACGGGGGCGGCGGCGCTGAGCGGCGGCACGGTGGTGACCAACCTGGCCTCCAACGCCAACTACCTGGTGGGCCAGGCTGGCCCCACCCTGGTGGCGGGCGGCACCGGGTCCAGCTACACCGGCGTTACCGTGCAGTCGGCGCTGTTCCCGGTGGTGCTGACCGGCACCACGGCCGGCACCAACCTGCTGGCCACCAGCGTGAACGACTATGTCGGCACGGTCCTGGCCAGCCTGGGCAACACCGGCACCATCGCCAGCGCGCAGACGGCGCTGTTCGTGGCTTACAACACCGGCAGTCTGGGCACCCTGGTCAACAGCGGCACGCTGGCGGGTGTCGGCGGCCAGACGGCCTACGGCGTGCGCATCCAGGGCACCGTCGGCACGGTCAGCAACAGCGGCCTGATCAGCGGTGCGGGCAGCAACAGCGGTTATGGCCTGGCCAACAACAGCGGCACCATTGGCACCATCACCAACAGCCTGGGCGCCACCATCCAGGGCACCGCGACCTATGGCGGCGGCCTGGCCAACATCAACGGCGTCATCGGCACCATCAACAACGCCGGCCTGATCACCGGTCCGGCGCCCGGCCTGTCGAACAACGCCGGCGGCACCATCGGTGTGCTGAACAACAGCGGCACCATCAAGTCCACCAGCGACAGCTATGCCACCGGCATCGCCAACGCCGGCCTGATCAACGTGCTGACCAACAGCGGGCTGATCGGCAACCACACGGCCATCTGGCTGGGCGGCGGCACCATCGGCACGCTGTCCAACAGCGGCACCATCAACGCCCAGGGCGACGCCCTGCTGCTGACCGGTGCCGGCCGGGTCGGCACGCTGGTCAACAGCGGCCTGATCCGCGGCAATATCGAGAACTACGGCACCAGCGACCTTTCCATCGGCGGCGGCTCCAGCGGCACGGTGGGCACCCTGACGGGTGCTGTGGGCATGGGGACGATTTACAACACCCTGTCCAACGTGGTCTTCACCTCGGGCGCCCTGTACCTCAACGACCAGCTCAACGTCGGCAGCCGCACGGTCAGCAACACGGGCGCCAGCCTGGTCCTGGGCGGCAACGTGACGGTGACGGGTGGCTACAGCCAGACGGCGGGCACGCTGTCGGTCAACCCCGGCGTCAGCCAGCTGGTGGTGACGGGGGCGGCCAGCATCAGCGGCGGCACGGTGCTGGCCAGCCTGTCGGCCACGGGCGTGTACCTGGTGGGCAGCGCCTACACCCTGGTGCAGGGCGGGGCGGGGTCCAGCTACACCGGCGCCACGGCGACGGTCTCGGGCGTGGCGGGCCTGAGTGCGGTGGGCAGCATCAGCGGCAACACCTTCCTGCTGTCGGTCAGCAACGACTATGTCGGCGGCAGCATCGGCACGCTGTCCAACACCGGCACCCTGAGTGCTGCCACGGCGGTCTACATCGCCTCGACCGGCAACCTGGGAACGCTGGTGAACACCGGTGTCATCCAGGGCAATGTCATCAACAACAGCGCCAACGCGCTGACCATCAGCGGCGGCAGCGGCACCACGGTGGGCACGCTGACGGGCCAGTCGGGCCAGGGCACCATCACCAGCACGCTCGCCAACGTGGTGCTGGCGTCCGGCAACCTGGTGCTGAACGACGCCATCAATGTCGGCACCGGCACCCTGGTCAACGGCGGCGCCAACGTCCTGCTGACCAGCATCGTCTCGGTCAGCGGCGGCTACAGCCAGTCGGCCGGCACCTTGGGCCTTGGCGCCAGCCAGCTGGTGGTCAGCGGTGCCGCCAGCATCACCGGCGGCACGGTGACGGCCAGCCTGTCCAGCACCACCAACTACCTGGCGGGTGTGGCCAGTTCCACCACCCTGGTGGCGGGCGGCGCCGGTTCCAGCTACAGCGGTGCTGCGGTCGCGGTCGGCAACGTGGCCGGCCTGGCGGTGGGCGGCACCACCAGCGGCACCAACCTGGTGGTCCTGGGCCTGAACGACTATGTCGGCGGCAGCCTGGCCAGCATCGCCAACACCGGCAGCATCAGCGCCGACTACGCGGTCTATGTGGCGGCCACGGGCACGCTGGGCACGCTGTTCAACAGCGGCACGCTGCTGGGCGCCAGTGCCGCGCTGAGCAATCTGGGCAGCATCACCAGCATCCTGAACGGCACCTTGGGCACGGCGGTGAGCCCCGGCCTGATGGCGGGTGCGGTGGGCATCGCCAATGCGGGCTACCTCGGCACGCTGACCAACTACGCCACCATCCTGGGCACGACGGGGGCGGCGGTCGACAACCAGGGCACGCTCTTCGGCCTGGGCAACGCCGGCACCATGACGGGCGTGACGGCGGGCCTGAACAATGCCGGCAGCATGACCATCGTCCAGAACGCGGGCCTGGTCTCCGGCTCCATCGGTGTCAACAACACCGGCACGATCAGTGCGCTGGGCAACATCGGCTTCGGCACGCTGCTGGGCAGCATCGTCGGGTCGGCGACGGGCATCCGCAACAGCGGCAGCGGCGTGATCGGCACGCTGGCGAACGCGGGCCTGATCAGCGGCGTCACGGCCATCTACAACGCGGCCACGGCCACGCTGGGCACCATCGCCAACAGCGGCACCATTGCCGGCAACATCACCAACCTGTCGTCGGCCGACCTGGTGCTGGCCGGCAGCGGCGGCACACTGACCGGTGGCACCATCAGCAACACCGCCTCCAACGTGGTGTTCGCGGGCGGCAGCCAGCTCCTGGCCGACCAGCTCAACGTGGGCAGCCACACGGTGGTCAACAGCGGCGCCAGCCTGGGGCTGGGCGGCACCGTGACGGTGACGGGCAACTACAGCCAGGTCTCGGGCACGCTGTCGGTCAACCCCGGCGTCAGCCGGCTGGTGGTGACGGGGGCGGCCAGCATCACTGGCGGCACGGTGCTGGCCAGCCTGTCGGCCACGGGCGTGTACCTGGTGGGCAGCGCCTACACCCTGGTGCAGGGTGGGGCGGGGTCCAGCTACACCGGCGCCACGGCGGCGGTTGCGGGCGTGGCCGGCCTGGGTGCGGCGGGCAGCATCAGCGGCAACACCTTCCTGCTGTCGGTCAACAACGACTATGTCGGCGGCAGCATCGGCACGCTGTCCAACACCGGCACCCTGAGTGCGGCCACGGCGGTGTACATCGCCTCGACCGGCACCCTGGGTGTGCTGGCCAACAGCGGCCTGATCCAGGGCAACATCACCAACAACAGCGCCAACGCGCTGACCATCACCGGCGGCACGGGCACCACGGTGGGCACGCTGACCGGTCAGTCGGGCCAGGGCACCATCACCAGCACGCTCGCCAGCGTGGTGCTGGCCAGCGGCGCCCTGTTGCTCAACGACGCGGTCAACGTCGGCACCGGCACGCTGGCCAACAGCGGCGCCAGCGTCCTGCTGGCGAGCATCGTCAGCGTCACCGGCAACTACAGCCAGGCATCGGGTGTCCTGGCCCTCAACACCGGCAGCGAGCTGGTGGTCAGCGGTGCGGCCAGCATCAGCGGCGGCACGGTGGCGGCCAGCCTGTCGTCCGGCAGTCATTACCTGGCGGGCCAGACGGTGGACCTGGTCCAGGGCTCGACCCTGTCCAGCTACACCGGTGCCGCGGCGCAGATCCTGGGGGCGCATGTCGGCGCCACGCTGGGCAACACCGTGGTCTCGCTGGGCGAGGGCTCGGGCGGCGGTTCCGGCAGCCTGGTCAGCCTGCTGCGCGCCGTGCTGACCAGCGATTATGTCGGTGACAGCCTGGCGGGCATCACCAACACCGGCACCCTGGGCAGCAACGCGACGGCGGGTGTGTACGTCGCCAGCACCGGCACGCTGGGCACGCTGTCCAACAGCGGCACGGTGCTGGGTTCCAGCGCGGCGGTGAGCAACCTGGGTAGCATCACCAGCATCCTGAACGGGACGCTGGGCACGGTGGTGAGCCCCGGCCTGATGGCGGGTGCGGTGGGCATCGCCAATGCGGGCTACCTCGGCACGCTGACCAGCTACGGCACCATCCTGGGCACGACCGGGGCGGCGGTCGACAACCAGGGCACGCTCTTCGGCCTGGGCAATGCCGGGACCATGACGGGTGTGACGGCGGGCCTGAACAACGCCGGCAGCATGACCATCGTGCAGAACGCGGGCCTGGTCTCCGGTTCCATCGGTGTCAACAACACCGGCTCGATCAGTGCGCTGGGCAACATCGGCTTCGGCACGCTGCTGGGGACCATCACCGGTTCCGCCATCGGCATCAGCAACAGCGGCAGCGGCGTGATCGGCACGCTGGCGAACCAGGGCCTGATCAGCGGCGTCACGGCCATCTACAACGCGGCCACGGCCACGCTGGGCACGATCGCCAACAGCGGCACCATCGCTGGCAACATCACCAACCTGTCGTCGGGCGACCTGGTGGTGGCCGGCAGCGGCGGCAATCTCACGGGCGGCACCATCAGCAACACGGCCAGCAACGTGGTGTTCGCGGGCGGGGCCCAGGTGGTGGGCGACGCGATCAGCGTGGGCAGCCACACGGTGGTGAACAGCGGGGCCAGCCTGGTGCTGGCCGGCACGCTGAGCATCACGGGCAACTACAGCCAGGCCAGCGGCACGCTGGTGCTGGGCACGTACGCGGCGGTGGTCAGCGGTGTTGCCAGCATCAGCGGCGGCACGGTCAGCACCAGCGTGGACCCGACGCTGAACTACATCGTGGGCAGCAGCACGGGCGTGGTGCTGGTGCAGGGCGGTGCGGGGTCCAGCTACAGCGGGGTCAGCGTCACCTCCACCGTCACCGGCCTGACCCTGGGCAGCGGAGTGGCCACCGTGGGGTCCAACGTGGACCTGGTGCTGGCGGCCAGCAACGACTACATCGGCGGCACGCTGGGGACCCTGAACAACAGCGGCACCATCGCCGGCGTGCTGACGGCGGCCTACATCGCCAGTGCGGGCAGCATCGGCACGCTGTCCAACAGCGGTGTGCTGAGCGGCTCGCGCTACGGCATCGACAACCTGGGCAGCATCGGCCTGGTGAGCAACAGCGGCACGGCCACGGGGGTGATCGGGCTGTACAACCAGGGCGTCATCGGCACGGTGCTGAACAGCGGCAGCCTGCTGGATGAGCCGGAGATCAACGCGGCGGGGCTGAACAACGCCGGCCTGATCGGGGCGGTGATCAACCAGGGCACGGGCACCATCAGCAGCGTGTTCTACGGCCTGTACAACAGCGGCAGCATCGCCAGCGTGGACAACAGCGGGCTGATCAGCGCCACCAACACGGTCTCCGGCCAGGCGCTGGCCAACGTCGGCACCATCGCCAGCCTGTCCAACGGCGGTGTGATCACGGGTGTCACGGCGCTGTACACCAGCGGCAGCATCGGCACGATCGCCAACAGCGGCACCATCGCCGGCGCGGTGGTGAACACCAGCGCCAACGCGCTGACCTTCACCGGCGGTACGGGCACGGTGACGGGCACCCTGACCGGCCTGGCCGGGGCGCAGGGGACGATCACCAGCACTGGCGCCAACGTGGTGCTGGCCTCGGGCAACATCCTGCTGAACGACGCGGTCAATGTGGGCACGGGCACGCTGGTCAACAGCGGGGCCAGCGTCCTGCTGACCAGCGTGGTCAGCGTGACGGGCAACTACGCGCAGAGCGACGGCACGCTGGCGATGGGCATCGGCAGCGGCACGGCGGGTGAGCTGCTGGTCAGCGGCGACGCGGCGTTCAGCGGCGGCACGGTGGCGGTGACGGCGCTGACGGGCAGCAACCTGATCGCGGGGCAGAGCTACACCATCGCCGAGGTGGGCGGGACCCTGACGACCAGCAACCTGGCGGCGGCGGCCACGGGCTTCAGCGCCACGCTGGGCACCGGCACCAACGGGACGTCGACCGACCTGCTGCTGACCCTGCTGAGCGATTACGTCAGCGGCACGCTGGGCACGCTGACCAACAGCGGCACCATCAATGCGCCGACGGCGGTGATGATCACCAGCGCCGGCAGCCTGGGCACGCTGGCCAACAGCGGGACCATCATCGGCAACGTGGTCAACGCCAGCGCCAACGACCTGGTGATCACCGGTGGCACCGGCGGCACGGTGGGCAGCTTCTCCGGCGGCACGATCCACAACAGCCTGTCCAACCTGACCTTCGCGTCGGGCGCGGTCAGCCTGGGCGACGCCATCGACGTGAGCGGCCACACGGTCAGCAACAGCGGCGCCAGCCTGACGCTGGCGAATGACGTCAGCGTCACCGGGGCCTACAGCCAGAGTGCGGGCACGCTGAGCGTGGCGGGCCATGTGCTGAGCGTCAGCGGGGCGGCGGTGGTGACGGGCGGCCTGGTCGATGCCGGCCTGAGCGGGACGGCCAACTACCTGGTGGGTGACGGCGTCACCCTGATCCAGGGCGGCGAGGGCAGCAGCTATACGGGGGCCACCGTCACCAGCGGCCTGACGGGCCTGGACGCCACCGGCACCACCAGCGGCACCAACCTGCTGGCGGTGGCTGCCAACGACTACATCGGCGGGGCCTACGGCACGCTGGCCATCACCGGCACGCTGGCCAACACGGCCGGGGGTGCCACGGCGCTGTACATCGCCCGCACGGGCACGCTGGGGGCCTTGGCCAACAGCGGCACCATCGCCGGCAACATCACCAACCTGTCGTCGGGCGACCTCAGCATCACCGGCGGCAGCGGCAGCGTGGTGGGTGTGTTCACCGGCGGCACCATCGCCAACACCGGGGCCAACGTGGTGTTCGCCGGCGGGGCGGTTGCCCTGGGCGACGCCATCGATGTGGGCGGGACGCACACGGTCAGCAACATCGGCGCCAGCCTCAACCTGACCAATGACGTGGCGGTCAGCGGCACCTATGCCCAGAGTGCGGGCACGCTGACTGTGGGCGGCCATGTGCTGACGGTCAGCGGCCCGGCGCTGGTGAGCGGTGGCACGGTGTCGGCGGGCCTGGCCAGTGTGGGCAACTACCTGGTCGGCGACAGCGTGACGATGATCACGGGCGGTGCGGGGTCCAGCTACACGGGCGCCACCGTCACCAGCGGCCTGACGGGCCTGGACGCCACCGGCACCACCAGCGGCACCAGCCTGCTGGCGGTGGCGGCCAACGACTACATCGGCGCCAGCTACGGCACGCTGGTCGTGACCGGCACCCTGGGCAACACCGCCGGGGGTCTGTCGGCGCTGTACATCGCCTCGACCGGCACGCTGGGGGCCTTGGCCAACAGCGGCACCATCGTGGGCAGCATCACCAACCTGTCGTCGGGCGACCTCAGCATCACCGGCGGCAGCAATGGCACGGTGGGCCTGTTCAGCGGCGGCACGATCAGCAACACATCCGCCAACGTGGTGTTCGCCGCGGGGGCGGTCAGCCTGGCCGATGCGATCAACGTGGCCAGCCACACGGTCGGCAACATCG